>JBKCJM010000034.1:0-36345 GCA_046301755.1 Cyclobacteriaceae bacterium
AAAGAGGTTGCTGAAAAGATTGTTGATGGGATGGATAAAAAGTAGTTTTAGGTAGTTTAAAAAGTATTGATACGAACCATCAATTTCCGGTGGCCATGGCCTCGTTTAAGTCGAAATGACTTTCTGCACGTTTCAACACAAACTCATAGCCATATGCTTATGAAATACCTGTTCGCAACACTGATCATACTGAACATCTTTTTGGTGACTGAGGCGCAAACCAAATCACAACTGAAAAACTTTGGGCAACTACCGAACGAGTCGGCCAAATGGTTGGCGCTAACGGAGGCAACTAATGGCGAATATCTGCAGTTTATTCAGACCCTTCGGCAATCAGGAAATACTGCGGAAGCCACCCGCTGGCTGCCCGACACGACCAAATGGACGGTGGAAAAAAACCAGACACCGCTTGCCGATTATTACTTCTCGCACCCGGCCTTTGACAAGTATCCGGTGGTTAACGTGAGCCATGAAGCTGCCGTGGCTTTTTGCAACTGGCTCACCGATCAGTATAACCAGATTAACGGAACCGGAAAGGGAGCATTTAAAAAGGTTCGGGTACGCCTCCCCACGCAAACCGAGTGGCAACAGGCCGCCAGGGGTGATATCACCAAGTATGCATCCAGCACAGCAGAGGGTAAGCCAGAACTACCCTGGGCTGAATTTCCCTATTGGAACTACCCGGATGCCAAGGGGAAATTCAAGGCAAATACGCGGTTTGAAACCCATTCGCCCTCAATGCCCTTTGCCTATCATCTCGATGGGTTCGTTTACACGGCCCCGGCAAAATCCTACGCACCATCAGATTATGGCTTTTTTGATTTGATCGGCAATGTGGCCGAAATGGTAGATGAGCCCGGAAAGGCGGTGGGCGGAAGTTGGTCTAACACGATTGACGAGTGCTTTATTTCGAAGCACGTCTCTTACGAGGGTACTACGCCCACGGTTGGATTTCGTTTGCTTCTTGAGGTCGTTACTGATTAAATAACACAGATGGCCGGTTGACTTTTCAACTGGTTTTCCATTACCTTTCAAATAAAACCCACATACACCATGCGCTTGCTCATACTACTTGTCTTTGCGTTGCTCGTCATCGAGTCGCCCGCTCAAAAGAAAAAGGAAAAAAAACCTAAAATTGACGGATTCCTGCCGGTTACGATTAACGGCAAGACGCTGTATGTGGCCGAGACGGAAACAACTACAACGCAATGGGTGGAGTTCATTAAGTATCAGGCGGAGGCCGAAGCGCTTGCGGCTGAAGACTCAGTACTTGTGATTAATCCATTTAATAGTTGTGTCCGGCAAATGTTTTTTGACAAGCGGGCATTCTACCGCGACACGACTTATAAAGACAGTAAAGGCCGCAAAATTCTGTCGCAGGTGCAGTGCAGCAGGCTGCCCATCACGGGCATTACGTTTGAGCAGGCGCAAGCCTACTGCGATTACCTGAACAGCAGCCGAAATATTGAGTTTTACCCATATCCTACTTTCCGGTTGGCCACGCCCGAGGAGATGGCCGCCATTCAACAACAGTCTGCGCTTCCCGCAAAAGAAATGGCTGCCGGAGTTAACGACAAAGGTTGTATGCTCCTGAATTACCGTCATAATTCGTGGTGCGAATCAAATATTGGCATCAAGGCCGAGTATGGCTACGCAGTACCGCTGCCGGTTCGATTTTTCTTTCCCAGCAACGATGGCCTGTGGGACGTATTTGGAAACGTAGCTGAGATGACCAGCGAGAAAGGTGTAGCTATGGGCGGCTCCTGCAAAGATGTTATTGCTGATTGCCAGCCCGGTGCTCGAAACAACTACGATGGGCCTGCTTATTGGCTGGGGTTCCGTGTTGTGGCCGAATTGCGAAATCCGTAAACTGCTGTCAGACCAAAACTTTGGTCACACCGCGTTTGCTGACTGTCAACCGGGTGTTCTCAGCCGCTACAACCGAGCCGGCTCAATGAATACAACTCGAAGTGTATTTTTGAATTGACCCGCCTATTCGGGTTGACTTTTCGAATCCCCTCACATTAATGCTTCAGATGCTGAGGTCACCGTCCGGTTTCACGGTGGCCGGCATAAAAAAATGTATGGGAGAATTAAAATATTACTGTAACAAGGAAAAAGTAGAAGCGAATGCCGTTGAGCAGGTGGAGGCCTATGCGCAGCAGGAATACATTCAACAGGTTTGCGCTTTCACCGATATCCACTTCTGTGATGAAAAAGCGGTGCCCGTAGGCGTGGCCTTTTCCTCGCAAGAATACTTTTTCCCGTTGGTCACCGGCAAAGACATCGGCTGTGGCGTAATGTACCTGAAGGTGTCGAAGGCAAATTGGCTCAAGCCATTCAACAAGAACGAGCATTACCGCGCCCTGAACCTGGCCCATACCCAAATGACCGATGATGGCTTAGGCGGAGGCAATCATTTTCTTTCGCTGGAAGAAGACGAGCAATCCATTTACATCATTTGCCACACCGGCACGCGAAACCGGGGCATCGGCCTTTACCAACATTGCCTCGGCCTGGTGGATAACTTCTCACTCGAGTACGGCCGCAAAGTTCCCTTTGTACACCGATCGTTTGCCGATGACAAGTTCTTCACCTACTACAACGAAACGCTGACCTACGGATATGAGCGTAGAAAGAACTTCTGTTTGAAAACGCTCTTGTTCTTATTGCAGGCAAACTACCTGCGCGGCAAAAAAGAGTTGATGCCCAAAAACTACCTGAATCAAAATCTGGCCAACGCGGAGCCTCGGGGCGAGTTGTACGGAATTGAGTACGAGTTGCGTGACTCCATACACAACCATCTCCGGTTCGGGAACAAGCAAATCATCCATCGCAAAGGAAGCACCGAGCTCAGCAAAGGCAGCGTGGTTGTCATCCCGCTTTCGATGACGCGGGGAAGTCTTCTGGTAAGTGTAACTTCCGTTGCCCAGGCTGAGGAAGCACTCCTGTCGTGTGCGCATGGGGCCGGGCGCAAACTCTCCCGCTTCGATACCATGCGGTACTGGAAAAGTTCATTAAAGGAAAAGGAACGCAGAGAGTATAAAAACCGGTTCTCGGAAATGCTCGATCGCTCGGGTAACTTCCCCAGTGGCTACATTCAGGAGATGGACTTTGCTTACAAAGATCATGGCGAAATCTTCACCCATCAACCGTATTTAAAGAAGATCACCCAAACCGCCCCCATTGTAACCATTAAGTTCTCCGAAATTTGATGACACTCAAAAGGGTATTGGGCAGATAATCTATTTGGTCAGCCCCGTTAGCCGGTTGACTTTTGCCCGCCAGTATCATCAACCGATGTATGGCGGTCACTAAAATCAAATGCGGATTTCTGATGCTGCTGGGGTTAGCGTTGGCGCTGCCCTCTCACGCCCAAACGGACCAGCGGCTGGAGAAACTGCTGCGCAAAAAGAAATTTGACAAAGTCATCTCGCTGAGTCAGAAGCGGATCCAACAACAGCCGGCCGAAGCAGCGGGCCATTACTACCTGTTGAGTGCGTTATTGGAAAAAGGCAACCGCGCAAAAGAACTCGCCTGCGAAGCGCCTTATCAACAGGCATTTGAACGGTACGGGCAATCCGCTGATCTGTTCAACGGCTCACCCTACACCTCCACGCTGAAAAAGAAATTTCGTGCGGCCGGTGTGCGCCTCAGTGGCTACTACCGCGGCAAGGCCGACAGCCTGGCGCGCTACTACGTTGCGTTTCTTGCCCAGCAATTTCACGATACTACTGCGCTGTACCGCGCGTACTTCCCGAAAGCCGTTGCACCTGCGGTGGCGTCTGTAAAAGAGGCGGTCATCAGCGCGGAAAAAATCTGGATCGAGCAGGGCAACTTCAAATATGCACTGCCCCCGCAGTTGCCGGCAACCGACTTGCTCGTGCGCAAATCGGAAGAAGTGATGGGCACGCCCTGGAAGATGGGCGGACTGGAGCCGCACAAAGCATTCGACTGCTCCGGGTTTGTGATCTGGGTGTACCACCAGTTTGGGTTTGAGTTGCCCCACAACACCAAGCTGCTGGCGCAGATCAGTGCGCCTGTGCCGTTGGCAGAAGCCCGCCCGGGCGATTGGGTATGTTTTGGCAGCCGGGAGTACCAGCCCGGCCGCGTTTATCACATCGGCATGGTGCACTCGCGGCAGGGCGCAGAGGTGCGCATGATCCACTGCGGCACCAGCACCGGGGTAGCCGTGGCCGACCTCACAAGCGGCTACTGGTCCGAGCGCGAGTATTTTGTTGTGCGACTGAAAGTCTTGCAGCCGTGACCGGTGCTGGGGACCGCGTTTCTGAGCGATGCTGGTTGCTGTGTTCGATTAACATCATTAATTTTCGATATGAAACACATTTTAATTGTTGCCTGTAGTTTTCTGGCCACTCCGCAATTTGCCTTTGGTCAGACTTCAGCCGGTGTGAAATACACCATCGGACCCAATTTTGAAAGGGCTGAATTTATTGGCCTGGTGAGATACACCCACATTGAGCCCAACCCACCCTACGAAGCGGTTTCGTTTCAGGTTTGGGACCTCCGGCCGGCCCAAAAGACAACAAAAATGGAACTGGACACCCTTCTGCACTATGAGGTTGTTCGTAATATGGAACTGATCAGTCAGAAGCCGATGACGTGCCCGGCTGCTCTAACCCAAAACTTTCCGGGTTATTCCATTTCTTGTTTACGTGCAGTAGGAAAACAGGATAACAACACGTACCACTTCGACCTGATCGCTCTTCGCAAAGGATCGAAAGTTCAATGGATCAGCATTACCCGGTCAAACAACGCTAACCTGCGAAAGGCTGAGGCAGATAAATTCATTCAAAGCCTGAAGCCGGACGCACTCGCTTTTTCATCGAAGACGCCTTAACCAAGTCTAAACCTTTCTATTGCATATCGATAAACCGCCAGTTCCAGTCCACATTCTCGGCACGGGAAGTGGGGCGCTGCCGGTTCTGCGTAAGCCGAATAACCGTTTCGTAGACTTTGTTCCGCAATGTTGAGATACGAAATGTCTCTTTTCCTCGGGTATCGGCATATAAGTCATCCAGCGCGTGCAAGAAACTATAGGTGAACACTCCCCCACGCCAGGCATCACTTTCAAAGGCAAACTCATCGCCCGAGGAAGCGGAGATCACAAAGGTGCCGTTCGAGTGGGTAACGTCCGAAAACAGGCTTTGCATCAGGCGAAACGATGATGTGTTTTGGGATACGATTTCGGCCGTTGCTCCTTTTGTCTGGTACACCTGCACGGAAGGGGCCAGCGATTGGGTGGCAGAGGCTTCTTGTTGCTGATCTACCTCTCCGCTGTGACAGGCGTCAATCAACAGGAGTTTTCGTCTGGCGGGGATGAGGTCGGTAAGCGATTCCATCTGCGCATACGAAAACCCGCGCTTCTCCGGATTTTTGAAATCCATGTCGTGGCAGGCAAAGAAAAAGTTCATGTCCTTATCCAAAAGGCCATGACCTGAAAAAGATACGATAACGTAATCATCAACATGGGTAGTCTTCAATTTCTCCCGCAAGGCCAACAGGTTTTCAACCGTAACCCGTTCATTGAGCAACGTGTCGACCACGAGGCGGTCTCCATATCGCCAACCAAAATCCCCGGCCAGTCGTCTGACGTCAGCATCGGCATATTTGAGATTCATGGACGCGTCCTGATAACGCGACACACCAATCCCCACAAAATATACCTTAGGCGTGTACTCCCGCTGAAGCTCAACCTCAACTGATTCCGGAAAACTTTCCACACCTGCTTCATCTTCCACCACCACCCGAATTGAATTTGAGCCGGAGGAAAGCGGAAATGAGATTGACTTCCGGAACTCGGTGACCGAGCCCGCAGGGATACCCTGCCGGCCATTCACCGGATTGCCGTTGACGTAAACGAACACTGTTCGGAGGGGGCTGTTGCCGGATTTCGCGTAGACGTTTAGCGTGCACTCCGGATCCTGGGTCAGCGCTTTTAATTGATTCTTGTTCTCGATTTGCAGCCCGGGTAGTGTCGCCTCCCACTCTGCCTTTTCTGCATAGGACGGATAGCGGGCCACCCGTCTACGGTAGGCCTCCAGGTAGCTGGCCACTAACTCGGGTGAGGAAAACCCCGTGCGACTCAAAATGATGTCGGGCCGGTTGAGTTTGAGCTCATAGCTGGAAAGAGAGAAAGCCCGCGCCTCTCTAACAAAATGATACCTTCTTACCTCATCGCGCGCCACCCAGTAATAGCCCTCGGGTGTAAACCACGATATGCTGACCTCGCCTGCCTCGTTCTCCTGATAATGGCCGGTTAAGGCCAGCTTGCGAGAGGACAAATCAATAACCGCTAATCGCATATTCGCCATGAGTACAAAAAGCCGGTTATGCGTCTCAACCATTTTGAGTATCCCGCCAGCACCGCACGCTACTTTTCCAAGTGGCGAAGGTTTTTCCGGATCCCAGAAAAATACCGTACCCTGATCACTCCCTCCTGCAACCAGATTGTGTTCAGTCAGGTATGCCGCGCAGGTCATAAATTGCCGTGAATTAAGAAACCGGACCCGTTGTACGGAGTCACCGGACTGACGGCCAATCACTACTCCTCCATTTACCGCTTGCAGCACCTGATCGTGCTGTTTGGTGAATCCATCAAACTTGTTGGTTTGCAGCGGTCGTTTTTTACCGGTTGAAATCTCATAGCGGGTGTGGCGTAGTTCAGCAAGAATATTCTCCGGTTCTTTCACCACACCCCACACCAGGTACTGATCATCCGGTGAGAAAATCACACTCGCGGCTTCCTCGCGCGTCAGTGTGGTCACCTTCATCGTTTCAATGTCGAGCAAATTAAGCCGGTGGTTTTTGCCCTTGCCGGTATACCCTTCCAGGCGAAAAGCCACATACCGCCCGGTGTTGGAAACCAATAAGTCGCCACCTATTCCCTCCCCATCATCCAGCCGAATCATGCTACTTCGCGCCACCGGATTATCAGGTTGATTGACTGACGCCACCACCATGTGGTAAAAAGGGTACTTCAACTTACTGCCATAGGTACCATCGATTCGCTGATACGTACTATCTACCCGATAGACAAGGTGCCCCTTTAACTTGCCGGTCAGGAGTCCACCAAATCGATAGGACGGTAGTACAACGCGTACTTGCAAATCCGCAAGATTTAGCGAGACAGACCCCCTGAGTAACATCAGTTCATGGTTATCAAACTGCAAATCACGCGCCTGGGTTAGTGTTTTATAGGACTCCGGATTAAAGTCTGCTTTATCCCACTGAACCGGTCGATCGCTTCCAACCGACCAGGTGTACAGGTTTTCGCGAGATAGATAATGAACATCTCTACCTGTAAAACTACTGAAATCAGGTAGCGTAAATCGATTCTCAATTTTTTCGGTTTGAATGTTTAACACCAGGCCCTTCACACTATCGGCCCGCGCACCAGCCCGGTAGAAAACGGCAACCCTCCCGCCCTGAATGCGGGCATCCAAAAAAGAAAACTGATCAATACCTGACAATAACTTCTGCTTCGCGCCTTTCGAAACGAATTGTAACTCCTGGCCGGCAACCTGAATCGAGGCATCCGGTGAAAGTTGCCAGTAGACGGGTGAGAGATTCGGCTTCTCTATTTTCTGCACCTCCCGGGTTTGGCAATTCAACAGCGAATGGCCCACCCATTGATACTGCTCCGCTGTCCAAAGTCTTCTCCATAACTGAAATTGGAGAACATCCCGATCAGAGGTTCTGGATATCCGGTCAATTTTATAAGAATACGTGCGGGTATCCGTCACATCAACAGACACAAGTTTTGTGGGAAACAGGTTATCCCGACTTAGCGACCAAAATGAAGTTCCTCGATCATTACAAATCCACGAAGCCGGCTTATCTGGCAATGCAAAGCAATCGCACTGATAGTTCGGATCCATAAACCCACGCTCCTCATTTTGAATTACCCGTGTGCTGAGGGTCCCTTGCTTTAAGTCAAATACATGTACTTTGAACTCGCTGTAACTGCGTTGAACGTACTTCTCTAAAATCAGAATGAATTGGCCGTCCCGATCGGGATATGCCTTGATGCCGTTTTCAAACCGATAACCCATCAACTTCTTTCTCGATTCGGCAGACCAAACTTCCAGTTGATTTTCATTGGTGCCTACCAGTACCCGGCCATCATCACTGACAATGAAGTCCTCGGTCAAAATTATATTTTCCTGAATTCGTACGTCTGTCGGACGGTAGATTGTATCCACCCGATTCACATCCTCATTTCGGGTAAAAATGGTGAGTTCCGTCAAATCAACCTTCCGGATCGCTCCCTTTCCTGAGTACATTCCCTTTTCGTCCATTTCATCACCAAAGACAATTAAATACTGTTCATCCAACGGAAGCACGCCCTTATGATACACTCCTGTCAATCTGGGCCACAGTGTCCACTCAACTGCCTGGCTAACAAGATTGCGCCTTTGGATTTTCATTCCCCGATCCAACATTTCAACGACCTTACTATTGTCAATGAAGGGAGGGAAATTCACAGAATCCCGCTCGGTTAAGCGCTCGACAACCAATGTATTCGAATTCAAGACAACGAGTGGTTGATCATCAAAATTCGAGCTCTCCTGCTGAGGCTTAACTATCAAGTGCTTTCCGTTTGCGCTAAAGCCGAACACCGTTGGCTTCTCCGTCAGTCCATGCTTACTGGAAATTAATTTGAAGTCGCGCAACGAGCGAACCTCTACTGAATAAACGGGTTCGCCTTTTTTTGTGAGTGAGTCAAAATAGCAGATCGCCACCTTATCCCCCATCGCGCTAAGTGCCAGCCGAACAGCAACTTTGGCAAGCGGATGTCGATCATTTTCCGGAAACACACCCAGCATGCCCTTTTGTGCGCCATAGTTTTCTTTGCCCTGATAGTTGTACTTGAAAAACTCATTGGCAACAATGGTATAGCGCGGTGATGCTGACGCGTAGCTGACCATCATGTTTCCTGGCAAAGCCCCTAATCGCTTTTTGTTACCCCGGTGATAAAGTATCACCGAATCCGCAGGGTATACACTGATATCCATAGGAGCAAAATCACCGTTCCAGCGGCTGTATTGAATCCGGATGACATTCGGGTTGCCTTCAGTGAACGCCAACTGGGTTATTCGGCCCTGCCGGGCTACATCATATGGCCATTGATCCACCACCTGCAAATCTGAGGTTCGGGCGATGTAAACCCGGGACTGATCGGCATACACCACCCATTGGCGATCGGCACTGAGGCTTGCCATTTGGATGGAAGACGATGTTGTAACTACTTGCGCGTCCGCCAGTACGGAGTACGAGATCAGCAGACCGGTGAGGTACCGAGAGAACAAATTCATGACGATTAAAAGACGATATTTCAGCTGGGATTTCAAAAACCCGGATCCCTTTTTGGTGCCGGATTAGGGCCACTCTCAACCTGCCAGAATATCCTTCTTCAGGTTGGCCGTCTTAGACGGGCCCTTTTTCAAGATAGCTTTCAAATCACCATTCTGCTCATTGAACTGAATGGTTTCCACATACATTTTGATAAAGGCGGCCTTGCCATATATCCCCTCCACCTGGCTAAAAATAGTCAAATTCCCTTCGTGGCTGATCCGCGCACGAGAGCCATTCTCGACATACACATCTCCAAACTCAAGAGGCTCGCCATCGCGGGTGGAAATGTAAACGGTGCCCCCCTTGTTAAAAATCAGTTTCACCCGTTGCAAGTTTTGATAAATGCTTTTGTGCTTTGCTTTAAAGCCGACATTTTCCTGGTCAATGGCTGCGGTAATGGACTGGCCAGACACCTGCGTCTCCATCTCTTTCACAATGTTGATAAACGCCACCAGACCATCGATCTCAGGATCGACCGGATGCCCTTTTAGTTTTTCTTTCTCGGACGAGATCTTAGCGAATAAATCGGCCGTCTCGCCCCGCGCAGCCGGAGGTGGCGATGGCATGGGCGATGAAAACTTGTAGGCCGGTGAGCAGCCAAAAACCGCCAATAGCACCCAGACAAAAACCGAAATTCTCATATCAAAAAATCTATCAAATTTTATAGCCATTATCCCGTGCCTAATCACCCACCATAACAAAGGCCGCCCAAAAGAAAGGATGCGAAAACTGCGACATGCCCCTCACCTTGAGTTGGGCGTTCCGAAACGCCTCCTTCTTATCTGAATGCGTAAGCCATGATTTATAGAAATCCTTCATGAGTACCATGGTGGCATCGTCACTTACACTCCACAACGACATGACTACCGCCTTGGCTCCCGCTACCTTCAGCGCCCTTTGCAGTCCGTAAACACCTTCCCCGTTGCTTACCTCGCCTAGGCCAGTTTCACAGGCTGACAACACAATTAGCTCTGTATTTTCAATATTCAAGTTCATGGCCTCATAAGCTGTCAAGATACCGTCCTCCCGGTCGAGCAACTCATAGTCAAATGCCTTTAGTGCGCTAAGTGCATCCCCCCCTCCTTGCAGAAAAAGTCCTGAGGCCAGCATCGGATTTAGCCGCGACCCGGGGCGTTCGCCTTCCGCTGACTCAACGATCTCAACTTCCGCACCACGTGTCCCCGCTGCCCCGCGCGATTGTTCAAAGAATCCGTGCGTGGCAACGTGCAACACCTTCGGATTTTCCATGCCCTTTATCCTGGCTTCGGTTGCCGCCTTGCCAAACAAAACATCTTGCTCCCAGCCTATCGAAAGGCTATCAATCATTTCCGTGATTTTCTTCACTTCGGTTTCTGCTCCCGGGAGGTTTGTTAACGTTCCGCCCCTGACTAAGGACGTACTTTTTGTAGTGGCCTTTATCACCTTTGCTGACTGCGTTGTATAGAAAGCTGGGTTACCGATAAACACCGCGTAATTGTTTTGGTCATTGGTTTGGCGCGCCAACACAATATCTTTGGAATTGGTCACCAGCTCAACATCTACTTCATCGATCACATATCTACCCGTTTTTGGATTGAGTAGGGAATTGATGCTAATTTGATTATACACACCATCAGGCGAAATAAAAAGTTTCTTGACTTTGCCCACAATGAGCGGATGATTGGCAATAGCGTGCCAATACCGGTCGTAAGATTCCGTATCGCGGCTCCGTTGGTAGATACTGTTTTGATAGTGCTTGAGGTAATTCCTTTCGAGGCTGTTACCTTCGGGCAACACAATAAGTTGAGGACCAGTTTTAGTTTCCGGAGTGAGCATCAGGCAGGCATACACAACAGTATCGGTGAGGTCATAGCGGGGATAACGCAACTGCTTAGGATCTGATTTATCGGTGATCCACCCGGCATTTCCAAATTTCTGAATCCGAACGATTTCTATAACGGCTTCCCCGGGATTCAGTTTTACCTGAATATCCTTCCAGGAATACTTCTTCTTGTCGTCCTGTCGGGCAAATCGCTCGGACTTGGAGGAAAGCTCGCGCTCAAGTTTATCGATTCGGGCTTCCAGGCTGTCGCGGACTGACTTGCTAGCCTCGGTGCCGGTGGTGTTTTGATTTTCAGCAACATTGCGCTGATACAGGCTGGCAAGCTGCGACTTGAGCTTTTCCCATTCAAAAAATTTCTCCTTCAATACTTTGTCTGAACCGCTTATGATTTGCCTGCGCAACCTTGCAGTGCTGTTAAGCAGGATCGCTTTGGTTGCCAGCTGATGATCATAAAGTTCGCCCAGCAAAGACAACCTGGGTACTTTCTCAAACTTACCGTTGAAGGGCATTGCACCGGCACCAATCAATGCATACGAAGCAAATAGTCCAATATCCTCCCGCATGCCATTGTAGTATTCCTCGCGCTCGCGCTCGGTTAAGGCGCTAAAGGTCTTGTCAATTTGAAAATACCGCACCTTAAGTAGATCATTGAAATATGAGTATGCCTCAGCCGACTTGGCCCGCTGCAAATACCCGGTTGCCAACATTTTATTAACACTTGCAAGTGTTGGGTGAAACTCCCCCAACTGCATTTTGTAGTCATCGCGCAGGCGGACCAAAACAGGTAGCGACTGGTCATAGCGACCCATTTTCAAGTCAAGATCAGCAACGGCTTGCTGGGCCCGCCAGTAGTTAATGTTCGCTTCTCCGAAGATCTCCTTGCGGCTTTTCAAGACTTGCTCGTATCCCTCACGGGAACGGAAGTAGTTTCCGCGCGCCTTATCAAGAAAAGCACGGCTGTTCACCACATCCAAGGTCTGGGGGTGTTGGGGGCCAAAGTAATTTTTCCGAATAGCTCCCACTACCTGATATAAAGAATCTGCACGATCGTATTGTTTCAGACTTCGGCAGGCCCAGGCCACATTGCTAAGGTAAAAGGCATACCGTTCGGACTCGACACCAAATACGTTCTTAGCAATGAGAGCAGCTTGCTGATAGCTTTCAAAAGCTCGCTGATATTGATACGTGGCGGCATACCATACCCCGAGATTATTCACTTGAATGGCATAGTCGGGCGACCCGTTTCCGCTGAGCTTTGCCTCCAGTTCCAACGCCTGACGTTTCACCCGCTCGGACTTCACCAGCGCCCCTGTTTCCTGATAAAGAGAGCCCAACTCGGTAAGTCGGCCCGTGTAGCTGTCTGTCTCTTCGTTGCCCATCTTTTCAAGGATCGTCATCGCTCGTTTGATCTGAACCTCCGCGTCACGGTACTGGCCCGTCTGAATCAGGAACCAACCGAACGAACCCAGACTTGACGCCAATGAAGTTGTTTCACCTGACAATTCCTCCTTTTGCTTTAATGCAGTTCGGTATAGCGACTCGGCCTCACCAATTCTTCCGGCCTTGTTATAGAACGAAGCTAGGGTAACCTGGGCATCCGCCACGTCCACCCCGCGGGGGTTGATTGATCGGTAGATGTCTACGCGCTGTTTCAGCAAAAATTCGGCACTATCCAACTGGCCCCTTGCCTGATGCCCCAAAGCCAATGCGCTGAGAATCCGAGCGTAGCTGTCGCTCTTGTACCCGGAGAATTCTCTGTAAACGGGTAGGACTTGCCGAAACAGGTTCATGGCCGAGTCGGTCTGGTTTAAGGATTGATACACATAACCGAGGTTGTGCCATCCCAAGGCCTGGCTAAGCTTCGATGCCTGAGTATCGCGTGCCAGGTTTACTGCTGCCTTCGCATGCCGTAGCGCCTCCCCTTTCTTCCCCCAGTTGATATAAAAAACCCCCGCGCTACGGAGTGCTTCTATTCGATTGGTCGTAGCCCCAAGGCTGTCGTAAAGTTGCAATGCCCTCAGGTAAAAACGCTCGGCCTTCTTGTAGTCGCCCATAGAATAGTAAATACCGCCTTGCTTATCCTGTGCGTCTGCGTAGTTCAAACCACGGCCTTCCAACTTTTGAACGAGTGAAGTGTGGAGATGAATGTTCTCTAAGGCTAATTGATAGTTTCCGCGGCTTTCGTTGAGTATAGCTATCAAGTAGTAAAGATTGGAATAGTCGATCCCTAACTCCTGGTTAAACTCATAAAGCTCAATGCACATGGAATAGAGCGAATCCGCCTGATCGAAACGGCCCATGTCGCGATAGAGGTGGGCTAAACTCTCTAAAGAGGACTCATAATTCATTCCCTGGGGATAGAGTTTTCGATAGATTTCACAACTCTCACGGAGCTCTTGCTCAGCTTTAACAAATTGCCCCGAGGCATGATAGCTTGAACCCAGGCTCCGACACGCCAAACCATGACTGTCTCCGTTCCGATGGTAGGCAATAGCGTTTTGCTTGTAAAGATTCAGGTACTTTTCCTGGCTTACCTCGTCTCTCCGCCCGGCCGCAATCCTGGCCAGTTGTTCATAGATGCCCGCCACTTCATCCGAGTTCAATAGCTCTGGCGTAAGCGCTTGAAGACTTAGCTGTGCCTCGCGCTCGGCTTTCTCAAAGTCGCCCTTGGCGATATACAGCTCGGCCAGCTTAAAGCGTACATCCGATAGCGTTCCTGCATCTTTAAGCTCTTCGGCATACCTGAGCGCCTCCGTCAGTTCCCTTTGGGCATTGGCAAAGTCGCCCAACTCCCGGTAACAAGTTCCCTTTGATCCGTAACACTGCGCAAGTCCTTCTTTGTCCGGTTTTTTTATGCTTTTATAGAGCCTGATGGCGGTCTCATATGCCTCAAGGCCCTTTTGATACTCAGCCGCATTCACATAGTTCACGCCAATGTTCTGAAAATTTGCCGCGCAATCCTCCTGATCCGCCTTTGGGGTTCCACACATCTTGCTAAGCAAAGCAACTTGCTCAACCAGTACCCGGGTCGCTTGCGCATATTCCTCCAGTTCCAGAAGTGCACTTACCTGCACGTCCATCAAATCAAAGCGATCATCGTCAGCTACCTTAAGCGAATCAAACAAGGGTCGGGCTTCTGCAGATAATTGTTTGGCCAATCCGTACTGCTCTCGTTCCAGTTCTACTTGCGCAAAACGGTAGAGCATCCTTGCATACGTGGTTGTGCTCTTGCTCACCAAACCCTCTGCATAAATGCGCAACGCTTTCTGGTAGTAGTGGGCAGACGAGTCCCAGTTTTCAAGGTAACGGTGGGTGTTTGCCAAGGCCCGGTAGTTCTGGCAAATGTCGGCTAGGCGACCCGATACATGTGCCAACGGCAGGGCTCGGCTATAAAACTGAAGGGCGGTCTTACTATCATCTTTAATGAAGAAATGGGTATCAGCGGTCAGCATCACCCACTTCCACCGCACCGAGTCTGCACCGGCCTCCCAGCATGATTTGCTTTTTTCAATGAGGGCAATGACTTTTTCTGCTTTTTTCTCATCATAGAAAGTTCTCGCCTGCTGATAAAGCTTTTGGCAGTCCTGGGCAAAAACTGCGTTAGCTGCCACAAACAGGGCGTAAGTCAGAACTCGGTGGAACTTCTTAAACTCAGTCATTCCGCTTGTTCGGGTTACGTTCTCCAAGAAAAAGCAGCCAACGCAGGTGGGTAAGCCATGCAAATTCTACGGCTTCTTAACAATCTTAAATGTAAACTCAGACGTGTTGGTGCCCATTTCATCGCTGAATTCCGCCTCGGCACCGCGTGTGCTGAAACTACCGTCAAACGACCTACCCACCAACTGCTGAATCGGGTTGCCGCCACCACGCGTACCGGCCGTGGGCGCCTTGATGGTTGAGGCCAGGTCAAAGGCTTGCCCGGTGGCAATCACTTTAAATACTTCGTTGCCATACGGAGGGGAAATGCGTATCGGGTGGGGGATTACCTTAGTCTGCCCCGGGTTCAGCATCAACTCCGTTATAGGAGGTTGTACACCATCGGCCTGCACCCTTGGCAACAGGGCATTAATTTTACCGCTGGGCTCAATATCCACAATGTTATAATACGCCACCTTATCACCCCGATTAGTGAGTTCGAGGAAAATGAAGGTGCCCGCTGATACATTGACAAAATTTCCCTTATCTACCAACGTTTTATAACTTACCGTATCGGTAATCTTATTGGAACCGGACGGGATCACCCGTGTGATACGCACGTCATAGTTTGACGATTCCAGGTTCAAGGCCTTGAACATTTTGCCTTGGGCGAAATTCTGAATGCGCTCAGTAATGGCTTTCACCGCCTCGGCTGTGGAGTTAGCCGTAATCGGGCTATCGCCATTGATGAAGTTGCCATAGGCTGTGCTTCGCAAATTAACAGACACAACCCCGCGTGAACTCTCCTCCTTTACCGTGAGGTCACTGGCGCCTTTACTCACTTCCGCCATGCCCATGCCGGCAATAGCCTGGGCCAGGGCGGTTTTCAACTCGTTGTTCTTCAGCGAATCCAGGTACACCTTTACTTTTACATCGGGCACCATTTGTCCGGTCGCAAATACCCACGCATCTTGTTTGTTCTTGATCTCGGTCGGTTTTTCGAGCTCAATCGTAGCTTCAAAATTGCTCACACTCGTCACCTTGCCTTTCGCCATGGGTGTTTTACCGGGTGCAGGTGTTCCTGCCTTCTCCACCGCCACGGCAAGTCCTTCTGACACGTTCATCAGGCGGCCCGCGTTGATCTTGATCGTGCGATTATCGACTATTTGAGTGACTGCGAAATACTTTTTCTGCGCCACAAAGTTTCCACCAAAAATAGTATAGTCAATGTCACCTTCAATCTGCGGGGTCTGCTTGGGTGCCTTCACGGCCATTTCGGAAAGTACCTGCGCAAACAACGCGCGGTAGGTGGTGGTGCCCGGCTTCATGTTCGATAGAGCCTTTGAGAAACAATACGAAAGCGACCCTACACCATTTCCTGAATCGTCCTCCGTTTCATAGTTTACTTCCTGCGATTGAGCACCTGAGATCAGTACCATTTTTCCCAGCTCACCCCCGGTGCCGCGGGATTTCACAGCACCTTCACCGGCAATACCAAAACCACCGTCCTCTGACTTGCCTGTCGGTGCAACTGCGGCTCCCGGAATATCCAGCGGAGGAACCCCGCCCCTTGTTTTAGCTGAGCCTCGCGTACCCGTACCCGAGTGACACGCATCCATGATCACCAGGACGTGACCATCCTTTCCGATTTTCGCCCGGATATTATTGATTGCCGTTCCTACGTCTTCATCGCGTAGGTGGAGGCTGCCATCATAGTCGGCTCCGCGTGATCGCCTGTAATACATATTTGAAGATGGCGCGCCAAAAGCAACAATAGCCTCGTCATATCCATCTACCTCCTCACTATTGTTGTCTGGAATTTGCTGACCGTGGCTGGAGAAGTGAACCACCACCATGTCGCCAGTACTTGCCCGTTGCTCCAAGGCCGCGAGCCCTGCAAGGATTCCAGCCTTATCCGCCTTCGCATTTTCAAGAACGGTAATGTTTGTTTCGGGGAAGCCCTGCTTGAGCAACGCGCTCTTAATAAGCGGTATGTCGTTCTGAGAACTAATCTCAGCCCAGCCCGTGGAGCGTTGATCATAAGCACCAATGGCCACGATTAGGGCATACTTCTGCGGCTGTGGAGGTGAGGGCCGGAAGGCAGTCAGCACAAGCGACAGCCCCGCGAGCACAACCAAGCTGAGGGTAATAACGCGAAAAGGTTTCATAAGAATATTTGGTTTGGAGTGGGTTAGTAAAATAAGGTGGACATCACTACGCTTTCATCTCCGGAAAAGAAAAACCGGAAGTTGACTACGTTTTGGTATTCATCATCGGAACGGACGACCGCCAGATCAAGTGCACCGCTGAGCGAAGAAAGCCGGATGGCGGAACCAAGTTCGGCCATGGTGACGACTTTATAAAAATCCGAGTTATCGTCCGGGCGCGAGATACCCGCGGCCACGATCTGATAGTCCGCACCGAGCATGTTGCCGGTGGGCTTAATCACCATCAGGTTATCCTGCATGGCCAAAGTGGTTTGATGATTGTATCGCACGATGGCCTGTGGAGCATCTTTGTCGAAACTAAAGAACTGGCTTTTCCGCAGCACGTGGGTTGCCAGAGACGAGAGAGAGGCATCATCAAGCTGCCGGCCGGTAACCATCACTTTTTGCACTTCTTCATTGACGGCAAGCGTAAACTCCACCGGACGCCCCGGCTTCACTGCCTCCAAAATACCCAGAGCCTGCTCAACACTGGAAATTGCCTCTCCATTAACATGAGTAACGGCACTGCCAACATACTTCACCAGCTCATTGGCCGCAGGCGAATTCTCGATTACCTGACTCAGGTAAACGGGATACGTCATGGCGGAGTAGGCATCGTATTGCTGAGCCAGCCCAATGCCAAGATATGTGCGCACCACGCGCCCGCGGTTGTCGATGATTTCGCGCACTAAACGCTCGGACAAGCTGGCTTCCAGAGCAAAATTGATTTGAGGTTGAATGTAGCCGTTGCTGGTGATTTCAATTTGTGAGTTGATGCCGGCAACTTTGCCTTTTTGATCAACAAGGGGCCCACCGCTGTTGCCCCAGATAATAGTAGCCGTGGATTGCAGAAATCCAAACTTACCTTTGAACGATCCGCGAACCCGGTTTTTGCCACTGATGATTCCTTCGGAAACCGAATAGGGAAACTCGCCCAGCGGGTTGCCGATGGCATAGACCGGCTCACCGAGACGAGCCGGTTCCTGTTTGAATGCGAGAGGCGGATAAGCAGTGCCCGGAGCTGCAGAAAACTCCAGCACGGCAATGTCATAGAATGAATCCGCGCCTAACACCTTTACCATGTGCTTGGAGCGGTCGTACATGAAAACAAATACGCTGCTGTCTTCGGTGGAGGCATTTTCGATTACATGAGCGTTGGTGATGGCATATTTTTTCCCTTTGTACTCGTACAGGAACCCGGATCCGGTCCACTCTGTGCCACTCAGATCCAGCGCCTTCTCATAGGCTTTCTCCTGGATGTTGAGCCCCCCGCGGAAGCCATACACTTTGTTTAATACATCGGTTTGATAAACCCCTACGGTAACCACACTGGTGATGGTGTTCTCCAGCATATCGGGGGTTGTGGTTTGGCCATGAGCAGCCGCAAACAAAAGGCAAAGGCTGAGCAGGGCGCAGGAACTTACGCGTTGAAACATGATGGTCGGATTTGGGGGATGGAAAATGAGGTGAAAAAAAGGGCACAACCCGTGTGCCCTTCTGTTTTAACTGATCAGCCTATTTCAGTCTGTAGCTTAAGTTCACGCTATTACACTGTCCGCTGTCGCTCCAGGAATAGGTGCCGCCCGCAGTCTCGGCATACCAGGTGGTATAGCCATTGCCTACGCAAATGCTGCCCAGATCCCACGGGGCAACACGGCCACGGTAAGCATTGTCAACCCATACGTCAATGTAGTACCCGGTGTAGTTGTCAAACTCCAGGCAACATGAGCCGCGCGATTTGTCCGGCTTTACTGTAGGCTTTGAGTCATCGGGCAGGGCACGCTGCGAAGCTCCCCTCGATTTTTCAACCTTCGATGCTGTGATTTCTTTCTGCGCATAGCTCTCGGTAGAAAGCAGCAGCATAAAGACAAAGGCCGAGAGCATCGTGCCAACTAGAAGTGATTTTTTCATAGGATTTTTTTTGGTTAGAAATTTGATTTTTGAAGGTAATGATTGGTTGGCAAAAAAGTCAACCGAACCCGGGTTAATTTTTTGTTTCCGGGCGATGCCCGAATTGATTGCCGGACAAAAAATGCGCCTCAAGGGCATGTATCTGATTGGTAATCAATCCATTTCATGGATTCTTCCGCACCAGCAGAAAATCGCCAGCGGGCTCTTGCCCGTCAAATTCTCCTGCGCAGGGCTCTGGCCGAGGCCGCTACGGGTTTATAGGCGTTTGAAGCTTGGAATCCACATCACCACTCACACCGCGCGGCATTCCTAAAGTAACGTCAGCTGGCAAATAGGCCTGGCCGACACCGATATATCGGAACTTCTCATTCATGGCACCGCGGCCACCCCGCGCAAAGCCTATTTGCAAAATCGGATGTTAAGAAATACGATACCCTGCATCAGCAAGTGCTAGCCGAAGTATCAGTCCCGGGTCCCAACAAAGCGTTTACCTAGAGCGGCTTTACTCCTCTCCCATCTCCCCCGCCTCTTTCAGGCCCCGGATGAAGCCTCTGCGCTGATCTTTCTTCAAGGAGAAGTTGAAGCCAATTCGAAGAACTACTTTGGTAGTATAGGGATTGTTGTGCTCATGAAGCGCGTTAAACAAAACTTGCGTGTTCATGCTCAGGATCCGGTTCATCGCGAACTCCCGGCCAATACCCATCAACAGCGTGTTAGTCCATAACCTAACTTCGGGGTCGTTGGCGGCTGGACTTGCCGCAGGCAGCAATCGGTAATTAATCCGTTCCTCCTCCAATCGCAGAAACCAGCTCTTAAAGGCCACGTAGTTGACAAATACTTTGCCTCCAAACAACTCATTGGGCGCATTCACGGCCGGGTTATCGACATTGATGTTGAACCGGTACACCAGCCCCAGGCCGGCCTGCCAGCGAGGCCGCAGATGATAAAATACCTGAGGGGCGAGGTCAACTGAGTAGTTATCGCGTTTGGAAATCTGAAGGTTCAGCCCCGGCACAATTCGCTCGCGGAAAGGTTTTCCTTTCAAGGGATTAGGCGGACGCCTGGGCAGCGTATGGATGCTCTGAATCTCGCTGAATTTACTCTTGTATTTCGCCAAATCCGCCTGGGCGCCCTGAAGCTTTTCACTTTGCTGCTCCACTTGCTCGGTCGCCAGGTTCTTTAACCGATCCTTAGCCTCGGCTTCTATTTTTGCTGAATCACGAAACTGCTCAACCTGATCAAGGTATTCCTGCTGCATCTTCCTGATTTTCTCGATCTGTTGTTGATGCTGTGTTATAGTAGCAATCTCTTCCAATTGCCCGGCCTGCTGCTCCAGCAACCCGGGCAACTTCTCACCATTCGCCAGCCCCTCCTGCTGTATTTGTTGCGCTTCCTTCATCACTTCGCTGCCTTGTTGCTGCCACTCCCCAATTTTTTGCAATTCACCAGGGAGATTGCCGCCCAGGTTCAGCGCATCGGTGCCGGGAAGCTGCGGTGCGTTGGCATCTAGATTGGGCACATCCACACCGGGCAGATTGGCATCAGGCAACCCAGGTAACTGTAAACCGTCAAGGCCCTTCAGATCGGGCAACCCGGGGAGGTCCATCTTCAAATCAGGCAGGTTGAGACCGGTCAGATCAGGAAACTGATCGGCAACAGCCGGAGTTTGTAAGTTCATCTTTCCGGCAATACCCAACTCCTCATTGCCGAAACGGCCGCCTGTCTTTTCGCGAAAGCGCGCATACCACTCCTCCGCCTTTTGGGTGTACGCCCGCTCCAGGCTATCGGTAAATCGTTGAATTTTCTCTGCCGATTGCCCGGCACGCGCCTGCACACTCCGCAGCCGTTGTTGAGTCAAACTCTTGAGCGAATCCACCTGGCGCAGGTGGCGGTTAAACAGGAAGAGACTATCCGGCACGGATAAGTTACCGAGTCGCTGCCGCAGTGAATCCTGCCGACCCGCAATGCCAGCAGTAAATTTCTCCACACGGCCTTGAATTTTTTGCTGCACTGTGTTGGCGCGTTTCAACAACGAGTCTGCTTGTTGCTGGCGTGCGCGAATTAAGGAATCCGCCCGGCTGGTTGCCTTTTCAATCCGCTCGGTTGCCGCACCAGCAAGGGAATCTGCCCGTTGAATGATCACCGTATCCGGCCGGGGTACAGCAGGAGTTTGTGCATAGGAAAATGAACTGATGAAAAATATGCCGAGGAAGGCCATGGCTGACCACCACTGTGCAGACAAATCCGTATGGAGCAGCCGCGCACTCACTACTCGGTGTTATAGCGTTTGATGGCACTGGCAAACTTGCCGCGATCGATCATCTTCTGCAGTTTGGGGTCCTGGGTGCCTACCATGGCCAATAAATTAGCTTTGGTCAACGGCAAGATGGGCCCCTCGCCTTGCTGAATAGCCGCCAGGAAATTGTACCCTTCCTCCGCCAGGTACGCGTAGCAATTGATTTTACCTTTCACGGAATGAAACAGCCAGCAGCTATCGGCCGGAATGCCCTCCAGCTTGCGCCCCTCCATCGTGATGCGGTAGACCTCGCGGGTATCCGATGGCGCGATCAGCTTTTTGCCATTGCGCGTTTTTACTTTAAGGGTGTGTTTCTTTTCGGAAATATCAATGGTGGTGCGCTGAGAGAATGTACTATCATCCGCCATCACAATGGTAAACTGATACTTCAGGCTGTTTTGCTGGTTGCCATAGTACATGGGCGTGTACTGCATGGTGGTAGTGGTCACATTGCCCATAGGCGTGTTGATGGTAGTGGGCCTTGGAACCCACATGCCTTGGGCGATAGCCGCGAGACTGCCTGTGAGAATCAAAAAAAATATTGCTATTTGCTTCATGTTGTTCATAATATCTAAAATATAACATCAACAACTCATCTCAAATGTTGGTGGTCAGCGACCAACAATAACCCGAGTGCATATCATTGCTCCCGCGAATACCAATCACCCTCAATATGATAACAATTTTGACAGTATTTGTAAAGTTCAGACTTAGACACCCGAATGATCCCGGAGTTACTGTGCTCATTAAAATTAATAAAGACAACGCCATCTTTGTCAACCTTTAAAGAAACTATCTTATACTGCAAAAACCTCTCGGTCAGATCGGCAATCTTAGCTGATTCTACGCTCGAAACATTGCAGGCTGTTTTCTCATTCATTGATCTAATCTCTTTCACACGCTTGGTGTCTCGATCAATCAAAACAATGAATGGTGATTGACAGGAATCACTTAAGTAGTCAAAAAAAAAGATATTATCTCCATTTTCGTCAGCGCTCCGGAAATAGACTGCAACATTTGTATATGCCTCGAAATTATTGTCTCCGAAATTAGCAATAAATTCACCAGTTGGATTCTTGCAGTTGACCAAGAAGAAAAGGCATGTAAAAATTGATATAAACCTTGCTTGCTGTTTCATGTTTATCTAACGTTTCTTTGTACTTAGCGAGCTTCCTCCAAAATATGTTCTTTCGTGATACTTCTCTCTTCGAGCATGCATTGAGCCCCAATAAATTGAGAACTGATCATCGCTAGAATCAAATTGAGATGGATAACCATTCAAGGTGGAATTTTTTAGGCTATTGTAGTGAGCACCTAGCTGAAGTGCGCTTACCGATACTCCAAGAGCAGTACCCCCAGCTCCAAACAAAAAATTCCCGAAATTCATATGATTATGAGCAACACCATCGACAAGAAAGAGCATACTTGACGGCTTTGCTAGAGGATTAACGCTTGCGCCCGGATACATTGATGGAATCGCGGAATAGGAAAAATCAAATTTTTTTCCACCGACTCCTTCCTTTTTTAGATAGTCGATAGCTTCGACAAAGGTCATTTTCTTGAAAGCCCCGGCATCCCCAAGCATTTTTGTAATCTCTCCTTCCGTCACAAATACCAATCTATCAATGGTGCCATTCTCAATATCCGCTACATCATGCTGAGCGTCTGCAAATCGAAACGTTGAAGTAAATTCTCCATTTGCTCCTACAATCGCACCCCTGTTCCCAAAGAGCAGGTTATGCCACCAAACATCATGGTCCGTTCCAATATAGGTGCCGCCAGCATCAAACTTGATATTTTTGCCTCCATCCGGATCAGTCCCGCTCACCGGATTGTTGCCCATCCCCACATAAGGTGAGTAATACTGCCCATACGGATCTTTGCTTGTCCAGCGCCCTACTACGGGGTCAAACTCGCGCAGTTCAAAATGCTGCCACTTGGTTTCCAGGTCACGCTCGCTGTAGTTGCCCTGGTAGCCGTAACGGTAGATGAGATCATCCGGAGATTTTTGCTCCCGCAGTACACTGCCGAACGCATAAAAGTCCGTGGCTTGCGTTACCCGGCTGTACTTATGCGTCACCTTCAAATCATCGAACCACACCTTACTGCCTTGCGTTTCGTTGCTTACCCACACATAGATATAACCCGTTTGCTGGGGCTCTATGGGCAGGGCAAATGAAACGCGTTGTGGCGCTACCGCTATTTCCATGCCCGGGTTAAACCCTGCAGCATCGGGCACGCGCATGGCGCCAGCATCTCGTAATACGTAGCTATTATCAAATACAATATAATTCAAATAGGCAAACGGCCGCGTGGCGGGGTCGGTGCCCGTGCCCGCCAAGGCCGTGGGCAGGCTGTTGTTAAATGCCTGGTTGGCGGCACTCAAGGTCTCCAGCCCAAAGCTGGCATTGATAAAGCTGCCGCCCAACAGCGTGCTCATCATGGCCACCGTGGCGTTGCGGCCGTAGCTCACCTGCCGCTCAAACTTCGCCCATACTTCCAGGTTTACCTGGTCGCCCTTCTCCACTTTCAACGCAATGGCCGGCCCAATGATATCCTCTTTCGTGGCGGGGTTGCCGTCATCCACCCAGTTGAGGTAGGCGCTCCACTCGGGGTTAGGCACTACCGTGTTAGCCGTCTTGTTCATGCGCGCATCTCGCCTCTCGGTTTCAAACAAGTTTTTGAACTGCGTCATTTCCACCACGCGCGGGTTGCTCATGGTGGCCTGCCCGTTGTCCTCCATAGTGGCCAGGTACACGTCTTCGTCTTTCTTCAACGTGGCGCGCACGTTGCCCAAATGATCGGTGAGTTCATAAATGTACTCATATCCGCCACCCAGTTGCTGCCGCGCCAGCCCCAGCTTGCCGCTGCCGTACACCGGCACTTCACTGAGCGTAATCAGGGCCTGCCCCGCTGTTTGGTTATAGATGCTTACCACGTTGCCACTGGCATCGCGCACATACCACGTGGTGAACTGGTGCACACCGGCCGTGTTGTAGGTCTCTTTGCACAACCTAAAACCGCGGTCGTCATATTTATACACGGTGGTCTTCTTCGTCTTGGCCGCATCACGGTATACCGTGGTTACTTTGCCGCTCACGTCATAGTCCACGTACATATCCTGCCCGCTCACGTTGTCCTGCCCGATCATCTGGCCCAAGGCATTGTAGGTGTAAGCATTTACGTAGCCGCTTACGCTGGTGAGGCGGTTGCTGCGGGTGGTCACTTTATAGAATTCAATTTTGTTAACATATACCACATTGCCCGCCTGCAGCGTAGTGGCGGTGTTGAACAGCACACCGAGGTTCACCGAGGTGACTCCGGCCGGCACGGTAAACTCACTGATCACCCAGGTTTCGTTGCCGGCACCGTTCGGCATTTCGCTGGCGGGCGAGTTCCAAACCAGCGGTGTGGCGCTGTTGTTGGGCTTCACCCACAGGTAGGCACGGGCCGTACCCGACACACGATAGCCCAGCACACGGAAGGCGTATTGCTCACCGGCATTTACCGAAATGGCCGTTGACCACTGCAAGCCCGGGTTGGCCGAAGACACATTGGTGACCGTGCTCTTCACGTAGTTCTGCCCGTTGATGGTTTCAGCTGCCAGCGTGGGGTTAACCCCGTTGCCGGAATACACAGCAAACCCGGTGGTGGAACTGGCATCGCTGTTGGAGATCAAATTGGTTTTGGCCAGCGCATCGTAGGCATAGGTGAAGTCATGAACGGCTGCCTGGGTCTGGTTGTAGCGCTTCAGCTTCAAAATGTTGCCGTTGGGGTCGTACGCAAAGCCGGTTTCGCGGTAGCGGTTGCCATCCAGCGCAAACGTATTGGCCGCAAAGTTCGGGTTGGCAAACTGCGCTTCCTGGATCTGGTAGCGGTCATCGTAGCTGTACAAATACATGCCATTGTAAGCAGCCTGATTGGTGGCATAGGCCGGGTCGGTGCGCCAGGCAAGGGCGGTGATGTTACCGTTGTATAACGCGCGGCTGGTTGTGGGCACAGTATTGAGCACATCGGTGACCGTTACCATGATAGGATCGCTTTGGCTGGTGAACCCAGTAACGCGGGTACTGGTAACCCGGTAGCGATAGCGGCCAGCATGGCTGGTGGCGGCCGTGTTGATGCGATAGCTGGTTTGCGAAGTGTTTTGGTTGGAGGCGTTTACACTCGTCCACACATTGGGTGAGGTTTCACGCTCCCAGGTGATGGTGCAGTTGGCGGTAAAGGGCCGTGCAGGTACTTCCAGCATGGTATTTACCGGCACGTTCACTTCGGCTACATCGGCAATGGTTTTCTGGGGCGACCATACAAAGTAGCTGAACCCGTGCGCGTTGGTGCCGGTGAAGTTGGGTTCGAGGTTAGTAAAATCCAGCCGGTTGTTATCCACGCGAATGAGCATGCTGGCGCGATAGGATAACGTGCTGAAGTTGGGCATGGAGGTGAAGTCGTTGCCATGCACATACGCGATCCGCAGGGCCGGTATGCTGAGCCAACTGGAGGGAATAGCTCCGGTCAGGCGGTTACCCGAAAGCTGAATGTAATACAGTGCCGGTGTACCGCTCCAGTTCTGGGGCAGGGGGCCGCTCAGCTGGTTGTTGAATAAAAACAGATAGTAGAGTGCGCTGAAGTTGGTGATAAATGTAGGAACAGGACCAGTAAGCGCGTTATCATTCAGCAGGAATGATGATATCGCTGTAAGATTGGCGAGCGAAGACGGAATACTTCCGGTACGGGCTGTGCTGGCAAGGTTCAGGTAGGTCAACTTTTTAAGGTTGCCGATCCAATCGGGAATTACCGCAGGGGTGTAGGTAGGAGTGCTACTCAGGTTTAGCTGTTGAAGATCACTAAGATCGCCCAAGTAGGGCCACAGGCCGGTGAACTGATTGGTGTAAAGATTAAGTGTCTGCAGCTTTCTGAGTTGATTTAGTGATGACGGCAGATTGCCCGTCAACAGGTTGGAATAAACGGCCAAATGGACCAGATTGCTCAACTGTCCGATATTGGCGGGTATTGCACCCGTTAACTGGTTTTGGTACAGGTACAGCGTATTCAGGCTTGTCAAATTGCAAATCTGAGACGGTATTGCGCCACTAAGTTGGTTAGCACCTAACTGAAGCACGGCCAGTTTGTTCAAACTGCCAATGCCGGTGGGTATTGATCCGGTCAATTGGTTACCGAATAAATCCAGCGTTACGAGATTCACCAGGTTTCCGATATTGGAAGGAATAGAACCATTTCGCTTGGTGCCATACAAATCCAAATAGGTAAGCCCGGTGAAGTTCATCAGCCACGTGGGAATAGGGCCAGCCGCAAGCCCGGTGTTATTTCGTAAATTAAATGATGTCAGGCTGGTGAGGGTGGAAAGATCTGGAATGGCACCCGTCAGCAGATTGTTGATACCCAGATTGAAATCGCGCAACAACGTAAGTTGGTTGATAACAGCCGGGATCGGTCCACTCAGTTTGTTATTATAGAAATTAAGCACACGCAAGGCCTTGAACGTGCGGATGGTTTGCGGTATACGTCCGGTGAGATTGTTATTCGGCAGGTTGAGATCGTACACATCGCCATTGACCACACGCACACCAAACCAGGTGCCGTACTGCTGACTGGTAGCGGTGGCGGGCCAACTGCCGGCTGCCGGCCAGTTGGTGCGGGTTGTCCAGGTGGCTCCGGCCAAACTGTCGTAAAGTGCTTTCAGTGCGCTAAACTCCCAGATGTCCGGCACATCGCCCTGAGCGGGCGGAATCCAGAACGAAGCGCGGGCGTTGTTTACCCTGTAGCCGCTGGTGAAAATGGCAGCGTCCGCAATCAAGGCAGAGGAGGAACTAACAAGCGAAGTATAGAACGTAATCCCATTTTTTTTGTACAAAACTGTGGCACCTACTCTTTCTATTCGAAAAATATCACCCGTAGTATACGGAACTGGTGTTCCCTTACTTACTCCATTCTCGTACACTCCCGCGCCTTGTATTGAATTCGAAATGTGAATAGCGTAGTCAATTGATGTGAAGTTTGCATCAATGTTTGAATCATTAAAACCAAACATAAATGCTCCATTCGTCTGTCCTGAAGGTTGGGTTACTTCCACCCAGCCGTCCACATTGGCCGGTAATAGATTGACTGAAGCCGCACCAGCATTTCCCCAGGCTGAGGCGGCTGTCTTGGTAATCGTATTTCCATTCACTGATACACCCACCAGATCGGTCCACACCACATCGTATTGCGGATTGGGCAGTGCAGTGGCCGGTATCCAGAAGGACGTGCGCACATACGAGAGCGAAGTGTTCATCTGATTGATCGCCAGGTCCACCATCAGCGCGCTGGTAAGGGCCCCTGTTTGGGTGAACACCGTAGTCCCATTTCGTTTGAAGAGTATAGACGTACCCACGCGCTCCACACGCAGCATGTCGCCAGGTTGAAACGTGAAATTCAACCGGTTCGTGCCGTTGGTAAATACCGAAGCGGTAGTGCCGGTGTGGTAATAAAACCCATAGTCGATCGTATTGAAATTCGCATTGGTGTTTACATCCGACAGGCCTACGACCCGCTCGCCTGTGCCACCGTTAAATGTGAACTCCACATATCCATCCGTTGAGGCTGCCAGGATATTTTGGGAGACCGCTCCTGCTGTGCCCCATCCGGTTGCAGCCGTTTTGGTGATAGTGGTTCCCTGCACGGTAACACCCACCAGGCTGGTCCACACCACATCGAACAACGGGGGCGGCACGGGAGCAAGAGTCTCATCAGCGCCCACGACTGCCGGGCTGTTGTGAAGTGAAGCCGTTAACGTGCTGTAGTCGACCGGGGGCATTGATACATCCACTACGGGTTCATCCAATGTGAGATCAATTTTTTGCTGATCGCGCTGAAACTGCGCCAGCAACTCCCGATAGTGCGGCTTCTCAGCGGAGTATTGACGGAGATCCAACCCCTGCGGGTAGTCGCGGGTATGGAAGGCCGGCAGCCATGCCACGGCCGACCGGGGAGTGATTTCTGTTTTGGAGGGATCCGGAAGATCATGGATTTTAAGATGATCGCGGGTATTGGCGTCCGCGGTGGGGAACATACCGCTGAATTCACTGTCGAAATAATCCAGCAATAAACCGAACACATCCGCTTTGAAATGCGCGTTGGGCGAACCGACCTGACCATCGCGACCGGGGTCTTTGCTGGCCAGCGGGTGGTTAATGGACTCCAACCAGCCGTGAATGTTGTATACGAAGTCAATGCCCTGAAGATTGGTGGCCAGTTCGATCCGCTTCAGCGGGCCGTGCAAATAGTATTGATAGTGCGCTTGCAACGTTTTGTCAACACCATTGAGGCTCGTGTAAGCCTTCACCAGTCGTTTATCGCGGTCATATTCATAATGGTGGTAAAAGCGTTCGTTTCCGTACTGGGCTCCGCCCTCCACCGAGCGCTGTCCTACCTTCAGCACATTGCCGAGGAAATCATACTCGTACTCCAGTATGAACACACGGGCCAGGGAGCTCGGCTTCTGAATAATCCATTTCACGCGCCCGAGTTCGTCATAGCTATACCAGGTTTTAATGTTGGCGTTCTCGGTGGTGGACACGGCACCGCGCATAAATGTTTGTACATAGGGTTGATTCTCCTGGAAAAGATTGGGGAGCGCCAGCGATGCCAGGCCGGCATCCGGCAAATCGTACGTAGTCCTAATCCAATCGGTTACCGCAGCACTGGGCCCGGTGTGGGGCCATATCTCCTGTGAGTTAAAATCCAACTTGCCTTTCAGGGCAGTTGAATTGAACGTGTAGGCGGCAGCCGTGTACTCGCCCGATTGAATAGGGCGGCCCAGCGCATCGTAATGGGTGTAAGAGAACCGGCCACGTTGCCGCTGCAGTGCATTTTCAGAAAAACGGATCTTGCCGTCTCTTCGGTACATATACTTGCTCTCACCGGCATCGGTCTCAGTCTGGCTCAGCAGCCAACCCTGGTGGTTGTACACATAGTTGGTCTTGTCCAGTTGTGTAACATCGGTGATGCCACGCTTCTCCATTGCCTCAAAGCCATTGGGCGAAAGCGAGCACACGAGGCGCCCGGCATCATCGTAGAACTGATAGGCTACGTCTAAATAGTGGTTGGTGTAGGTGAGGTTACACACACCGCTCTGCCACTTAAGCCGGTAGAATCCCGCTGCCAAAGCGCTGCCGGTCACATAGGTGAACGAAGTATTGGTTTCCAGATTCTCCAATTGACAAACTCCTCCTGTGAGGGTGATAACCTGAGGATTGAGTAGATAGAAATACACCAGTGGAGCATTCACGTCAGCGGTAACCTGGTTGGTGACGGCCAACACATTATTGGTGCTGGTGCCGGCTCGTGCCGTAAACACCGTTTTTCCATTTTTATCGGAAATGGAGACCGCATACTTTTTATTTTCATCGCGCACTATCTGTTGCACACCCTGCCGGAAGAGCGTGGTGACCGCTGTGGTGATGCCGGGCACAAACTGTGCCCGCTTGGTCAGATAATGATTAAGCTCGTTGTGAACCGGGAAGGAGTTGCTGAGCTTTTCGCGGCCCTGCCCCATGCGGAACTGATTGCCCGGGGCTGCTGCCTTTCTGGCCTCGCCCGTACCATCTTCATAAAAGTCAACGCGGCTGTACGGAAACTCCGTTTTGGGCATCGTCACGTCTGTGTTCTGTGCACCGTAGTAATACCCGAGGGTACCCGGTACCGTTTGATCCAGGGGTTGAGGATTGGTTCGGTTGCCCGGCTCATCAAAATGACGTGCGGAATAGGCCGTGCCATCCTGGGCTAGCGCAAAAAACGGATTGTAGGCAAAATCAGTGGTGCCGAGCGGAGCAGTTAGCGTTGACCCGACCGATCGCTCCTGCTTATCATCAATGCCCTGGCCAGCCAACACCTGATTTTGTGCCAGGTTCTTGGTCTGCGTCTGCATGGCTTTGCCTCTGCGATCGAAGTAGGTCTTGCTCTCGGCAATGGTGAGTTCGGCCGAAGTGCCATCGAACTGCCGGGTCGTGATCGAATTGATTGAGTTATCGGGTCGAACCGTAATCGTCAACGTTAATGCAGGTCCCCAGGTGCCGGTATCTTTGTCGCGACCGCGCAAATAGTACGTGCCGGCTTGCCATATGCGTGAGCCTTTGGTTACTAAGCCCTCGTTGTAAGGTCGTAAAATCGAAGTTGACGTGGCACTGGTCACCCAGAAATAATCGGCAAACGTGAGTATGTGCTGCCGGTCGTCATGAAAAAAGTATACCTCTGTGTAACCCGGTTCATACACCAAACGGGCTACCGGCACCGGTGGGGTAAAATTGGTCAGGGTTACGTTGACTGAAAGCGGATTGGACCAACAATTGGCAGCAGCAGAGAACCTCCGGACAAAATAGGTGCCGGACCGGGTGGCATAATACTGGGGACCAAGAGGCGCATCCGTGCTTTGACCTGCAGCCGTAGTTTGCCAGTAATGCTGCCCAAAATAGATTCCGGAATAGGAAAGCGGACGCTTGTGGTAGGTTTCGGGGTCGGCCAGCGTGGGTTGATTTAGCGTCTTGGCAACATCAAAGTAGAATGGAGTAGTAATTGAGCAACTCGCGCTGGTGGCTGTAACGTTGAACGTTGTCGGATTCACCACGCCATTTGCCGTGAGTGATGTTCCGGTGCCTGAATAGCCCGTTGGGGTTGATGCCCACTGATAGGTAACACCAGCCATTGGGTTCGACACAGACAATTGAACTTGCGTATTGGGGTCTGTGTCACAATAACCGGAACGATTTGCCGTGACAACCGGGGTAATGTTGGGGCCGATCACAATTGTCTTGGACACGGTGAATGACGTTTGCGTAGAATAGCCAGGGCCATCGGGTTCCGGTACAAATACGATTTCGGTATAAGCGTAATTAACGGTGTAGGTGCCTGTTGAACCAAAATAATGATCTAACGCAGGGCCCGAGCCTGATTGCATGCCATTCACCGTCCAAGTGCCGTTGGTATTGCAGTCGGTGGAAAACTGGTAAGCTTGTTGTGCACACCCGGTGGTGGGACCGAAGACCCGACAGGGTGGAGTGGCCACAGTAACGGACAGGCCGAAAGGGCTGCTCCAGCATCCCGCAGAGTTACGCGCCCGTAGATAGTAGGTGCCGGACTCTACAACTTCATAAGTGAGAGACGAATTGGCTGTGCTGGTTCCCGCGGGGTTAGTGCCCTGCCAATACCAAATGACATTGGCCGGGGGTGTACCACGCGTAAGGGTGATCGGTCCGTATAAATCGCCAGACGTGGTGTAACTGGGAATCTGTGGCAGACGAACGAATGTGGTGACGGCCGAAGCAGCACCGGCACATGCACCGTTGGCCACCCACGCCCTTAGCTGCGTGGACTCTGCCGTTAACGTGTGGTTGAGCGTAGTAGCCGTGCTGGTAATCGGGAGCCAACTGCCGGTTGTACTCACTTCCCACCGTACGACACTACCGGTATGAGCACTAAGTGTCACGGACACCGAGTTCGATGGCGCGCATACCGTGCCGGCCGGAGATAACAACCCGCCAACTGTAGGGCCATCAACCAATACGGTGGCATGGGAAGAATACACGATGCATCCCGGATTGGTCACCGCCCGATAGTGAGTGGTAGACGTAACCCCGGAGTAATTGAGCGTAGTTGTGACATTCGATATCGGGGTCCAGCTGCTCAGGTTTGTAGAGCTTTCCCACCTCACCACCGATCCCGCGCTGCCTAGTAAGGAAAGACTGCCGCTTGCAGTTCCGCATGCCCGTGGAGGTGCGTTGATATATCCGCCCGATACGGGGTTTACCGAAAATGGGTGGGAATAATAGTAATCAGTTACTGGCTCGCATACCCAGCCATAGTTCGGCCAGGTATCGTTAAACCAACAATTCCCCTCACCATTCATAGACCCGTTTGCCGAGATTGATCCCGATCCTGACCAACGCACTACAATTGAGGTCCCATAATTCTGAACAATTACCCCACTGCCCCAAACATACCAAGTCAACGCTCCTCCCAGCGAAGATGTATAACTGTAGTCCGTGACGCCATCTGCACAAACCTGGGTTGGGCCTACAATATCAAAATAGTACGTATTTTGAGCTTTGGCATCAGAAGCCGAAAGCCAAATGCCTGCCACTAACAAGATGGCCACTCTAAATGCTTTGCGGAATTTCAAACAGCTACCCATGATGCCTATTTTATTGATCCAACAATGAACTTGCTGCGTACACCTCCCCCGAAGTCGATCGTGACGGACGTATTCTGGCTGGTCCGTTGAAAGATGGCCACGCAGTCGTGCCCGTCATGTGTCAGGTAGTACGTGATCGAACCGTTCTGTTGCACGTCCGCCCAGTTGCCTTCAGTCCGAACAACCTGATAATTCGACACTTTCTGGCCGCCCCGTTGAATCCATTGCAAACTCTGGTCACGCTGTGTCTTGATCTGGCCCTGGTAACTCATCCCCCGGTTATTTTGAAGATTAATGGCGGAGTCAAGCTCCCAGGTCATAGGCTTGACACGAATATCTTGCCCGAACGCACTCCCTGCGAATAGCACCCAGAAAGCGACCAAAACAAATCCGGAGCCTCTCATGATGGAGGAAGCAAATGATAAAAATAATTTTTTCATGGGATCACCGAATTAGTTTTCAATAATCTGACAATTGCAACCTGAATAGCCAGCACAACAGTTCGGAGCTGTGCCCGGCCCTCGCCAGGAGCTTTGCACCCACGTAATGTTTCCACACTGATCGCGGGTACCATATTCAAATAACCCCGAAGGACATTGCTGGCCGCCTCCAACATTGACCATATGGCACCGATAACCTGCATCGGAGTTGTAGGCATTGAAATCCACCCGGATATCGTGTGGCGCCCGTACATTGGCGAGCCGGATAGCCCCGGGCGAAATTGAGACTGCACAACCGTCAAAAAGGGTAAATGATGCCGTGGTGGGGTACTCCACGTTATCAACAAACACCCTGCGCACCTGAGGTGACGCACAGGTTTCCTGTATGAGAATGGTTTGCGTCTCGCCTTGTTCAACCGCTACCGTTCCGCTGGCACTTAGCGAACCCGACCCGCCCGTTTGGGAAACGGACAGGTTGACCATGTAGGGAGAATTTTTTCCGTAGTTGTACTGAACTTCGGACACTTTCGAGATTCCATTTGCCCCATACCGCGGCTGATCACCAGGACCGAGTAACGATTCACGATACGTTTGCGTAAGGCGACCCATGGCATCGTACCTAAACTCAGTGAATAAGTTATTTGCATCGAGGATGTGCGATAACTCGCCAAAGCTGTTGTATACGTAGCTGGTCATGGGCCCGGTGAGCGGATGTACGCGGAAGTCATCGACAAAAATTGATGCCGAACCATTATTCCTTACACCAACTTCTACTCGATATTCCTTTGCCGGATTAACCTCCGGAATTGGAACATCCAAGTTAACGAGGTACCATTCCCCGGCTTTTTGCAGACTGCTTAGATTCACCGGAACAAAAGTCGGGTGGGGCTCAATTACTTGCCCAAATCCAACCACTTCGTCCACTTGAAAATAAAGCTGCGCCCCATTTGCGTTACCCTCATGTATCCAGGTACTCGCCTGAATGAACCCTCTTCCTGATTTTGTTAAAACAATTGTATTAAATCCCTTGTTGGCCGGGGCAATTTTCAGGCTATTAGAGCCCGTATGCTTCTTTTCACTCACCACCATGCCCTGCCCAGCACTGACTCCACCACCAAACTGAGCCTGCGCGTTTGGCTGTTCTTCAGCACCAGAATACGCAAACTCATTGTAGCGTGCGTTGGCGGCCGAAGCGATTACCTGTGCGTTGTCCGCAGTGAACTTAGTAGCAGCAAAGTTGTCGTTAATGTCTTTTGCCTCAATTGCATGCGAATTAGGATCATACAAGGTAATCTCGCTTGTTCGTTGCCATTGCGAACCGGGGTCTCCACCGGTCCAAGCATTGAAGTTTGTGAAGGAAGAGACGGGAATAAGGCCGCTCGAAGACATCGCTTGCTCAGAGTTGCCGATGAAGACGTAGTTGGATTTTTTGCGCCAGATGCCAGATTGGGTTCCGGTTGTACCTAACGATCCGGACGCAAAAACGGATACTTGGTCAGACCACGTTTGAACAGATGACGAGACAACCTCTGTTGGGGTCAAGTTGGTGGCGCTAACTACTTTGTAGGTTGTTGACTGTGCCTCTTGTGTGAGCATGTTTTTCCCACCTAGGGGCGCCAAACCCATGCCCGGGTATTTTCTGTAAGCTGGCAACATTTCCTGGACATAAAACCTTCCTAATCCATCGGACAAAAGCCTGCGAGTCACCGCCCCTGAATAGAAATCAAAAGAAAGATTCTGGTTCTCGGTCACCACTCCCGTTTTATGATTGATACTCTTCTCGGAAATTGGCACGGCCGGATACGATATTCTCTTACCGACAATTCCAAACAAGTCGAAAATCTCTGAGTTATCTCTCCTGACAAACCTGGCATCCCATATGGTCTCATGCACAATACCTTGATCATTAAATTGTTGAAGCAGGCCACCATAATCATTCGCTATTTGAACTTGGCTGGTTTGATCAAAATCCACTAAATCGTGTAAGTATCCGTATGTCGTCTCGCTAAGCTTTGCTCCATGTTGATCCAGTAAAACCAACCTCTTAAGCTTTCCGATCCCCGCTGTAAAATTGTGAATCTCAACATTTCTTCTTCGCAATGCCTGATAAGTTATTCCTTGATACGGGGGATTTGAATAGGCATCAGAAAAGAACGCTTCCTGTGAAAAAACCATATTACTTGTTGGCACGCGAAACTCATAAAGAGATCTCGAACCGAAATCAGATGGGACTCCACCGTTATTCGCAGTCTCTGAGACCGTTACATACTGGTACATCACTCCAGGGCTTGGTAACTCGCGCGCAAATCTTAACACCGCATCGGTTATCTGTCCCATACGACTAACCGCATGCTTCTCAATGTCCGCATCTGCTTGAAGTAACATTACCTTATCAAATACATCCGGCTCGAACGAAGTCACCCCGGATGATAATCCACCGTAGTTATAATCATAGCTTGTTCGGGAACTGCGCTGTTCGAGATTGTCCTCTACTTCAATCGACTTGACCCGATACCCCCCTCTAAAAGCAAAATTTTTATTGAAGTAGTATTGAATAGTTGCGCCATATAAATAAGAATTGGGTTTGACTCCCACTGTTCCCTCAATAAAATCTTCGCCAACGTTTGTAACGGAAACCAAACTTGCATCATCTACCACAACTCGGTACTGGTTGGTGAACTCATCGACATAGCCGTATTTGTAGGGAAGAATACAATCTACGAGTTCACCCGACTGGAAGAGTTCCCGTAAGTCAACACCTTCATTATGAACCCCCAACCGGTATGTACAATTGATGTTCTCGGGAATGCCAACTGGAGGGTTTCGGTCAATGTCGTCAGGGTCTTGGCCTGGTCCTCGGGGGTTATCACTGTCACTTTGCTGACAACTCAATTGAATGATGCTTTTCACTACAAAGCTGTGCGCCTTCTGAAAGACATTTTTTGAATAACTGTCAGGTTCGTACTCAATTCTAATGGTTGAACCGTAACTGTTCCTAATCGAACGAAGACTCCAAACATCCGCAGAAGGTGCCGAAATGGCTGTCGTGACCCGAGAAATGTCATCCGCAATGTTGGGTTCAAAGTCCGGCTTGTAGTGACCCCACATGTCAAACCAGCCGGACTGAAATGGAGGGTTCTTTGTGGTAGTCCAATTGATGGACCCAGCGATGGGAACATTTCGTCCAATGATTTTCATCTTGTGACTAGAAACATTCTTGTCATAAATTAATCCAAAGCACTTTCGACCACCAGAAAAGAACTCAACTAAGTCGCCCTCAACCAGTTCGGAGTTCGCATGAAAACTATACACACCCGAATTGAGATTAAGAAAAGCCGATCCTCGCTTCGGGTTCTCCAATTCGTAGCCAAATCTCATCGGAGGTACATTAGTAGCACCGCCCTTTCCGAAAAAAGTAAGTGTCTTTAGCGTAAGTTTCCCGTGAAAGGAGTATGAATTAGCATCCGTTG
>JBKCJM010000035.1:0-17682 GCA_046301755.1 Cyclobacteriaceae bacterium
AACATCACGCCACGGGCGTTCCTGTTGAAATGTGGAAAACTCCCAGCCGCACAAGCCGACACCGAGTATCCCACATTCCAACAAGGGGTTTACGATGACAATTACTAAATTTGAGTGTAGCTACTCAGGGGAAGCTTACGTACCGCTCCAACCTGTCCCAAATTCTCTTGGCTCATATCCTGCTCTTCGTCCCAAAATGTCTAATTTCTTTTCTTGTGTCGGTTGTTCAATTATCAAATCAACACATGGATAAATTTTGTCGGAGGACACGAAAACTCTGTCGCTTATCTCGTAAATAATATTTTCTCGTCCGTTTACTGTTTTGCCGTCATACATGTCCCACTTGAATTCCAATTCATAGTCCGAGTAGTCCTTTCCGGAATGTAGTTGTCCGAAGAGAATTAATTCTCCAATTGTCTTGTCAGTAAATTTTAAGAAGTCCTCAAGATTCATCTTTAGTCTTTGTCGTCCCGAAAAAATGGCACCCAACGTGAGTATTTGCGTTCGAGCGGGGCTTCCGAAGCCGCGCGGTGTCCCCGACACCAAACGTTGACGAAGATATAAACTTTGGGCTACACCTCACCGCACCATTGAAGAAACATTTTGTTGGCAGTAGTAGACCATTCTTCCCACTCTTTCGAAGCTGAATCTTTAGTCCACTACAAAGTTCACAACTCTTTAGTCAGTCAGCCTACTTGCCTTTTTCATAAATTAAAGCTGGTCCCACATTTTTCAATCCATGAGCCTCTCGATATTTGTCTCTTTCCTCTTCGGTCATGTTTTTGAATTTCCCTTGACTTATTGCTTTAAATAGCTCTTCCATTTTTCCTGCTGGTTGAAATGCTATCAGAATTCTGGCATTGCCGTCATTCATTTTAGCAAATGCGTGAGGTACTTGTCGTGGGCCAAAGACACTGTCACCGGTCTTTGCTGTAAAAGTTCGCTCACCAACTTTGAATAAGAACTCTCCTTCAAGAATATACCAGAATTCGTCCTGTTCGAAATGAACGTGCTCGCGTGGCCCACCCTTTTTCACTCTGGTTGATTCAAAAATGTAAATGTCGTTGTCAGTGTCCTTTGACGAAACTTTAGTATAAAAAGTATCACCCTCTAAAAGTGAGATGGGTTCATCAAAACGGTCTTTTCCTGAGTCGACTTTGACACCCTTGTCTATCCGGTCTTCCTTTTTTGGTCTTGAGATAGCTGTTAGTGGCGAGATTAGAAACGTTCCAACAGCAAAAAAACCTTTCAAAAAACTGTTACGGTTCATAAGCTTAGTTATTTTACATCTATAAGTCCAAGTTGTCCCGAAGCCATTCACTTGTCCACGCGGGAGTTCTTTGTTAGTAGCGTGTCACTCGTTAGTGACCAAATTGTCGGGGGCCTATTACTGCCAACGTCTGGCTATATACGTTCCGCAAACGAATATAAACGATTACACCCGTTCGGTAATTTGTTCGGGTAGAAAAAATTATTTAGCGGCCTGCCGCTGGCGGAAATGCTCAAACAAGCCTACATTCATTAATAGCAGGGCCATGCCGTAAAAGGTATCTTCAAAGGGAATGGTACCCATGCGGATGCCCATGAACTCATCGGCATTGTACCACACCACCTCTTCGGGGATGCCGGTGCCGGTAAGGATGCCGTTAACGATGAAAAACGGGATGAGAATAAACAGGTAGGCGAAATAGAACCGGCCGAGGTAGTCGGTTTTCCAAACCCACCGGTGCAAGGCAATTAAACCGGCACACACCACAAAAGCACTGGCGGTGTACCACCGGTCGTAGTTAACGGCCGCGATCACCAGCAGGCCTACCACCAGTACTTCGGAAATGCGGTTGGCGCGCGTAGGCGTTACGCGCTCGCGGTTGCTGAGTATGCGCACGGATTCGTAGGTGAAGGCGCAGGCATACGGAATGCAGAGGAAGAACAGCACTTCTTCAATGGGCAGGTTATACAAGTAAAAGCCCGTGAGGTAGCGCGGGTTGAATCCCCACACGCCCATGTCGGTGAACCACATGTCCCACACAATGAAAAACGCAGCGGGCAGAAGAATGGCCGGCCACAGCGCCCGCCAGTGGCGGTAGAATTTATGCCGGGGATGAAATGAAAAAATCAGCGGGAACAGGATGGATAACACATCCACCAGCAGGTAGGTGTATTTCTCGTTCACGGCTTATTGGGTTTCCTGCCGGTCTTTCTTCAGCGTCAGATCGGTTTTCTGGTATTTGCGGGGTGCATACAAAAAACCGAAGGCTTCGCAGCCTTCCTTGCTGTGTTTGGCGTGGTGGATGTAATGCGCGTGAATCATCCGGTTGAGGTAGTTGCTCCGGTTTTTTGGCCGCCACTTAATGCGTTGGTGCACGATTACATCGTGGAAGATGAGGTAGAAAAGTCCGTAGCACAGAATACCCACCGCCACGGCAAACAGGTAGGGGCTGGGGTACACGGTGGTGGAAATCAGAAACAACGCGATGGAGGGAATGCTGAAGACCACGGCAAACCAGTCGTTTTTTTCCAGCGCGTGATCGTGCACGGTATGGTGGCTTTTGTGCCACGTCCACAGCATGCCGTGCATCACGTATTTGTGTGTAAACCACGCCACACCTTCCCAGGAAAGAAAGGTGGCGATAGCAATCAACGAACACCAGAAAATTACCCAACCGCTAATCTCCATACAACCAATGCGTCTACGTTAGTCGCTTTTCCGGGGCGTTTTGAAATAGTCTTCGAGCACCTGAAAGCGATGGTCAAAAATACGATTTACCTCGCGCCCCACAAAGAGCCAGTTGGCGAGCCGGCCCAGAATGCCAAGCGGTATGGCGTAGTTTACTTCATCGGTCATTTCTACGCCACCGGGCACTTCGCGGAAGCGGTGCTGGTGGTGCCACAGCGCGTAGGGCCCAAACCGCTGTTCGTCCACAAAGTAAACGGGTTCCTGCACGTGGGTGATCTCCGTCATCCAGTTGACGGTGATGCCGGGCAGGATGTTGACTTTATAGCGGATAATCTGGCCCGCGTAGGTTTTATCGCCTCCCGAGATGTACACGATTTTAAAACCCATGTGGCCGGGCGTGATTTTCGATAGATTTTTGGGTGTGGAGAAAAAATCCCAGGCTTCTGCCAGGGTGATGGGTAGAACTTGCGTGCGCGCGAGGTGATAGATCTTCATGCTGGTAGTAACACGCGGGAGCAATCATTGTTTTGGTACACGAATGTTGATTGCTTCACCAACTAGACACATGGGGAATACCGGCTTTGGCTTCTCACAAAATGCCACCAAGGCACCACGGCACGAAGGGTTCTGTGGCCGCCTGAACGATTGAAGTACCTTTGTGTCTTCGTGACTGGGTGGCGAAAGTTTGTATAAGGACTGCTGGCGAGTAGACCAGATTAAGAGGTTGAACCTGTCCTAATCAATACGCTTTCGCAATCAGGTCTCCCTTTAAGGCTACGGAATACGCGTTCAGCACGCGCTCGCGTGCGGCAGCATGATCCACTATAGGTTTTGGATAGGCCGCAGTGCCCAGCTCGGGCACCCATTTTTTTACATACACAAGTTCGGGGTCGAATTTTTCCGTTTGCAGTGCGGGGTTAAACACGCGGAAGTACGGAGCGGCATCGCAGCCACTGCTGGCCGCCCATTGCCAGCCTCCGTTGTTGGCGGCCAGATCGAAGTCCAGCAGTTTCTGCGCGAAGTAGGCTTCGCCCCAGCGCCAGTCAATCAGTAAATGTTTGGTGAGGAAACTGGCCGTAATCATGCGCACGCGGTTGTGCATGTAGCCGGTGCTGTTGAGCTCGCGCATCCCTGCGTCCACAATCGGGTAGCCTGTTTTGCCTTCGCACCATGCGCGAAATTCATTCGGATTGTTTCGCCACGCGATTTTGTCGTACTCTGGTTTGAATGCCCTCGTTACCACGCGGGGGAAATGCCACAGAATCATGTGATAAAATTCGCGCCAGATCAATTCGTTGAGCCAGACCTCATTTTTTTGCCGGGCCACCTTCACTAACTGCCTGATGCTTACGGTGCCAAACCGCAGGTGCACGCTCAGCCGCGTAGTGCCCTCGATGCCGGGGTAGTTGCGCTGGCGGTCGTATACCTCAATGATGGATGTTTTGATAACGCGCGGTGGAAACGGCTGACCGGTGGGCTCGAAGCCCAGTTCGTCAATGGCAGGCAAGGGTTGGGCCTGTATCTTTTTGAAGTGCTGCTGTACCGCGTTGATGTCGAAAGACGGAAGGCCTTCTGCGGCCAACCGCGCTTTCCATTTTTTTGAGTAAGGCGTGAAAACCGTATACGGTCTACCATCGTCTTTTACCACTTCGTCTTTTTCAAAGATCACCTGGTCCTTGAACGTGCGGAACGGAATACCCCGCGCAGTTAGTTGTTGGTGAATCTGGTCATCGCGCTCGCGTGCATAGGGCTCATAATCGTGGTTGGTGAAAACAGCAGCCGGACTGAGCTGTTTGAAAACGTCAACAGGATTGCCGTGAAGCACCAGCAGGCTGCTACCCCGCGCCACGAGTTGTTCCTGGATAGCCTTCAGGGTTTGGTGAATGAATTCAATTCTTCTATCGCGCTTGTCCTCCAGGTGGCAGAGTATTTCGGTATCGAAAATAAAGACCGGCACCACAGGGCGGCCTTCGCGCAAGGCGTGGTACAACCCGCAGTTGTCCGTTAGCCGAAGATCTCTGCGAAACCAGAAGATGACGGTGTCGGGCGTGATGACGTCAGTTTTTTTGAGATCGGAGGGCTTCAATTTCCTTTTCCAGTTTGTCGATTGCTTCCATTTTCACGGCATAGAGTTTCAGATCGCCTGAGCGCTGAACGTGCATAGCCTCTTCCAGCATTTTGGCGCGCTTACTGATCAGCGCTTTAACAGGGTCTTTCTTGAGAAATGAAAACATAAATCAGGCTTTGTCAGAAACAACAGGCCAGACCCGCAATTGTTCAGGATTTTTTGACGAAGCGATCCAGTGCCGGGTGATCGAGAATGAGGCGAAACCAGGGCGTAAACTGATCGGGCTCTGAGTTGATTTCCTGCTTTAACGCAGGTAGGTCCACGAATTTCCAGTCTTCGGCTTCGTGTTCGTTCAGCACAGGTTCACCGTCAAATTGCCCAATAAATACGTGATCGATTTCGTGTTCGATCAGTTGGTTGTCCAGCGGTGCCTTGTATTGAAACTTAAACGCAAAACGGGGCTCGGCTTCGATGCCCATTTCCTGCCGCAGTTTTCTGCGGGCAGCTTCTTCCAGCGTTTCGCCTGGTCGTGGGTGGCTGCAGCACGTGTTGGTCCAAAGGCCGCTGCTGTGATACTTGGTTTGAGCCCGTTTCTGCAGCAGCATCTCGCCCCGCGAGTTAAACAGCAGCACCGAAAAAGCGCGGTGCAACGAACCCGTGCGGTGGGCTTCCATTTTCTCCATGATGCCCATTTCCTCGTCACGTTCGTTCACCAGCACAACGTGTTCCATCGTCAGATGCGGTTGAGTTGGTGCTTGACATAGGAGTAGGCCAGCAGCCGCATCTTATGGCGATTGCGAATGCGCACACGCTCGTTCAAAATGAGGTCGCTGGACGAACTGATAATCTTATTGAACAGAGCCACATAGTAGACGTACGCCACATATACACCAAACCGCACCGATCGAGGCAGCATTTTAATGCCTTCCAGCGCATGGTCGAACTCGCCACGAATGTCGGCTTCGATCTGCTTTTTGCCTTCTTCGTTCAGGGCATCGAGTTGCAGATTGGGGAAGTACACGCGGCCCATTTGGTAGTCGGCCTTCAGGTCGCGAAGGAAGTTGACTTTCTGAAAGGCTGAGCCCAGGCTCATGGCGTGCGGCTTCAGCTTTTGGTATTGCTCATCGCTGCCCTTGCAAAACACCCGCAGGCACATCAGGCCCACCACTTCGGCCGAGCCGAGAATGTAATCTTTCATCCCCTGCTGATCGTAGGTTTTGCGCGTAAGGTCCCACTCCATGCTGCGCAGGAAGCAGTCAATGAGTTCACGGTCGATCCGGAAGTCGTTTACCGTTCGCTGAAAGCTGTGAAGAATGGGGTTGAGGCTTATCTTTTCATCAATGGCACGGTACGTGTCTTCTTTGAAGCGGTCGAGAAGCTCTTGTTTGTTGTGGTCATGAAACGTATCGACAATTTCATCGGCAAACCGAACGAAACCGTATAAGGCGTAAATGGGATCGCGAAACTCTTTTTGCAGGCACAATATTCCAAGTGAGAACGAAGTGCTGTAAGCCTTCGTGCTCAGGCGGCTGCAGCGCATGGCTACTTGGTCGTATAGCGCCCGATTCGTCATAATTGAACCTGAAAGATACGGTATTTAAAAATTTTTGTCCCGCTTTTTCAGCTGACCGGCCACCACCTGGCCCGAAATTATGCTGGGCGGCACACCCGGCCCGGGCACCGTCAACTGTCCCGTATAAAACAGGTTCGGCACCTTTTTGTTGATGATGGACGGCTTCAGATTGGCCGTTTGCCACAGGGTATTCGCCAGTCCGTAGGCATTTCCTTTGAATGAATTATAGTCGGATATGAAATCGGCATGGGCATAACTGCGTTTGAACACAATGTTATCGCGAATGGATTGCCCCATCAGTTTTTCAAAGCGATCGAGTATGATCTCAAAGTATTTTTCACGCACGTCCGGTGAATCGGTCAGTCCTGGCGCCACCGGAATGAGGAAGAACAGGTTTTCGCAGCCGGGCGGAGCGACCGAAGGATCGGTAACCGAGGGGGCCGATACATAAAACTGGGGTGACGTGGGCCACTGCGGCTGATCATAGATTTCCCGCGCGTGCCGGCCAAAATCCTGATCGAAGTAAAGCGTGTGGTGCAGCAGGCCGCTCACGCGCTTGTTAACGCCAACGTAGTAAATAAGACTGCCGGGCGCCATCGTCCGCTTCTGCCAGTAATCCTCTGTGTACCTCCGGTAGTCGGCCGGTAGCAAATGCTGCTCCACGTGGTGATAATCGGCACTGGCTACAATGTAATCCAACTCGCGTACGGCACCATTCACCAGCAGGCCCTTGGCACGGTTGCCGTTCATGCTGATTTGCTGAACGGTGCTGTTGAATTCGAAGCGCACACCCAGCGAGGCGGCCAGTTGTGCCATACCCTGGATCACCTGGTACATGCCCCCGCGCGGGTACCACGTGCCCAGCGCCATGTCGGCATAATTCATCAGGCTGTACAGGGCAGGAGTTTTTTGCGGAGTAGCGCCCAAAAAAAGCACCGGGAACTCCAGCAGTTGTACCAGCCGCGGCTCGTTGAAAAATTTCCGCACGTATTCTGAAATGGAGGAGAACACGTGCATCTTCAGCACGCCCGTCATCAGCTTGGTGTCCAGCAGTTCGGTTATACTCAGCCCGGGCTTGTAAACGAGTTCGTTGATGCCGATCTCGTATTTGTATTTTCCTTCCCCGATGAAACGGTCAAATGCGGGGCCGCTTCCGGGTTCGAGTTGCTCGAACATGGCGCGAAGTGCCGGGAGTCCTGCGGGTACATCCAGAATATCGTTGGGGCCATACACGATGCGGTAAGACGGATCAAGCCGATCGAGTTGATAGTAATCGGAAGGTTTTTTTCCGAACTCTCCGAAAAAACGCTCAAACACTCCGGGCATCCAGTACCAACTGGGGCCCATGTCGAACGTGAAACCATGCTCCTGAAATTGACGGGCACGACCGCCCGCAGAGGAATTTTTTTCGAATACCGTTACTTCGTATCCATCGCGTGCCAGAAAGCACGCAGCCGAAAGTCCGGAGAAACCGGAACCAATAACACCGACTTTTTTTGCCATGCAGGACTCACTCAGAATCCCTGTAACCTACTAATCTTTTCTGGATTTCTTTTCGCGCATGGAAGATGCGATTCTTCACCGTGCCGATGGGGATATTGAGGTGCTGCGCGATTTCGTGGTATTTGTAGCCGGTGGTGTACATTTTGAACGGCACGAGCAACTCATCTTTCACTTCGTTTACGTTTCGCCACATCTCTTTGAACTCCACGCTGCTTTCGGGCTTATTGAAGGTGTGCGTATCTTCTACGTTGAGGTAGTAAAGCTCTTTGGTGTCATCGCGCTGGGTGCGGGCACGCTGTGCCTTGCGGTAGTTGTTGATGTACGTGTTGCGCATGATCGTGAACAACCAGCCCTTCAGGTTGGTATCCTCCCGGAACTTGTCACGGTAGGTGAGGGCCTTCAGGATTGTATCCTGCACAAGGTCAAGGGATTCCTCGCGGTCGGTTGTGAACCTCCGGGTAAACAGACGAAGCGTGGGGCGCAAACTGGCTACCTGGTGGGTGAATTCGATGGCCGTCATATTTTGTTCAACTTTTTGGTTTAAATGTTGAACAAATGTAGGCAGCTTAGATTATCAAGCAAGTAAATGTTTAACTTTTTTTATTAAAGATTAAACAGGCTTTTGACCAGCTATTATATTCTTGAGCATCAATGCATTATGAAAAATGCGCAGATTGGTCGGAGGGGTGATAGGCGCCTTTTTCAAGGCATATCCAGAGGCCAGAATAACAGACTCGGGCAGGTCGCGACACATCGTGGACAGGAAATTCTGCACTTCCGAGGCCGGGGGAACCGAAGTAAGCTGGGTGATGATATAGCGCGGCATGTGAATGGCGCAGATGGCTTTCAAGTCCTCGTACGGAACGGTCTGGCCCAGGTAGTAGGTGCGGAAGCCTTCTTTCTTGACCACGTAATGGAAAAACAAAAGACCGATTTCATGCAATTCGGATTCCGGTAAGAAGAGTACAATGCGCGGGTTGGTCTTGGGCGGCAGCGGCAAATGATCGATTGCCGCAATGATTTTTTGCCGGATCAGGTGCGAAATGAAGTGTTCCTGAGCGGGATTGACGTTGCCGGTTTGCCACAGGACTCCGATTTTCTCCAAGAACGGATAAATGATTTCCAACACTGTGCGCTCGAAACCGAAGCGATCGCTCAGTTGCGTTACAATGCCCTCGAACTTTTCTTCTTCCAGGTCAATCATCGCCAGGATCAGCTGATCGATGAAAATCTCCGTATCGGTTTCAGCCGTGCTGATTTCGGCTACCTTCCGGTTGAGTTCGTCAAGCGATAAGTTTACAATTTTCGAAATCTTGAACCCGTGCTGGTTGAGCAGCGATACGTTGATGATCTTTTTCAGATCGTCATCCGAGTAGAAGCGAATGTTGGTGCCGGTGCGATTGGGGTTTACCAGATTATGGCGTTTCTCCCAAATACGAATCGTATGGGCCTTTATCCCTGACAGTTGTTCCAGTTCTCGGATCGAGTATTTTCCCATTTCCCGGTTAAAATGGAAGTTTTACTTCCATCCTAGTGAGTAGAACATCGGCAAATATCAAATGTTTAGACAAAGTTTGTTTTTTTACGCGTGCTCCCCGATCTGACACCAGCCTACCATTGGTTCCAAAAGCAAGGTTGGAAGCCGTTTCCCTTTCAGGAGGAAGCCTGGGAAGCCTACCAGCGCGGGTTTAGTGGCCTGGTAAACGCGCCTACCGGCAGCGGGAAGACCTACTCCCTGCTGTTGCCCATTTTGCTGGAGGGCATGGGGCGTCCTGCTCCCAAAAAGGCCGGCCCGCTGGCCATCTGGATTACGCCCATCCGGTCGCTCAGCAAGGAAATCCTGATCTCGACCGGCCGGGCCATCGAGGGTTTGGGCGCTTCCCTTACGGTTGGCATTCGCACGGGCGATACTTCGGTGCGAGAGCGAGCCCGCCAGCAGGAGCGCCCACCAGATTTGCTGATCACGACACCTGAAAGCCTACACCTGATGCTGGCGCAGAAAAATTACCCGCAGTTTTTTTCCAGGCTAAGTTGTGTGGTGGTTGACGAGTGGCATGAGCTTATGGGTTCGAAACGGGGTGTTCAAATGGAGCTTGCCCTGAGCCGACTGAAGACAATCACACCTCGTTTGCGCATCTGGGGAATTTCAGCGACCATCGGTAACCTCGACCAGGCCGCAGACGTATTGCTGGGCGTTCCTCTGCCCGAAAAGCGACTCACCATTCGCGCGAACATTCAAAAGCCGGTGGACGTGCGCTCCATTTTGCCAGACGAAGTGGGGACACTTCCGTGGGCCGGGCACCTGGGTATTCAGTTGCTCGAAAAGGTGATACCCATCATCAAACAAAGCAACAGCACACTCATTTTTACCAACACACGTTCCTTTGCTGAAATCTGGTACCAAAAGTTATTGAACGAGGCGCCTGAGTTGGCGGGACTGATCGCCATGCACCACGGCAGCATCAGTCAGGAACTGCGCACTTGGGTGGAGGAGCAATTGTATGAAGGCAAGCTTAAAGCGGTGGTGTGCACAAGCAGCCTCGACCTGGGTGTTGACTTCAGGCCCGTGGAGACGATCATCCAGGTTGGAAGTCCCAAAGGCGTTGCGCGATTTTTGCAGCGTGCGGGCCGCAGCGGTCACCAACCGGGCGCGGTCAGTCGCATTTATTTTTTGCCCACGCACTCGCTGGAGCTGACGGAGGCCGCAGCGCTGCGCGAAGCCATCAGTCGGCAAGTGGTGGAAGATCGTATACCCTACGTGCGGTCGTTCGATGTGCTGGTGCAGTACCTGGTAACGCTGGCTGTTTCCGAAGGCTTTCGGGCCGATGACGTGTTGCGCGAGGTTCGGTCTACGTTTTCGTTTTCCTCCATCAGCGTTGACGAGTGGAACTGGGCACTTCACTTTATCACCACCGGGGGTGCTGCCCTTACTGCGTACAATGAGTACCGCAAGGTCAGTTTTGAAAACGGTGTTTACCGGGTTGATAACAGGCGGACGGCCTTTCGCCACCGGTTGTCGATCGGTACGATTGTGGGCGAGCAATCGCTGCACGTGAAGATGATGACGGGAAAATACCTCGGATCCATCGAAGAATATTTTATTTCCTCGCTGCATCCGGGCGATGTCTTTTGGTTTGCCGGGCGCACCCTGGAGTTCGTGCGGTTGAAGGATATGGACGTGCTGGTGCGCAAATCGAAACGCAAATCGGGAAGAGTGCCCTCGTGGCAGGGGGGGCGCATGCCGTTATCGTCCCAGATGAGCGCCATGATCCGGGAGAAGATTGACGAGGCTTCGCAGGGGCGTGAGCACGACCCCGAGATGCAGTTTATCAGGCCGCTGATGGCGCTGCAGCGGGAGCGATCGCATTTGCCTGCGAAAAATGAATTTCTGGTCGAGTATTTCGAAAGTGCAGAAGGGTACCATGTGATGATGTATCCGTTTGAAGGCCGCCAGGTGCACGAGGGGCTGGCCGCGCTGGTGGCCCACAGGATCGCGCGCACACACCCCATCACGTTTTCAATTGCGATGAATGACTACGGGTTTGAGTTGCTCAGCGATCAACCCATTCCGATTGAGGAAGCCATTGAGACGAATGTATTAGGCAGCGAAGATCTGCTGCGCGATATTCAGGCGAGCATCAACTCCACTGAAATGGCCAGGCGCAAGTTTCGCGACATAGCGTCTATTTCCGGTTTGGTATTTAAGGGCTTTCCCGGTCAGCGTGTCCGCGACCGGCACTTGCAGGCCAACTCCCAGCTTTTCTTCGATGTGTTTCACGACTACGAATCGCACAACCTGTTGCTGCTGCAGGCGTACGAAGAGGTTATGGATTTTCAGCTGGAGGAAGTTCGGCTGCGGGCAGCGCTGGAGCGCATCCGCCACCAGAAGATCGTGATCACCCGGCCGGAAAAACCGACCCCGTTTGGTTTCCCCATCATGGTCGATCGGCTCAGCCGCGACAAGCTGACCAGCGAGCGATTGGAAGACCGCGTGAAAAAGATGATGGTAATGTGGGGGGAGGGTTGAGTTTACCAGTCCGCCAGCGACCGGAACAGGAAGAACAACGTGCCCGACATGATCATGACTACCGGCAGTGTGAGAACCCAGGCCAGCAGAATATTCCGTACGGTTTCAAATTGCAGATTTTTGACTCCCTTGCTGGCCACCATGCTGCCCGCAATACCGGACGAGAGTACTTGCGTAGTGCTTACCGGCCACCCGAACTGGCTCGCCATGCCGATGGTTGAGGCGGCCACCAACTCGGCACTGGCTCCTTGTGCATAGGTAAGGTGCTCCTTGCCGATTTTCTCACCGATTGTTTTTACAATGCGTTTCCAACCGATCATCGTACCGAGGCCCAGCGACAAGGCAATCATCATCACAACCCAGGTGGGCGAGTAATCTGTTATTGACCGAAGTTTATTCGCACTATCTCTTAACACGTTCTCGTCAGTGTCACTCAGACGTACTTCATCCCTGCTCATCAGGGATTTCACGTTGCGGTCGATAACGAGAATGTCCTTGCGCAACAGAAAGCGATCTTGATGGGCAATGCCTTCAACGCTCACTTTGCTGGCCAGGTCATTTTTCAGCTTACCGCTGAGCGCCAGGGTTTCGGCCCATTTTACGCTGTCGGCATGCGAGAGTGGTTTGGAATCGACCAACCCCATAACGCGTTCAATCTTTGCCATGGGCTCTGATAACTCGGTTGGGCGCACGTTACTGTTCAGGGCGAAATAGGAAGGAACGATACCAATCAAGATCAGCATCACCAAACCAACTCCTTTCTGTCCGTCATTTGAACCGTGCGAGTAGCTGACACTGGTGCACGTGAGGATCAGGATTGAGCGAATCCAGAACGGAGGAGGCGAGTTCTTTTTTGGTTCTTTAAAGAGGCTGTCGCCATATGCTGTTTTTTTTGTGGCCACGCGCAGCAACAGCATGAGGAATACCGTCAGGGAGAAACCGATGGCTGGCGAAATCAGTAACGCAAGTCCGATTTTTTTTGCCTGGCCCCAGTCCACGGCAGCACTGGCAACCTCGGGCAGCAGCGAATAGGCAATACCAACGCCCAGTATTGAACCGATCAACGTATGCGAACTGGAGCAGGGGATGCCGAAATACCACGTAATGAGATTCCAGAAGATGGCGCTGATCAATAGCGCCATGACCATCGCCAGGCTATGGCCGATGTTCTGGTCAATGAGCGATTCTACCGGGAGCAAGTTAATAATGCCGATGGCCACGCTGATTCCGCCCAACGTTACCCCCAGAAAGTTCCACACCCCTGACCAGATGACGGCTGTCCAGGGTTTCATCGAGTGTGTGTAGATGACAGTGGCCACAGCATTGGCGGTGTCGTGGAACCCATTGACAAATTCAAATCCACAGGCAGCCGCCAGGCACAACAGGAGGAGCACCGAGTAGGAGAAGTCCAAATCAAACATGAAAACGGGATTGTTCCGGGTTAGCGGATTTTGGTTTAGTATGTGTTTTGGCCACGCGAATGTACAAAAAGCCATTGTGCTTGAGCCAACCCGGATTTTAAATCACAAACTGTCAAATAGTTAGCGGTGGCATACGCAACTAACTGCGCTTTGTTTTGGGGTATGTGCCCGGCAGGTGTTTTCTTGCTCACTGGATTTTGGCCAATGGTTCAGTTCACGGAGTTGGAGGTTGAGATGGCTGGTGAGCGCTTCACCTTGCTTCCGCAAAGGGCCTGTTGGCTTCCCACGCATAATACACTTGTGGTTGCCGATTTCCATCTGGGCAAGGTAAACCACTTCAGGAAGGCGGGCATTCCGGTGCCGCCTGCTGCCAGCGACCGCAATACGGAGACACTCATTCACCTGCTGCAGCAATGGAAGCCTGCACGGTGTATTTTCCTGGGCGACTTGTTTCACAGCCATTACAATGAAGAGTGGGAGGTCATGGGCCTGTTGACCGACCACTTTACCAACTGCTGTTTTGAGCTGGTGCCGGGCAATCACGATATCCTCAGCCGCGTTCAGTACGAGCGACACCGCATTACCGTGCATCCCGAAATGCTAGGGTTGGGTAACCTGCTTCTTACGCATCATCCGATGGAGCAGCCGGCAGAGCGGTACAACCTGGCCGGGCATGTTCATCCAGGGATAACGTTGCGGGGTAAAGGCCGTCAGTCCCTGACGTTGCCGTGTTTTTATCTTGGCAAGAGTGGTGGACTATTGCCGGCCTTTGGGGCGTTTACGGGCCTGGCGCGTATACGGCCCGAACCGGAGAGCCGGGTGTTTGTTGTGGTTGATGGTCGAATTATGGATGTCAGTCAGCCTCGCGAGTATGCATAAACTCGTTCTCACTTTCCTATTAATTGCTGAAGTAGTCTGTGCACAGGACAGCGCGCGGTTGCGCTTGCTCTTCGTGGGCGACATCATGCAGCACGACACGAATATTCAGTCGGCCTACAACAAGCAGACCGGCCGCTACGACTATGCATCCTGTTTTCACTACATCAAACCCCACATTCAATCCGCAGACGTTGCCTTTGGAAATCTGGAACTCACGCTGGCCGGCCCGCCATTCAAAGGATATCCGCAATTCAGCGCACCGGATGAACTGGCATTTGAATTAAAAAGAACCGGGTTCGATGTGCTGGTGACGGCCAACAACCACAGTGTTGATCGTGGCAAGCGTGGTTTAGTCCGTACGCTGGACGTTTTGGACTCAGCCGGGCTGATTCACACCGGAACTTTTCGCACTGCGGAGGAACGCGATCAGTCTCACCCGCTCCTGATTGAGCGCGATGGTTGGCTGCTGGCGATTTTGAACTACACGTACGGTACCAATGGCATTCCGGTGCCAGCCGGCACAGTGGTGAACTTGCTTGATTCAGCCCAAATGAAGAAGGACTTTGCGCGGGCCAGAGCGCTGAAGCCCGATGCCATCCTGGTGTTTCCACACTGGGGAATAGAAAATGTTCGCGTGCCGAATGCCGAGCAGAAGAAATGGGCTACTTTTTTCTTTCGCCAGGGCGCTACGCTGGTCCTGGGCTCTCATCCACACATGTTGCAGGGCGTAGAGTTTTCGGCCGAGCGTCAGCAGCTCGTGGCATGGTCGCTGGGCAATTTTGTGTCGAACATGCGCAAGCGCTACCAGGACGGGGCCATGCTGCTTAACCTAGACCTTGTGAAGAAATCCGGGCGTGTAACGATTGAGCGGCCCCGGTACCAGCTGGCGTGGATGCTGGCCAACGCACCCGACAGCATTGCGTTGGTTCCCGCAGAGGTGGGTGATACGTTGATGACCCGGGTGAGTACCGCCCGCGAGCCCTACCGGATTTTTATGGATGACAGCCGTGCGCATTTGATGAAAGAGAACAAGAACGTGACGGAAGGCATGCCCCGGTACACCTATCGCATTTTGCTGATGGAGAATTCAGATGAACTTTCTCCAAAATGGCCCGAGATTATCCGGTTTTACGGGGTTTACAAAAGCGTTGACCTGAAAGGTAACATCAACTGGTACGCGGGGGAATTTGAGGACGAGGGCGTGGCCAGGGCTGTTGCTGACCAGATACGAGTTTTAACTGTTTTTAAGAATGCTTTCTGCGAAGTTTTTGTAAACTAGAACCTATCTCAGAAAATACTCAATATCGAACTCATGTCATGCCGGGCTCGTCCCGGCATCTCATTCGGAGTACACCTAGTGGGATCCCTGCACCAAGGCCGGGAAGCCAACCGTATTTTTTAGATCGCTTCTAGTTTTGTCCCTCGAATTCTCTTGTCAGAATTTTTTTTTCGATCCTTCTAAGAGATTCAATGCAAGTTGAAGATTCGAAATGAAAACTAAGATACATTAGGCCTACTACCATTGACATAAAAAAAATGGCAGGAGCAATTGTTTGAACTGAGTAGTCAAAATGACTCAAGACATATACTATGCCTGTGGTTGAAATTCCAATCATAGACCATGTATATCCCCTAACTTGTCGTATCCGAATATTGACTGAACAACAATGATTTTCTTTTTTGAAGAAAACACTTGTGAAGGGTACTCTGCTCGTGCCAAACATGTTAAATGCGCGGCCTTCATAGAAGAGCAGACAATCATCTGGGTCTACATAGCCTTTATGGAAACCATCAGGTAACCTCCTCCGCAACTCATTTTGAAGTTTGTCATAGCTTATTTCAAGCCTGATAAATCTTGTAAAGATCATGACTCCAATGCAGCCACACCCGGCAGCACCTTTCCTTCGAAGTATTCGAGCAGCGCACCGCCACCGGTGGAGACATAACTTACGTCATCGCTGAACCCGAACTGGGCTACCGCGGCTGCGGAATCGCCCCCGCCAATGAGAGAAAAAGCCCCGTTGCGGGTTGCGGCCACTACTGCTTCTGCAACCGCCCGGGTGCCTCCTTCAAACTTTTGCATCTCGAAAACACCCATGGGGCCGTTCCACAAAATCGTTTTGGAATTGCTAATGACCCGCGCAAACACTTCGCGCGCCTGAGGGCCGATGTCGAGGCCCATCCAGTCGGCCGGTATGGCGTTGTTCAGGGCCACGGTGGTATTGGCGTTCGCATCGAACTGGTCAGCGGCTACCGAGTCAATCGGCAGGTGTAGTTCTACGCCCTTACTCTTTGCCTTCTGGATCAACTCTTTGGCAAGATCAAGTTTGTCTTCTTCCACCAGCGATTTTCCAATGCTTCCGCCCATGGCTTTAAAAAACGTGTAGGCCATGCCTCCGCCAATGATCAGATGGTTGACCTTGTCAAGCAGCCGTTCGATGATGAGGATTTTGTCGGAGATCTTGGCACCGCCCATGATCGCGGTGAATGGCCGGGCTGTTTGCTCAAGCACTTTTTTCGCATTCGCCAACTCGGCTGCCATCACGTAGCCGGCACATTTTTCCTGTACAAACTGCGCTACGATGGTCGTAGAAGCATGCGCGCGGTGTGCGGTTCCAAACGCATCGTTCACATAAATGTCGCCATGTTTGCTGAGCTTTTCAGAAAATCCGAGGTCGCCTTTTTCTTCCTGCTTGTAGAAACGCAGGTTCTCCAACAGTAACACCTCGCCCGGTTGCAACGCGGCTGACATCCGGAAAGCTTCGTCACCGATGCAGTCGCCTGTAAACTTCACGGGCCGCCCCAGCAATGCTTCCGTTGTTTTAATGGTGTGTTTGAGCGAATACTTTTCCTCTGGTCCGTCTTTCGGCCGGCCCAGGTGCGACATCAGCACGCAGCTGCCGCCATCGGCTAGAATCTTTTTCAGTGTTGGTATGGTGGCGCGAATGCGGTTATTATCCGTTACGTTGAAACTTTTATCAAGCGGCACATTGAAGTCTACACGAATCAAGGCACGCTTGCCTTTGAAATTGATTTGATCTACCGTTTTCATATTTGTTTTCTTACAACTAACAACTAATCAGTCTCCAAAAATTATTCCCAGGCCTTTTGCGGCTTTCACCAGCGGTCCGCCTTTGCTTACTACGTTATACTCGCGCGTAGCTTCCTCCAGCGTTACAGAGGTAATCTGATTGTTCTTTAAAGCCACCATTCGGCCAAAGTTTCCTTCGAGTACCAGTTCAAACGCTTTCACGCCAAACAGGGAAGCCAGCACGCGATCGAATGCGGTCGGGCTGCCACCTCGCTGAACGTGACCCAACACGGTCTCGCTAATTTCGGCTGTGCATCCGGCTTTTTTCTGTTGTTGCGAAAGCTGGTACGCGACTCCGCCCAACCGAACGTGTTCCGATCCCTTTTCACCAGCCGAGGAGGTGATGTTTCCGTCTTTCGGCTTTGCGCCCTCAGCGATTACGATGTTGACAAACCCCTGACCATTGACGTAGCGCGAGTTGATCTTCTTCACCAGTTTGTTGA
>JBKCJM010000036.1:0-41761 GCA_046301755.1 Cyclobacteriaceae bacterium
CCCCGGTGACGGCCAGCAGTTTTTTCTTCATAAGGCAAGTGTACGGGTTTGTCGACAGACCCGAAAGCGAATTTCCCGCAACCGGGTAATGTTGGTACTTTTGCCGGCTGATATGGCAGCAAAGGTCTACATCGCGGGGCATCGGGGCATGGTCGGTTCCGCCATTTGGCGAAAGCTGGCTCGTGATACCCGTTACCACCTGATCGGCAAGACCAGTGCGGAACTGGATTTGCGTGATCAGGATGCGGTCAAGAGTTTCATTTCTCGTGAGCGTCCCGATATTGTGGTGGATGCTGCGGCCCGGGTTGGCGGTATTCTGGCCAACTCCACCTACCCGTATCAGTTCCTCATGGACAACCTGATGATTCAGAACAATTTGCTGAGTGCCAGTCATCAATCAGGGGTTTCCCGTTTTGTGTTTCTGGGTAGTTCGTGTATTTACCCGAAAAATGCGCCCCAACCGCTAAAGGAGGAATACATGCTAACCGGTGCGCTTGAGCCAACCAATCAATGGTATGCCATCGCCAAAATAGCCGGTGTAAAAGCGGTGGAAGCTCTTCGACAACAATATGGCGCAGACTATGTAAGCCTGATGCCCACAAACCTCTACGGACCGTTTGATAACTTTGATCTTCAAACCTCGCACGTATTACCAGCCCTGATTCGCAAGTTTCACGAAGCCAGAGTTAACGGGCACACGCCTGTCACGCTGTGGGGAAGTGGTAACCCGCTGCGCGAGTTTTTGCATGTCGATGATCTGGCCACAGCTGTTGCCTTTGTGCTGGAGCGTTCTATGCCGGAGCACCTCTACAACGTGGGCGTTGGTCACGATTTGCCGATCCGCGATCTGGCCGCGTTGGTACAACGCATAGTTGGTCATCAGGGTCAAATACTGTGGGATTCATCCAAACCCGATGGAACACCACGCAAGTTGATGGATGTGAGCAAGCTGGCGGCCATGGGTTGGCAGCATTCCATTTCCCTGGAACACGGACTGGCCGACACCTATCAGTGGTTTTTGGAGCACCGCCACGAACTCAAGGAAGTAAAAGTAGAGTAGTAGAGAAAGAGCAAACAAAACGAATGAAGACCGCATTAATCACAGGCATTACCGGGCAGGATGGAGCCTATTTGGCCGAGTTTCTTTTGAAGAAAGGGTACCTCGTTCATGGCCTCAAGCGCAGGTCATCGCTGTTTAACACCGAGCGCATCGATCACTTGTACCAGGATCCGCACGATCCATCGCCCAGGCTCAAGTTGCACTATGGCGATCTCACGGACTCCATGAACATTACCCGCATCATCCAGGAGACACAACCCGATGAAATCTACAACCTGGCGGCCATGAGCCACGTGCGCGTGAGCTTCGAGATGCCCGAGTACGTGGCCAACACGGATGGAATCGGAACCTTGCGGGTGCTGGAGGCGGTACGCCTGCTCGGCCTGTCGCAGAAGACACGAATCTACCAGGCCTCTACATCGGAGTTGTTTGGAAAAGTGCGGGAAACCCCGCAAAGCGAGACAACCCCCTTTTATCCCCGCTCACCTTATGGCGTGGCCAAATTGTATGCATATTGGATTACCGTGAACTACCGCGAGGCCTACGATATGTATGCCTGTAACGGTATTTTGTTCAATCATGAATCTCCCCTGCGGGGCGAGACGTTCGTTTCGCGGAAGATAACGCGGGGCGTGGCACGCATTGCTCTTGGTTTGCAAAAGAAGTTGTACCTCGGCAATCTGGATTCGAAGCGCGACTGGGGACATGCCCGTGATTACATCGAGGCGATGTACCTGATTTTGCAGCAGCCCCAACCCGATGATTATGTGATTGCGACTGGTATCACAACTTCGGTACGCGAGTTTCTGGTGCGCGCATTCCGCGAATTAGGAGTAACCATTGGCTTTCGCGGGCAGGGAATAACCGAGACGGCTGTTGTGGAAAAAGTCGATCCGGTTGTGGAGGAAATGGTGCTGCAGCCCGGTGATGAAGTGGCCGCCATCGATGAACGATACTTCCGGCCAACTGAAGTTGATTTACTGTTGGGTGACCCCACACGGGCACGCACAAAATTGAATTGGAAAACCGAGTATGATCTGGATGGGTTAATAAAGGAAATGGTAGCGGCCGATCTTCGCCTTATGCGCAGGGAAGCGCACTTGCGCGAGGGTGGGTTCCGCGTGTTTCAGTATCACGAGTAATGCCGGTTTCCGAGCGAGTACCATTTTTAAATCTTGCGGATGTCAATGCATCCTACGATGAACTTCCTCAAGCTGTTCAGCGGGTTGTTCGGCAGGGAAATTACATTCGCGGCTCCGAAATGGCTGCCTTCGAACGCGAGTTTGCCACCTATATCGGCAGTCGCTTTGCAATTGGCACGGGCAATGGTTTCGATGCGCTGCACCTGATTTTTCGGGCCTATCTTCAGCTTGGCACCCTTCGCGAGGGTGACGAAGTGCTCGTGCCGGCATGCACACATATCGCCACCGTGCTGGCCGTTGTTCACAGCGGGCTGCGGCCGGTGTTGGTGGAGCCCGAAGCCACCACGTTTCTCATTGATGCCAACCAGGCGGAGCGCCAGATTACGGCCAGCACCCGGGCAGTGGTCGTGGTGCATCTCTACGGGCAAAACGCAGTGAACGAACAGATACAGTACCTTGCGAAGAAACACAGCCTGTTATTGATCGAAGATAATGCCCAGGCAGCCGGTTGCGGGCAGCCGGGTAAACGGACCGGCTCGCTCGGCCATGCGGCTGCCCACAGTTTTTATCCCACAAAAAATCTTGGAGCGCTTGGCGATGGGGGAGCCGTCACCACATCGGATACCGAACTGGCCACCGTCATCCGGGCACTCGGTAATTATGGTTCTATCGAACGCGATCATTTTCAATGGCCCGGTTTCAACTCCCGGCTGGATGACGTGCAGGCAGCCGTACTTCGCGCGAAACTCCGGCACCTGGATCGCGACAACCAGCGGAGGAGACAATTGGCTGAGCGATACCTGGCCGGTATTCGCAACCCGGACATAATACTGCCGGTGGCAAAGTATGATCACGCCTGGCATTTGTTTGTGATCCGGCACCCCGAACGCGATTGGCTCCGGCAAGCGCTTGCCGATCAGGGAATCGGCACCATGATTCACTACCCTGTGCCGCCACACCGCCAACCTGCCCTGTCTGGCTTTAGCAGCGTTTCCCTTCCCCTCACCGAACAAATACACAACACGGTGCTCAGCCTTCCGCTCAATACAGCTTTAACTAATGAACACGCGGATACGGTCATTGATGTTCTCAACTCCGTGCGCCTATGAGTAACGGCAAGCAGTGGTTTGTCTTTTACACCAAAAGCCGGCAGGAAAAGAAAGTAAGTGAGTTGCTGGTGCGGTTTGGCTTTGAGCCCTACCTGCCGCTGCAGAAAGTGCTGCGCCAGTGGAGTGATCGCAAGAAGAAGGTGGAGGTCCCCCTGTTTAACTCCTACATCTTTGTGCATGTGGAAGAGGCACGGGTGCCGGACGTGCTCAAGATTCCGGGTGTGGCCTGGAACATCCGGCACAACGGCAAGCCCGCTGTTCTTCATCCCAAAGAACTGGAAACCATTCAGCGGTTTCTTACGTCCGGTTTGCTGCTGGAAACTCATCCTGTTGATCAGTTGGAGACAGGTGACAATGTGCATGTCATAGACGGTCCGCTGCGGGGCATGTTCGGCAGGCTAATGGATACGGCAGAAGGCAACCGCTTTTTGGTGGCGCTGGATTCGATCGGGCAGTCCATCCGGGTTACGCTGGAGCCGGGCCTGATGAAGAAGGCCACCTGACTAACACAGGTTCTTGTTATCTTTGATGCATTGACTGCGATCACGTATGACCCGCCAGTTTAGTGAGGAAGAGCTGTTGAAGCATCTGAAAATGGTGCTGTGGGACGTTACCGTGACTCCCGAAGAGGCGCTGTCCATCCTGCGGGGCGAGCATGACCAGGTCAAAGGGTTTACCCGAATGAATCTGTACACCAAAATAGTCAATGGCTTCTATTGGCATACGGTTCGCCACATTATCCCCGAGAAGAATTTGGCCGATGCACTCTCCGAGGAGGTTATCCGGGGACTTTTTCCAAGAGACTTGCGTGACAAATACCGGTATGTACGATCGCTTTTATAAAGATCAACTCTACCCGATTCAGGATAAAGTCCTGGCGCTAATCGGCAATATGCCCTCACCCTTTTACCTCACGGGCGGCACGGCCCTGAGCCGCTTTCTGCTTCACCATCGCTATTCGGATGACCTTGATTTTTTTGTCAACCGGTCTCCGCGGTTTCATGAGGATGTCGATAAAGTTTATGAAACCCTTATCGGGTTCTTTCCATTTTCTAAGATAACCGTTCGGCAGGACTCCTATGTCCGAATCATGATTACCGATCAGGAAACCAGCTTGAAGTTAGAATTCGTTAACGATGTTGGGCACCGCGTTGGGGAAGTGTCGAGGGTAAACGCAGGTCTGCAGATCGACAGTTGGGAGAATATCTTGTCCAATAAAGTGACCGCCCTGGCGCGGCTTGCCGGCAAGGATTCTGTGGACGTTCTTTTTTTGGCGTTCAAGTAACCGTTCAATTGGGAACACGTCATGGATCAGGCTAAATTGAAAGACGCCTGGATAAATGAGATAAATGTCAGTCAGCTATTATCGGCTTATAGCCCTGGTCTTTTAGAATCCGTAAGATTTCCGTCTTCTTTTTTGCCCGAGCGCATCCAGCCCCGGTTTTTTGAAATACTTGCCCGGGACTCGCTACATGGTTTGGATAACTCACTGTTCGGCCAGGCTGTCTAGTTTTTCTCGTTTGCCCTCGCTTACCCTCGCTTACCCTCGCTTACCTTCATCAAGATTCACGCATTTATCGAGTAAAGATTTTACTCATTAAGCTCCATTTATTACCTTTAAGCCCGTGTTAGACGCCCTCATCACGTCCAAAACCCGGGTGAAGATGCTCCTCAAGTTCTTCACCAATGGAACATCCACCGCCTATATGCGCGGCCTGGCCGAGGAGTTTGGCGAAAGCACCAATGCCATCCGGCACGAGCTAAACAACCTTTCCAAAGCCGGCTACCTGGTGTCCTCCGAAGAGGGGCGCACCATTCAGTACCGCGCCAACACGCAGCATCCCTTATACAACGAGCTCCGCACCGTGGTACACAAGTACCTGGGGCTCGATACCATTGTGGAAAAGATTGTGGTGAAGTTGGGCGAAGTGAAAGCCGCCTATATCGCAGGCGACTACGCTGCGGGCAAGGACACGGGTACCATTGATGTTGTGCTGGTAGGCCGCGTAAACGAGGACTACCTGCGGCAGCTGGTGGCCAAAGCCCGAACACTGATCCAGCGCAACATCCGGGTGGTTACCCTGGCGGAACAGGAGTTTGCCGGCCAGCGGCAGACGCTTGGCCAGTTGTTGCTGGTGTGGGGCGAGGAGTAGGAGGGTGCCTGCATAATTTTTAAAAGACTCACTGGGACTGAGGAGGCGGAGCTGTGAATAATCAAACCTGTTGGCAAATTTTTTACTTTTGTAGAATGTCATTCCCGAAACTGGCCCGGAAACTTGCTTTGCTATCCCTCGGTGCGTTACTGCTGAGTTCGTGTGTTACGAACAAAAAATACGTGTACTTGCAGAAGGATGACGTTAACGTCAAAGACCTTCCAAAGGATTCGGTGATTCGAACGTACAAACTTCCGGATTACGAATATCTGATCCAACCTGAAGATGTCATCTCAGTTCAGTTTGAAAGCCTCACACCGGCTGAGTATGACATCTTCAACAGCGGCCTGATGCTTCAGCAGCAAAACATGAATTTGGGTATGATCGGAGGGCCTATGCTTATCGGAGATTTGGTAGATCCGAATGGGGAGATTGTCTTTCCGGTGATCGGTAAAGTAAAAGTCGCTGGCTACACGGTTTTTCAGTTGCAAGACACGCTTCAGGCGTTGGCGGACCGGTATCTGGAGTCACCGGTGGTGATCGTTAGGTTGATCAATTTCAGGATCACCATTCTGGGAGAAGCAAACCGCGAGGGCACTGTTGTGCTTCAGAATAACCGCGTCAGCTTGATTGAAGCGATAGGATTGGCCGGTGGTTTAAAGGACCTGGCCGATAAAAAAAATGTCAAACTGATCCGCCAGATCAATGGCAAGACGGAAGTTCGCTACCTGAATCTTTTGGATGAAACGCTGATTAATACCCCCGAATATTTTGTGCACCAAAACGACATTCTGATCGTACCGGCCTTGCGGCAGCGACCGTACCGGCAGTATTTTGGTCAGAACCTTTCGCTCGTTTTGTCATCGGCTTCATTGTTATTGATTACTTTGTCCTTGATTCAATCCTCGAATCCCTAGATTTAATGGCTGATTCCTTTTTGGTTGATGAAAACTCAACACCCTCTTCAGGCTTGTCATTGGACTTCAAGAGGGTTTTTTCCCGAGCCTTACGGTTTTGGTATATCATCATATTGTCGTTGGTAGTTGCTTTAGTGATTTCTTTTTATAAAACCCGCTATGCCCAACGGGTTTACCCCATTTCGGCATCTATTATTATCAGGGAGACCAAGGAGGTTGCCGGTGCCGACTTTCTGTATAACAATGCGCTCATCAATCAGCCCAGGAATTACCTCGATGAGCCCTATCTGTTGCGCTCCTTTCCGCTGATGGAAAAAGTTGTGCAGAATCTGGATTTCCATGTTTACTTTTTTCGCGAAGGTTATTTCATGACTACGGACGCTTACGACTACGTGCCTGTGAAGGCGGTGGTGGGCCGTAAGAGTACTGGCGCGGCAGGTAGTTTTTGGTTTCAGTTAGAGGACGAACAACACTTCAAGGTGATTCCCTATCAAAAAGAAGCCGATTTTTCAAATGCAATACTGCATCAGTTGGGTGACTCGATTCAGTTTAGTGACCTTTCAGTTTGCATCAAAGCATGGGAAGGCCGGTCAACGAAGAATTTTATCAAAGTTCCCTTCCAGTTGGTTATCCAAAACCCGGCAGTTGTTGCTCGTTCCTATAGCGGTCGCTTGAAGGCAAGTTGGGCTGAACAAGGCTCCGGAGTGCTCAACCTATCAATCACCGGCACAAACCCCCAAAGGGAAATTGATTTCATTCGGGAATTGATCAAAACTTATCAGGGGCTGGATCTTGAGCGAAAAAATGAGGCCGCATCCCGTACGATCGACTTTATCCGCGATCAGTTAGGCGCTATTCGTGATTCGCTAAGAACGGTAGAGGTGCAGTTGCAGCGATTTGGCGGAAGTTCACGAATGAAAGATATGAGTTTGGACGCGCAGCGACTGTATGGCAAACTGGAAACCTTTGAATTGCAAAAGACGGACCTGATGATCCGGCAGAACTATTTCGCCTATTTGAGCGAATACCTGAACAAAGGGCCCGGTAACTATGATCAGATCATTCTGCCGTCTTCCATGGGGGTTAGCGACCCTGTGATCAATTCGCTTATTACGAGCATGGTAGACATCCAGCATGAGATTAAGCTGAACCTTGATCCGGAGGGCCCTAACAACCCGTTGATTCAGAAAAGAATTGAGCGCATCAACGAACTGAAGAGCAGCGTCAATGAAGCCTTGAATTCACTTAAGACGACCGATAAGATCAAAATGGATTTCATTCAAAAGCAGGTGCGTACCATAGAAGGCCAAATGGCACAGCTGCCAATTTCAGAACGTCAATTGATTTCGGTGCAGCGTAATTATTCGTTGTTAGAGAACTTGTATGTGTTTTTGATGCAGAAGTTTTCTGAAGCAGGCATTTCAAGAGCTTCCAATACATCCGATATCCTGAATGTCAACCCTCCGGTTGCGGGAGGTGCCATCTCGCCTAAACCCGCTCAGGCCTATACCATCGCGGTTGTGCTGGGTATTGCTTTACCCTTTATTGCTTTTGTCTTGTTTGAGCTGTTGAATAACAAAGTTCAATCTAAGGAGGATATCGAACGCTTGACCAGTATCCCTTTTGTTGGAGGCGTGGGTCACAACGCGAATGGCGGTAACCTAACCGTCCGTGATCGCCCAAGAAGTGGTGTCGCAGAGTCATTCCGAGCCATGAGGTCCAACTTAAATTACTTTACTGGCAATAAGCCGCGTCAGGTCTTTATGGTAACCAGTTCAATTAGTGGCGAGGGAAAGACGTTCACTACCATTAACTTGGCCACGGTTTTCGCTTTGTCTGGAAAAAAAACCATGATTATTGGGGCCGACATGCGCAGACCCAAAATCTTTGAGGATTTCAACTGTTCAAACGAATTTGGCTTAAGTACTTTCCTATCCGGTATCCATCAATTTGATCAGGTCGTTCAGCCTACATTTATACAGAATTTGTCGCTGGTTAGCGGGGGCCCTGTGCCGCCTAATCCGTCTGAGTTACTTATGACCGACCGGTTTGAACAGTTAGTGAAAACAGCGCTGGAGCATTTTGAATTTGTGATTATTGATACGCCTCCTTTGGCTCTTGTTACGGATTCGTTCGTGATATCAAAGTATGTTGACCATACTGTGTTTGTTTTACGCCAAAATTTCTCCCCCAAGCAGTTCATCAGCAGCATCGATGAATACTATCGCTCTGGAAAAATCAAGAGCATCAGTATTCTGTTGAACGACATTTATAAATCAGGCCTTGGCTATGGCTATGGTCAGGGATATGCCTACAATTATGGGTACTCGTATGGATATGGCAGTCGTAGAAAACGCGAGAACGGCTACTACGAAGACTAGGTGACGCTTTCCAACCGCGATCATTAATGTCCAAATCCGAAACTTGGGATTTAATAATTCGCCCGCACACCCGCTGGTTTGAGCTTCACTTGCGCGAGGTGTGGCGTTATCGCGATCTGGTGATCCTGTTTGTTAAACGTGATTTTATAGCCCAATACAAACAAACCATTTTGGGGCCCCTATGGTATTTGATACAACCCGTTTTGACCACGATCATGTTCCTGATTATTTTTGGTCGGGTGGCCCGCATTCCAACAGACGGTGTTGATCCGATCGTTTTTTATTTGTCAGGCATCACATTGTGGACATATTTTTCTACCTGTCTGACGGCTATCTCCAATACATTTGTCCTCAATGCGAATATTTTTGGAAAAGTGTATTTTCCACGGCTAGTTTCACCGCTCTCGTTGGTTATTTCCAATCTTATCCGGTTTGGTATTCAATTTCTTCTACTTTTTAGCGTAATGATATGGTCGGCTTTGCAGGGCGATCGTTTTCCGTTTTCATGGAATTGGTTTTGGCTACCGGTTGTTCTGCTTTTGATTTCTTTGTTAACGTTGGGTCTGGGAATTCTCATTTCCTCGCTCACGACAAAGTATCGCGACCTTAATGTGTTGATCACCTTTGGTATTCAACTGGCGATGTATGCCACACCAATCGCCTACCCGTTGTCTTTTATACAGCAGTCGGGCTATGCCTGGATCATCAACCTCAACCCACTAACTCCATTGGTTGAACTTTATCGATATGTGCTATTCGGCACGGGTACGTTCACACTAACAAGCATTTCTTATAGCCTGGCGGCAGTGGCTATTGTCCTGCTTGCAGGCTTGATTTCTTTTAACCGGGTAGAGAAGACATTTATGGATACCGTTTGATGAGTAACGTGGTCATCCACATCGACAGTGTATCAAAACAGTACCGACTCGGGAAAATCGGGACCGGCACTTTGTCACATGACCTGAATCGCTGGTGGTATCAGGTACGAGGCAAGGAGGATCCTTATCTCAAAATCGGGAAGGCGAACGATCGCAGTCAAAGAGCATCCAGCGAGTACGTCTGGGCATTGCAAAACGTATCGTTCGAGGTTCAGCATGGCGAAGTGTTAGGCATCATCGGCCGCAATGGTGCCGGCAAAAGTACCCTGTTGAAAATCCTGAGCCGAACCACTCTGCCTACCCGGGGCGCTGTCAAAGCCAAAGGTCGGATCGCCAGTTTGTTGGAAGTGGGCACCGGGTTTCATCCGGAGTTAACGGGAAAAGAAAACATCTTTTTGAACGGGGCCATCCTTGGTATGCGCAAAGCCGAGATTAGGAAACAATTTGATGCCATCGTTGACTTCTCCGGTGTGGAAGCCTACATCGATACACCTGTCAAGCGGTATAGCAGCGGTATGTATGTGCGGCTTGCCTTTGCGGTGGCAGCTCATCTTGATCCCGACATCCTGATTGTAGATGAGGTATTAGCGGTGGGGGATGCCGAGTTCCAGAAGAAGTGCCTCGGCAAAATGAAGGACGTAAGTACAGGCGATGGAAAAACCGTACTATTTGTCAGTCACAATATGACGGCCATCAATTCGCTTTGTACCCGTGCCCTTTATTTGCACAATGGGCAGGTCGCCAGCACGGGGAACCCTGAAGAAGTGATAACGGAATATCTGAGCACCGGCTCTGAGATCGCCACCTACCGAAAATGGACTGCAAATTGGCCAGGCGATGATGCAGCCCGCCTGCTCGAGGTGAAACTGACCGATTCGGATGGCCAGCCGCTGGACGTAGTGGACTTCTACCGAGCCGCAGCAATCGAGTTTCAATATGAAGTATTGAGACCAGGATTTTGCCCCGTTCCCAATCTTCACTTGTATAACGATAAAGGAGATCTGGTCTTTATCTCGGGTGCCGACCAAGAGGAGCGTTTTGGGGAGCCGGGGAGATTCCGAACCGTTATGAACCTACCCCCACAACTTTTAAACACCGGTCGCTATCTGGCTGGAGTAGCCGTTTCCACCACGGTGCCTGAAAAAGTACACTTCTTTGAACGGGATGTAATCGTGTTTGATGTAATTGAAGATATGAACCAGCGTACTCATGGCTATCGGGGCACCATACCTGGTGTTGTGCGTCCGCGTCTCCACTGGAGTACCGAACGAAAAGTACCACTATGAAGGTCGTGATTTTTGCCGGAGGCTACGGCACGCGTCTGATGGAGGAAACGGAAGCCCGCCCCAAGCCCATGGTAGAGATCGGGGGTAAGCCGATTCTCTGGCACATCATGAAGTCGTATTCCAACTACGGGTTCAATGAGTTTATCATCTGTCTCGGCTACAAAGGCTACATGATCAAAGAATACTTCACCAACTACTTCCTTCACAATTCCGACATTACCGTTAACCTGTCAACCAATGATATAAAGATTCATGAGTCGAAGACCGAAAAGTTTACCGTTACACTGATTGACACCGGGCTGACAACAAAAACCGCGGGCCGTTTGCAACGAGTCCGGCACCTCGTAGGTAATGAGACGTTCATGCTCACCTATGGCGATGGCCTCAGTGATATTTCCATCGCTGAATTAGTGAACCATCACCGGCAACACGGCAAGATCGCAACCATAACCTCCATCCAGCCCTCGGGTCGTTTTGGTTCGCTCGACATCGATGAAAATAACCAGGTCACCCGTTTTATAGAAAAGCCAAAAGGCGATGGGTTTTGGATCAATGCCGGCTTCTTTGTGTTAGAGCCGACTGTATTTGATTTCTTGCCGACTGAGTCAGACGCTGTCATGTGGGAAGATGACCCGCTGGCCAACCTCGCGAAGGCCGGAGAACTCACCGCCTACAAGTACAGCGGCTTTTGGAAGTGCATGGACCATTTGCGCGACAAAATTGAATTGGAAAGTATCTGGGCCTCCGGCCAGGCACCTTGGAAAGTTTGGTAACACAGTTGTTTGCCGGCCAGTATGCCGGCCGTTCCGTTTTGGTGACTGGCCATACTGGTTTTAAGGGCAGTTGGCTGGTGAGCTGGTTGCAAATGCTGGGTGCAAACGTAACGGGCTACTCGCACGCATCGCGAGACAACACCCGGCACTTTGAACTGCTCAGAGTGTCCATCGATTCCTGCGTTGGCGATATTCTGGACCAGGAGAAGCTGCGTGACCACCTTCAGCGAACGCAACCAGAAATCGTATTTCACCTGGCCGCGCAACCGCTTGTAAGGCGGTCGTACCGATATCCTGTGCAGACCTACCTGGCCAACTTGATAGGCACACTACAGGTATATGAGGCGTGTCGTCAGTGTAACTCGGTACGTGCCATTGTTAGCGTTACTTCTGATAAAGTTTACGAAAATCTGGAGACCGCTCATGCGTATCAGGAGGCTGACGCGCTCGGGGGCTACGACATGTATAGCTCTTCAAAGGCGTGTGTAGAAATCATGACTGCATCGTATCGCAGGTCTTTTTTGGAGGCAAATGAATTAAAACTGGTCACGGTTCGGGCGGGGAATGTAATAGGAGGAGGCGATTGGGCTGAAGACCGGCTGGTGCCCGACATCATGAGGGCCGCTGAAGAACGAAAGCCCGTAGTCATTCGCAATCCCGCAGCTGTGCGCCCGTGGCAGCACGTGCTCGAACCGCTCTCCGGCTATCTCACGGTAGGGCAGTATCTCCTGCAAGGCCGGTCGGTGCCACCTGCCGTTAACTTCGGGCCAGCCCCAAAGCCAATTGTGCGCGTGGGCGAGTTAGCCGAAATGTTGGCGGCCATGATGCCTGCGATCGATCTCACAGTTTATCCAGATCCGGCCGCTCCGCACGAAGCCGGGCTGCTGATGGTGGATTCCACCCGCGCAAATGAGCAACTAAACTGGACGCCCGTGTGGGATGCCCGCGAAGCTATTTCAAAAACAGCAGATTGGTACCTCCACTTTTTCAATACGGGGCAACCTCTCACCGGCAATCAGTTGATGGACTTTGTCAACATGGCCCGCCAACGTCAACTAAACTGGGCCACTTCATGACGGTAACACCCGCTTTCATTAAAGGGGTATGTGTGATTGAGCCAACCGTCCACGGTGATCAGCGTGGCTATTTGTTTCGGGCATTTTGCCGGCCAACACTCCACGAGGCGGGTTTCTCGCTGGGCGAGATTGTTCAAAGCAACATTTCTTTCAGCCACCAGGCAGGCACATTTCGCGGTTTTCATTACCAATTGCCACCCCATGCCGAGGAAAAAGTGGTCACGTGCCTGCAGGGCGAAATCCTCGATTACGTGGTAGACCTCCGAAAAGGCAGCTCTACTTTTCTGAAGAATTATTCAGTGGTGCTATCGGAGCAAAACAGGCGGTCGATCCTCATCCCTAGAGGTTGCGCTCATGGATTTATCACCTTGCAACCTGACTGCCAATTGATGTACCTGCACACGGCTGCCTATCAACCGGCATTTGAACGAGGTGTGAACCTGAACGAGCCCCGGCTGGGCATCGCGCTGCCGCGCCCCGTGGCCGAAATGTCGGAGCGCGACCGGCAACATGCTTTACTGGCCCATGACTTTGACGGAATTGAATTATGAACTGTCGTTTTTGTAACACCATACTACACCACGAGTTTGTGGACTTGGGTCATAGTCCGCCATCCAATGCTTATCTCACAGCCGGACAACTAAACGAGCCCGAGACGTACTTTCCGCTTAAACTTTTTGTGTGCCACCAATGCTTGTTGGTACAGGTAGATGAATACCAGCGTGCCGATGAAATTTTCAATCACCAGTACGCTTACTTCTCGTCTTACTCGCGTAGCTGGCTGGAACACAGCGAGCGCTACACGAACTACATGATTGATCGGTTTGGTTTCCATGCCGCTTCGCGAGTGGTGGAAATCGCCTCGAACGATGGCTACCTGCTGCAGTATTTTCACCAAAAAGGGATACCCGTGCTGGGCATTGAACCTACCGCCAGCACGGCTGTGGTGGCACGGCAAAAAGGAATCGAAACGCTGACGGAGTTTTTTGGGATATCGTTTGCCCGCCAATTGGTTGAGCAACGCGGCCCGGCCGACCTGCTGCTCGGCAACAACGTGCTGGCGCACGTGCCCGATATCAACGACTTTGTCAAAGGACTAAAAATTGCCCTGAAACCTCACGGAGTCATTACCCTTGAGTTTCCGCATCTGCTCCGGTTGGTGCAGCATAACCAGTTTGACACCATTTATCACGAGCACTTTTCCTACTTGTCTTGCACCACCGTGAGTCAGATTTTTGCCGCTCATGGCTTGCCGTTGTTTGATGTACAGGAATTACCGACTCACGGAGGTTCCCTGCGCATTTTCGCTCATCATGCCGCGGATACAAATCACACACTGCAGCCGGCCGTGGATCACGTACTGGAAGCAGAAGCCAGCGCAGGACTCCGGACTTTGGCGTACTACGAGGGCTTCCAGGCGCGCGTGAATGAGGTGAAGGTTCAGTTTCTGGATTTTTTAATCCAACAGAAAAGGGCGGGTAAAAAAGTGGCCGGTTACGGAGCTGCGGCAAAGGGCAACACGCTGCTAAACTACTGCGGTGTGCGGCCCGATCTTTTGGCATTTGTGGCCGATGCCTCGCCTCACAAACAGGGTAAGTTTTTGCCCGGGAGCCATATACCCATCGTAACCGAGGAAAAACTGAAAGCGGAGCGGCCGGATTTTGTCGTTGTGTTTCCCTGGAACATTCGGCAAGAGATTGAACAACAGTTGAGTTACATCCGCACCTGGGGTGGCCGTTTTGTTGTGGCCATACCCCATTTAGACATTCACTAAGATGACTGAATCAAAAGTTACCGTGAACGAACGTATACCCATAACCAAGCCCTCCATCACACGATTGGAGATTAGCTATGTACAAGATGCGATAACGAATGGATGGGGCAGCAAGTGCTACGATTATATCTATCGCTTTGAACGCCAGTTTGCCGAGTATCAAGGAAGTTCTTTCGCGATGGCTACTTCATCTTGCACCGGAGCTATCCACCTTGCACTCATGGCTCTCGGGGTAAAAGCCGGTGACGAAGTAATTGTGCCGGAAATTACTTGGATAGCCACGGTGGAGCCGGTTCTTTACATCGGAGCAAAGCCTGTTTTTGTAGATGTGCTGCCGGACACCTGGTGCCTTGATCCGGCTCGCGTAGCCGCAGCCATTACTCCACGCACGCGTGCCATCATTCCCGTGCACGTGTATGGTAATTTATGCGATATGGACGCCATTCTCCAAATTGCGCACGACCATAATCTAGTCGTATTGGAGGATGCAGCTGAGGGGTTTGGATCGGAATACAAAGGAAAAAAGGCGGGCAGTATGGGTGATGCCGGTGTGTTTTCGTTTCACGGAACCAAAACCATCTCAACCGGTGAAGGTGGTGTGCTGGTGACGAATCGCGCTGACGTAATTGAGCGCGCTCGAATATTAAATGATCACGGGCGTGACCCCAAAATTGGGCGCACATTCTGGATGGCTGAATATGGATACAAGTATAAAATGAGCAACCTTCAGGCTGCTATGGGATGCGCACAAATTGAGCGGGCTACCGAATTGGTCGACAAGAAACGCGAAATTTTTGGATGGTACCAGAAGCATCTGGATGGTTTACCGTGCCGCCTTAACCCAGAGTTACCGGGAACCAAGAACAGCTATTGGATGCCGACAGCAGTATTTGAACCTTCCTCCGGGTTTGACCGCGAGAAACTTTTTGCCCGTATGAAAGAAGCCAATGTTGATAGTCGGCCCTTCTTCTATCCGCTGTCATCATTGCCAATTTTTGAAAGCCGAACCGAAAATCAGATTTCATACTCTATCTTCAGTTTTGGCGTTAACCTGCCGAGCCATCACGACCTGGAGGAGGAAGATGTTCAGTATGTTTGTTCAGTCATTAAATCTTTTGTTCGGGACACTACATTATGAAAGTACTTATCGCAGGGTTGGCTGGAGCTTCTCTCGGGACCGAGATACTAAAAAGTCTTTCTGCTGTAGGCAGCTACGAGATACATGGTTGTGACATAAGTCCCCTGGCTTTTGGATTGTACTCCGAAAACCTGTCAGCAGCTTACGTGGCAGATAAAGACAATTACATTGCTTCAGTGATTGATATTTGTAAAAAGAATAAGATCCAATACATCATTCCAGGTGGAGAGCAACCCATGGTATTATTGGGTGCGGAAAGCAGTGCTCTAAATGCCAGCGGTATTCAACTGGTATCTAATACCCCATCAATCATTAATTTGTTTTCCGATAAGCGCAAGACTTTTGTGTTTCTTCAAGAAAACCGGTTCCCAATTCCCAAAACATCATCGACTGTAAATGAGGAGGTGTTGGATACCTTCACGTATCCTTGTATTGTTAAACCATCTTCGGGTACGGGGGGAAGCGACTCTGTGTTTTTAGCAACCAGTAAAGAGGAATGTTGGTTGTATGTGGAGTTACTTAAACGCAATGGCAGGAGCATCATTATTCAGGAATACATTGGTCTTGATGAGGGCGAGTTTACAGTGGGCGTTTTGAGTGATACTCAGTCGAACATCATCGGTTCCGTTGCCATGCAACGCACTTTTAATTCCAAACTATCAGTAGCGTATCGTGGAAAGAAAGGACTTATTTCGAGTGGATATAGCCAAGGCCTTATCGCAGATTTTCCTGAGATTAGAAGACAAGCAGAGTTGATTGCCCAGGCCGTTAAAAGTAGGGGGCCTCTAAATGTTCAAGGGAGGGTTAGAAATGGAGTTCTAATACCATTTGAAATTAATCCTAGATTTTCCGCATCAACATACCTGCGAACTATGGCGGGTTTTAATGAAGTTGATTTCTTCCTAAGGCATTTGATTAAAGGAGAAAAAGACTTTCACTTTTCTGTAAAAAAAGGTTACTACCTACGAAGTTTTGCGGAACAGTTTATAGAGTATCAGTCATGATAAACTGGATATCGAATAAGGTTGGAACAGGAGCATATAACTCGGTTGTTGGGGTACCTGAGAGAGATTTTGATATCATTGACGTTCGGGATTTAGTAGATAAATCGGGTAACTCTACAAAAGATATTAGGGCCACAATTCAATATTCTGTTCAATTGCTTAAGAATAATAAAAGAATAGTTATTTGTTGCGATCATGGAATTTCCAGAAGCAACTCAATTGCGTGTGGTGTTATAAGTTTATACGAAAATACCTCATTTTCTCAAGCTGTTAGGAAGGTTTTAACAAAGACAAATGAGACTCAATTAAAGACTGAGGTTTTAGAAGTTGTTTATAGGGCCATAAAAACGGGAAACGCTGGTAAGATTCAAAAAAGTATCTTAGTACTTGGGGCATCAGGTGATGTGGGCTCAGTTGTTACAGCAAAACTAAACTCGAGTTACAGGGTCATTCCACTCAGAAAAGTAGACATTGATTTGTCCAGCCAACTTGCACTTTTGTATGTTCTAGCCATTGAGAATGGTGTGAAGTATATTATTCATCTTGCCCAGCCGCGAATTAGCAATACAAATATTGCGATCGGAGAAAATATAAGTATTACAAAAAATGTAATTGATGTTTGCGTTGCGACAGGTGCAAAATTGATTTTCCTTTCTTCCATCGATGTTTTTTCCGGATTTTCAAGTAAGAATTTGAAAATTAGAGGAAATACAAAGACTCGGCCAAAAGGAATTCAAGGAATTGCTAAGCAGCTATGTGAAAATCTAATCCAAATCGAAGCGGATAGTAGGGGACTAAGTTATGTAATAATTAGAACGGGGCATATATATGGTGAACATACAAGAAAGCCAATGTTTCTGAAATATATGGTTGATAAAGCGAAGGCTGATCAACCTATTGTTGTTCATAGGTACTTGAATGGACCAGCGCGTGTAAATTTACTTCATGTAGATGATATGGTTGACCTTATCCAAAGAATTATCAAGAGGAACTATTCTGGAATAGTAAATGCCGGTTATCCTTCGAGTCTAAATACATATGATATTGCTGTGAAGATTCGCGATGCGATACACTCTTCTTCTATCGTTGAGACTAAATTAATAGAGGATAGAAAATTTAATTTTATTTTTGACAATAAGGTTGTGACAGAGCAGTTACAATGGAAACCTAAAATTAATTTTCTGGATACAATTGATAAACTATATTGATATGATAGATAATTTGAGCGAAAAGCAGCGTCAGGATATGTTTCCTTGGTCGCGCACTAAATTCCACAGTGAGTATAATAAGTATCTGGCATACTATAAGGTAGTATCCTGCCTTGAAAATGCACATGGAGATAGTTTACTCGATATGCCTTGTGGGGATGGTTTACTTACGAAAATGTTTACAGAAAAGTTTAAAAGGGTTGTAGGGGTGGATGCTTCACATGTCCACTTAGAAGAAGCAAAAAAGCTCTTACCAGGCGTTGACTTTTATGAAGCATTGATTGAGGACTTTGAGTTGGATGAAAAATTTGACTCGGTTTTCATGTTAGATATCTTAGAACATGTTGTTAACCCTGTTGAATTGTTGAAAAAAGCTGCAACATTCATGAAGGATGATGGAGTAATGATCGTACACGTTCCAAACTCAGAAGCAATCAACAGAAAAATTAATGTCGAAATGGGGACTTTAAAATCTTGCGATGAGCTTTCTCCCTTTGATATAAATGTAGCTGGCCACCGGAGATCATATACACTGGAGACCTTGGAAGCTGACATAATTGCAGCAGGCCTAGAAATAAAAAAGACGGGAGGGATCTTTCTCAAAATGCTTTCCACTCCACAAATGGATTGGTTCTTAAAAAATGGGGAATGGGAATCAGGTCATGGTTGGGGAAGAGAAGGTGTGGTAGGCGTTGATTGGAAATCAGAGTTCTGCAGGTCTTGTTATGAGGTGGGTAAGGATAGGCCGAAAGATTGTAACGTAATTTTTGCTTGCATTACCAAGCCGAAAAATGTTGACGCGATTGATGTTTTCGAAAAAGAGAGAGTGGTGAATATCGAGCGAATGCGAACAGAGAATTTGTACGAGAGCGAGGGAGTTAGATTTATGGAGAAGACCGCACCGTATAAGTACACCTATAATTTTACATGGCTTGGGAGGCCGATTATTCAATTTCCTCAAGATATGATCGCTATGCAGGAACTTATTTACAAAATTAAACCTGATCTTATCATTGAAACTGGGATAGCACACGGTGGATCATTAATTTATTATGCTTCACTTTTAGAGCTCAATGGAAAGGGAAAGGTGTTAGGAATTGATATAGACATTAGGGAGCATAATCGATATAAAATTGAAGCTCATCCAATGAGTAAGCGTATAGAAATGCTGCAGGGTTCTTCAATTGACAGAAACATCGTGGAAATTGTTGAGAATATTGTAAGTAGAAATGAACGAATTATGGTTGTACTTGATTCAAATCATACACATGCCCATGTCGCAAAAGAACTAGAACTTTATTCAAACTTTGTAACGAAGGATAGTTATTTGGTGGTATTTGATACAGCTATTGAAGATGTTCCTCAGGAGTTGTATCAACAACGTGGTTGGGGCAAGGGCAATAATCCAAAGACTGCGGTGCACGAATTTTTAACTACCAATAATGATTTTGAGATTGATAGGAGCATACAAAGTAAGTTACTTATTACCGTGGCACCTGATGGGTATTTAAAACGAATTAAGTGATTGATTCTGAAATGCCGCTCATTAGCGTTGGCGTGCCAACGTATAATAGGCCTGAAGTACTAAGGCGTTCGTTAAATTCAATAATTTTTCAAACCTATACTAATCTCGAAATCATAATTTCTGATAATTGTTCGAACGATCCCCGGGTACTGGAGGTTACCGAATATTTCAGAAAAACGGACTTAAGGGTTAAGCTATACCGACAGGAGCAGAACATTGGTGCAGCCGAAAATTTTGCTTTCGTACTTAAAAAGGCTACAGGCGCATATTTCATGTGGCTTGCCGATGATGATTGGATTGACCCTGATTACATCAGAATATGTGTTGACTTTTTATCGAATAACCGAAGGACTGTGGCGGCTTGTTGCCCCGTGAAACTGATGAATGCCAAGGGGGATATCGAGAAGAATGAACGCCTTGTCGACCTTAAAGGGTCTAGTAATGTATCCCGCGTGATCGACTATTACAACACGGTATCTTACAATAGCTATTTCTATTCACTATTTGCAGCAAGCGCTATTCCACTGCTTACGATAAAGAATAATATCGCACATGACTGGGTGATGATCTCACGCGTGGTCTTTAAAGGAGAAATCAGGATCCTGCAGGGTGCCTTCATGTATCGTTCCACTGCTGGAGTTTCTGGTTCCATGAGCACACTGGCTGCCAATTTGAAGTTCAGTCTCTTTGCGCAGGCTTTTCCTTTTCTGGCTGCTGCATTCAATGTTGCGGGTGATATTTGCCTGAACCGCAGAGCTTACAGGGGCCTGAATCTTTTTGCTAGGCTGAAACTTGCATATAGGGCGTTTCGGGTAGTGACGAAGCGGCACAAAGCCTTCAAAAACTTTAGAAATAATACGAATACTTTTGCCCGCCTTTGTTACCGTAAATATCTGCGGAATTAGACCATTTGTAGCTTGAATGTGTTAAAAACCTTGGTTGATAGAATACTTTTACGTTTCGGATATATTAGTCGCGATCGTGGGGAAAGAGAGTTGAATAAGTGGAAGACGGGATATGTGCCACCTGGACACTATTATAGCCCCCTCAATGATTTGAACTACATCCGAAGCAACTCGGCTCGGCTGTTCATCAAAGAAAATGTTGTGCTACCTGGCATTGACCTCAATCATAAAGGCCAGGTTGATTTGCTGCATAACTTGGCACAATACTATCCCCAGATTCGTTTCCCTGAACAACAGCAAGCGGAATTTCGGTATTACTACCGGAATCAGTGGTTTAGTTTTTCAGATGCTGTTTTTCTTACAAGCATGCTCTTGTATTATCGGCCAAAACGGGTCATCGAAGTGGGATCTGGGTTCTCTTCAGCGGTGATGCTGGATGTAAATGAGCGCTACTTGGGTAACACTGTTGAACTCTTGTTCATTGAGCCCTACCCGGAGGATCGGCTTACTAAATTGGTTCGCCCTGGCGATCGGTGTTCTATCAAGAGAGAATTCATTCAAAATGTCCCCCTAGAGATTTTCGATACTCTTGGGGAAAATGATTTGTTGTTTATAGACACATCGCATGTTTCTAAAACGGGTAGCGATGTAAATCATTTGCTGTTCCATGTACTCCCCCGGCTGAAAAAGGGTGTACTCATACATTTGCATGATGTGTTTTATCCGTTTGAATATCCTAAAGAATGGATATTGGGTGGACGCGCATGGAACGAGGCCTACCTGGTGCGTGCATTTTTGCAGTACAACGCTCAGTTCCGGCTTGAATTGTTCACGTCTTTTTTGGAGCATTCGGAGCGCGCCTGGATTGCCCAACATATGCCTCTTTGTCTGAAACGACATGAAGAATGGAAAAACGAAAACGGTGAAATGTTTTTGTTGGACACTGGCGGGCAGAGTATTTATCTGAGGCGTATTTAAGTGAGCAGAAAGAGAAGAATCTTAGCACTTTGCCCAAGTATTCCATACCCTCTGGATGGAGGCGGAAGAATTGCAAGGTTCTATTTTCTTGAACTTCTTAGCCAAGAGTATTCAGTGACGCTTTTGTTGCCCCCACTTGGAAGTAGGGCTCAATATGTGGGTAGGTTACGGGCGAGTTGTCCCATGGTCAATATAGTTACTACGGACATTCAGCAGAAATCATCAAGATCTAGCAAGCTCTATACTGTTGTAAGTTGGCTGGTAGTCATGTCAAAGAAGTTACTTGTTTTGCCTGGAAATCAAGTCACTTCTAAGAAAATTCAGGATGTTGTGCGATTTGAAACAGCCCAACCCGATTTTGCTAGAGCAATTATTGAACATTTGAAGCATAATTCATATGACATAATTCAAGTCGAATATTTTGGTGGTCTTAATTTGTTGCCTCTGCTTCCTGCGAAAGCATGGAAGGTTTTTGTTTACCATGAAATATTGTCAAAGCGATTCCAGAACGAAGTTAATATTGATCCTGACTTGAGGGATTATTTTGTTTCGAGCACGAAGCTGCACGAGCGGTCGTTACTTGAGTTGGCTGATGTTGTCCTCGTTTTTAACGATGATGATCAGAAGTTTTTGTCAGGTTTTGGAAAAAGGGTTATCGTTAGTCCTTATGGTATTCCGGAAGTGTTGATTGTCCGGAAGAATGCGTCCAGTAGTTTTACGAAGTTGTTCTTTCTTGGGAGCGAGAAGCATTTACCAAACTTTGAGGGGTTGACATGGTTTTTAGATGAAGTGTATATACCGAATTACGACTCAGTTAGTTGGCCAATTTATGTTCTGGGTAATTGGGGTAATGAGACAAAAGCCCGGTATAAGAAGTATACGAAAATTGTTTTTACCGGGTTTTTAGATAGTCTGGATGCAGTTTATGATCAGGGTATTTTGATCTCTCCGATCCGCGCAGGTAGTGGTTTAAGGACAAAAATATTAGAAGCACTTGCAAATCATATTCCCGTCATTTCGACTAGGTTTGGCGCGGAGGGACTTTTTTCAAATGCTGATGAAAGTCATTTGATGTTTTTCGAGAATAGCGAGGATTTTATGAATGTGTATAACTCGGCAAGGCAAAATGCTGAACTACTGCACGGAATTGCAGTTAAGGGCAACTGTTTCTATCAGCGGAATTTTAATTCCAAGAAATTGCTTGAGGCCAGAAAAGAGGCATTCATTTCGGGAGATACCAATAGTGATGCTACCATCGGAGTGTAGGGTACAGATTTAATGCGTAAGGCTTATGCTTGAACAACCTTTGGTTTCTGTGGTTGTACCTTTTTACAACCGGCTGAGATTCCTTGACGATGCCATTCGGTCAGTGATCGATCAAAGCTATCGGCCTATTGAAGTGATTTTAGTTGATGATGGCTCAACTGAACAAGCCAGTTTGCCCACCCAATGGGAAGATGTGTCTCTTCGGATCTTTAGAAATACCGAAAATCAAGGTCCGGCCGCTTCAAGGTTTTTAGGACTGCGCCACTCAAGGGGGGGGTATGTTTTGTTTCTCGATTCGGACGACAAGCTCGATAGCCAATGTATTGAGAAACTAACCCGGAAGATTCACAAGCATGCCGACCTAGCATTTGTGTACGGTTATACCATGCAGTTTGATGAAACCGGAAAGACATGGGAGAGGAAAGGGCTACAGCAAGCCGTGCATTCGATATTACCCAACCTGCTGCTTGACAAACGAACCTGGCATACCAGTAGTTGTCTTTGGAGCCGCCATGTACTTGGCCAAATTAAGCCGTTTGGCGGAAGGATTTGGGAAGACTACCGACTTGATTTTGAAGCAGCCTTGATCTCCAATCACATCGATTGTGTACCGGAGTTTTTGTGTTTTGCCCGCGAACATGCACAAGGCCGCGCCTCGGATAACCCGGATAAGGCTGCTTCCAAAGCACAGTCCATCGAAGGCATGTTAGAACGCCTCAGTGAAAGAGGGATCAACTTCCCTGATCGGGATATTCTATTTGACAAGCTACACGCGGAATATCTGGCTTGTGTCCTTCAGCTTGATCAAATGAGGTTTAGAGAGAAATCGGACAGGTTTTTTCAACAAGCCGATGGTGGCTTTGTGAGCTGGCTCTTTCGCACGCAGCCGCTGAAATTGCAGCGTTATTGGGTTGACCTAAGGAGGCGCACTTTGCTCAAACGCTCACAGTCGTCTGCTGCTAATCACCTGTCCCGTAAATCGCTTGTTTCGTAGCCATGCAAAGGCAGTTTCGGGTTGAGTAGAGCCAAAAAATTGAGAATTCTAATTGTTGGCTCGGGCGATCCTATCCCTACTTTCATCGGGAGGCGGATAACGGCTTTGGCAAAAGCAGGAATTGATACGGTGGTTGCATTAGGCTATCGTCAGGCGAGCAGTTTTCCCCCAGACGTCAAGATTGTCCGCTATGGAAATGTGGGCGAGATGGGCGTATTGGATTTTCTGAAATTTGCAGGTAAAGTAGCATTACGGCCCCTGAGTTTTATTCGGATAGTCAATTCGTTAGAGCCTAAGCCTGTTAAAGCGCGCATCAAGCTGGCGATTCTTTATTTTCCGGTGTCATTTTTGCGCGGAGTTGATCTCGTACACGTGCAATGGCTTGGCCTCGTTCCGGATTTATATTGGTTGAAAGAGTTTTATCGGTCACCCTTGCTCGCTAGCGTTCGGGGAAGTCAGGTAACCGTTTACCCCATAACCCGCTCGGGCTATGCTGAAGTGGTGGCGAATGCCTTTCGCCTTACGGATTTTGTGCACGTAGTTGGCCACGATTTGATCCCGTATTGCCTGCGTGGTGGTACCAGTTCGGACAGAATTATTGTTAACTACAACGGGGTCGACACGGCAAAATTTGCCCCGAGAGCGGATGCCCGGGAAAACAAAACGTTTGAATTGATTACGACAGGCTCGCTAATGTGGCGGAAAGGCATGGCTTTCTTGCTTTTGATGGTGAAGGAATTGTTCGATCGGGAAGTACCGGTTCAATTGAATATTCTGGGTGATGGTCCGGATCGGGAGGCGCTGGTTTATTATTGCCATGTACTGAAATTGGGAGATGCAGTGAAATTTAAAGGAAGGCAGAACGAAAAAAGCGTTATCGACATGCTACAGCGTGCTGATGTTTATGTTGCGGCCAGTGCAGCAGAAGGCTTGCCCAACAGCCTGGTGGAAGCAGCTGCTTGTGCTTTGCCGATCGTGTCGTTTTCGTGCGAAGGAGTAAACGAAATTGTTGAAGACGCAGTGACCGGTTTTGTAGTTCCTTTTGGGAATGTAAGAATGGCAGCTGATTGTTTGTTGAGGCTTTGGGAGAATTCTTCAGAGCGAAAAGAGATGGGTATAAAGGGCCGCCAGCGGGTGCAGAAATATTTTGAAGAGCGTGATCGGGTTGATGAGATGATATCATTTTATCAAAAAATATTGGCTTCTTGAAACCTAAGCAGATTTGAGGACTTTGAAATTTTATACGGATCGAAAGTTTATTCCACACTCGTCTGTCGGTCATGTTCATTTCTTGTTTCCGTGGTGGGGCAGCCTGGTTGAGGAGATCTACAAGAACCACAGCGTTTATGAGCGTTACGTGGCGGTAGCCGGTGAATCGTATCAACCGGTTAACGAATTGGCCGATGCTGATTTTGCAGTGTTGCCCGCGAATTTCAAATACTACAAAAAGTGGAACCGTGCCGATCTTGTGGAAGAATTGGTTAGCCAATGCCGAGAGCACGGAAAGAAGCTCTTGGTTTTCTTCAAAGATGATTCTGATGAAGATCTGAACTTGGATATTCAGCACACCATTGTGTTTCGCACTTCGTTTTATATGAGCCAATGCAAGGCCAATGAGCACGCCATGCCGGTATGGAGCGGGGATCTTGTTGATGTTTATGGGAACGGGGATTTTCGAGCTGCTTCTTTGCCCGACAAATTCAGACTGGGCTTTTGCGGGCAAACATTGCCGAACGTCAACGTAGTTAGGCGGGCATGGCAGGTTTTTCGATTTCGGTTAGCTCTTTTGCTGCACAGTGCGCGGTTTACGTCAGCGAAAGACTTTGGTAAAAGATGGTTTTCGTTTTTGAGGTCGTACGCACTGGAGGTTCTCCGGAGAGGGGAGCAATGGGAATGTGATTTCATTGAACGAACTGACTATCTGGGCGGAGCTTGGTTGCGAAAGGGGAGTTTTGATTTGAATCGCTATGGTGAAATTCGGAACGAGTACGTGGCTAATCTTCAGCGCAATGACTTTTTTCCCTGCGTTCGGGGAGGTGGTAACTATTCAATGCGTCTTTATGAGGTGCTGAGCCTGGGTAAAATCCCCATACTCATAGACACGGATTCCGTCATGCCATTTCCGGATCGTATAGACTGGAACCGGCATGTTGTTGTCGTACCCTGCGACAGCGTGGCAAATATCAACAAGTTATTACAAGCGGCAGTAAGCAACCTGACTCACGATGAGTTTGTGGCCTGGCAAAAGCGAAACCGTGAGCTTTGGCTTGAGTATCTGTCACCGGAAGGTTTCTTTCGGAATATGGCGTCTATCCTGACTGATCAGCGGTGAGAATCCTGTTGGCTGGTTACGAAATTGGCGGTCAAATGCAGTTGTTGGCCTCTACTTTTCGCGGCCTTGGGCACCAGGCTCATGCACTGGCCTTCAACTCCGATTTTCGGTCTTTTGACACGGATTACTTCATTCCGCACAAAAAGCTGCCTTTCAAGAGGCTGGAATTCATGCTGAAGGCCATAAACCGGTACGATGTCTTTCATTTTTTTTGGGGCGTGAGTCTGCTGGATTTTTGGAAATTTTACGGTCTTGACGTGCCAATCTTGCGAAAGCTGGGCAAGAAGGTCGTGGTGCATTTCAGAGGTTCTGATATTATTGATTTGAATCACTTTACAAGCGCGGAGCTTAATCGGCCGCCTGTGAGTACAGAACGCCAAATGAGAAAGGTAAAATTTTGGCAACGAAATGCGGATCGGGTTTTGGTTTCAACTCCCAATTTGCTTGCTGCTGCCGGTCCGGGGGCGTTGCTGGTGCCGCAGGTAGTTGACGTTGCCTACTGGAATGCCGCGTCTAAAAAAAGCTTACGACCTGAGGTAGTCACTGTGGTTCATGCACCCACCCGAAGAGCAATCAAAGGCACAGATTCAATAATCCGGGCGGTTGAAAACTTAAAGCATTCCGGAGTGCCCGTTGAGCTTCGGCTATTAGAAGGGCTTTCGTATGGGAGGGTAAGGGATGAGATGGCCGAGGCTGACATAGGCGTTGACCAGCTTTTGCTAGGTTGGTATGGCAAGGCAGCGGTCGAGATGATGGCGTTGGGCAAGCCAGTTGTTAGTTATATCGAACCTTCATTAATGACCTACGCAAAGGATTTACCCATTGTCACGGCAGATGAGAATTCACTCGAAGGGGTGTTAGGCAAACTGGCTGGCGATGTTGTGGCAAGGGAAAGCCTCGGGGCTAAGGGTGTAATGTTTACACAAGCTAATCATGATGTAAAGCATGTTGCTGCAAATTTGGTTTCTTTGTATCAGTCAATCTAAATGGTAGAGAGCACCGGGCCAAAAGCGACAAACGACATCCAATTGTCGAATATACTTGGGGATCAACTGATCCAAGCCATTGACATTGGAGCACGTGGCCAAAGCGAGTTGCCTTTCATGCAATTGGTTCCTCACAAAGTTAAGTTGATCGGTTTTGAACCCGATGCAGTCGCTTGTGCTAAGCTCAATGCGCGAAGCAGCTCGCAGCAGTTTTTCCCGTATGCCATCGGGCAGGCCAGACAAGAAAGGGATTTTTATGTTCTGAAACTCGAAGATCTTTCCAGCTTGTTGCCGCCTTCGGCAGCCATGAAGAACAGGGATCCCTTTTTGGTGAAGTCAGTAAGAAAAGTGTCCACCCATGCCCTGGACGAACTAAAGAGCCGGGGCTTGTGGCAAGGTGCCATCGATTTTGTGAAATTGGATACGCAAGGCTCTGAATTGGAAATACTGGAGTCGGGGCGCGAAGTTTTACGAGAAACTTTGATGGTTGCGTGTGAGACCGAATTTTTTGAAATGTACGAGAATCAACCCAGGTTTAGTGAGGTTGAGCAGTTTATGCGAACCGCAGGCTTCGATCTTCTTTCGCTTGATCACCATAGTGCCTGGAGTACGCGAGAGGGAATTGATCTGACGCGAAGGAAAATTACTTGGGCAGACACCGTTTTTGTGAAGAGCGACCGATACTTCGAGTCACTGGCCGATGACCTTCGTGCCCAACAAGTGAAAAAGTGTGCAGTTTTACTCGCTTCTTATGGTTTTTTTGGAGAGGCCTTGCGGCTGATGCACAAGTACACCGTACCGACAATCGCCCTGCAGTTATGGATTGCGGAGGTGCAGCGGTCATCGGGGAGCCCAATTTGGCGATTGCGCCTTTTGAAGGCTGGCCTCCGTTGTTTGTTTTGGCCAAGCTTCAGAAATCGTCTGGCGTTGGCACGGTTGTGCACACAGATTCCATTTGGTGAAAACGTTTTTCGCTTTACTGGATTGGGCAAGGTGTAGTCGATAGCTTTCGGGCATTGCAGTTATTCCATCAGGACTCGATACAACAAATATTAAAGATCAATGAAGCGTTTAGCTCAGTTTAAAAAAATATTGATAACGCTCGGTGGCTTGCGGGTCAAGTTTCCTCTGCGTCTGCTGGATAAGCGTTTGTTGGTAGACTATAATTTGCGGTCATCGGAAGCTGATCGGGATTACGGTGTGATCTTGAAGTTGGCGCGGGGGAAAAAATGTATTCTTGACGTGGGTGCTAATCATGGCTTGATTTCCATGCTTGTAGCGCTGGAAAACCCGGCAGCGCATGTTTGGGCATTTGAGGCTTCGGAGGCAGCGGTAAATATCATCAACCATAATCTCAGGCTAAATCAGCTTAGCGATCGTGTCCATTCCATCAATACGCTGGTGGCCGACCGCTCGGGCGCTACTTTACCTTTTTACTGGGAAGGTAGTTCTGGGGGTGCTTCCATAACGAAGGGCCGGCTTGGCCACACGATTGAAATTGAAAAATCAACAATTAGTATAGATGACTTCGTGGCTGACAAAAAGATTGTGCCCGACTTCATTAAGATGGATATTGAAGGGGCTGAAAGCATCGCCATTCGCGGAATGGTGAATACCCTGAAGAACCACCGTCCGGAGATTTTCATGGAATTGCATTCCTTCGGTAGACTCACTTTAGTGGAAAACGCGGGTGAAATAGCGGCAGTTCTGGGTCCCTTGAATTATCATGTCGTGTACTTGCGAACTGGCAAACCGATACACGATATGAATGCAATGGCCGACCGTGGACGGTGCCATTTATTGTTGACACCCGTAGAGCGATTTTCGCCAGGGGATATGGCTAAGTTAGATCTTCGCGGTTTGTAGTCGGGCAATGGGTGTCCTGCCGCGGGAGAGGAAGTTTATTCGGTGTGAGAAAATGAGTTCGAAGTAAACTGAACCTGATGTCAAGAATCGTTTTTCTGGTAGGCACCTTGCAAACGGGTGGCATTGAGCGATTGGTTACCAATTACTGCTTGTATCTGAAGGCCCATACAAACTGGGAGCCTGTGGTCATTTGTTTGCTAAAACGCACTGGCCCCTTTTTGGAAACGCTGGAATCAGAGCGGATTCGAGTTGAGGAGTGCAGACTTCAGGAGCTTGGCTTTGTGTTCCGACTAGGAGGAATCCTCCGATCATTGAATCCAAAAGTTGTTCATTCTCAGGTTGCTTTTTCAATGCCCTGGCAGGTGTTAGGTATTCTAGTTTCGGGATCCCGGAAAATTATCTTTACACAACAAAATGAATATAGAAACTGGGATGGTTTTATTTCGAACTTCCGGCTAAGACTTTATTTCTTTTTGTTTTTTCGATTCATCCGCCATTATACATGTGTTTCCGAACAGGTCCGAAGCAGTCTATGCAAACTTATCGGTAAGCGACAGACCGATTTTATCGTTATTCCGAATTGTGTTGACACTCATGTCTTTCACCCTGATCTCAACGAGAGGGTGATCCAACGAAAATTAATTATCGAGGAAGAACCTGCGTTTCTTGTTGGCATGGTTGCAAGATTTTCCGAACAGAAAGGGCACAAATATCTGGTGAAGGCGGCAAGAATTTTGAAAGACCGGCAAGAGCCTTTGAAAATTATCTTAATTGGTAGAGGAGAGTTAGTACGCGAAGTAGAAAAACAAGTTATGGAAGAGGATGTTACTGAAAACTTCCTGTTCCATGGCCAAGCAACCAACATTGACAAATTGATTCAAAGCATGGATTGCTTCATTCTGCCCTCGTTGTGGGAGGGAATGCCACTTGCTTTGTTAGAGGCCATGGCTTGTGGATTACCGGTAGTGGGCACCGATGTTTCAGGAACCCGCGAAGTTATTGAGGACGGGTACAATGGTTTATTAATTCCATCCAAACATGAGCATGCGATTGCCGATGCTTTAACTAAGCTCAAACACGATTCTTTATTAAGACAAACACTTGGAACGAATGCTCGTGCATTCGTCTTGAAGAAGTACTCTTTGGAGGCAAATATGGCTGAATATCTAAAGCTGTATGAGTAACCAAACACATGATTATCGTGGTAAAGTATGGACTAGGGAATTTACCTGGATTTTTGTGCTGTCTTTGTCTTATTTATACTGCTTGCCATTGTTGCGCACGGGAGTAGTTGCCGGTGTCACCGCCAGCGAAATTAGAATCTATGACGTGGTTTTTATTTTGATGTTCTTATTCTTATTGATGCCGCGGCTTTCGGAGATATTTCAAAAAATGAACAGTTTTTCGTTAGCGCATCGATACCTTGGGTACTGGCTGTTGTTAGGATTTGTGGGGCTGATTATCACTTCTTTTTTTAGTCAATTCATGTTTATTGTTGGTGCGGTCCGGTATTTCAGGTTTTTCTCATTTTCATTAGTTTTTGTTATTGGGTTTATTTTCATAAAGAACCGAAAACAGTTATTGATATTATTTGATGGTTTGTTGGTCTGCATCGCGGTTATCTCTGTTATTGGTTCTCTGCAAGCGGTCAAGATATTGCCTAATCTGTGGCCTGATTATTACAAGATTTACTTTTCCTTTGATGGGGGGTATCTCAGCACGGGCACACTGGCACCCAACCATACGCATTATAGTCTAATTATGGCTATCGGGGTTATCATGATCGTCACTCGATTAAGTATTTCATTTAAATTTTCTCTCCTCAATCTGTTTTACTTGGCCTCATTGCTGCCTATGGTGTATTCAATGATTGCCAGCCGCGGCAGGTCTGGGTGGTTGGTGTTGGGCATCTACTTTATGTTGAGTCTTGTCTTGCAACGCAATATTAAGAGTTTGGTATTAGGCACATTGCTGGTTGGTTCCGTGTTCATAGTTCTGGAAAGTAATTTGAAGGTGGGAGACGGGACCGTGGAAGATGTGCTTTTGTACCGATCGATCAATACGCATAAGGATTTAGGCCGTACGGCATTCGATATTTTTGATGAAGAAGAAAAGAACTGGATTGAGCGAATAGATGACAATCGGTGGTTTATTTATCAAAGTGCCATTGGGCATTTACTTGATAACCCACAGTATTTGGTGCTCGGAGCGGGTTTTCAAAATGCAGGAGTTGCCATCGGGAAGGTTGCGATAGCAGCTCATAATGCTTACTTAAATGTGGTAGCCGAACATGGCTTGTTTGGTTTGTTCGTTTATTTGAGTTTTTTATATTTCCTATTCATGCTGGCGTGGAAAGTCAGGAAACGATCTAACACAAAGTTCTCCAGGGTGATGGCAACTAACTGGATTGCTCTTTATGTTGGTTTGCTGGCAGCAAACTTTTTTGGCGAGATCATTTATCCAGGTCGGGCTCTTTTTACTTTCCTGGGGACTTTTTTCATCGTAGCTGTTGTGTTTTTACATCCCGCCTGGGGGAACACCTCTAAACCCAAAATTGCTTTGTGAGCATTTACTGGATTGAAAAATCACAAGTAAACTCGTCACATGCTTTGTGTGAGGCTCTTTTGCTGGCCCCGGAGGGTGCGGTTGGTATAGCCAGGAGCGATGTTATTGCGCAATTCAACGCAATCGATATTGAAGAATTACTTACAGCGACTGATGTTGTACATGCAGGTTTGTGTTTTGGGGCGGATAACTGCTTCGAATCGATTCAGGTCTGTTCTGTTACTTGGCAGTTGTTGACTCCGAGTACCGAACGCCCAGCAGTTTCATGGAAAGCGACACGAGACTTTATCGTTTTTAGAAAGGAGTTGCTTTCTGCTGTCGGCCCTCTGGATGATGAGTTTTTGGACCCTGATGCGGCACTCATGGACTGGGTGTATCGCGCGTTACTGATGGGTGCAAAAACCTTGAATCATCCCTTGCCCGGATTTGCCCCATCAGGGCAGAAGATAGCTTTTACAGGGGCGGACGAAATGTTGTTCGTATGTAAACATTTTAATCGAAAAGCACAGAATTATTACCGCTTCTGTAAATTTTGGATGACAGGGAGGTGGTATGCGCTTCGTCATGTAAAGAACAAGCCACTTGAAAAATACAGGTCATCATTTCCTTTTAAGCTGGTAAATGTTCAGCCGGGCCTAAAAATTCAGTCGTACGGTGCTTTGATTCCAACGATTGATCGATATGATTACATAGGCAAGAGCATCGAGTCACTTCTGGCACTTCCTTTTCCGCCTTCGGAGATCGTTGTGGTGGATCAAACCCCGATAGCCCGGAGGATGCCGGAGCTTTATGAACCCTATATTAAAAGTGGAATCCTGAAACTACTATTTCTCGATGCGCCTGGCCAATCCACTGCCCGTAATATTGGTCTCAGGGAAGTTCGTAGTTCGTGGGTACTATTGTTTGAAGATGATGCCGAGGCTTGGCCCAGTATGGTTGAGGAGCACATTCAGTTAATCCGGAAATCCGGGTGCGATGTGAGTACCGGAGTGATCGTGCCGCCTGGTGCTGATGAGAATTTTTTGCCGGTGTTCAATCGACATTACTTTCTTTCGGATATCTTAACCACGGGCAATGCTTTTTTGCGAGTAGAAACTATTTTTTCTGTTGGGGGATTTGATATCGCCTTTGATAAAGGCCCGGGTGCCGATGATGACTTTGGAAAACGGCTTTATCAGGCGGGCAAAACAATAGTTTATAATTACAGGTCTATTGAGACGCACTACAAAGCACCCATGGGCGGAATGCGCGTTCATGGCGTGTGGTGGAGAAACCGGAGTACGCTGTTGGGGGCGTATCCACCAGCCACACAGACATATGCAATTCTTAAGTACTACAAAAAGGAATACTTCTGGCACCTGTTGCTAACCATGGTGCTCAACGCACGAAAGAGATATTCGATTTTCGGTTACCTGGTTTTTATGGCGTTGCTTCCCCTTAAGCTTTGGAGATCAATCAATAGCGCGAAACATCTTCTGATGTCTACTAGCAATCCGTGAAATTTTGAGTTGTTCGTCCTGTGAAGGTTGCTAATTTGGCACTTGTTTGCTCCGAGTATCCTCCCGGGCCGGGGGGCATTGGTAATCAGGCATACAATTTGGCGCTTTTTTTTCATGACCAGGGCTGGAAGTTATCGGTATTCGCTCCGTCCCGGCCCGAATTTGATTCGGCAGCATTTGATAACAGCAGCCCGTGGCCAATTACCCGCTATAGCGCTGATCAATCGTCTTGGACCAAATTAAGACTGGCGTTGCGTTTTTTTGGCCATCAACCCAGGGGTTCGTGGATCGTGCTAAGTGGAGCGATGCACCTAAAACTGGCACTAATAGTCCGCCTGTTTTTTTCACATAAGGTGTTATCGATATTGCACGGCAGTGAATTTGGCCCAGTTCATTCGAGGTCCCAGAGAACACTTCGGCTAGCACTAAAATATGCTTATGCTCGGGTAGCGGTATCTGATTTCACCCGAAGATTGGCGCAAAAACAGACCGGGTTGAAGCGTGCTATTGAAGTCATTCCAAATGGTATCAACCTTAGCACGATTCCGCGAGTAGAGCATTTGCCCCGCCAAATAGACGGGTTTTCTCAGCCTCTAAAACTGGTAACCGTTGGCTCTATTACCGAGCGTAAAGGTCAGGAAAATGTGGTAAGAGCATTGCCGTCCATAAAAAAACACTTCCCTCATGTCGTTTACCACGTGATCGGAATGGATAAGCAGCGAGCCTTGCTGGATAAGGCTGCCGGGGATCTTTTGGTAAGTGATCAGGTGGTCATACATGGCCCGGTTAGTGATGATGAGAAATGGAAGTTGCTCCGCGATTCGTCAGTTTTCATGATGTTGAGTAACCATCTGCCCAATGGTGATGTGGAAGGTTTTGGAATTGCCGTACTGGAGGCCAATGCAATGGGTATTCCTGCCATTGGCTCTCGCGGCACAGGGATTGAACAGGCAATTGTCGATGGCGTCACCGGAAGGCTGGTTGATGTCCGCGATCCAGAGGCTATCCTTCAAGCGGTGGAAGATGTGTTGAACGGGTACCAGGATTATAGTCGGCAAGCTTTGCTTTGGGCTGAAAAGCACGATTGGGCGAATATCGGCAACAGGTACCTCAGGGTGCTCGAAAGCGCATGAAACCCGCACTCATAATCGTTTCGGATACTCCTAGCGTAAAATCAAATGATGGGTATGCGTTGTTTGAGCCCACGCTAATGGAAGTAGAAAAAATTGAGTCGCTGTTTTCTGCGGTGCATTGGCTAACATACGAACGGACATCTTCGGATGCCGGAAAGCTTCGGTTATCCTGTAAGGACTCAATTAAGGTTAGTCCGATTCCTTTTAGCCGAGGCGGACAAACGTGGATCGCAAAGCTTCAGATATTAGGTTCGTTCATTCCGCAGTTTCTTTTCCTAAGACATAAAATTGCCGAAGCTGATTTTGTTCATTCTCGAGGGCCATCCGTGCCGGCATTGATTACGATCCTGATCTCGTTTTTTGATACTAATCGGGTGTTTTGGCATAAATATGGAGGCAATTGGGATGAAAAGGGAGGGCCGGTTGCCTACCGTATACAGCGTTGGTTGTTAAAACGGCTCCACAAGCCTCATGTGCGCATAACGGTAAATGGTCGCTGGCCACATTTGCACGATGGAATCATTTCTCTCGAAAATCCGTGTGTGGACGAATCCGTCCGGCAAGCATCCATGGAGTTGGTTCGTACAAAAGCGTTTACCGATAAACTAAAGTTGTGTTTTGTTGGCAATTTGGACGAGAACAAAGGGGCCGACCGTTTATTGCAGACGCTCATGGCGAATCCCGGAAGGTGGCCCCTGGCCCGAGTTACTGTTGTGGGAGGAGGAGCCCTATCCGACCGACTTAGCTCGATGGCCCAAAATACGCCTTATCCGGTGGAGTTAACCGGCCCAAAATCCCGCGCGTATGTTTTCGAAAAAGTGTTTCGCGACCATCACGTGCTTATACTTCCCAGTCACTCGGAGGGCTTTCCGAAAGTGGTGGCCGAGGCTTGTGCTTATGGGTGCATTCCAATTGTTACACGCATGTCTTCGCTGGACCAATATATTCGGCACGGTGAGAATGGTTTTTTGCTCGATGACGGCAGCCCCGATTCAATACGAAACGGGCTGGATCAACTATTTGCGAAACGAGCTGGCCTTGGTGAGATAGCAGCGAAGGCTTGGAGAATGTCTGCTCTTTTTACATACGAACGGTTTTATAAAAGGGTGCAAGAAGAAATTGTTCGATGAAACCCAAGGGCGTGTGTTTTGTCGGACCCATGCTATACCAATCTGGTTTTGTAAAAACACAGGGTGAAATTCTGGCTGACCTCCTGGAGCGTGCGGGTTATCGGGTTTTCCGAAAGTCCGAGTTTCCCAATCGAATACTTCGCTTTCTAGATACCTCATGGTTTTTGCTGTTTCGACCATCGAAGTATGATGTTGTTATCGTTCAGGTTTACGGAGGTCTTAGTTTTTACATGGAGGACATGGCTTCAGCTATTGCGAGGTTTCATCGAAAGAAAATTATCATGACCTTGCATGGAGGTGCACTACCCGATTTTTTCAAGTCACGCCAGTCATGGGCTAAACGCGTATTGAGGCGGTCGAACCTGCTCACCTGCCCGTCTGATTTCTTAGTCGGCAAATTGAAATATCTCGGACTTCCCTTCTGCGAAGTTCCCAATGTGATTCGCTTGGCCGACTACCCGTTTCTCGACAAGAAGGAATTCAATCCCTTAACGATCCTTTGGATGCGGGCCTATCATGATCTTTACAACCCATTGCTTTGTCTTGATGCTTTTGAAAGAGTAGCCGACCGCTATCCAGGTGCACGGCTGGTCATGGCAGGGCCGGATATGGGTATGTTTGATCAGGTTCAGCAACGGGTGAGTGGATCTTTGCAAAGGGATAACATCACGTTGCTTAGGCGCATTGATCTGAAACAGAAAATTGAGTTGGCGAATCAATGTCAAGTCTACCTCAATACCAATCGCATTGACAATGCACCTGTTTCGATGGTCGAAATGGCCGCCTTTGGATTGGCGCTGGTGAGTACGAATGTGGGTGGCATTCCTTTCCTTTTTAGAAACGAACAGTTAGCGTTGCTGGTTGATCAAACACCAGAGGCCCTTGCTGAGGCGGTGATCAGAGTTGTTGAATTTCCCCAAGAAGCCAGTGAGCGTATAGCAAGAGCACGTGCCGAGGTCCAAAGATTTGATGAATATGTTGTAGTTCAGAAGTGGCAGGAATTAATTGAGTCGGTATGTGCGGTATAGTGGGCGTAGTCGGTCATGAGGGAAATTTTGAGGTTGACCAAGCGTTGGTAACGAGCATGCGCGATACACTCGTACACCGCGGTCCTGACGGTGCCGGCCTCTTTCTGGATCGCGAATGTGGGTTAGGTCATCGCAGGCTATCCATCATTGATTTGACGGATCGCGCCAGTCAACCTTTTCAAAGCTCCGATGGACGGTTGGTCATCGTTTTCAATGGCGAAATATTCAACTACAAAGAGTTGAGGCAAACTCTTAAGTCGGAAGGCTTTGTGTTTCGATCTGATTCCGATACTGAGGTCCTGCTTAATTTGTTCATTCGGTATGGACCAGATTGCCTGGATCAGCTGAATGGAATGTTTACTTTTGCCATATGGGACACAAGGGAACGGACACTTTTTTTGGCTCGTGACCGCGTTGGCGTCAAACCACTTTATTATGCTGAGCACAATGGGGCAGTCTATTTTGCATCAGAACCGAAAGCGCTTTTTGCAGGCGGTGTGCCCCTTGAAGTTAATCGTGATGCGACAGATGAGTTATTGCTGTTTAGATATGTGGCCGGGGAGCAGACTATGTTTAAAAAAGTCAAGCGACTGTTGCCCGGCCATTGCGCATGGGTAAAAAATGGACGAATGACCACATCAAGGTGGTGGAACCTCTCTGAGAAAATAAAAGCTAACAGAGAGAAACATCCGAAAGATGTTTATAGCTGGTTCGAAGATACTTTCTTCAGCTCTGTTAAATACCGAACTATTAGTGATGTGCCCGTGGGCCTGATGTTGAGTGGTGGGCTTGATTCGGGTAGTGTAGCCGCAGCCCTGAATCAGAATGGTGAACAAAATCTGCAGAGTTTTACCTATGTGTTTGACGATCCTCAGTACGATGAAGGGCATCTGGCAGCCGAGGTAAGCGAACGGTTTGGGTTGCAACTTAACCGCGTGTCGCAAGCACCAGATCAGTTAGTAAACGATCTCAAAGAGGCGGCCTGGCTGTATGACGAACCACTGGTACATCAGAATGATACGCAGATGCTGGCCTTGTCAAAAGTGGCCAAGCAAAAGGTGACCGTACTTCTATCGGGCGAGGGCGCGGATGAACTAATGGGTGGATACGTGCGCTATAAACCACTAAATCAGTATGCATGGCTAAAGGCTGGCGGCTGGGCGGCCCGGTGGTTGAGTCGATTACCCACGGGCGGTATCGTAAATCGCTTTGATAAGCTTAGCCGATATTTGGCTGATGATCGTTTGGAGAGTTTGGTTTTGCTCAATGCCAGCAATGTGTATCCGACTGATTTAATGGTCTTTGGTACACAGATTGATTTAGAAAAATTTGATTACCGTCAGCGAATACTTGCGGAGGCACGCGACCTGTTTCCAGCTGAGCCTGCCCGGCAGGCCATGTACATGGACTTGTTCATTCATATGGCATCTGTTCTAGATCGGAATGATCGCATGACGATGGGCGCAAGCATTGAATGTCGTGTACCATTCATGGACTATCGTTTTTTAGAAATGATACCGGCATTGCCCTCCAAGCACCTGTTAACCGGTAAGAAAGGTAAACACTTACTATTTAAAACGGTTGGCCAGCGATTGCCGGAAAAAGTCAGGCGGTTTAAGAAACTTGGATTCAGCGTGCCGTGGGATAACTACGAAAATCCCGAGAGCCCGTTGTATGAGCACGTCTGCCAAGTTAAGTCAGGATCATTGCGCGATATTTTTCCGGAACTGAATACACAAGCTGTTGCTTCAAATGGTTCAGCAACTTTAAAAAATGCCCTCATGCGTCAACTAGCGATGGTTGAGATCTGGCGTTCAACATACCTGAATTCATTTCGATGAATAGGGCTTCACTTTATGCTTGTCTACCGGCAGGTCTCCAGAATATGGCCGTTTCAGCATACGGCTGGTCGTGGAAACGGAGAAGATTTGGCGGAATATTCGAACAACAACTAGGCGAGTTCAAAGACAGAGAGAGATTTTCCGCAGCGCAGTGGTCAGTTCATGTCACGGCAGAACTTAGACACATGTTGGTCCACAGCTTTAATCACGTTCCATACTATCGCGAGAAATTTTCAGCAGTCGGTTTTTCAGCTGATGCGTTGTCGAAGATATCACTAGAGGAGTTGAGTAAACTGCCCGTATTGACGAAACAGGATTTGCGGTCATTTGGAACCTCATCTCTCCTGGCCAGTGTCCGCGAGATTGGCGGTGAATTTTTTGCCAGCAGCGGAAGCACCGGTACCCCCACACAGATTTTGTTTTCGCACGCCATGCACCAGCGCTGGAGTGCTGCCTTTGAAGCCCGGATCCGGCATTGGGCTGGTGTTGATCGCCACATACCTCGTGGTATGATAGGAGGTAGGCGGGTGGTGCCCGAAGGTGTAAGTAAGCCACCCTTTTATCGCTATAACTGGTTCGAGCGACAGACCTATTTCTCGGCCTATCACATCGCGGCCAACACCGCTAAAGATTATGCCGAAGGTATGTGGAAAAACAATGTTCAATACATGACCGGGTATGCGATGAGTAATTTTTTTTTGGCTCGTTTTATCGAAGAGCAGGGACTTCCGGTGCCGGTCCTGAAGGCGGTAATTACCTCCAGCGAGAAGCTTATACCAGAGACGCGGGAGACATTTCAACGAGTGTACAAATGCAAGACTTATGATAGTTGGAGTGGAGTTGAGGCATGCGGCCTGGTATCGGAGTGTGAAGCGGGAAATCTGCACATCAGTCCGGATGTGGGCATTATCGAACTTTTAGATGAAGCCGGCCAGCCGGTGAAGCCGGGCGAAACAGGTGAGGTGTATTGCACGGGCTTGCTGAACTACGACCAGCCGCTGATTCGCTACCAGATTGGCGATCGCATGCGTCTCGGCAAACAGTCTTGTTCATGCGGTCGTCACTTGCCGGTAATCGATGAGATTGTGGGCAGGGTAGAGGATACTGTGATTGGCCCGGATGGACGGGAATTGGTCCGGTTTCATGGAATTTTTGTGGGGTTAAAGAGCGTAGTGGAAGCACAGGTAATACAATGGGAGCGTGATCGGTTTGAGATAAAAGTGGTTGCGGATAAGGATATTCCCGGGGAGGAAATCAAAATGATTACCGATCGGATGACCAGCCAGTTAGGTGCGATCAGGCTTGACATCGTGCAGGTGAGTGATATTCCCCGTGCCAATGGAAAATTTAAAGCGGTGATTTCTCACGTAGCGAGAAAGTGAGTTCGAAACCCCACTTTTATTTCCTGACCCAGTATTATCCGCCTGAGACCGGAGCCCCGCAAAACCGGTTGCACAGTCTGGCGAGTTTTCTGGCGGGGCAGGGCTTTTGGGTCCGGGTATTTACAGCGATGCCCAACTATCCGACCAATCAGATACACGAAGGATACCGGGGCCGTTGGCGTGCAGATGAATTCGTTGACGGGGTAGAGGTATTTCGTTCCTGGATTTTTGTGCCCCGCTCCCGAAAGATTGTACCTAGGCTGCTCAACTATTTCTCATTTGTTGCTTCTTCGTTTTTTCGCTTGTTGTTCAGTAGGAAGGCAGAGTTTCTTTTTTGCGAGTCGCCTCCGCTTTTTCTGGGGATTACCGCTGTGGTCATCTCAAGAATAAAAGGGATGAAGTTGATCTTCAATGTTTCAGACCTGTGGCCGGAGTCGGCCGAGAAGTTGGGCTTAGTCAGCAATACCACGGTACTGAAGCTGGCTTATGGGCTCGAAAAAGGGATATACCGGAAGTCATGGTTGATTACAGGCCAAACCAAGGGGATTGTTAACAGTATTCAGTCGAAAGTACCGGACAAAAAAGTAGTGTGGCTTCCCAATGGGTTTGATGCGGATTTCGTCACCGCACCAGCATCCATGGATTGGCGAAATGCCTGGCATTGCAAGCCAAATGAGTTTGTCGTTTTATATGCGGGCATAGTCGGGCATGCGCAGGGCCTCGATGTGGTGCTACAGGCCGCCCGGGAGTTTCAACCCGGCCAGCTTCGTTTTGTTATTGCCGGGGATGGGCCTGAGAAGAGTGGGCTGCAGGCACGGGCAAAAGAGCTTGGTCTTTCAAATGTCGTTTTCCAGGATCATGTACCCAGGCGTGAGATGGCCGGGATGATTCAGGCGTGTTCCGCCTTTGTCGTGCCACTGCGGAAGCTTGATCTTTTTAAGGGAGCCATTCCCTCGAAGTTGTTTGAGCCGTTAGCGTTAGGGAAGCCGATCCTGTTAGGAGTGGATGGCGAAGCGCGGGAATTATTTATTGACGAGGGCAAAGCCGGAGTGGCGTATGCCCCGGACGATTCGAAAGACCTGGCAGAAGGCATCCGATGGTTGATGCAAAATCCATCAGAGGTTGCGCGTTTGGGCGAGAACGGGAGAACCTATGTTCACACATTCTTCAATCGGGCTCAGATTCATGGCTCGTTTCTCACACACCTCAATCCGGGCGCATGATGGTTGATAAACCCGGTTTAGATCAGCTGCCGGCCATGGCAGTTTGCCACCGCAAGGCGTTCCCCCATGCGCTGTCAACGACAATGGGTCAGGCGTATGTCGAGAAAATGTTGGAGTGGTACCTGGTGGATCCGCGTGCGTTCATTTTTTTTCTCGAGCAAAGTGGCCGATGCGTGGGTTATTGCGGTGGGTTGCTGGTAGATGGCCAAGTCGCGGTAGGCTCTGCCAGTAGTATGCTCCAGCATAGCTATTCGGCAGCTGTCCGGGCCATGTTAAAACAGCCCTGGTTGTTTTTACACGTTGAATTCTTAAAGAAGTATAGACTTGCTTTGAAAAATAGCTGGCGCAAGTTGAGAAAGTTGCTCGGAGCACCCGTGTCTTCAACCGCGCCCCGGGTGCCGGTTCAACCTCATACCGGCCTCATCGTAATTGGAGTTGATCCCCAGTTTCAGGGCAAAGGGTATGGATCAATCTTGTTGCATGAGTTTGAACGGCAGTCGATGCTGCGGGGTTACCACTTGATGATGCTGACGGTTCGAACTGACAATGTACAAGCCATACGCTCGTATGAGCGCAATGGCTGGAAAGCGGTACTGTCGCAGAACAATTCAACCAGCATGGAGAAACGACTTAAGGTGTTAAACTGAACTTCCTCTTTCAATACTTAAAAACGGTGGGGAAAGGCGGTATGAGTTGTTTTTGGTAAAGGAGTTTTGCGAAAGGTGCCTGAGCATGTTCTTTATTTTTTTTGGTACTTTTGAACATGGGCGTAGATAAACCCGAACACGTCAAAGATAAATTGGAGGTGATGAGGAGTTTGTCTTCCCATTTGTTTTGGGATGTTGACCGCGGAGCGGTGGACCTGGATACGCATAGTAAGTTTGTTGTTCAGCGTGTACTGGAATATGGCTTGTTGGAGGATTGGGTTGCGATTAAGGAGTATTATGGCAGGCCACAACTGGCGAAGATCGCAGCTTCCTTAAGGACCCTCGATGCTCGTGCATTAACATTCATCGCAACCTACACCGGGTTGGCTAAAGAGAAATTCAGATGTTACAGTATCAGGCAATCGACTCCGTCAGAAGGGTTTCCTGAGAATTTTGAAAGCGTGACCTGATTTTTCAGGCGATGGGTCTTCGACTTCATGGTTGAGTGCTGAATTATGAGCGTTTGTTTCATTTATTTGTTATTTTTAACAAAAAAAGTAAA
>JBKCJM010000037.1:0-53570 GCA_046301755.1 Cyclobacteriaceae bacterium
CATCTCGTCCATCGAAAAGCCGTACGCTGGCGCGCAACCCGATTTCGACATCTACGACCCCAACGTAAGGCAAAACATCAACCGGGAAGCCGGTCGCGTAACCGGAGCAAAAACCTTCAGCTACTTCCTGGTGCCAAAAGAACCGGGGGACTATCCGCTCGCACATGTTTTTCAGTGGGTGTTTTTTAATCCCATCGCGAAAAAATACGACACCCTGCGATCGAGCATAACGCTGCGGGTAACGGGCGAAAGCCAACATCACCAGACGATCGAAAGCGTGGATGCCGGGTCGTTCTATGATCAGATCGGCCAGGCCGACAACACATTGCAGGCGAGCAACCGCACCGACCCCATGAACTGGGTAGTCGGAGTATTCCTGGTGTTGGTTGCCGGGCTCACCACGTTCGTGCTTGTGCGCAGGCAGGCGTAACAATCCGGCAAAAAATTTCTGATTCCATGCCCTTCCCGTTACTTTAGCGGGCATGAACAGCTTCGGCAAAATCTTCCGGATCACCTCTTTTGGCGAAAGTCATGGCCCGGCCGTGGGCGTGATTATTGACGGCTGCCCAGCTGGTTTGGCCATCGATGAGGCATTCATCCAGCAGGAGCTGAACCGAAGAAAGCCGGGCCAATCCAAAATAACCACACAGCGAAAAGAAGATGACACGTTCCGCATGCTCAGCGGTGTGTTTGATGGAACAACCACCGGGATGCCCATTGCTCTGGTGATTGATAATCAGGACCAGCGCAGCAAGGATTACAGTCACCTGGAAAACACGTTTCGGCCCTCTCATGCCGATTATACCTACGAGGCGAAGTACGGGCTCCGCGATCATCGCGGTGGCGGCCGCAGTTCGGCCCGCGAAACAGCCGCGCGTGTGGCCGCTGGCGCCATTGCGAAACTGCTTCTCCGTCAGCATGGGGTGAGCTGCCAGGCCTTTGTATCACAGGTAGGCGATATCAAAGCACCTGACTATACAAAACTGGATCTGTCACAGACCGACAACAACATCGTGCGTTGTCCGGATGCTGCCACAGCCGAAAAGATGATCGCCTTAATCGACCAGGTAAGACTTGACCGGGATACCATCGGTGGCGTGGTAACAGGGGTTATTCAGGGCGCACCCGTAGGGCTGGGCGAACCCGTGTTCGATAAGTTGCATGCCGAACTTGGCAAAGCCATGCTCAGCATCAATGCGGTGAAAGGATTTGAATATGGAAGTGGCTTTGCGGGTGTTCAGTGGCGCGGGTCGCAGCACAACGATGAGTTCTATGCTGAAGGTGATCGCATCCGCACGCGGACAAATCATTCCGGGGGGATACAAGGCGGCATCTCAAATGGAGAGGATATCTACTTCAATGTGGCCTTCAAGCCCGTTGCCACCATCATGCAGGATCAACTGAGCATCGACAAAGAAGGCAACGAAGTAACGGTTACCGGCAAAGGCCGTCACGATCCGTGTGTTGTGCCCAGGGCCGTGCCCATTGTTGAGGCCATGGCCGCATTGGTGATGGCTGATTTTATTTTACGGGCGAAGACATCGAAGATGTAGCTGATTCGTGACTTGGTGTTCTAGTGGTGGAGAAAATTATCGCCACAAAGACACGAAGACACTAGGAAGTAGTCAAATCTGAGTTGGCTCAAGTAGGAAAGCAGAAAACATGAACTTTGTGCCTTGGTGCCTTAGTGGCAAAGAGCAGCATATATGAAATTTGAAAAGCTAAGCGAGCTTGAAGAAGAAACGGGCAAGGCTATTGTAAATGCTGCTTTCAAAGTTCACTTCGAATTAGGTCCGGGTTTACTGGAAAAAGTATACGAGGTTTGCTTATCGCACGAGCTCAGGAAGTCAGGTTTGTTGGTGGCGCGGCAGTTAGATATCCCGATTCAGTACGATGGAATTGTTTTCGATGAAGGCTTGAGGCTAGACATGCTCGTTGAAAATCTCGTAATTGTAGAGATAAAAGCGGTGGATTTGGTCAATCCAGTTTGGCAGGCTCAGGTATTGAGCCACTTAAAATTGACAAAAAGAAGATTAGGGTATCTGATTAACTTTAATGTGCCCAAAATCAAGGATGGTATTCAAAGAATCATTTTGTAAATGAATTTCGCCACCAAGACACGAAGACACAAAGCAAGGCCCAATACTAGGGTTGGTAATGCCGTGCAATTGGCTTTTTTCAGGGTTTTGGTATTTGGCGGTCTGCTTATCTTCCGGGCCAACTCCTATGGCCAAACCTACACAGTAGAAACGGTGCCCAATACCAAGCTGGTGAACAACAGCTACGTGAGTGATCCGGCCGGTATTCTGGATAGCTACACCGTCTCTGAAATCAACTCCCTGCTGGATAGCCTGGAGAAAAAATCTACAGCCCAGGTAGCGGTGGTCATGCTTCCCTCAATCGGGGATGCCGATCGGTTTGAATTCGCGCAAGCGCTGTTCAAAAAGTGGGGCATCGGGCAGGCGGACAAAGACAACGGCCTGCTCATTCTTTTCATCCTCGACCAGCGCAACATCCGCTTTCACACCGGCTATGGCCTGGAGGGCGTACTCCCCGATGCCATCTGCAAGCGCATTCAGCGCGACTACATGGTACCCTATTTCAAAGACGGAGACTACAACACTGGCATGCGCGAGGGCGTCAAGGAAGTGTACCGAAGACTTACGTCACCCGAAGCGGTTGACGAAATTTATGATGCGGGCAGCGCAGCCGAGCCGCGCGATCTGTTTGCCCTGGTTGGTTTCCTGTGGATGCTCACGGCCTTCATCATGTTCTTTGTGGCTCTAGGCTACAAGAAGTTCAAAAAAAGCGCACCCACACTCCGAGTTCTGATTCCTGCCTGGTACTGGCTGTTGCTCTATGCTGCCATTCCCCTGGCGTTCTTTATCATCGCCTATCAAGTTGATCTTTCACGGGCTATTTTCTTCGGATCACTTTATGGCTTTATCGCTTTGCTGTTTGCCGAGCGGTATGGGCGGGTTCAGCAACTGGCAAAGCCTGCGCTGGCCCGCGAAAAATTTCAGGAAGTGTATGGCTTTTTCATTCGGCAGCAATCCTATTGGAAGACAGCTTCCCTGTTCTTTCCGCTCCCCGCTCTTTTCCTCGCGCGCAGGTTGAACCAACAGGCGCACGAATACCGCAACCGGCCAAGGAATTGTGTGCAATGCGGCCGCGTGACCACGAAACTATCCGAGCAGGAAGAAGATGCCTTTTTGCAGAGCGGGCAGCAGGCCGAGGAAAAAATTGGTGCGGTGGATTACGATGTGTGGCATTGTGCCGCCTGTGGCGCAACCGAATTGCTCAGCTACCCAAACGAAAAAGCCAAATACACCTCTTGCCCTAAGTGCCGTTTTGTAACGTATCAGCACACCGGCAAGCGCGAACTGGAAGCTGCCACCTACAGCAGCGCGGGCCGGGGCGAAGAAGAATTTGTTTGCCTGCACTGCGGATTTGTTCACCTCATTCCGTTTGTGATACCCATGTTGGTAATGTCATCTTCCTCGGACAGCGACAGCTCGTCTTCTTCGAGCGACAGTGGAGGCAGTTGGGGTGGTGGTGACTCGGGCGGAGGTGGTGCCGACATTAGCTGGTAACGATGCTGACACATTATATACAACAGTTTGAGGCCGTGTACCGCAACCAACCGTGGTATGGCGATAACCTGCTTTCCGTGCTGAGCGATATCACTAATCAAGAGGCCTTTACTCAGCCTGCACCCGGCTTGCATTGCCTGGCGGAACTCGTGGCCCATGTTATCTACTGGCGACAATCGCTGATCAAACGATTGGAGGGCGATACATCCTTTAAAGCCTCGATGAAAAGCGAACACAACTGGCCATCGGTAGACACTTTGCGTACGAAAGGTTGGCCTGAACTCCTCCGGCAACTGGAGGAGAGTCAACAGCGCCTGATTGCTGAACTTGAGCGGCATACCGAAGCCGTGCTGACCGAACCTTACCGCACCGGCACCAACGTGCAACAGCTGATGGAGGGTGTTCTGCAGCATGATGTTTACCATCAGGGGCAGATGGCGCTGGTCAAAAAGATGATTCGCCAGTCCTAATCCTGCCCATTCTCCCGATTTTCTTTAGTAAACTTACCCGAAATACTGGTTATGGAACCCTCCGCACAACCCCCAAAAAAGAGTCGGCTTACGTTATACATCGTTATTGCGTTGTTTGTGGGGATTGCTGCAGGGTTCGTGCTGAACAAGACCTACGTACACGAGCAAAATGCTGAGTTAGCCGCCATTCAAACGGGCATCCTGAACGTGAACCAGGAGCTTACAACGGCCACCGACAGCACAACCAAGGCCGCGCTGCTCGTCAAAAAGAAAGACCTCGGCAAAAGACAAACCGAAGTGCTGGCCGCCCGCGACAAAAAGGTGGAGCCGTTCTCCATCCTGGCTGATATTTTCCTTCGCCTGATCAAAATGATTGGGGCCCCGCTCGTGCTCACCACGCTGATTGTGGGGGTGGCAAAACTGGGCGATATCAGCTCAGTCGGGCGCATTGGCGGCAAAACACTGCTTTGGTTTATCGGTGCCTCGTTGATGAGTTTGCTGTTAGGTATGATTCTCGTGAACGTCTTTCAGCCCGGCATCGCCATGAACCTTCCGCTGCCCGATGCCGGTGCAGACATCGGCTTGTCGCAAGGGGGTATGTCGCTGAAAAATTTCTTGTATCACGTTTTCCCCACCAGCGTGGTTGAAGCGATGGCCAAGAATGAGATTCTCCAGATTGTTGTCTTCTCGCTTTTCTTTGGCGTAGCCACAGCCGCCATTGGCGAGCAGGGCAAAATTGTAATCCAGTTTTTAGATGCGGTGGCCCACGTGATTCTGAAAGTGACCGGCTACGTGATGAACCTGGCCCCGATTGCCGTTTTTGGTGCCATGGCCGCCATCATCGCCAAACAGGGCCTCGGTATTCTCACCACCTATTCGATTTTCATTGGCGAATTCTATTTCGGACTGCTCGTGTTATGGATACTACTTACCGTGGCGGGCTTCCTGATGATCGGCAAGCGCGTGATCAGCCTGCTGCGCACGGTGAAAGAACCGATCATACTCGCCTTCAGTACATCCAGCAGTGAAGCAGCCTTTCCCAAAACCATGGAGTTACTCCAAAAATTCGGTTGCAAGGATAAGATCGTGAGTTTTGTGTTGCCGCTGGGTTATTCGTTTAACCTCGATGGCAGCATGATGTACATGACGTTTGCCTCGCTGTTCATTGCGCAGTCGTACGGCATTGACCTGTCACTCGGCACGCAGTTGAGTATGCTGCTGGTGCTCATGCTCACCAGCAAGGGTATTGCCGGTGTGCCGCGGGCCTCGCTGGTCGTTATTGCCGGTACGTTGGCCACGTTCAATATCCCGGAAGCGGGACTGGCGTTGCTCCTTGGAATCGATCCATTGCTTGACATGGGGCGCAGCGCCACCAACGTGGTGGGCAATAGTGTGGCCACGGCCGTGGTCAGCAAGTGGGAAAACGCGCTGGGGGAGTCCGAAAAACCGAGTTAAATATTTGATTATCAATGCATATTGCATATTAGGAGTCTGATTCCTAATTTGCATTAATGATCGTAAGGGAGTCATCCGGGTTTTTAAGAACGATCGTTTCTCAATTCAAAGCAGTAGCGATCACCGGGCCGCGGCAGAGTGGAAAGACAACTTTGGTGAAATCTTTCTTTCCTGATAAGCCCTACGTTACACTTGAAAATCCAACGGATCGAAACATCGCCCTGGCTGACCCGGTCAGATTTTTGGCTGCATTCCCACAAGGAGCAATACTTGACGAAGTCCAGCGCGCACCCGAATTATTTTCCTATCTGCAGGGAATACTTGACACACGCCCTGAAAAAGGGCAATTCATTCTAACGGGATCGAACAATTTCCTTTTGCTTGAGTCCATCTCTCAATCGCTGGCCGGAAGGGTTGGTTATTTAGACTTGCTCCCATTTTCAATTCATGAAAGTGACACCTGTCCGCAACCACCCACGTCATTGGAAGAGCATTTGTTTCTGGGGGGATATCCCGCAGTGGTGTACGACAAAGTCATGCCCGATGTGTGGGTTGCGAGTTACGTTCGCACCTATGTGGAGCGAGATGTCAGAATGATTAAGAATATCTCGGACCTAAACACCTTTCAACGATTCCTGTATCTCTGTGCTGGTCGGATTGGTCAGCAAATCAATTTCAGCAGTCTGGCCAATGATACAGGCGTGGATTACAAAACTATACAGTCATGGCTCGGCATTTTACAAGCAAGCTATCTCGTCTACCTGCTTCCTCCTTACTACAAAAACTTCAATAAACGGCTCACCAAATCGGCCAAGTTATATTTTTACGATACCGGCCTCGCCTGCTTTTTGCTGGGCATCCGGAATCATCGTGAGTTAATCAGCCACGGCTCGCGCGGACCACTTTTCGAAAATTTTATCATCGCTGAGTTACTAAAAAACCGATACAACAACGGACAGCGAAGCAACCTCTTCTATTGGCGCGACAGTAGTGGTAATGAAGTCGACATCCTAATCGATCACGGAAGTCATCAAACACCGGTGGAGATTAAATCTGCCTCCACATTCCACGTTGATTTTTTGAAAGGTTTGTCGTACTGGCAGAAATTATCGGGCCAAAAAGGTGGCAACTTGATTTACACAGGTGAGGGGGCCAAAAACATTCACGACTTTTCTGTTCACCATTGGAGGGACGTAGCGAAATTGTGAAGACCACCACGTGAACTATTATTCCTTACTTTTGTTCTCTCAACAACACGAAAATTATGGTGACAGCTGCCCCTAAGAATATTCACATCTACCTCGAATCGAACCCCAATCCGAACTCCCTCAAGTTTGTGGTGAGCGAAATGCTGGTGCCGGAAGGCATGAGTTTCGATTTCCCCAACCCGGAGGCCGCCCAACAGGCACCGCTTGCCCAGGAGTTGTTCATGTACCCGTTTGTGGACCGCGTGTTTTACATGAGCAACTTTATCACCGTCACGAAAAAGGAAGACGTGGAGTGGATTGAAATCCAGGGTACCATTAAAAACCACATCCAGCAGTTCCTTGAATCCGGGAAATTGATTCTGGATATGCCGAAGGAAGAAGCGCCAGCGCAGGAAGAGACTGAAACCATCAAAAAGATCAAAACCATCCTGGACGAATACATCCGCCCGGCTGTTGAGCAAGATGGTGGCGCCATCACGTTTCACTCCTACCACGACAAGAAAGTAACCGTAATGCTGCAAGGCTCGTGCAGCGGTTGCCCCTCTTCCACCATCACCCTCAAGGCCGGCATTGAAAATTTATTCAAGCGCATGATGCCCGAGGAGGTAACGGAGGTGGTGGCGTTGGGGTAGCAAAAATTGCAAACCCATTCAACAGTTGGCGAAAGTGAAAAACATCCTGGGAGTTCGCCATATAACTCGTTAGGGTGACAAAACACTATTGTGCTTGAATCGTCTTCGAATTATCCATTCGCAAACAATCAGGTTAAACATCCAACTGGCCCAAGCAATCGTTGCATAAATACCCGGCTGACTCAAATCAAAAATCCAAGACCCGGCAAACGCGTACACGCGAAGCGTCACGGCTGCGAATGTGATAGAATAACTTCGTAACATCCACTCCCGATGAGCTCGAATATTACCACTCATTACTGACCGATAAGCCGCCCACGTACAGAGCCACCAAGTGGCGGACTGAACAAGAAAACTTAGTTGGACTAATGCGCCACGCCCAATAAAGAAACTCATGACAATTCCGCCTGGGCCAGAAAGCAAAAGTATCGCGCCCACATAAATTTTTCCTAAAAAGCGATGTGCGTCCGGCCAGCGATTTCGCCAAGAAGTATTGAGTTGCACAAGGCCGATTACGAGAACAAATGCTGCAGGTAACACATGAGCGTAGTAAGCAGGCAAGTACAAGCCACTTGCGACTGCTTCCTTTTTTAAACGCAAAAAACCATAGCCGAAATCAAAGTTAGCGTAAGACAGCGCATTCAGCGCGAGAGGTATTACCAATGCCATGGACGCAAAAAAAGCAAGGCGCCTGACCAAGGCTTTCATCCTCAAGACGGATAATCTTCCAATAGCGTATTAAAAAAATCTAGGTTGTGTCGGTCAACATCACTCATTTTCGAAAGTATTACCTCAATAGAATCAATTGGCTCCTTTCCTTTTCTCAAATAGTAAAAATCATCTCTAGATACTAGCTCGGGGAAGGTGTACCCGTAAAAGGCCAAAATTTCATTTCGCATGTACATTATTGTTGCCTGGGAAAGAATTTTAGTTCGCTCGTTCGCCCGAGTAGCGGCATTATAAACTACAAAATTGCCCGTTATGTAGGAACTGTCTAGTTTCACAAACTCCGTTTGCGGAAACAACCGCTTCGACTTAAGCGGCTCAGCTCCCTGGTTAGTTACTCGCAGATAAGTATAGTGCACAAGATTTAATTCTTCCCAAGCATTCTCATCCATAAACCAGTAGTCGTGTGGTGTTTGAATTTCCATAAGGGTGGTGTCCACCATTCGTATTGACGCTATTTCACCAGGCACATCGGTTGAGCCAACAGGTGAAGGATCGCTTGATACCAGTAAGACTTTGCTGGACGTGTAAAACTCCTCACGGCCCTCTAAGTAACGCTCCTTTACTATCGTGACAATTGCAGACAAATGTGAAGTAAGGGTAGAAATTTTTGACTCTTCTTTCTCAACGTATTCAGTCCAGCCATTAAATGGAACCTTCGTTGTGATCATGCCACTAATAACTGGATTAAGCACTCCAAATCTACTCAGGTAAGTTGGTGGAATAATGTATCCGTTTCCGATCTGATCGCGGGCCGGTATTTCGCAAATCGCGTATTGCTCCCCCGTTAAACGAAGCGGGTGCTTCAAAAACCTATACTCAGATACCCACTGTCGCATATAATCATTCTTGAACCCAATGTTGAAGGTATAGTCAAAATCCAACCAGCCGATCAAAGTATCCTTTTTGGCTATCGCGAACGCATCTTGCCCATCATAAGGAGCAATCCAATCATAAACAGCGTCAATAATGAGCCTTTTTGAATTCATGTCAAAATACCCAACATGCCCATTTCTTGCCACTTCTACTTTGTCGTTAAACAGGAAGCCGATAGTCCCAATCAACTCATATTCGAGTGGGATTACGATTTCGCCCTGTTGATTAACAAGTCCAAGGCGCGCGGTTGAGTCAAATCGCTGCGTCCTCTTTGAAAATGGATGTTGCCACGAGCCGCGGGCAACATAAAAATAGCGACTCTCATCCAACTGGGTATACCAAACAACCGAATCAAATTTTCCGTCTAGGTAGCGAGCATTCTCAAAAATCCAAGCTCGCTCTCCAATTACCTGTTGCAGCGCGGCTTCCCAAGCGTTCAAGTGTTTCGCTCTTTGAAACGCCTGGTAAAAGGATTCACCTTCCAAATCCACGATCTTAAACCCCTCCCCCACGGGTTCAATGTCAATCTTTAGCTGATGTCGCACAGTGTCAGATGAACGGGATCCCTTGTAGTGAAAAACGACCGGAATTTCAACCCGCAGTGGCTTAACATTGACATCAATGATTGCATTCACAAAGCTCGGAGTACACACAACAAATTGATCTTGATTCTTGAGTACCCGAATAACAGCAAGTATGGCATCACGGGATTGTTTAACAGCAAAGAACTCAAGGGTACGCTCTTCCGGTTTGCTAAGTGAAGACTCGAAAGCAACTAAAAAATCTCTCACCCTTCGGTCAGGGTCTTCAGTTCTCTGAATCGAACAACCGGCAAAAGCAAACGCAAAGAAGCACAGCACAAGACGATTCATACTTACTAGGTTTATTCCAGAAAAATAATAATTTTATTGAATTTTACTCGGAGTGCGTCTGGATAACTACTCCTTTGGCATCACCTAGCCTTTACAAGGACCAAAATTTCGGATTTGATAGTAAGCTTGTGAGTGGTAAGTCATAAGTCTTTACCTTCGCCCCAATGCTTTAGTGCCTGTTACCGCCCCCTATGGATCCCGAACTCAGCCCCGCTCCCAAACCCCGGCCATCGTTTTCAAAGAACTGGCAACGCTACGTCTTCGAGTTTCTGCTCATTTTCCTGGCCGTGTTCCTGGGCTTCCTGGCTGATAACTTCCGCGAGGAGTATGCCGAACGCCAGCATGCCGTTGAACTGGCCAAAAGCTTTTACGAAGAACTGAAAAACGACTCCATCGCGGTGCAGGCGAAAATCGAAGGCCGCATCAAAAAAGAAAAAGCGGTGGTATATATGGCCTCCTTCTTCCGCGACAGCGTGCTCACGACCTCTTCCAAATCACTTTCCGTTAATTTTCTGTATGCCATTACGGCCCGCAGCCCCATCATTTTTACTCCGCGCACCGTGGTGCTGGTGCAAATCAAAAGCTCCGAAGCGCTGCGCTACTTCAAAAGTGAGGAGCTGCGCAAACTGGTAGGTGACCTTTCGGTAGCTATTGACTACATTGCTGCGCGCCAGGAGTATGAGAACGCCATTTTCTACTCCTACATGGAACCCATCATGACGGCTCACCATGATTATACCTTTCAAAACAAGCTGTTCGAAAACCAAAACACGATTTTTGAGCGGCTGGCACAATACGAAGCGAGTCCCGAATATATCCCGTTTCACTTGTCGCAACCTGAAAAAATCAACCGCCAGCAGATGTTCAACTCCCTGAACTATTACCATACCAATGGCCTGCTCTCCACGCGATTAATTCCCTTTACCTCCGAAAGGAATTCGGTTTGAAATAGTCAATCGTTGTGTAACTTGGATGGCGAACCAAGGTGAGTTTCAAAAATGAAAAAAGCAATTCTCGTGTTAGGTCTAGTCCTATACGGGCTGCGTGGCCTCTCGTGCACTTGTTTTGATACACCGACAGATAGTGCCTTTGTCTATACACCCATAATTTTCGAAGGAAAGGTTGTCAGTCAATACAAAGACGTCTTTTTCTATGAGGAAGCCGAATATTCACTAATAACAAACTTTGAAATCATCAAAGACTACCGAGGCACACGGGGCAAGAAAATAATTACGCTCGTGGGTGGTTTTGGTTGCAATTTCTTCTTCGAAACCGGAGAAACCTATATTGTATTTGCCTATCGAAGGGCCGAAGGAATCTACAGTTCGAGCTTTTGTTCCAAGACTCGTCTAAAGTCAGAGTTTCAATCAAATGATTTGAATGTAATCGATGTCTGGTCAAAACGCTACTATGACAACTTCAACTTGACATATCAAATTTTGCTCAACAAAAAATCAAGGGCGTTTGAAAAGGCTGAGCCAGAGCGCATCCTTCGGCTCGCCTATCTCGCAGAGAAGAAAGCAGCCAGACTATATAAATTTGCATTTGTTGCAACTGTACTTTCCTCAATTACCTGCATAGCCTTCATTCTATTTTATAAAAGATCGGGTTCGACTTAAAAGCAAAAAAACCAACGTACCAACGGTCTGCTCTCCACACGACTAATTCCGTTCAAAGGCTAGGGGAAGCCAACGCGGCTCTGCTCCGGGCGTTCCGAAAGGAATACGGATTGAAATAACGCGAGACCTCGTTAGAACTCCTGTCAGGTTGAGCTTGTCGAAACCGTCTCGTGATCAGACTGCCTTCGACAGGCTCAGGCTGACAGTTTAATTTGAATTCTAACCGGTGTCTCTTCCAACTGTTGGCTAATTGCCAGGCCCCTTCAAATAGGTATCCAAAAACTTCAGCACCTCTTCCGAGGCCTTGATGTTGTTCTCTTTCTTTACAAAGCCGTGGCCTTCATCGGGAAAGATGACATACTCCACCGGCACATTATTCTTCTTAGCAGCTGCCACAATCTCGTCCGACTCTACCTGTAAGACGCGCGGATCGTTGCTGCCCTGCAGCACAATAAACGGCTTGCGGATTTTGTCGGCATGGAACAGCGGTGACTTGTTGTACAACGCCACCGAATCTTTCACCGGATCACCCATTTCGGTGTACAACGCCTCGCGGAAAGACGTCCACCAGGGCGGAATGCTCTTGAGCGTGCGCAGCCAGTTGGTAACACCAAAGTAGTTGACGCCCACATTAAACTCTTCGGGCGCGAACGTCAGCGCGGCCATCACCATGTAGCCACCATAGCTGCCGCCCAGGATACCAATCTTGTCAGCATCTACGTAGTCCAGCGACTGTAAGTACTGCTTACCCGCGATGCAATCTTTCAAATCTTCGTTGCCGTGGCGTTGGTCATCGGCCGCAAAAAAAGTTTTTCCATAGCCGGAGCTGCCGCGATTATTCACACACAAAATGGCGTAGCCGTGGTTGAGCAGGTACTGGTAAGCTCCTGAATAATTCAGGCGTGTTTGTCCGCCCGGGCCGCCATGTACTTGCACCAGCGCGGGCACCTTGTCGCCTTTCTTTACTCCTTTGGGTTTGTAGAGCAGCGCGGGTATCTCCATCCCATCGAATGACTTGAAACGCACCACCTGTCCTTCCACGAGGTCGTTCGGATCAATCTCGGGCGTGAGGGTGTTGGTCAGTTGTGTAATGGCTTTCGTTTCAAAGTTGTAGAGGTACAAGTTCTGTGGCGACCGGGACGTGCTCACATAAAACGTCATCAACTTCTCGCTGTCGGAAATATTCACTCCGCTAACATCTCCGGCCGGCAGGCCTTCCATCTCCAGCAGCTTGTTGCCCCGGGTCTGGTCGTAAATCTTCACTTGTGTGCGGGCATCGTTGTTGATGGCCACCACGCGATACTTACCCGTGCGCGACTGGTAAGCAAACATGATGTCCCAGGGAGCTTCCTCCACTTTTGCCTTGGCACCGGTGGCGATGTCGTAGCTGGCGAGGTAGGCAAATTCGCTGCCCTCATCCGTGAGGAAAAAAAGCGTTTTGCCATCCAGGCTAAAGTACTGCGGACTGAAACTCATGTCGCCTTCGTGCTGGCTGATGTGCTTCATTTGTTTGCTCTGCGTATCGAGCAGGTACATGTCGTTGTTATTAGTGGTAATGGCTTTGGTGAGCGCGATGTAGCGTCCATCGGCCGAGATGGCGGCCGGATCGTAGCCTTCCTTGTTTTCGTAAATCATGGCAGAGGCAAATACATTGCCTTCCTTAGGCGCAGCCGATACATCCACTTTGTACAGATCAAAAAAGTTCTTGTCGCGCGCATTGGCCGAGTAGTACATCAGCTTTTTGTCGTAGCTCCAGCCGTAGAAATTGGCTTTGGCCGTAGAATCCGAAATCAGATCGATGGCAGTGCCATCGGGGTTGCGCACAAAAATGTGATCGATTTCGTTTCCGCCTTTGTCCATCGTGTACACCACGCGGTCATCCGTGGGGAAATAAGATGCCGGAAAGACGGACTCCTGCGTGGAGCTGGTGAGCTGTTTCTTCTCCATCGTTTTGAGATCGAGCTCGAAGGCATTGAAAATGCCGGTTTCGTTCGAACCCAATAGCAATTTGGATTCATCGGGCGAAAAGCCGGCCGAGAAGATGTTTTTCACATCCATGAATTGCTGGATGGTGTAGGCTTTGGGTGGCTTTTCTGCTTCAGGGGCTTGGCAGGCAAAGACAACCAGCAATAGCAGTGGGGGTAGTGTGAAGTTTTTCATGGTTATAAGATTTAAATGGAAAACTTGCTCGATTTTCTCTCAGTTGAATTCATCCATGCAATACCGTTTATAGAACTATGGAGCAAATGAAAAGGCAGAGCAGAATCAGGAGTATGAATCACAAAATCAAACTACTGCAAATTTCTATCTCTTTAAAACCCGGACAGCGCCCACTAAGCGATCATTTGAGAAAGCCAGGCAAATATAAAGTCCAGCGGTAAAAGACATTCCATCTACTTCAATCTTGAGGTCGTCTCCGTCTGGCGTTACAGATGAATCCCAAATAGCTCGTCCGAGATAATCAATTAAGATAATCCTAGTAGGCATGGTCTCTGTAATAGATATAACAAATTTTTCGTCAAACGGGTTAGGTGCGACAGTAAAGTTTGGTCTATCTGATAGCTCTTCAATAGAAGTGACTAAGTTGTCTATTTGAAAAGTTGACGTCACAGAGGCTTGATACGCGTCTTTTGCTGTGACGGCTATGGATAAAACACCTGCTTTCAGAGGAGCTATAATTAGTCTTGCCTCATCTAGGGTGACACTAACCATCGTATTTTCGCCTGCCTGAAAAGTGAAACTTAGCGGATCACTTTCAAGATCTAAAAAATGATTCATTAGGTCTATTTCAACTGGATTATTACGAATAACTTGGTTAGGTATAAAGTTGAAAATTATAGGTGCTTGATTCTGCAAAGAAAGTTGTAATTGTGTTTCAGCTACGGGGCGTTTCGGATCATTGGAGCTTATTGCAAGATTGAAGTTTGCTGAAAGTCCTGAAGCAAATAAATTAGGCAAAAAAGTAATCTGCACACTATCAAAGCTAGCCCCTGGAATACTACCAGCTTGAGCAAGCTTAAGCCAAGGAGGCAAAGTTTGATTAATGCTCCAGTTTAGTGTGTTTTTCCCTTCATTATCAATACGTAAGTAAAACTGCTGTGGCCCCGTCCTTGCCAACGACTTGGATATTTGTGCAGGAGTCACAAGGCGCGGAGCTACGTCTTTAACCGTAAGGGTTACGGGTATTTCAAAAATCAGTTTTTGCGGATCATTTGAACGAACCAATAGTTGTCCCTGATAAACACCCGGATTCCTATCAAAGGCGTTAACACTAATGTTGATCGACTCGGAGCCCTTAGCATCAACTACACCTGAAAGGGTGGAGGGCCTTAGCCATCCAACTTCCGAGTCTGCGATGAATCGCGCAAACTTTTGCTGTGCTGTGCCTTGCGTCAAATAAATGCCACTGAAGCCAGGTCTTGATGAATAGCTTATCAATCGATTAGCTCCCAATTGAAACAAGGAAAAGTTAAAAATCGTCCAAACCTTCTTAGACGTATCGAACTCGTATAGGACATTATTGCCGGATACATAATATCTCATCTTATTGAAGTCAAGGGCGCTTGCCCCAGTTACAGGCCCAGGCACAGAGGGTAATCTCTCCCATTGCTGAGTGTTAATTGTATACTTTGCAAAGCCCCTGGAGTTGCCAGAATGCGCATATATGATACCCTCAGCAAAATGCAATCCTCCCAATCCATCTAAAGCGAAAGTGGAGGGGATAGGGAGATTTGTCCAAACATCTGTCTCGGGATCGTAACTCATGAATTTTCCGGCACCGGCCAAATAGACAGACACACCATCCGATGTAATCGAAGCAACGCCCGTACCCAGTAGATTCTTTCGCGTACTCCAATCATTTATGACTAAGTCAAGGAGGTGAATCTGCCCGCTATCCACCGGGTAGAGACAGAAAATTTTCGACTTCAATATTGTTGATGTCCCAGAAGTAGCCTCTTTTGCTATATGCGGAATCGAAGCAGAATTTTCTTTCCATTGATTAATGTCAGGATGATAGGAATAAAGTCTCTGATACCATGGATACTGAGCATATATTATTCCGGTCACAGGATCGCTTGTCATACTTATCAATTCAGGGGGGGTTGAAGATATCTCCATAAAACGATTTTGAGGTTGGCCCAAAAATGATTGAGCATCCATCTCCCACCTAAGATCACTCCCTCCAACATTCTCTACCCGAATTATCTCCGAGGAAGACTCACCTTGAAAAACTGAAAAAGAAAGCCCCGATGGGGCAGGTACCAAATCAGGTGGCTCAACGACTTTGCTAAGAAAGTAAAGGGTAAAGGGGTTTGCAAAAGAATCACTACTGCTCAAGGTGAGTTTTCCTGCTTGCATACCCAGGCTATCACTTTGAAAACTTAATCTCAATCTAACAATTTCTCCTGGTTGAATTATCAAGGGCATTGCAGTCAAAACTGAGAAATTTGGATTATCCACTGAAGCTGATCCAACCATAAGGGGCAAGGAGCCCTGATTCACAATTTGAATCGCGGTGTCATAGCGGGTATTTATAAACAAATTATCAAAATGAACACTGTCATTTTCAATAAACAAACTTGCGGCATCCGATACCATCAGCCGCACCGGAACCTGCAGATTTCTGTCAGATTGATCTAAGAAGTCTTTGATGTCGATGAAACTATTGTAAACGCCTTCACTCATTCCAACTGCACTAAATTCGATATCAAAACTGATTGAATCGAGTGGGCCAATATTACGCGGCCAACTTGAGCTTTTAACTAATACCCAGCTAGCGTAACCAGCAGGTTGAAGCCACTGGGTCGCTCCAGTGCCACTATTTCTTACCGTTAGTTTTTTCAGTGTTCTTTGTCCGCTAAACAACTCCACTGTTATTGTGTCGGTTGGTGTCTCAATAAAAGGAGGATTAATTCCGACCCCAACCAGTCGTAGCACTGAATCGCCAGAGAACTGGGTAGAGCTGTGAAACTTAAACTCAGCAGCTTGTTCGCCTGCAACGGTTGGCTTAAAATCCAACAATAAATATGCTGCTTCCCCAATGGGCAAGTCTAGCGAAGTAGTCTGAGCGGTAAACCGGATATTGTTTGATGTTATACTGTCAATCACCAGGCGCGAGGTGCCCGTGTTGCGAATAGTAATCGGAAAACTTCTTTGATAACCCACCGTTGCTGTGACGGGCGGATTGCCTGGTCCTCTTTGAATCACCAATTCGGGTCTTCCCGGTACATTCAATTCCAAATCGATGTACTCCCGAATAAGGGGTTTTTGGCTTGAGACTTGAATCCTGTTTTTATACCGGCCCCCGAAAAGGCCTGTCGCGTCAATGCTCACCGAAACGGAAATGCTATCCTTTTCAGTCAACTTCCCCTCTGGTGGGGTAACTCTTAATACGTTATCCGATGAAGCCGTTGGAAAGTACGCGAATCTAGTGCCACTAAATCCCTCCGAAAAAAACATTCCGCTAAAACCTGGTTTTCCAACATAGACCATACCATGCCGATAACCAAGTTCAAAACTGGTGGGTATTCGCATCCACTTTCCCTGCCTTATGTTCAGAATTGACATTTGAATAAACCTCTCCATGCCAATAGGACTACCTAGAATGAAATATCGGCCTGATGATGGTTCAACTGCACTTGCCGTAGATGTCAATCCCAAGATACTCTCAGACCTCGACCAACTTCCGGTGTCAATAAAGTACTTATAAAACATCGTATTGCCATCAGCCTGAATACTCTGAGCCCCGGTTAAATATATTATACCGCTGTGATAGCTTAATGAGGAAAACCCATAAACATAAAGCGGCTGTTCAATAGTTACCAGAGTTGACCATGTCTTCGAGGTTGGATCGTAGCGATACACTGTTCTGTTTATACCTAAATAAACATAAGAGCCATCGCTGGTTATACCACCTACATAAGGCTCTTGTGAAAGTCCGTCTGGAAGATTTTCATATACCCATATTTTGGTTTTTATATCGTAAACACGCAATGGAATTCCACTGAAATAAAGTTTACCATTCAAATATGTGGCAGGGCCTTGAATTTGTTCTGTAGACGCGGGTCCAATCAAACTCCATAAATCCGCTCTTGGATTGTACGTGTAGAGCATATCATGGACTGAGCTTGCATAAATCAATTCATCATCAGGGTCATAAACTAGAGCCTTTAGCGGTTCAGGGCTTGAAGATTTTTGAACAATTTCAATGCGATCTCCGCGGGTTGGCTCACTTGCCTGTTGATATGTCGTGAGATGCTTGGAAACACTCACTAAAGGGGAGTTGGAAGATAAACCTCCCGTCAAGGTTGCTTGCCAGCTAAGCTCGGATCGGCCGGAATTAGTAATTATAAACGAGCGTGATGCAGTTTGCCCCGGAATTAATGTCAATTTTAAGGAATCGGGAGAGAGGGTTATCCCTGGGGATTCCTTAATGTGCGTTTTTACTGGTAACAAAAAAATGCCCTCATCAGGATCGTTTGAAATGAAGGAAAGGGTTGAATTTACTACCCCTGATGAGCTAGAGGATACTGATACTTGCACCTCGGCCTTTCCACCCGGCCTCAATGTGATATTTGAAACTGAACTGCTTACTCTCGGGTCAGATGACTCTACTCCGCTTATCAATAGATCCGCGAAGCCCCGGTTTTCAATCATAATTACCGTATCAATCGGGAAATTCGTATAAGTTGTTCCAAAATTAATCTCTTCAACCGATTCAATGTCAGGCCCGGGGCGCACAGTCATGCTGATGTGCACCGGCAACGGATTGCTATTTGTGTTGATGGAAATAATGTCAACTGTGCCGCTAAGTGTTACGGCATTCAACCCGGCTGAACTTATTGAGAAAGGCACCATTGCGCTTAAGGCAGGTGGAATTGAGATTGCCTCCTCTTTTGTTTCAAGCCAGTTGGTGTTGCTCTCATCAGCCGCCAGCGCGGTGGTTACAGAATAAGGCATAGCGTACAACATCGCGCCTGTTGAAGCGTCAATCACTTTAACTGATCTTGAAAATCTATCTCCTGCAAAGATTCTATTTAGCGATTTTGAAAAAGCTATTGATTTAACACTTCCACCAATTGCAATTGACCTTAAGACGGCATCTGACGCCACTTCTCTCTCTTCGATGACACCGTTTACAGGAACGAGCAGCGTATTGTTAGGGGCGTAATAAGCAAACTCTGCAAGAAAATTATTGCACGGTCTGATAATGCTCGCAAGATCGGCATCAATTTCCCAGGTTCTGTAGCTACCGTCAGAGACTCCAGAAACAAAAAGTGACGTCCCCGACCAGGCAAGGCCAACTATACTTTGAATGGAGTTCAAATTCAATACTCTGATTATTTGCCCGTTTTGCACATCCAGCTTATACACTTTCCTGGAACGTCCATAATACAAGCAGCAGCCATCAAATGCTAGCCCTTCAGCGTCTCTTGTTGAGGGTTCGGGCAAAGGAATGGAATGAATTACGCGGCCCGTCTCTACCTTAAGCTCTTCAATACGATTGGTCTCGCTATTAATTGCAAACAACCTTCCTTTTCTGCTCAGTGGCGGCAGCACAGAAGCAGCTTCACCCTTCGGAACGCCTGCTCTAACCAGTAGCGTATCCTCGCCACCATTTCTGACTAAAATATTTCTTGTCAATCGAATGCCCGTATAAACATCTTCTCTGAGTGTCGTAGTTATTAACTCCGCTGTAGGACTCCTTAGTGTTTGGAAATTGAGTAGGTTGGAAATGGGTGACTGATTATTGAAAAGATCAATTGCCTTTATGGCAAAGTAATACGGTTGACCAGGCATCAAATCCTTAACTCTAAATTGAACCCCTTCTCCGGATACGGGAGGAAATGGAGGATTAGGTGCAAGTCTCGCCTCTGAAAAATTCAACGAGTTTATTGGAGCATTGGAATATCGAACTTCATATTGCGCTGCCTGCCCATTTGAATGGTCACTGCCAGACGCTGTCCATGTAAGTAATACAGAGCTGCTTGATATCTGTTGAGCTTGTAAATCGATAATGGCTCCTGGAGGTATAAAATCAGGCTCTTTCAATGCTAAGTGGGCATCTAGACGGCCCCAACCCAAATTTCCTACAAACGCGGGATTTGCATTGTCAATTGATCTAGCTGCGAAACGTAATCGATTCCATATCTCTATTGGGCTTAACCCAGGTTTTTGAAGATTTGAAACAATCAATGCAGCTACTCCAGAGACATGTGGGCAAGCCATTGATGTTCCAGATGCATACTGAAATCCACCTGAAGTAACCGTGCTTAATACATTTGTGCCTGGTGCGAACAAATCAATCCAGGGACCAAAGTTGGAAAAAACTGCCCGCACATCCCGATGATCAGTGGCCCCGACTGCGAGAACTTTTGAATAAGAGGCTGGGTAGCCACGAAAGGGATCTGACGTATCCGAATTTCCCGCTGCGAAAAAAACAACTCCTCCAGCCATTGGTCCAATTTGAATTCTGCTCTGAAAATTTGCCTGAGTATTGTCGTAACCCGCTCGCTCTATGAAGTAAGTAATCGCTGCTTCAATTGCAGTGGAGCCACCTCCCCAACTGTTTTGAGAGATTACTGCACCATTATCCGCGGCATAAACCATAGCCGCCTCAAACCCACCAACGTCAAAAGCTCCAAAGCCTGCACATGACATGAGTCTTACACCTGGATTCACCCCATTTCCACCTGCAATACCAGCAACACCAAGATTATTATTAGAGATAGCCCCTATCGTTCCCGCGACATGTGTACCATGAGGATCAGGGCTAATCACGGGACTTTCATCACCAAATCCATACCCATGAATATCGTCAACATATCCATTTCGATCGTCATCAAGGCCATTATTCGGAATTTCGTCAACGTTTCTCCACAGGGCACCATTGAGGTCGGGATGTTGTAAATCAATACCTCCATCGATTATCGCAACGATTACTTCAGGGGAACCTGTTTCAACTTCCCAGGCCTTAACCAAATTAATATCCGCGCCTGGGGTTCCCCCTGTTTGCCCGGTGTTTTTGTAGTGCCACTGGTTATGGAACAAGGGGTCATTTGTCTCTGCCGCAGTTATTGGTTCCAGGATCCAATCACCATGAGTAAATGAATATGGGCGACTTTGCTCAACCTGTTCAAAATAAGCAGTGTTTAAGTACTCAGCCAGCAATCCAGCCGTATTCTCAGTCTGCGGGAATTTAACTTCATACCACAAATGCAATCCGTAAGCACGGTGAGCTTCCTCATATTTTCCTGCATCGGGAAAAATTCTCGCAACAGAAAGCAGGTTATGCTTCTCATTGATTAAATCAAACTTGCTAACACCCGAAACTCGACCATTAATTCTTTTTGAAGGCTTAAACTGTTCCTTAAATTTTACGTGAATTGTTATGTAATCGGAATTTACCTGAGCGACAATCAAGCTATGAGCCATCAACAACCCAACTAATATTGTCAATCGCAATACAACCATCACTTCAGATCAATTGATTAAAGATATAAAAATAAGGAAAAAGAGCCTACCAAGTTTGGTCTAATATTGTGAGATAAATTAGTTGTGTATGTATAGCGATAATCCCTAACCCAACAAGCTCTCCCGGTAGCTCCGCCCGACCGGTATCGTATGCGGGCCTATCAGAATTTTGCCCGATTTTATTTTTCGTACATGCTCGCGGGCCACGAGGTACGACTTATGCACCCGCACCAGCCGATCGGCAAACAACACCTCAACATGCTTGAGGGAGCCTTTCACAATTACCTTCTCACTTCCGGCAAACACAATGGCATAGTCTTTTAGCCCCTGCACATGGGTGATTTCGTCCACCTTCACCTTGACCCGCGCATGGCCCGACTTCAGAAAAATCTCACCCTCAGGCTGCGGCTGAGCGGGCAGTTCCACCGCCTGCTGGCGAAGGTCGCCCACTTCTTTCTCCAACCGGGCGATTGCTTCGCGCTGGTCGAACCACTCCAGGGCCCGGTAAAACGCAAACGAAAGTGCCACAAACCAAAAGGCGTTGAACAACGTATGCAGAAAGCCGGCCCAAAAATTCCGTTGCTCAAAATCGCCAATTACGTAACCATATAAATAAACGTCCCACGCGTTTTGCGCAGCCGTGTAGCCTAGCAGCAAGATGGCCAGACCCGTTGCATAGGGTACCCATCGCCCCCGCTCGCCCCAGGCGGGCCACAACCACTCAGCGTTCAGCAGCCCGATGGCAAGCAAACCAAATGCCCGCACGCTGATGCCGGTGAGGAAGTAACTGGTGAGCATCTTCTCCACCGCGTAGCGCTGGTCGTAAAGGAAGATCACCAGCAGTGCGATCCAGAAAACCCATTTGCGCCACATAGCTGCATCTTTTAGGCAAAGGAATAACAAAGGTAGGTCAAGTACGCAGCCGTTGGTCTATGAACTGTGTTATTGGTCTATTTTCTGCTTTTTCAGGCAACCGCGATGTTTGAAAGCCGTGAGAACAGGAAAACTTTGCATCATGATCCGCGTTCTGTTTCTCTTGTTCCTATGCCATGCTGCCCTGGCCCATCCGGGCATTGGCATTGTGATGGATAGCCACGGCAATGTATTCTATACCGACCTGGCGCAGGTATGGAAAATCACCTCGGACGGTCGCAAGTCAATAGCCGTGCCCCGGGTACATACCCACCAACTCTATCTGGATGCTAATGACAATTTGTATGGTGAGCACTTGTGGTACAATGGCGAGCGCCTGAACACCTGGGGGCACTACGTTTGGATGTATTCAGCAACCGGTGAGTTCAAAAAAATCACGGCAGACCGCGAGGGCTTTTTGGAGGACTTCAGTTTTGTACACGACCATGCCGGGAATGGGTACCGGGCCGATCGCGACCACGAGTGCCAGACGATTTACCGCCAGCCTGCCCGCGGCAATGACGTGCGTCATACCCAGGAGTGCTTTCGAAAAATCGGTTGGCTGACCATTACGCGGAAGGACGAGTTGGCATTTATGCACGACCACCACGAACTGCGCCTGATGGATAAATCAGGAACGAGCCGAAAGATTGGGTCGATTGCCGCGAAGGGCACCATGGGCATTTGGGATGATGTAGCCGGCAATCTCTACACGGCTACCTACGATGACCGCACTGTGCGTCAGTTCATTCCCGAGGGACGAGTCATAGACGTGTACCAAACGACATGGCCATGGAGCCCCACGGGAGGGCTTGTAACTGATACCGGTGACCTTTGGTTGCTCGAAACCAACAGGTTGAATCAGGTGCGTGTAGAGCGCATCAGTAAAAACGGAAAAGCAACAACTTTTTAGCCATCGACATGAAAAAACTTTTTTACGCAACGGCATTCATCATCGCCACCGCGGCTCTCGGCCAAACCAACGCACGCGTGGGCGGAGGCTGCGAAACGTGCGAGCTGATGTATATCGCCCAACCGAAACAAATCAATGCCACGGACACGAGCGCAGGCTGGAACAGTGCCGGACAAAAACTGCTGATCACTGGCCGCGTACTGCAACGCGATGGCCGCACTCCGGCACGCAACGTCTTGCTTTACTATTGGCACACGGATGCCAAAGGACTCTACACCTACCACGCGGGACTTCCGGACGGTGCGCGCAGGCATGGCTACCTGCGCGGCTGGGTAAAAACAAATGCCGATGGCCGTTATGCGATCTACACCATCAGGCCCGCACCTTATCCCGGGGAAAATATCCCCGCTCATATTCATGTCGTGGTGAAAGAACCGAACCTGAACGAATACTACATCGATGATTGGGTGTTTGACGATGACAAGCTGCTGACTTCTGCTGAGCGCAAAAAGATGACTAACCGGGGCAGCAGCGGGGTGCTGCGGATTCTGCTGAATAAAAATGTGCAGGTGGCGGAGGATGACATTGTGCTGGGACTCAACATACCCAACCATCCGCAAGCGCGACTATCTTCTCCTGTTCAATCCGGTCTTGAAATTGGAGAAGACCAGCCATCATTTATTCCCTTCCACCTGTGGGGCCCTGATAAAGGATCACGTGCCTGCCCCGTGTGCAAGTACGGCCGTTACCATGGCCTTATCTTCTTCGCGGGCGAAAAAATGACACGCGATGCGCTTCGTCCCTGGCTGATCTTTTTTGAGCGGCAGAGCGAACAGCGCGGTCAGTATTTGAAAGTATACGTAGTGGGTCAGGTTGCCCAGGCCGGCATGCTCACGGAACTTGGCCGCGAACTCAAGCTGAAGAAAGTGGCGCTCACCTACGTACCCCGCTTTGATGATGAGGGCAGTGAGGCCACTCTCAACAAGATCAATACGGCCGCTGGCAACACCATTATTCTCTATCGCCACCGGAAGATTGTGGAGAAGTTCGTGAACTCTGAGGCGGATGAGGTAAGCTACCAACGAATCGCACGAGCGCTCGACACGCTAAAAGGCGATTACTTCAAACTGAGCGAACCGAAACATCATTAAGCCGGAGAGCCGAAAAGCGAAAGCTGCTCAGGTTTAGGCGCACGGAGCGGCTGGCCCGACTGACCATCGACATGAAATACATCGGACTCGCCAAACCGGGAAGCAATCATGATTCTTGTAGAGCCCGCAACCTCATTGAACATCTTCTCGACTAACTCCGGCCGGTTATTATTCTTTGACAGGTGGCTTAGAAAAAGATGCGATAGGAACGGAGGCCGGTGCTTCATGAAAAGTTGCAGGGCCTGCTTATTGGAAATGTGACCAAAACCTCCGCGAATGCGGTCCTTCAGGTGTAACGGGTAACCACCTGTTTCGAGCATGTGCTCATCGTAGTTCGACTCCAGGAAAGCGGCATGACATGTTTTAAATGCCTTGATCAGATGATGGCATACCCGACCCATGTCGGTGAAAATGCCTACCCGAATCCCCTCGTGCTCCACCACGAAACTATACGGATCGCTCGCGTCATGAAACTTTGGTACCGCGGTGATGCTAAGCCCGCCAATCGTCACCGGTTCGTAAGCCTCAAAATGCAGGCCCACACTCTCCGTCCACGCGAGCAAGGCATTTCGCCTGGCAGCGTGTGTAACATATACGGGCAGCTGATGGCGCTTCACCAGTCGGTGCAGACCATTGATATGATCGTTATGTTCGTGGGTGATGAAAACGGCCCTCACCTTCTTCATGGAGAGCTCGAGGCGCTTCATCCGCTTTTCAATTTCGCGGCACGAAATGCCTGCATCGATAAGCACCGCCTCGTTCCGGTTGCCGATGTAGTAGCAATTACCGTTACTTCCCGAATTGAGTGAAGCTACCTGCAAAGCCATAATCTACTTTCGGTTCGCCAGGTAAACGCCTCCCAAAATCAGTGCCATAGCTGCAAAATGAATGGCCTGAAGTACTTCGCCATCGAGCACGCCCCAGGTAACCGACACCAGCGGCATAATGTAAGTAACCGAAGCGGCAAACACGGGGCTTTGGATTTTGATCAGTTTGTTGAACAACAAATTGGCAACAGCCGTGCTCATCACCGCCAGGATTGTAAGGTACCCCAACGCCATCCAGGCACCGGGCACGGTTTGCAACTTTTGTACAAAGTCGGTAAAGCCAAACAAGATGATGAGGCCCATCGGAAAGACAACCACTACCGCCATGCTGGTGATGGTGACCGAGCCGTGGTTGGGAATTTTAAACTTGATGAAGTTTACGTTGGCACCATACATGGCGCACGCCAGCACAATGAGATACGCGTACGGATTCAACTGAACATCGAATCCGCTGCCGCGCGAAAGTGACAACAGCATCGCCCCGATAAAGCTGATGACAATGCCGAGGATGACATATCCGCGAAAGCGTTGCTTAAAAAAGAATGCCCCGACAATGAGCGCCCAAACCGGAGAAAGACTATTCAGAGCGCCTGCCAGCGAACTATCCAGCCGCGTTTGCGCCACACCAAACAGGAATGCCGGAATGAAAATCCCAATCAGCCCGACAAACAAAAAGTTTTTAAACTCCGAAGGCTTTACTTCTTTTCGTTTTACCCAGGCCAGCGGCAGCAATACCAAGCCTGCTACCACAATTCGTGTGGCCGCCAGTTCCACCGGGTTGAACACCACGAGCCCTTTCTTGATCAAAATAAAGGAAGTGCCCCAGATGATGGACAAGATGATTAGTAGAAAGAAAGCAGTGCTGCGATTTTCGTTCATGAATTAAAAAACGGGCAAGTGAAGATCGTATTCAAGCCGATTCTTGCGGAGCTATACCATTGCTCCCGCATAAAACTCAGTCACCTCATGAAGAATAGCGTGTACCTCTTCGGCCGTGGGCGCCTCTACCAGTCGTGTTCTAAATGGCTTGAAGTCGGGAATGCCTTTGAAGTAGTTGGTGTAATGCCTGCGCATTTCAAAAACACCCAGCTTGTCTCCTTTCCAGCGAATGGAAAAATCAAAATGCTGACGTGTAACACGCACGCGCTCGGCCATGTCCGGAGGCAGCGGACGTTCACCGTGCTTTACGTAGGATTTGATCTCGTTGAAAATCCACGGATAGCCGATGGCGGCACGACCAATCATGACGCCATCTACTCCATAGCGGTTCTTGTACTCCAGTGCCTTCTGAGGCGAATCGATATCACCATTTCCGAAAATGGGGATGTGCATGCGCGGATTCTCTTTGATCTTACCGATCAAAGTCCAGTCGGCACTGCCTTTATACATCTGCACGCGTGTACGCCCGTGCACCGTCAGCGCACGAATGCCAATGTCTTGTAAGCGCTCGGCCACTTCCACAATATTCCTGGTTTGGTCATCCCATCCCAAACGTGTTTTCACGGTAACCGGAAGCGAAGTAGCCTTCACTACTTCTTCGGTCATGCGCACCATTTTGGGGATATCTTGCAGCAACGCAGCACCGGCACCTTTGCAGGCCACGGCTTTCACCGGGCATCCATAGTTGATATCAATCAAATCCGGACCGGCCGCTGCTGCAATCTCCGCTGCTTCGCGCATACTGTCGACATTACCGCCAAACAATTGAATACCAATGGGACGCTCGTACTCAAAAATGTCGAGTTTCTGTTTGCTCTTGGCCGCGTGACGAATCAGCCCTTCACTGCTGATGAACTCCGTGTACATTAAGTCGGCCCCGCCCTGTTTGCAAACTGCACGGAATGGAGGATCACTCACATCCTCCATGGGCGCGAGCAGCAGCGGGAATTCTCCCAATTCGATATGACCGATTTTCGCCATATTTGCGCGCAAAAATACGCCTTTTTTGGAACAGCCCGCGGACCTTTCTTCTCCCCGCATCAACGGTGTGCTGTCAGCGTTCATCATTTTGATGGTTGCGCTGGCCGGCTTCATCGTGGTGGGGCCGCTGATTGGTTTTGCAATTTCGCTGCCGTTCTTCACCGGAAGCCTTATCGACTTCACAACCGCTTTACAGCAGCCTCAAGATCATCCTGAAATCAAAATCCCCTATTTCATTTTACAGGGCAGCGCCACCTTGTTTGGCCTGGTGGTGATTCCCGCGTTGTGGTGGCGGTTCCGGTTAGGGCAAGTCGTGAAGGATTGGTTTCGACCTGCTCCTCCGGTAGCGTGGAACCTGGCAATAGTCGCTCTGCTGACCATCATTTTCATGGCAACCAATTCGGTGTTTGCCGAATGGAACGCAGATCTTCACCTGCCGGACGCGTGGAAAGGTATTGAAGACTGGATACGAAGCCGAGAAGAACTAGCCATGCGTCTCACGCAATTCTTCACCACTTTTTCAACCCCGGCCGAATTCATTATCGCTTTTGTCGTTATCGCGCTGCTTCCGGCCGTGGGCGAAGAGATCGTGTTCCGCGGCATGATTCAAAAAGAGTTGAGCCGCTCGGTTTCCCCACATGTGGCCATTTGGATTTCAGCCATCCTGTTCAGCGCCATTCATTTTCAGTTTTTCGGATTTGTGCCTCGCTTGCTGCTGGGTGCACTGTTTGGCTACCTCTACTATTGGTCGGGCAGCTTACTGCTGGCCATGTTCGCGCATTTTGTCAACAACGGGTTTATCGTGATCATGCTCTACTTCTACCAGCGCGGGCAGGTTGATATCGACCCCAACAGTACCGAGGCATTGCCGGTAATGGTGGTAGTGCCCGCTACGTTGTTCGTAGCTGTTTTGCTGCTTCAATTCAAACGTCAACAAGCATGGCAGCCGTCCTGAAAAAATATTCTAACCTGACGCAGCGCATCATTACGGCTATCATCGGTGCGGCTATTGTCATCACGGGTATTGTGTACAGCGATTGGACGTACTTTATTGTTTTCTTGATCATTTGCACCTTGTCGCTGTGGGAATTTTACAAACTCACCGGCCTCGATGGAATGCTGCCCCAGAAAACGTTTGGCACCTTGTCGGGTGTTGCGCTGTACGCATTGTCGTTTTTCATTGAACGGGGAGACATTTCGTACCGGTATTACTTCGCCATCTTTCCGTTAGTGTCGTGTGTGTACATGATCAAACTGTATAAGAAGTTTGAGCGCAAGCCGTTCACCAATATTGCCTTCACATTTCTGGGGATATTTTATGTCGCGGTGCCCTTTGCCTTGCTGAACATTGCCGCCTTTGAGTATGAGTTTTACAACTATGAGATCATACTTGGCTGCCTGTTGATTCTTTGGGCTTCCGACTCCGGGGCGTTTATTGCGGGTACGTTATTTGGCAAACGAAAATTGTTTGAGCGCATCTCACCGAAAAAGTCGTGGGAAGGTTTCTTTGGTGGAGCTTTACTGGCCATGGTTTTTGCCTACACCTTACCCCATTTCTTTGAAAGCATTGGCCGCGAGCCGGTTATTGAAACCTGGAAGTGGACGGTGATCGGAATTATCATCATCATTGGCGGTACGTTTGGCGATCTGGTAGAGTCGCTGCTCAAACGCAGCATCGAAATCAAGGATTCGGGCACCAGCCTGCCTGGCCATGGTGGTTTCCTCGACCGCTTCGATGGGCTGCTGATTTCGGCCCCGTTTATCGTGGCTTTCCTGGAGATTTTTTAGCTGCTGGTTTGGGTAATCTGAACCCCGCTCACCTTCCGGGATATGGGATTTTCTGTATCTTTGCAACCGTTTTCGGAAAGCACCAAAAACAGAAAAAATCAACTTGAATGGCCTACATTGAACCTGCTCCCCTGGTAGATCGTGAAAACCCGTTTGAAGCCATGATGTCGCGTTTCCGCACGGCTTCGCAAATTCTGGGTTTGGATGAACAAGTGTACAACGTGTTGAAGTCGCCCGCCAAGCAGGTGATTGTCTCCTTACCGGTAACGATGGATGACGGTAGTATTCGCACGTTTGAAGGTTACCGCGTGGTCCACTCCACTATCCTGGGCCCGTCAAAGGGCGGCATTCGGTTCGATCCGCACGTAAATCTGGATGAAGTAAAGGCACTGGCGGCCTGGATGACGTGGAAGTGTGCTGTGGTAGACATTCCGTATGGAGGTGCCAAAGGCGGTGTTGCCTGCAACCCGCGCGAAATGTCGGCCGGAGAAATTGAGCGCCTCATGCGCGCTTACACGCAAGCCATGATGGATGTCTTTGGCCCCGACCAGGACATTCCGGCCCCGGACATGGGCACCGGCCCCCGCGAAATGGCGTGGTTGATGGATCAGTACTCGCGTAACAAAGGTATGACGGTCGCAGCCGTGGTAACCGGCAAACCGATTGTAATGGGCGGTTCACTTGGCCGCACCGAAGCTACTGGCCGTGGCGTAATGGTAACGACATTGGCGGCCATGGAAAAGTTAAAGATCAACCCGTACAAAGCTACCTGCGCTGTTCAAGGATTTGGTAACGTAGGTTCGTGGGCAGCTCGCTTGCTTTCCGAGCGCGGTTTAAAAGTGCAGGCCATCAGCGACATCAGTGGCGCTTACTTCAACGAAAATGGCATTGATATCGATAAGGCCATCGCATACCGCGAGGGAAACCGTGGAACACTGGAAGGATTTACGGAGGCCACCAAAATACCGGGTGAAGAGTTACTAACGTTGCCTGTCGAAGTATTGGTGCCGGCCGCTACAGAAGATGTAATCACGGCAACCAATGCGCCCAAGATTCAGGCTAAGTTAATCGTGGAAGGTGCCAATGGCCCTACCAGTTCCAAAGCCGACAATGTGATCTACGAAAAAGGGATAACCGTAATCCCAGATATTCTGGCCAATGCCGGTGGCGTAACTGTTTCGTACTTTGAGTGGGTGCAAAACCGACTGGGATACAAATGGACAGCCGACCGCGTGAACCGCAGAAGCGACCGCATCATGAAGGATGCCTTTGTAAGTGTTTACAAAACGGCTATGGAATACAAAGTTTCCATGCGCATTGCCGCGTACATGGTAGCCATCGACAAAGTGGCAAAAACCTATAAGTTCCGCGGAGGATTCTGATCCTGCCTCAACTCGTTTGCCGCACAAACCGTTGCTATGCAACGGGCGCAAAGGTTTTACTATTTTTGGGCTGTTAATCGCTGATGATGACTATACATAGAGAAGGGCGCACGTTGCTGTTTGTTCTGCTGGTTATCCTTTTTTTGATAAATGCCGCGGTAGCCTACCTGCTGCCGGAGTCGCGTTTGATTCAAAATATGGTGATTGTCGCGAGTCTCGTCATCTACGCGCTCATCCTGCAGTTTTTTAGAAATCCGGTTTTTGAGGTAACGAAGAATGACCGCCAGGTGCTCGCTCCGGCCGATGGTAAAGTGGTGGTGATTGAAGAAACCCTTGAGACCGAGTATCTGAACGACAAGCGCAGGCAGGTATCCATTTTTATGTCGCCTGTTAATGTGCACGTTAATCGAATGCCTGTGGCGGGTGTCATCAGCTACTTCAAATATCACCCCGGAAAATACCTGGTAGCGTGGCACCCTAAGTCGAGTACAGAAAACGAACGGACAACCGTAGTCGCCCGGATGAGCAATGGTACAGAAGTTCTTTTCCGGCAAATTGCCGGAGCGCTTGCCCGCAGAATCAAGTGGTACGTGAAAGAAGGTCAGCCGCTACAGCAAGGTGACGAATTCGGGTTCATTAAATTTGGTTCACGCGTAGATATTTTTCTCCCGTTAAGCGCCCGTGTACAGGTTAAGCCGGGCGATATCACGAAAGGCGGGCGCACGGTTATTGCCGAATTTTAGTTTTTTCAACCACTTACAAAAAGATTAAGCCTAACAGGCGTTTTCCAGCCTTATAAGCCGTACCTTGTGTTCGATGAATCTTAATTTACGATTTCCCGCACAGCAGCAGGATTTCTTTTCAACGCTTTCGCAGCGTGTTAATGCTTACTTTAAAACGAACAAAATTGAACGCACGGCAAACGCGGAGATGGTGGTCAAAACCATTTTCATGTTTTCCCTCTTTTTTACGCCCTACTTCATCGCGTTGAGCGGTGTGGTAACCAGTTTGTGGGGCCTGGCCGGTTTGTGTGTTATCATGGGCCTGGGTGTAGCCGGTATTGGCCTCTCCATCATGCACGATGCCAACCATGGCTCATACTCAAATAAGAAATGGGTGAATGATTTTCTTGGCTACTCGCTGAATCTGGTGGGCGGTCACTATTGGAACTGGCGCGTGCAGCACAATGTGCTCCACCACACGTATACCAATGTTCATGACACGGATGAGGACATCAGCCCGCGCGGTGTGTTACGCATGGCCCCGGGTTCTGAGTGGAAGCCGATGCACCGTTTTCAGCATATCTATGCCTGGTTTTTCTATGGCCTGCTCACCCTGGTGTGGGTCTCATTTAAGGATTTCCAGCGGCTCATCAAGTATCAAAAAGAAGGGCTTGTGACGAAACAAAAAACAAAAGCAATCAACCAATGGGTAGGTATGCTTGTCTCGAAAACGATCTATGTCGGCTATATGCTAATCGTACCCATGCTGGTGCTCAAGCTCAGTTTCGGCCAGGTGTTTGTCGGCTTTTTGATTATTCACTACGTAGCTGGTTTTATCCTCGCCATTATTTTTCAACCCGCTCACGTCATTGAGGGTACGGAGTATCCGGTGGGCGATGAAAACAACATGTTGGAAAACAACTGGGCGATCCACCAGATGCACACCACCACCAACTTCGGACATCGCGAGAAGCTGTTCTCCTGGTATGTGGGCGGCCTGAACTACCAGGTGGAACATCACCTGTTTCCGAACATTTGCCACGTGCATTACCGCGCCATTGCGCCTATTGTTGAGCAAACGGCAAAAGAGTTTGGTATACCGTACAAAACGAAGGCAACGTTTTGGGAAGCGCTTGTGGCTCACACCCGACAACTCAAAATGCTGGGACAAAAGCCCGTTTCAACTCCGCCCGTGGCCGCCATGGCAGCCTGAGTTCATTTGAAAAAATAAACGGCCAGGGCCGCCACCCACACAAGGATTCCAACACCCCCGAACACGATCAGAAAAAGGTAGCGGGACCAAAACGAGTCTGTCATAAAATCGACAGGATTCTGGGGGTTTACGATCAACACGACTTTTTCGCCCCGTGTGTACATGGGCGGGTTGCTGAAGGTGTTTGATGTTTGAATGATCACCGAATCAGCCCAGGAATAGCGGAAGATAGCTCCGTACAACGTGCTGCCGTCACTGACGCGGGTCGCAAATCCCGCGATTTCCGCCTGTACTCGAACTCCTTTCCGGTCAAGGCTTCGGTTCACCCAAAAGGAACCCCAGCCCACCGCGTTGAAGATCAGGCCAAAAAGGAAGAGCCCAAGGTAAACCCAACGAATTCCGTTATCCGCCTGTGGCGCTTGCATCAGGCCACAACTTCATCAAATACTTTCGTGAACGCCTTCATCTCCTCCAGCGTGCCGATGCTGACACGGCACCACTCGCGTTGCTGATAATCCCAGATGCGTATCTGAAAACCGCGCTTTTCGGTTTCGGCCAAAATCATTTTGCCATCTTTTGGCGCGGGGAAGAGCACGCAATTCGTCCGCGACTTTCCGTGGAACCATTTCTTCCGGTCGAGGTAATTCTGAAAGTAGTTGAGCGCTTCATTGTTTTTATTGCGGGTGAGGCTGGCAAATTCATCATCACCCAGCGATGCTTTGGCGGCTGCCAACGCAGCCTGGTTATTGACTACGCCCATTTGGTACTTCGCCAACTTTTTGACCATATCCGGATGGGCAATAGCGTGAGCGATGCGCAAGCCTGCTAACCCATTTACCTTGCTAAACGTGCGCGACACGATGACGTTATGACCTTGCTTCACCAGCTCTACCATACTTTGCTGCTCGTGCGGCTCAAGGAATTCAAGATACGCCTCATCCATGAAGACAATAGTCTTCTTTGCCATCTCAATCACAAAACTCCGCAGCCGTCCGGCATCCAGCACCGTGCCCGTGGGGTTATTCGGGTTACACACAAACATCAGACGTGTATCGCCCTTCACCGCGGCTGCCATGGCCTCGAGATTATGCACGTGGTAGTCATCCAGATCCACCCGGTCCCAGCGGGCGTTGAACTTCACCGCATAGTCCATCAGCGAACGAAATGTAGGGAAGGCTGAGAGCACGGAACCACCTTCGAGTGAGGCAGCGAGGCCCGCCAGGCAGAGTGTTTCGGATGAACCATTGGCGATAAGGATGTATTCAGGATCAACGCCCTCTTTCTGTGCGATTAGGCTGCGCAACTCGTTGACCTGATTAAACGGATAGCGGTTGAATTCGCCTGCAGCCTGCTCAATGGCCGCCCGCGCTTTGGCGGAAGGCCCGTACGGATTTTCGTTGGAGCCAAGACGGATCAACTTGCCGTTCGGTGGCGATAGCCACATGAAGGACTCTTCTGCGCGACTTACAGGTGCAGCCAGCAATTGATCGGCCAATGCCGGAGTGATCATAAGACCCGCGGTGAGTCCGAGTGAGGATTTAAGCCAGCTCCTGCGGCTTTGCATCGGGTTCATAGCATGAGGGGTTATACCTGACGAAGGTACAATAAAAACAACGTGCGGGCAGGGATTTTACAGGAACGTCTCCACCACACGCATCACGTTCTCCAAATAGTGTTGATCGGTGGAATCAAAGTCGCTTAGCTGATCACTGTCCACATCCAGCACCAAGGCTACCTGCCCATTTTTGAAGCCCGGAACGACAACTTCGGAGCGCGAGAGCGAGCTGCACGCAATGTGGCCCGGGAATGCTTCAACATCGGGCACCAAAATGGTCTTTTGCTCTTTCCAGGCCGCACCACAAACACCCCGGCCGAAGTCAATTCGTGTGCAAGCAATGGGGCCTTGAAACGGGCCCAGTACTAGCTGGCCGTCCTTTACCAGGTAAAATCCCACCCAAAAGAACCCAAACGTCTGACGCAAAGCCGCTGCGATGTTTGCCAGATTTGCAGTCAGGTCGCGCTCGCCCTCGACCATCGACCGGAGCTGAGGCAAAAGTTCGGCATAGCGCTGCTCGCGGGTTGCCGTTTGAGAGATGATTAGCGTTTCGGCCATGGCGCAAAGTTACACGTTGGCGGCAGACGGCAGTACAGGATGCAGATTCGTTTTTCCGGTGTTGATGATCAATACCTTTTCATCGCGTGGCACGAGCTCAGCTTGCTGCAACAACAAACCCAGGCCTGCAATGCCCGAAGGTTCGCAGGTGATGTTCTGGGCGGTTGCCAGTTCCATCGCCTGGCGTGTATACTTTTCATCTACGTTGAAGATGCCGGAATGATTACCTATGCGCATGTTCATGATCAGCGACTGGAAGTAATCTTCATAATCGGCCAGCGATGGCAGGTGGTAAGAAAAGAGCTTGTCGAGCGGAGAACCCGGGTCGCGGGAGGTGGCCCCCATAAAGTGACATCGCCCCAGGGTGGCCGAGTCGCCCAGGAAGCGCGGATCATGTTTGTAGATTCGGTTATTAAACTCCCGCTCCGCGATGATCAGGATGTTCACGAACAAGTCACCCGTGCCAAACGGCACAAAGCACCACCTTGGATTTATGTTCAGTACTTCGTACGAAAGCCAATCGTAGTAGTTATCATTAAACCGATCGAGCACCTCCCGGTAGGTGATGTCGATTCCTTTTTTGTTTTGGGTTAGCTCCTTTATTTCCTGGCCCGATAACGAGCGGGCTGAAAGATCGGTGGTGTACACCTCGCAGCCCAACTGGCGCAGAGCATCTTGCGTGGCCTGCGGCATGTGTTGGTCAACCAACACTTTGAGCACGGTGGGCACTTTGTAGAGGTTGAAAAAAAACTGAATTGCCACCGCTGCACTGCCCGAAGAGATCAGCGACATCTCCCGGATGTTGTACTGCTTAGCTTTGATGAGCACCTCCCACGCCATGCGCGCTTTGTGGGTGCCGGTCGGGTTAGCGCTCTCATCCTTGAGCCAAACATTGGTGAACCCGGGCACCTCAATTCGGTAAGTACGCGTAGCAGGAAAAGTGGGCTCAAAAAAGGGCTTTGGCGGAAACTCAGGGCGACTGGGATCATTCACCGAAGGCACAACGATGTTTTCAATCGCCATGGAACTGCCGCTGGACTCTTGCTCAATCTGCCGCTTCAGCAGATCCAGTTCACGCTCCGACAACTTTTGCGCCAGCACGCTGGCAAGCTGATCGGCCAGGTTCTTCACTTTGAAGTCGGCCGGAAGCGGTACATCTTCCTTCAGGGAATCAAGAAGAGGTTGAAAACGCGGCATGAACTTCTCCTGAATAATCGCATTCCAGTCGGAGGCATTATCAGACGCGAATAAAAAGAGGAGGTCGCGAAGCGGGCGTGTGGCCCCGGGGGGCGATTTCTGATTAAATGCTCTGCGGAGTAAATCTTCGGACGGGCCCTGCGGAAATAGAATACTAAGCTGAGGGTGATTTTTCTTATGATGATCCAGGAACTGGCGCAAAGCGTGACGCAGGTGCGGTATAAAACTCCACTGACCCGTCTTTGCCTGATAGCCGGACTTTTGCGAATCCAGTTTCTCCAGCACCAGGTTCAGCATTTCCTCCGGTATGACCTTACTTGACGCCTTTTTCATGATCTACAAAGATGCAAATCGCGCACCACACAACGGAAATGTCGCAGTAAAGCCGGGTTAAACCGCGCATTGGCAGAAATACCACTGCTCTACTGAGCAGGGGGTATAGTTGAATCCTCGCTGGCCGGTGGCCCTAACGGCTCGGCAGATGCAACCTCAGGCGCTGTTTCGATAGTGGCCGTACTGGCGGCCTCCGGCACAGCATGTTCCTCCTTAAAAAACCGCTTCTGAAAAATCAGGATTGAGGTAACTCCCACAAAAATGCTTGAGTCCGCAATGTTAAACACCGGACTGAAGAACAGTAACTCTTCTCCGCCCAATCCCGGAATCCACTCCGGCCAGGTGTACTTGAACAGGGGGAAAAACAACATATCAATCACCTGTCCATGAAACCAGGGTGTTGGCGAATTTATTGGCGCGTTGTTGAAGATAACGCCATAAAAAACGCTGTCGATCACATTGCCAATAGCTCCACCCAAAATCAGCCCCAGACAAACCAGAAAGCCCGTGTGGGACTTTCTGCGGAACATGTGAACAAGGTACCACGCAATGCCGAGCATCGCTACCATTCGGAAGGCCGTAAGCGCCAGCTTGCCAAACTCACTCTCCCACCGAATGCCAAATGCCATTCCCGGATTGAGGATGTAGTGGAGCTTGAAACCAAACTCCGACTCCGTTGCCGGAAGGACGTGAACGGTCTCGTAGAGGTACATATACTCATGAACCAGAACCTTGCTGGTCTGGTCGATCAAAATCACCAGCAGTGCAATCAAAAAATAATGGTAAACCTTCATGCTTTGGCCAACTTAACTTTCAATACAAACTCATCCACATCCACCTCGGTAGCCTCCGAAAGTTTCTCTTTCAGCTCCAACCTTACGGCCTGCGTCTCGCTGCTGATATACTCTTTGAATTCCGTGATTGCGACCATGGCTTCACCGTCATTTTCAACCTCTATGGCGATTTTGTCGAGCACCTCAAGACCCATGTCCTTTCGTAGGTTTTGAATGCGGTTCACAAAATCGCGTGCAATACCCTCGCGCTTTAACTCTTCGGTGAGTGTAACATCTAATGCAACCGTGAGGCCGCCCTCCGAAGCCACTGACCAGCCGGGAATATCCTCCGAGGAAATCAGCAAATCCTCCAGCACCAGATCAAATCCCCCCTTCGACAACGTCCCGGATTTTTCAAGGGTGTTTATTTCCCCTTGAGCAAGCCCACTGATCACCGCTGATACGTCCTTCATGCGGGCTCCGTATTGCTTACCGAGTTTGGCAAAATTCGGCTTCACCTTTTTCACCAGCAGCCCACTCGCATCATCGATATACTCAACCGTCTTGACATTTACCTCAGCTTTGATGATCTCTTCTACCGACCGCACGTGCTGGGCGAATCGGTCATCGAGCACCGGCAACAAGATTCTCTTCAGGGGAGTGCGTACTTTTATTTTGGCATTCTTACGCAGAGCATGAGTAAGGCTGCAAATCCGCTGCGCATAGTCCATCGACTTCTCCAGGGTATTGTCCGCGCGCGAAACTTCCGGCTTCACCAGCATGGTATGGTGAATGGATTCAAATTTGAGCGGAGTGTTGTGCTGTTGCGCAGCAGCCCGGATGTTCCCCGTCAGATTCTGATAAAGCCACTCGGCATAGAAAGGCGCAATGGGTGACATTAACTGGCCCACTACCATCAGGCACTCGTACAAGGTTTCGTACGCAGCCCGTTTGTCAACCGAAAGATCCCCACGTTGTGAAGGCATCCAGAACCGTTTGCGGTTCAGTCGAACATACCAATTCGAGAGGTGATCGTTCACAAACTCCTGGATGGCCCGGGCTGCACGTGTGGGTTCATATTCGTTATAGGCAGCAATAACCTCAGCAATCAGTGTTTGCAGTTTGCTGATAATCCAGCGATCGAGCACGGCCAGCTTTTCGGGAGCCACATTGTTCTGCTCATCCTTGACAAACCCATCGATATTCGCGTACAACGCGAAGAAGGCGTAGGTATTCTGCAACGTACCAAAAAACCTGCGCTGCGTTTCTTCTACACCGGCAAAATCAAACTTCAAGTTATCCCACGGGGGTGCATTTTCAATCATGTACCACCGCACCACATCGGGGCCATATTTGGCAAGGGCCTCAAAGGGGTTCACCACATTGCCCTTGCGCTTGCTCATCTTGTTGCCATCCTTATCCAGCACAAGACCGTTGGAAATCACATTCTTAAAAGCTTTGCCGTTGTTGCCAACCCGTGCATTTACTTTTTTTATTTCCTCACTGCTTTCGCTGAGCAATACCGCAATAGCATGAAGCGTGAAAAACCAGCCACGGGTTTGGTCCACGCCCTCGGCAATGTAGTCAGCCGGGTAGGCGTGGTTGAAGATTTCCTGATTCTCGAACGGATAGTGCCACTGTGCATAGGGCATAGCGCCCGAGTCGAACCAAACGTCAATGAGGTCAGGCTCCCGGTACATGGGTTGGCCACTGGTGGCTACCAACGTTATCTCATCGACATAAGGCCTGTGAAGATCAAATGACGAATTGCGAATATCGAACGAGGAATTGGCGAAGCCAGCCTTACGCGCTTTCTCCACCTCGCCCGCGAGTTGTTCGACTGACCCAATACAAATCTCTTCTTTCCCATCTTTTGTCCGCCAAATCGGCAAGGGTGTACCCCAATAACGCGAGCGTGATAAGTTCCAATCCACCAGGTTTTCGAGCCAGTTGCCAAAGCGCCCAGTGCCGGTAGACTCCGGCTTCCAGTTGATCGTCTTGTTCACCTCCACCATCTTGTCCTTCAGGGCCGTGGTTTTGATGAACCACGCATCGAGCGGGTAGTACAGCACTGGTTTATCGGTGCGCCACGAGTGCGGGTAGGTGTGCTCGTACTTCTCAACCTTAAACGCTTTGTTCTCCTCCTTCAGAATAATCGAGATTATGACGTCAGTGGTTTTGTAGTCCGGGTGCGACTCGTCTTCATCCGTGTAGTTCTTCACGTAGAAGTCGTCAGCGCCAAGCGGTTTGTGCGTTTTGATCTTGTACTTCGCCACGCCATCCGCCAGATGCCGGCCAATTTCGGAAACGAATTTCCCCTTCTTATCCACCGTTGGCACCTCGTTGCCTGCCTCATCGCGCACCATCATGGCGGGGATTCCGTTCTGCTGAGCTACCCGGAAGTCATCGGCACCAAACGTGGGCGAGGTGTGTACCACACCCGTTCCATCTTCCGTGGTAACGAAATCACCTGCCACCATCTGAAAAGCTTTGTTGGCATGTTGCAGGGGTTGAACGTATGGCATCAGTTGCTCATACCGAAGACCCACCAGATCCTTACCGGTGAACTCCTTGACAACTTCAAACGGGATGGCTTTATCTCCTGCTTTATAGTTGGCCAATGCAAGGTCTTTGTTCTTCTCTGAAAAATACTTTCCAACCAGCTCTTTAGCCAGTACTACACTCACAGCCCGGTGCGTATAGGCATTAAATGTATTGATCTGCACGTAGGTGATCTTCTCGCCAACCGCCAGTGCCGTATTTGACGGAAGGGTCCACGGTGTAGTCGTCCAGGCCAGGATGTAAACATCGCTGCTTGCACCAAACAGCGCTTTGAATTTTGAATCTTGAACGATTTTGAATTGCGCTACTACGCTGGTGTCCTTCACTTCCTTGTAGCAACCCGGCTGGTTCAACTCATGCGAACTAAGGCCCGTGCCATCGGAAGGTGAGTACGGCTGAATGGTGTATCCCTTGTACAGCAAGCCCTTGTCATAAAATTGCTTCAGTATCCACCACAACGATTCAATGTACTCTTTCTGGTAGGTGATGTACGGGTTCTTCAGATCAACCCAATAGCCCATCTTCTCCGTAAGGTCGTCCCACTGATCCTTATACTTCATCACCGTGTCGCGGCACTTCTGGTTGTACTCGGCAATGGAAATTTTCTTTCCAATGTCATCTTTGGTGATGCCCAACTCTTTTTCCACCTGCAGTTCCACCGGCAGCCCATGCGTATCCCATCCGCCCTTGCGCTTCACCTGAAACCCCTGCAGGGTTTTAAACCGGCAAAAAATGTCCTTTACCGTTCGGGCCATCACATGGTGAATGCCCGGAGTGCCATTGGCAGACGGTGGCCCTTCGTAGAACGTGAATGTTTCTGCTCCTTCGCGAAGACTTACACTCTTCTCAAAAATATTTTCCCTTTTCCAGAACTCAAGAACCTCCGCAGCCAATGAGGCCGGATGTGCATCTTTATACTCCTTATACTTAGCTGACATGCTTACAACTATTTGGGCACTACTCGGCTGCTCCTGCCCGGTCGTGGATTTTTATTTTACTCAGATCAATAGCCTCATCCTCCTGCTCACCATAAAACGCAGGATCAAAATCATCAATCAACTGCCGCTCATATTTAGCCTTCTTCGGCTTATCGAACGTCATGATGAGGGCAGGCAACAAAATCAGGTTGGTGAACATGGAAATTACAAGCGTTACGGAGGTGAGCAGGCCGAGCGCCACGGTGCCGCCAAAATCGGAGAAGGCAAAAATGATAAAGCCGGCAAACAACACAACAGATGTGTAAATGATACTCTTTCCGGTTTCCAGGATACTTTCGCTTACCGAGCGCGGAACGAAAAATCCTGTCGCCAGTAACTCCTGCCGGTATTTAGCCAAAAAGCGAATCGAGTTGTCGACCGAAATACCAAACGTGATGCTGAAGATCAACGCGGTGCTCGCTTTGAGCGGAATGCCGAAATAGCCCATCAGCCCGGCTGTAATCGCCAGCGCAATCAGATTGGGGATGAGGGAAATGATTATCATGCGGGCGTTCGCAAACAGGATGCCCATGGAAAGCGTGATCAATACAAATGCCCACACCAGGCTTTCGGTCAGGTTGTTGATCAAAAACTTATTGCCCTTGATAAATATCTTTGACGAACCGGTGGTAGCAAATGAAACGGAATCCTTGTCGGAGCGCAGGTTGCTCTCTAATTCCGCTACGAGTGAGTCTGCCCGCGGCTGAATAACAAAACTGATAAGCGAGTCCATACGCTTGGAGCCAATGTCGGCCATCTGCATGCTGATGCGCATTTTATGGAACGAGGAATCAACGAATGACTTGAACAGCCCGCTGTTATCGGTCTGGCCGCGCATGTACCGCAGAATGAAGGCAGCCTCTTGCTTAGTTGGCAAATCGTAACGCTCGGGGTTATTGTTGTAAAAGCCCTGCTTGGCCGCTTTGATGAAGCTGATAACCGAAATGGGGCGTGACGTAACCGTAATTGAATCAAGCGATGACTCAAATGCATCAATCGCTTCAATGTTTTTCAAATCGAGCAGCGGCCGCTTGCGCCTGGTGTGCACTTCAATTACCATCTCCAGCGGCATGATGCCACTGAAGTTATCTTCAAAAAAGTGAAGATCCTTTTTTACCTGGCTTTCCTCCGGAATGTCATCCACCATGAACGACAGCGACTGCAGGCGCGTGATACCGACAATGGCAAAAAACGTGATGACTACCGTAGCCACGTAGATACAGGCACGATGCCGATGAACCAGCAAGTCGATGGCCTTGACAAATCCTCCCAGTATTTTGAAATCAAGGTGACGCAGGTGCTTGGGTGAGGGCTCGGGCAGCCAGGTGAGCATGCCCGGAATCATCACCAGGCTTACGAAGAACAGCGCCAGAATATTCAGCCCCGCCACGATACCAAACTCCCGCAGGATGAGAATATCAGTCGACAACAAGGTGAGGAACCCGATTGCCACCGTGAGGTTAGTGAGGAACGTAGCCAACCCCATGCGTTGCACCACTACCCGGATCGCTTCCTCCTTGCTCCGGAGCTTCACATATTCTACGTGGTACTTGTTCAGCAGGTAAATGGCGTTGGTGATTCCAATGGTCACGATAACCGGTGGAATTAGTCCGCTGAGCAGGGTGATTTTGAATCCAAGCAACGCGATGGTGCCGAGTGTCCACACCACCATCACCCCAATCATGATCATGGAAAAAATAACTGCGCGCACCGACCGGAAGAAAGCCAGCATGATGACCCCGGTGACAATTGCAGACAAATACAAGAACAGCGACAACTCGCTGCGCACCTGCGTTGCCACCACCGAGCGCACAAAAGGCAGGCCGGCATAATGCAACTCAATACCCGTTTTCGAAGAAAACCGAGAACCCAATTCCACCAGCCGGTTTGTGAGGCCAATGCGCTTCTCCGAGTTGGTGTACTCTCCCTTCATCGACACCAGCAACATGGTTGCCCCGTTGCCTTCGTTCATCAGTTGGCCCATGTAAAACCGCTGGCCGCGCGCAATGCGCAGAAGACTGTCGAGGTGGGGCTGTGTATCAACCGAATCCGGAAAAAGGGCTGCGAGGAAGAACCGGGTATTGACAGTATCTTTTTGAATAATCTTGAGGGCCGGCAGTGAAATAACGCCATTTACACCTTCTACCTGGCCAAGTTCGCGCGTGAGCTGCTGAAAAGCTTTAAAGTTGTCGAGCGAATACAGTGCGCTGTCTTTAACGCCAATGGCCACCACATTGCCATCTTCACCAAACTGTTCGCGGAATTTGCCGAGGAACACCATGTCCGGATCGTTGGGCGGCACCGTGCGGGCAAAGTCGTAGCTCATTTCCACCTGGCTGGCATAGTAGGCCATTACCGCGGTGATGACGGCAATAACGGCCATCAGGGCGAGGCGAAAACGAATGATGCCGTCAGCTATGCGGAGCCACATGTGTTGGCGAGTTTTGAACCGGCAAAACTAAGGATTTTTGGGTAGCGAAAACGGGGAGATCTGAGCTTTTATTGAGCGGTCATACCGATCATCTGCGGTATTTCCCTCGGGGGTCCCGATGAGAGTGAAAAATGGCTAGTACACGAACCATCTTCCGTTTCCGGTTAAACGTATAAACAATCGAGTAAGGGAAACCACGAACCACAGCTTCGCGAAAATTCTGCTTGCGCTTGGGGTAGCGATCCGGGTGGGCTTGAATAGTAAACAGCTTCCGCTCGATAACACTAATAAACTGCAACCCCAAGCCGGGCTTCTGTTCTTCGTACCACTGCGCAGCTTCTTGAAATTCTGCGTCTGCCTGGGGAATCAGGTAAAGCGTGTTCACCTCCTTGTTTTATTTCTGCCGGATTTTCCTCTTTGCCCTTTGAACTGAGTCCTGTATTGAAAATTCCGGCCCTGTTGATTTTGATCTTTTTCTCAATTCGTTCAAAAATTCTTTGTCGCCCCAATGCGTTGAATCTTCAATCTCATCTTCAACTATAGTGTATATGGCCTTTAGTTTCTTCTCGTGCACCGAATCGATATATCGGTGCAGCTTCTCCCTAATTTGAACTGCGCTCATGAAGGTAAATATAGCTGGCTTGCGGTAGCTATCCAATATCACTAAGCCACGCCTCTAATTTTGCGATAGAGCCTCACAGCATGGCTATCGGTTAGGCCGCTGACCAGATCAATCACCTCGCGAATGCGGGCATAAGCGTTCTCAGGCTGTTGAAGTACGGCCGAAACTGTTTCCGGAGGAAGCAGGCGAGCCAGGTGCCGGTAGCGGGTAGGTTGATTTTGGTGCACCAGTTGCTCGGCTGCGAGCAGAAAGTCGTGGAGCAGGCCTGGCAACACCTCAAATCCTGCCACTTCCTTTTCGACCACCGGCCGTGCGCGGTAAATCCGGTCTACTGAAAGGGTGGCTATAGCCTGAAGGGGCTGGGCAAATCGCCCGCTGTCGGTGAGCGCCTGGTCGAACGACCCCGATCGGATGGCCTGTTCGTGTTCCAAAAAAACCGACACTGCATCATCAATCAGCCGGCCAATGGCCAGCGCCCGTAAAACACCTACTTTTTCATCCACGCCCGTAATCTGATCCAACTTCTGGGGGTTGAAATGCTCGCCTATTACAGGTGCCAGCAGGTCAATCGTGTCCTGCAGCGAAACCAGGCCGAGCCGGCAACCATCCTCCAGGTCGATAATGCTGTAGCAAATGTCATCGGCAGCCTCGACCAAAAAGGCAAGCGGGTGGCGCACCCAGGCTCCATCGCGGCCGATTAGCTGCAGCCGGTCGGCAACTTCTTCAAATGCGGTGCGTTCGGTTTGAAAAAACCCGAACTTCTTCTGGCTCTTCAACGACTTGTTGCGAGCCGGAAAATGGGCGGGGCACGGGTACTTGGTGAATGCCCCCAGTGTTGCGGCTGTGAGGCGCAAACCCTGGTATTGCCGCTTGTTCAGAATCCGGAAACCCTGTGCATTGCCCTCGAAGCGGGTGAGATCGGCCCACTCGGGTTCGGAGAAAAACGGCTTCCACCGCTGGCCATCACCATGAAGAAAATAATCCGACAAGCCCGATTCACCCGAATGCCCAAACGGAGGATTGCCCAGATCATGAGCCAGCGAGGCCGATGCCACCACCGTTCCAAAATCATGCGAGGTAAACGCCTCCGCGAGTTGCGGGTGTCGTTGCAAAATCACCTCACCAACCTTACGGCCCAGCGAACGGCCCACGCTGCTTACCTCCAGGCTGTGGGTAAGCCGGGTGTGCACAAAGTCATGTTCCGGCAGCGGATGAACCTGCGTCTTATCCTGAAGCCTGCGAAACGGATGAGAAAAAATGATCCGATCAAAATCCATTTCAAACGCACTTCGCGTGTTGTCGCGGGTGGATGCCTTTTGGCTCAGCCGCTGCGTGGACATTAAAGGGAGCCATTCCATCATGCGGCAACGGATTGACTGATGTTCAAAGGATCCTGATTGAGCAGGCGAATCATAACTCCGTAAAGTTCGGGTAACTCCTCCTTGAATGCGTGAGGGCGCTCAAAGAAATTTTCGACCGCCACTGCAAAGAATTCCTGGTGATTGGTGCAGGCATACGGCCGGAAAAAGCGAACGCCTCCCTCCTCCATCTGCGCGCAAACCTGATCGGCCCAGCGATCAAATACCTCCAGCAGCTCGGCATCAAAAAAATCAAACTCGTTTACACGAATGATGTTTTGCAAGCGAAGTGCGTGAGCCATTTCATGCAAACCCACGTTGGTGGTGCCGGTGGGCTGCAGGTAGCCCATTACAAAACTCCGCCACGAAAGCACAATAGCGCGGTAGGCCGGGTTAACTTCACCGCGGTGATAGCGCCTGGTAATCTCTGAATAATAGTCGTCCGGGTAGATCAGGATTTTGTTGAAGTGCGCCATGAAAACGCGCGGCAGCCCGAATGTGAGTTGCACAGCCGAAGCGGCAATCAACACCTTCATCTCATCGGTAACGCCATCGAAATTTCGCGGAATGAAATACTTTGAAAAAATGAAGTATACCAGTTTGCGCTCAAACTTGCGCTTATGATCCGGCTTCAGCCGATTGTAGTAGGGGAAGTAGTTTCGCAGTATCTCTTTAAACCGCAACGGCACCGGTGTAATAACGGTACGCAACGGGGCAGCACGCTTACCCACATACCGATAACCCTCCTTCACCTGTTGGCGGTAATAAAAACCAGCCGCAAGCACGGCCATCACCAGCAGGCCCAGCCACATACTACACCAGCTTTTGGAGTAAGGATTTCATAGAGCAGTTTTCTGCCAATAGGTTCTTTACAGCCCCGATAGCAACCCGCTCTTGCTGCATAGTATCGCGATGGCGGATGGTTACCGTATCGTCCTGTAGCGATTGGTGGTCGACAGTAACGCAATAGGGAGTTCCAACGGCATCCATGCGTCTGTATCTGCGCCCAATCGTGTCCTTGTCTTCATAATAGCACCGGAAGTCGAGTTTCAGATCGTTCACAATTTTCTCTGCCTTCTCGGGCAGGCCGTCTTTCTTCACCAGGGGGAGCACAGCCACCTTGTGCGGGGCCAGCGCGGGAGGTATGGAAAGAACAACACGCTCGCTCTCTTCGCCAGCGGTGCCTACCTTCTCTTCTTTGTAGCCTTTCGACAACGTGGCGAGGAACAGGCGATCCAGGCCAACGGATGTCTCCACCACAAACGGGATATAACTCTGATTCAACTCGGGATCAAAATACTGCAGTTTTTTTCCGGAATACTTCTCGTGATTTTTCAGATCAAAGTCGGTACGGCTGTGAATGCCCTCCAACTCTTTGAAGCCCATCGGGAAGTTAAACTGGATGTCGCAGGCAGCATTGGCGTAATGGGCCAGGTTAAGATGATCGTGGAACCGGTAGTTCTCCGAACCAAGCCCAAGTGACTGATGCCACTTCATTCGTCTTTCCTTCCAGTATTCGTACCACTTCATTTCTTCACCCGGACGAATGAAAAACTGCATCTCCATCTGCTCAAACTCGCGCATGCGGAAGATGAACTGGCGCGCCACGATTTCATTGCGGAACGCCTTACCGATTTGTGCAATGCCAAACGGAATTTTCATGCGGCCGGTTTTCTGCACATTCAGAAAGTTGACAAAAATTCCCTGAGCAGTTTCGGGCCGGAGGTAGATCGTATTGGCTTCCTCGGCTATCGACCCCATTTCAGTTGAGAACATCAGGTTGAATTGCCTCACATCCGTCCAGTTTTTAGTTCCGGAAATCGGGTCGGCAATTTCCAGGTCGACCACCAACTGCTTCATGGCCGCCATATCATTGCTGCTCATGGCAGCTTTCAGCCGCGCATTCGTCTCATCGATTTTTTTCTGATACTCCTGCACCCGTGCATTGGTGCTCACGAACATGGCCCGATCAAAATTGTCGAAGCGTTTGGCCGCCTTTTCAACTTCTTTCTCGATTTTCTCCTCCATTTTGGCAATGGCATCTTCAATGAGAACATCGGCCCGGTAGCGCTTCTTCGAATCTTTATTATCGATCATCGGATCGTTGAAGGCATCAACGTGGCCGCTGGCCTTCCACGTGGTGGGGTGCATAAAAATGGCAGCATCTATGCCCACGATATTATCGTGCAGTTGCGTCATAAACCTCCACCAATACTCCTTGATGTTATTTTTTAGCTCAACGCCATTCTGTCCATAGTCGTAAACAGCACTAAGGCCATCATAAATTTCGCTGGAAGGAAATATGAAGCCATACTCCTTTGCGTGAGAAATCACTTTTTTTAGTACGTTATCGTCTTGCTGTGCCATAAGGGCGCAAAGGTAGATCGCCCGGTTTGCATTTGCCAGCGACCTAGGTGCCCGGGAAAAGAATCTCAACTTGTGTGCCCTCGCCCTCGGCAGACGTCAGGGCGATTTGGCCATCTAACTTGGTCACGGCCTCCTTCACAATATACAAGCCGAGCCCGGAGCCTTCGTAGCCGGTGTGTGCCCGGTAAAACATATCGAAGATGCGGTTCTGATGTTCTTCGCGAACGCCAATGCCGTTGTCGTGAATGGAAAGCTTCCAACTGCCGTTGGGCTGACTTGCCTCCACCCGCACCCATCGCTCATTCTTCTTCAGGTCGGAATACTTTACCGCATTGAACAGCAGGTTCGAGAGAATCATCTTGAGCCGATCGGGGTCGCTCCTTCCGTTGGGTGCATGACAGATTTAGGTTTTGGCGGTGAGCAAGTTGCCAAATGAATGTGACTTGTAAAAACATTATCTTACCCACCGCATCGCCACCCCGAAATGAAAACAGCATCATGATTTCCTGGAAACGCGTTGGGGTTGCCGTGGCCTTGTCGCCAACAGCCGAAGGGCTGCTGACGCAAGCAGCCCATATCGCCCGCATTTTCCAGGCTGAGCTTTTCATTATCCACGTGGGGCAGGCCTCGGATGAAACGCGGCTGGCGGTCGAAAATCTGGCTGCCACCCTGCTGGAGCGCGATCTGGCTTACCAGATATGCTGGGAAACGGGTGACCCGGTTTCCAAAATACTGGCGATTTGCGAACGCGAGCATATCGACTTGCTGATAGCCGGTGCCTTGAAAAAAGAAAATATTTTTCGCTACTACCTCGGTACCGTGGCCCGTAAGATCATGCGCAAGGCCAATTGCTCCGTCTGGATGATTACCAACCCGGGGGAAGGCCGGGTTCATTATAACAACATCGTGCTTAATGCGGAGGACAGCCCCTACATCCGGCAAGCGCTCGAAGTGGCCTGCTGGATCGGTCGGAAAGAAAAAAGCAAATGGCTGCATGTGGTGCGCGAGTTAAAGATGATGGGGTTGGCGCTGGCCTCCTCAGATCAGTGCACCGAAGAAGAGTACAATGATATTCAGCAGAATCTGCTGCACGATGAAATGAGTGAGGTGGAAAAGATGTTGGCTGCCGTGCCCCACGAAAATCTGAAAGTGAATGTCAAGGTACTGTCGGGAAAATCAGGTTTCGAACTTGCCCGGTTTGCCGAGCGCAAATCGGCCGACCTGCTGGTTGTAGGCGCTCCTGGCCGCAGGTTCTCGCTGTTCGATCGCGTTTTTCCCCACGACCTCGAATACATCTTTGCCGATCTGCCGGCCCATCTCCTGATTGTCCATAGCCGAAAGGAGGCCATGAATGGGTAAGTTGGGCGAAATGGACGTCATGCTGCTGTTGATTCAGCTCGGCATCATGTTGCTGGCCGGGCGTCTACTTGCAGAGGCCGCACGAAAGTTGCACCAGCCGGCTGTTGTCGGAGAATTGATGGCCGGCATTCTCCTCGGCCCCACGGTGCTGGGCATGATTTCGCCCGACTGGTTTCACAGCCTTTTTCCACACGAAAGCACTTCGGGCATTGTGCTTTCGGGCATTGTGCAAATGGCCGTAGTCATGCTCCTCTTCATCGCGGGGTTAGAAGTTGATTTACACATTGTGTGGCAGCAGGGCCGCCAAGCCATTTACACCAGCGTATTTGGGTTAGTCATTCCCTTCGCATTTGGTTTTATCGTGCCCTACTACTGGCCGGAGTTTTTTGGACCCGAAGCCGAATCCATGCGGCTTCCGTTTGCCTTGTTTATCGGTACTTCTATGGCCATCACCGCGCTTCCGGTTATTGCGCGGGTGCTTATGGACCTTGGCTTGTTTAAGTCGCGAATGGGCATGTTGGTGATCTCATCCGCCATGATTAATGATGTTGTGGGGTGGTTGATTTTCTCAGTGATCCTCGGATTGATCGGAAAAGGAAATCAACACCTTTCGCTGGTCAACACCGTGTTGCTTACCATCGGGTTTACCACACTCATGCTAACATTAGGACGGGGCATGCTCAACCGGGTGTTGCCGTGGGTGAACAAAAAACTGGCGTGGCCGGGCGGGGTGTTATCGCTGTCACTGGCGTTGTGCTTCCTGGCTGCGGCCTTCACCGAGTTCATCGGCATTCATGCCATCTTCGGTGCGTTCATCATCGGCATTGCGCTGGGCGATTCGGAGCACTTCTCGGAGCGAGCAAAAGAAATCGTCCACCAATTCATTAATAATATTTTCGCTCCGCTGTTTTTTGTCTCCATCGGTTTGCGCGTCAACTTCATCACCAATTTTGACCCTTGGTTAACGCTATTCATTTTGGTGATTGCCTATGCCGGGAAAATTATCGGCAGCGGACTGGGTACGCGACTGGGCGGCTTCGGCTGGCGCGAGTCTCTTGCCGCTGCATTTGGCATGAATGCCCGCGGAGCTATGGAAATCATCCTGGGATTAGTTGCACTTGAAAATGGCCTGATAGGCGAACGGGTTTTTGTCTCCCTCGTCATCATGGCGTTGCTCACCAGCATCAGCAGCGGGCCGCTAATGAAGTGGGTGCTAAAAAAAGAAAGGACGTTATTATGAGCAAGAAAGTAAACGGGTCTTTAGCGATATATTATGGAGTGGGCATGTTACTGACCGGAGTTGGCGGAATGGGCGCCTTCATCTACCTCATGGTAAAAGATTTCGTTCAATCTCAGCACTTTCATTGGGGCCACCTCTTGTTGGCATTTTTTATGCTCTTGATTGCCGTGGGCGGGTACGCGCTTGTGCGGGTTGGACGCGAAGAACTGAATGACTAGGAGCCAAACAACTTGATAAGCCTTCGTTCTGTCGCAATAACCATCAACACAATTCCGACCAGCAAGGCACCTGCACCCACCTTCAACGCGGTGAGCGCCCCAACCATCAGGTAGCTGATAACCTGTAACGCAGATGTTGTAAACCCCAGAACAATGCCAAACCGGGCCGCATATCGGTTGGCCTCTGTCCAATGCGCCTGGCTCTTCATTGATTGGGGTGTTCGGTACCCGTAAAGGAAGTTGATCTTTTTTGGAGGGTATCGGAACCATAGCCAGCCGATGATCGTGAACAACGGGCCTATGATCAGGTTCGTCAAGCCAAATTTTTCCATCACGCGATGGCCTCGTTCAAATAATCGTTCAAGGGCTTGGCCGCCCGGCAAACTTCGGCCACTTTTTTGAAGAAGTCTGCCCTTTTTACTTCTGAATCACTAAACGCATGAGAGACGATAAAGCTCTTGTGCTTCAAAAACTCAATCTGAGGATGATCTTTCGGGTATCCCTTCGGGGCAGTTTTCACTTTATCAAAATCATCGAACCCGTTAAAAAACTTCTTAAAGCTCCTGGCGGCTAAAATCTTCTTTAGCCTTTGAGGGCTGTAGTCAATCTCCTGTCTTATTTTGGCCAGGTTGCCGGAATCAGGCATATACATACCGGCTGCTACAAAGCAATTTCCAGGCTCCACGTGCAGGTAGTAGCCGGGCTCCTGCTCCATTTTACCTCCACGCGAGAAGCCCGCACCCATATTCACCTTGTATGGCCTTTTGTCCTTGCTAAACCGTACATCGCGATAAATGCGGAAGGCCTGCTTACGCGGATTCAATCCAGCCAGAGAGGAATCAAACTTTACTGCTTCTTTGTGAAACTTCTCCAGGAAGTCATCGAACGCACTCTTCGCTTCCAGATAAATATCCTTGTTCTTCTCGAACCACTCGCGGTTGTTGTTTTTTGTCAGCGATGCAAGAAACTTAAGTATGCCGGTGAGATCCATATCCATTTACTTAAAGGTTTTCCAAAATGGTTTCCAATCCCATGCCCCTGGAGGCTTTAACCAGGATGGTCGTATCGCGCACAGGATGAGTTTGCAGATACTCCGCCAGTTTGCCCTTGTCGGTGAAATGACGCGCAGCCGCATTTACCTGAGCCGCGTGCTGCATGTGTTCGCCACAGACGTAAGCCGGCAGACTGAGTTCGGCTAACAGTGTGCCTATGCGCTGATGCTCGGCTACCGTTTCTGCCTCCAACTCATACATATCACCAACAATGGCAAGTTTTTTCTCCGCTTTCATTAAGGCGAGGTTACGCAGGGCGGCCTCCATGGAACTCGGGTTGGCGTTGTACGCATCCAAAATAATCGTGTTGCTTCCTTTGCGAACAACCTGCGAACGCATATTGGCGGGCACATAATCGGCAACGGCCTGGTTGGCCTGAGGCGAAGGCACTCCAAAAAACTTTCCGATGCAAAGTGCTGTAGCCACGTTTTCAAAATTGTACGCACCAACCAGGTGCGTGGTAATGGTTGCGCCATCTTCCGCCCGAATTACCACCGTGGGATCGGCACTTACCAACTCGCAGTGGTAGTAGTCGCCCTTGGCGGGATAAAAAATCGGGTTCCGGAATCTTCTGGCCATGTTTGCCAGAATGTGATTTTGTGAATTGATAAAAACGGTACCGTTGGTATTGAGCAACTGCTGGTACAACTCGGATTTGCCGCGGATGATATTGTCAAAACCTCCGAACGTACCGATGTGCGCTTTACCAATATTGGTAATAAAACCATGCGTGGGCTGGGCGATAGATGACAAGAGGGCAATTTCGCCTACATGATTCGCACCCATCTCCACAATCGCGATTTCCACGTCCGGGCCGATGCCGAGCAACGTAAGCGGAACCCCGATGTGATTGTTGAGGTTGCCCACCGTGGCGTAGGTACGAAACCGGGTGGAGAGCACCGCATTCACCAATTCCTTACTCGTAGTTTTTCCGTTCGATCCAGTAAGACCAATAACCGGTATGCGCAACTGGTGGCGATGATAGCGGGCCAAATCCTGTAAAGTCGTGAGCACATCGGGCACGAGTATCGTGCGGAAGTCAATGGCGCGTGCGGGATCATCAATCACAACATACGCGGCACCCGCGGACAGCGCATCCGCTGCAAAGGCATTGGCATCAAACCGATCGCCTTTCAGTGCAAAGAACAAGGTATTGGGTTTGATCTTTCGTGTGTCGGTAGAAACACCGGCCGATTGGCGAAACAGCCCGTACAACTCCTGAATCTGCATGCCGAATTTTACGGTTAACTTTCGCGTTCAAGATAACAGAAGTTACGCGCGTCCGTTAGGAATTTAGAGATGAAATTCACCAGTGCCCTAAGCGCCTGCCTGCTATTGATCGCTGTGAACTTCGCAAAAGCGCAGTTTCAGTACCGGTTTGACCAATCTATCCCGGTAAAAGTCAATGACGTGGCATTAGCAATGCCGTGGGCAGGCGGGCTCAATGGCATTCAGCTAAACACCATGGACCTGAATGGTGACACCCAACCCGACCTGGTTGTGTTTGAGCGGCAAGCGGACAAGATTCTCACCTTTATTAACAACGGCTCGCAATACACCTACCGGCCCGAGTACGAAGATCTCTTTCCTTCCGAGGTCACCCAATGGTTGCTGCTGCGCGATTTTAACTGCGATGGCAAAAAGGACTTGTTCACCCGCGATCCGCTGGGCATCCTCGTTTTTGTCAACACCACCCGGCCGGGCCAACTTCTCTCGTGGCGGGCATTTAATCCCGGCCGCGTCCTGCTCACCGAGGGCAACTCGGGCAACATTAACATTCAACTCGGTTTCGATGACATTCCGGCTATAGATGACGTGGATGGAGATGGCGACCTCGACATCCTGAATTTCCGCTTCTTTGGCTCCGGCACGGTGGAGTATCACCAGAATCTCACGATTGAACGCACCGGCCGGTGCGACTCCATGCAGCTCAAACGCATCACTGCCAACTACGGCAACTTCGAAGAATGCAGTTGCAACCGGATCGCCTTTGATCAAACGTGTGCTCAGTTGGGCGGTGGACGCAGCCAGCACGCTGTGGGGCGCGTACTGCTCAACCTGGATGTCGACAATGACGGTGATCGCGACCTGATTTTTTCTGAGCAGAACTGCAGCCGGCTTTACCTGCTGCCGAATGAGGGAGCATCGGGAGTTGCCGACTTTAACAACTTTACCCTTTTCCCGGCCACCAACCCCGTGGCCATTCTCTCGTTCCCCAGTCCGTTTGCCGAAGATGTTACGTTTGACGGGAAACCGGATCTTGTCGTTTCGCCCAACGTTTACACGCGCGACTTCATCAACAACAACTTCGAAAACAGTGTGTGGCTTTACACCAACCAGGGCACTGCTGCAGCCCCGCAGTTCGCATTTACCAAGCCAGACTTTTTGCAGAGCGACATGATTGACGCGGGCGACAACTCAGTGCCTGCTTTCTTTGATGCTGATGGTGATGGCGATCTGGATTTGTTTGTAGGTATGAATGGCGACAATAATTTCCGGGCCACCATTCGGGTGTTTGAAAACATTGGCTCTGCTGCCACGCCCGAGTTTTCGCTCATCAACACCGACTACCTTGGGCTCTCGCTCTTCGGGTTTTACAATCTGAAACCCCAGTTTGCCGACATCAACAGCGATGGTAAGGTGGACCTTGTGTTCTCGGCCACGCGCGCCAGTACTGGAGTTACCGTGTTGGCCTACTTCGCCAACCAGGCCAACACCGGGCTCAATTTTGCTAACCAGGAAATTACGTTTACCAGCTTTTCGTTACCGGCCGGCCGAAGCAGCGAAAACATGATGATTGCCGATATCAATCAGGACGGCCTGGCCGATCTGGTTTTAGGCACATCAACCGGCCTGGTGCAACTGTGGAAAAACGCGGGGTCAGGGGGTGTGCCAACCTTCGTTTTGGAGCCCCAGCCGTTTCTTGGTCTGGGGTCAAGCACCGACCGTCAAAGCCCGGCCTTCGCGCAGGGCGATCTCAATGGCGATGGAAAAACCGACTTGCTGATGGGGGACCAGGATGGCCGGTTAACTGTCTTTTCTGATTACCGGTCCGGCACCCCGACTCTCCAGCCGGTCACGGTCTTCAATCCGCTGCGCGATGCCTTTCTCGAAAAGAAATTTGGCGGACGCGTTTGGCCCGCAATTGCCAGCCTGCAGCCGACCAGCGCACCCATGGTTGTGGTGGGCAACACGTTGGGCGGCCTCCACGCGCT
>JBKCJM010000038.1:0-81170 GCA_046301755.1 Cyclobacteriaceae bacterium
TCGCCACCAAAAGCATCACGATGCTGGCGTAGTGACTGAAGTGTACGTACCGCTTGCTTTGCCTCTTCCCCGAGCCGCGATACGTCTGCCGTGAACGGACGGGGCGAGCGAAGCTCGTCTTCCAGAAAGCGAAGCCGGTCGATTTCGCTCCAGGTCGCAAACGAGTCGGCATTTCGAATGTGCGCTGCCTGCATGAGTTGCGTGATAGCCAGATCGTGAAACCGGCTGTTTTGCCGCACGTCCAGGTGGGCCAGGTGAAAACCAAATGTTTGCACCAATCGGATTACAGGAAGAATCTCCGTACGCGCAAGCGTTGCCACGTTCGCCTGATGTAACGCATCCATCAGACTGGCCAGATCGGCTACCAGGTCGTCCGCCTTCGTGTACCTGCCCTCGCCTTCGTGTAGTTCACCTGCTTCGCTGACCGGGAGCTGGGCGATCAGTAAATTCGCCCACTGCCGCCAGGGTTCTTGTCGATTTCGGCCAAGCGCCCGCGCCCCGGCTTCACCGAACTGCTGCGCCCGCTCCTGAATCAATTGCCCAAAGTCAGCCGGAGGCGGCACCATCGTCTCCGAGAAACTTAATTGCTTGGCAAGGGTGACCAAACGGCTGCGAACCAGGCCAAGGGATGTTTTACGCAGCTCACGCAAAGTGCTAGTCGTAACCGCATCAGTAACAAACGGATGTCCATCCCGATCTCCACCGACCCAATCACCAAAGGTGACTTGGGGCCATGTTCGCCACATGCTCTCAATGTCGGTCTGCCAACCTGCCTTTTTCCAAGCCTCAACAAAACGAAAATCGGTTTTCTCCAAAGCTGCCGGCAGCGTGCGCGACAGGTAATGAACAATGTTCCGAAGCTCATCGGCCACGGTAGGCTTTGCCAGGTATACCTCACCGGTTAGCCACAATCGATGCAGAGTAGCTTTAATCTTGCGCTCTGCTTGTTCCTTCTCACCCGTGGCCAACGTATTCTTGAACGCAGCAAACGCATCGAACAATGCATTAAGCTGTTCTAAAACTGTAGTTCGCTTTGACTCGGTGGGGTGAGCCGTAAAAACAGGCTCAATTGCTGTTGATTTAATCCTTTCAAGTGCCTCGGTTTCCGAAATACCCTCCGACTTCCAACTCTGGAAGGTATGGCCCCAGAGGCCAGATACGCGGTCGTATCCCTCTGTCTCTTCGAGTTGATCGCGATGGCGAACCACGGCAAGCTCCTCCGCAACATTCAGTAATTGAAAAAAGAGCGAATACACCTTTGCCAGTTGAATGTGGCCATTGGGTTGTGCCTGTTGAAACGCTTTAGCGAGGTCGCCATAGCCGTCCTCGATCAACACTTGGGTTAACTGCTGCTCCAGGTAGGCTAAAGACTCCTGTATGGCTGGAACATCTAATGAGGCGTCTGTAAGGGTGGGATTCATGCTAGCTAAAAAAGACTTTTAATTATGTAAGAAAACAATTTAATTGAACTCGCCAATATCGTGAATCACCTCAACCAATTCCCAATTCATTATGTCTAAGTCTTCTGGCAATTCCGTGGTCTCCAGGCGTGGCTTCATCAAACAAACCGCTCTGGCCGCTGCCGGGATAACCATAATCCCTCGCTTCGTATTAGGTGGGCCGGGCTTCATCGCGCCAAGCGACACGCTATATATCGCGGGTATTGGTGCGGGAGGTAAAGGCACCAGCGACCTCACCGGTTTTGCAGCAAGTCCGAACGCGAAAGTGGCTTTTCTCTGCGATGTTGATGACAATATGGCGAGGGACTCGGTCCGCAATTTCCCATCCGCTAAGTATTACAAAGACTTTCGCGAAATGCTGGAACGGGAGGCAAAGGGCATTGATGCGGTCTCCGTATCAACACCCGACCACACCCATGCAGTAGCCGCGATGGCCGCCATGCAACTGGGGAAACATGTCTATGTGCAGAAGCCACTCACCTACTCCATTTACGAAGCGCGCATGCTGGCCGAAGCGGCCAACAAATACAAGGTGGTTACCCAGATGGGCAATCAGCATGCGTCCGATCCACACGTGCGCGTGATCCGGGAATGGATCGATGCCGGATTGATTGGAGATGTTTTCAAAGTAACCGCCTGGACCAACCGGCCCGTGTGGCCCCAAGGCATCGCGGCCCCGACCGGCAAACATAAAGTGCCCAAGCAACTCGACTGGGATTTATGGTTGGGCCCTGCAGCAAAGCAGGTTTACAATCCCGCTTACCATCCGTTCAACTGGCGCGGCTGGTGGAACTTTGGTACCGGTGCGCTGGGCGACATGGCCTGCCACATCCTCGATCCGGTTTTCAAATCTTTGCCGATTGACTTTCCCACCGAGGTGGAGTGCTCGACTACAACCGAGTGGGAGGGCTTTTTCAAAGAAGCCAACTATGCCGAGAGTTGCCCCGCGTCCTCTATCATTCACCTCAAGTTTCCAAGGAAAGATGACAAGGGAAATGTGAAGCTTACCTGGATGGATGGAGGCCTGCTGCCGGAAAGGCCGGAAGAGTTATTACCCGAAGAACAGATGGGCGATTGGGGCAACGGCTTCATCTTCGAAGGAACAAAAGGAAAGTTGATGGGTAGTTATAACATTCCCCCGGTACTCCTGCCCACAACCCGGATGAAGGAAGTAACCTTACCGCCCGAGCGTTTACCCAGGGTGCCCGAAGGCCATTATGTGCAGTGGGTAAATGCCTGCCTGAAAGGCTATGGCAATTCCGAAGTGAGCTCTCCGTTTGAATTTGCGGGGCCGTTTACCGAAGCGATTCTGATGGGTAACCTCGCTATCCGTAGCTACCAGATGCGCAAAAACAACTCGACTGGCAGGGGCTTTACCTATCCGGGCCGCAAAAAGTTGTTGTGGGATGCCAGAAATATGAAGATCACCAACTTTGATGAGGCGAATCAGTTTGTGAAGCGGGAGTACCGCAGTGGCTGGTCAATTTAGAAATTAGTTCACCACTTCGGGTCGCGCTCGAGCGGTAATGAAGATCAACACCAAAGATCGGGTGATGGATATCACTAGGTTTTAGCTCCTTTGTCAAGATGTCTCTTAACAACCCTTACCAATGAATGTTTAAAGCATAGACGGAATTATAAAAAGTTTTCTTCCGAACAAACGGTGACGTAGCGGGTTTAAAAAGAAACAAAACAAAATCTTATGAAAAAATTATTTTTCGGTCTGATTGCGCTCGCGACCTCTGTTGCTTCATTTGGTCAATCAAAGGACGTAGTGGATATTGCAATCGGCTCACCCGACCACACCACACTGGTTGCCGCTGTCAAGGCAGCTGATTTGGTTTCCACACTGAAGGGTACAGGTCCTTTCACCGTATTTGCACCTACCAATGCCGCCTTCGACAAGCTTCCTGCAGGCACCGTAACAAATTTGTTAAAGCCGGAAAACAAAGCCCAGTTGGCGAAAATATTAACCTACCATGTCGTAGCGGGTAATCTCGATGCAGCTGCTGTTGTCGCTGCAATCAAAGCTGGGAATGGCAAGGCTGTTGTTACCACCGTAAGTGGCGGGAAGTTGACCGTTTCATTGGAGAAGGACAAGGTAAAGTTGACGGACGAGTCAGGCAAAACGGCTTATGTGGTTGCCGCTGACCTCAAGGGAAGCAATGGTGTGGTCCATGTGATTGATGGCGTAGTTCTTCCGAAATAACTTCGTTTCAATTTATCGAAAATGGCGCTTCGGTGATGGGGCGCCATTTTTTAATCGAACAAATGCTTTCCTCTGACTTGCGAAAACAGAGCATCTTTGAAAGGGTGATACATCAATGAAAATAATGTCTCCAATTCAATTTTTTAATCCTCTCGCATTTTCACCGGGTTGACCTCATAAATTGGTTCACCCGATTCAAATCGGCAAAACTCATCTGCCCAATTAACCAAACACTACAGTCTAGTTTCACCGTTTTTTGCCGAGTAGCTTGTCGGGAACCGATCCGGCTAACTTGGATCGGCTACGCAACGGAGTCGATACTTTTGTTTCAGCCCGATCGATTTGAGGTTATGAGTGTGCCAATCGGAGAATTGACAATTTAATTTTATAACTTCTTTCCAAGGTCACTTTCCAAGATTTCTTAATGGATTGACAAAATTCGTGAAAGAAGCTCGGCCCCCTGAAACTCCGACTCCTGACCAATCTCATTGTTTTTCTTGCCGCGGACGCGGAAGTTTATAGCCTGTGTTAACAACCTATGGTTATGAAAAAGATAGCGGCTTCTTGCATTTTGATTTGTGTCGTTCTCCCGTTAGCGGCACAAACTATTTTTTCTCCAAACGGGCGGCTTGCGTTGTCCTTTCAACTCACGGCATCGGGTGAGCCCACCTATCAACTCACCATCGACAATAAACCGGTTACGCTGCCCAGCCGGCTTGGCCTGTCGATTCAGAACCAACCACCTCTGAACCGCGACTTTCGGTTGGAAAAATCGGATACCGTTGCTTCGCTCACCCGCTGGCAGCCCGTATACGGTGAGGTTCGTGAAATCACCGATCACCACCGGGACCTATCGGTAGCCCTGCGCCACACCACAAGCAACCTGACTCTGATACTTCGCTTCCGATTATTCAACGATGGGCTTGGCTTTCGATATGAAATTCCCTCGCAACCCAACCTCAGCTACTTCATTGTAACGGACGAACACACCGAGTTCAGGCTTTCGGGCAATCATAAAACCTTCTGGATACCCGGAGACTACGACACCAACGAATATCCCTATACCACTAGCACACTGGCCGAGGTTGATGCACTAACCGTTTCCGCCCGGCACACGGAAATCGGCACGCGAACGCCCATCGGCAAGAACTATGTGCAAACTCCGCTGATGATGAACTCGGCAGACGGACTTTATCTGAACATTCACGAAGCCGCTCTGATCGACTACCCTGCCATGCAGTTGATGATTGATCAGCAAAGTTTTGCGCTCACCAGCCACTTGGTGCCCGATGCCGTGGGCAACAAAGCCTATGTACGCACGCCCTTCAAAACTCCGTGGCGCACCATTCTGGTCAGCAACAAGGCGGTAGATATCCTGAACTCAAAAACGATTCTCAACCTGAACGAACCGTCCAGGATCACGAACACCAGTTGGATCAAGCCACAAAAATTCGTGGGCGTTTGGTGGGAGATGCACATTGGAACGGCCACCTGGGATTATGCCGGCACGCAGGACATGTTCAGTCCGGACATACTCTCAAATCTAAAACCATCGGGCAAGCACGGAGCCACCACAGCCAACACCAAGCGGTACATTGATTTTGCGGCACAACACGGATTCGATGGCGTTCTTGTTGAGGGCTGGAACATCGGCTGGGAAGACTGGTTCGGCAAATGGAAAGAAGAAGTGTTTGACTTTGTTACACCCTATCCGGACTTTGACGTGGCGGAGTTGAAGCGCTATGCCGCATCGAAGAACGTGAAACTTATTATGCACCACGAAACCTCAGGCTCCGTAACCAACTACGAGCGAAGGTTGCAGAATGCGATCCAATTCATGAAAGACAACGGGTATGAAACGGTGAAGACGGGCTATGTCGGCCGGATCATTCCGCGCGGAGAGCGTCACGATGGACAATGGATGGTCAATCATTACAACCGGGTGGCCCGAGCCCTGGCCGACAATCAGATGATGCTGGATGCGCATGAGCCCGTGCGTCCCACCGGCTTGCACCGCACCTACCCCAACTGGATGGCATCGGAGGCAGCCCGTGGCAATGAGTTCAATGCGTGGAGTATGGGTAACCCGCCCGAGCACGAAACAATTCTACCCTTCACCCGCCTGATGGGTGGCCCCATGGATTACACACCCGGCATTTTTGAAATTAAAATGAGCGCCTACCGGCCGGGCTCCACATTCCAGGTGCACACCACGCTGGCCAAGCAGTTGGCGCTGTACGTTACGATGTACAGCCCTCTGCAGATGGCAGCCGACCTGCCCGAAAATTACACCTCCCGCCCCGATGCTTTTCAGTTTATCAAAGATGTGCCCGTGGATTGGGATGACTCGAAGGTGCTGGCGGCCGAACCAGGCGACTACGTCATTACCGCACGCAAGGGCAAGGGAGAAAACACCTGGTACGTGGGGGCCATCACGGACGAAAACAGGCGCGCCATTCCCATCAACTTTGATTTTCTTGATCCGCGTAAAGATTACATTGTCACCCTTTATGCTGATGCGCTGGACGCCCACTGGCAGGACAACCCGATGGCGTATTCCATCCAGCAGTTTCTGGTAACCAACAACAGCATTGTTAAAGTGACGTTGGCAGCTGGTGGCGGAGCAGCGATGCGGATAAAGCCGGCTACCGAGGAAGAAAAGAAACGGGTCAAGAAATACCGCGAGCGTAAGTAACTACTCGGTTACTCCATCATCGTGTTTGGCTTTCACGTGATCGCCAAATCGATGGGTCACCCATACTACCAACGTGTTGTTGTTGATAAACTGTTGAGGCAGCACCTGAACAAATCGGCTCATATAACCAACCTGCCATTGCAGGTTGGCGCGCTGGACTCCCAGCATCAGTGAAATTCGGTTTTGATCGAAACTGTTGAAGGTTACCTCCTTACCGAAGTTCACAAGAATCTCATTGTTCAGGCTGACAAAAGGACGCCACTTCGAACCGTCAGAAACCCGGATAAATTTGCGAATGCTGATCATAAAGCGAACCCGATTGACGAAGCTATACTCATCCAAAAACTCATCTCCAACCACACGCTGCCGAAACCGCGCATCATACCGAATACGCTGAGTAAGAGAAAACCCGTTAGCCAACGGGAATGTGCCTTGCAATTGCGCCCAGGGTCGGTGTTCCTTGCGCTCCAGCGATAAATCCTGAGGAGATTTCGGTAAAAGCAGGAAAGCATAGCCGGCTGTTAAACTTGCGTTTTCCCAATTGCGGGTGAGCCCGGTACGCAAAACAAAAAAACCACTCGGAACCAAATGGGTATCGTTCCACCAGGCGTACCGGGTCGACAGGCGAGTGCTGGTCATGTAGCCAAACCAAATCTGATTCTGTGTCACTACTTGCTTTTGGGCAAGTCCGGTATGCGCGACCATGGTAACAACACAGGTCAGAAGAAAACAAACACGTTTCATCAACTATTTCCTCATGCGCTGCAAGAGTACCCCCGAATCCAGGTAACGCTGGTAAGGTTGGTAATCGATGCCCAGGTCAAAAAGGTATTCTGTGATCAAGCGCTTCGCACTGGCAACGAGATCTTCGCGCTTCCAGGGCTTCTCAATATAAAGATGAATGGCCGCCTGGTTGATCGCCCGGATCGTATCCTGATGGGTAGCCAGCCCGGTGAGCAAAATCCTACGGGTGTGAACGAATCGCGTATCGCGGTGAACCCTGGACAGAAATTCAACTCCGGTTTGATTGGGCATAACATGATCGGAAACGATCAAGGGAATGTATCCGCCCCGCTTTTCAATACGCTCCATCACTTCCCAGGCCTCATCGGCCGACTGGCACTCCTCGATCACAAAATCATCCTCAAATTCCTGCAGGTCGCTGGCAATGGCCCGCAAAACCTCCGGTTGATCTTCGACCAGGATAATGAATAGCTTTTCCATGACTAGGGTTTTGGTAAACGAACGGTAAAGGTAGTCTCACCCGGCTTACTGGCCACCAGTACACTACCGCGGTACCGGTCAACAATCCGCTTCACAATTGAAAGCCCCAACCCCAAACCAAACGAAAGACCGCTTACCTTGGTAGTAAAACTGGGTTCAAAAATTTTCTTCATCGTATCATCACTTATTCCGGTTCCATTATCGGTAACCGCTACGTGGTAATGGTGGGGCGTTTCGCTGATCACAATCTGAACAGCTGGCTTCGCGGGCCGGGCCAGGTTGATGGCCTCACAGGCGTTTTTGATCAGATTAATCCATACCTGAACGAAATCCCCTGCATGTGCGGTGAGCGGAGCATCGGTAGTACTCTGGATGGTAACCGAAACACCCTGCGTGATTTTTTTTGTCAGGGTTAGCGCCTCCTCGATTGTCTGACGCAGCGTAATGGGCACTGGCTCGGTGGAGGGCGTTGCTCCCAGGTCGCGCACGGAGCGCACCACATGCGCGGCATGGCGTGCCGCGAGTTTCATGTCGCGCAACACAATCGCTACGGTCGTGATGGTCTCCATAGCTTCAAGTTCACGATCATTGAGGCTAAGTACTTCCCGCACCTCCGCATCATCGAGATTGATGCGCGCCAGTTGCTTCGCCACCTTCAGGGGGATATCAAATTTCTGTTCCAGTTGATCCCGCCTGGTGCGGATTGCCCGGGTATCTAATTCCAGACCTTGCTCCAGCGTCCTTCGGAAAATGGGCTGCCACTTGCGGTCCCTGAGATACAAATCCATCGAATCAGTAAGTCGTTGGGTATTACTCTCCAAAATGCCAATGGCGTTATTGAGTTCGTGAGCCAGCCCAGCCGCCAGTTGCCCGAGCGTAGCCATCTTTTCAGCCTCGGCTAATTTCTTCATAGCCCGCTGGCGTTCAAAATTCAATTGCTGGGTGAGTGACTGACGCGCATAAATTTCACTGATCAGCACCGGTAAAAAATCCAGAGCAAACTGGTCGGGTGTGGTCGGTAGTTCATCGCGATCGAGGTAAGCCACGCGACTGTCAACATCCGCTACGATTGACATGTAACTCAGGTGTTGATTGCTGAAGAAGCTATACACACCGACAAACATGTTCTCCCGGCTGTGGAAAACTTCAACATTGTTTCCCTGATCATCGCGCAAATAACCCGTAAACGCGCCTTCGAGAATCAGGTAAAGCTTGTCGTTGTACTCTCCCTCAGAAAGGAGCACCTCACCTGCTTTTACCTCCTGATAGCGGGCCGGATCAGCGAAGTACTTGCTTTTGACTTCTTCAAAATCCTCGGGTACAACCAGCCGCGCCTTCATGGTTGTTGTAAAAATTGAGTCGATACAAGAATCCAATTCAGCGCCAGCACGACCAGTAATCCCACCACGCCCACCAATACTCCAATCTTCATCAGATCGCGTGTTTGAATGACGCCTGTGGCATGGGCGAGGGCATTGGGAGGCGAACTAATCGGTAGTGACATAGCCAGCGATATAGCCATGGTTGTGGCTAGCACAATTTGACTGCTACCCCCAACAGACTGCAGGCCGGAAACGCTTGTACCTAACGCTGCCACAAGCGGCAAAACCAGATTTGAGGTGGCGGTGTGCGACATGAAATTTGCCATAAACAAACCCACAAGGCACGCACAAATCAAAACAGCAACGGCTGGAAATGTATTAAATGGAATCAACGATATAATCCTCACGGCAAGACCGCTTTTCTCCAAAGCCAAACCAAGGGCAATACCCCCTGAAACCAACCACAGCACCTCCCAACTGACTAACTTCAGATCTTCTTTATTGATCACACCGGTACTTAAAAAAACTCCAACCGGTAAAAGCGCCACCACGTACGAATTCATACCATGAAGAAAATCAGTGATCCAAAGTAAGATCGTTAATGCAAACGTGGTATATACGATCACCGCTTTTGGAGATCTTGAAAATGATCCAGCCAGGGACAACTCAACGGACTTTGCCCTCATAGGCCAAAGTCGGGTTATAAAAAACCACGCCATGACGAGTAAAATTAAAACCAGTGGAACGCCAAATGCCATCCATTTGCCAAACGTAATCGGCATGTCCACCATAAACTTGAGCGCGATGGCGTTTGGCGGGGTGCCGATCGGTGTTCCCATACCGCCAATGTTGGCGGCAACGGGAATGCCAACCACAAAGGCCGTTCGGGCCGGATCATCTTTTGAAAAAACGTTAAGCACGGGAATGAGTATCGACAACATCATGGCCGTAGTAGCTGTATTGCTCATGAACATCGAAAAAATGGCCGAAATGCTCATTAACCCAAGCAGCACTACTTTGGGGTTTTTACCAAAACGAGGCAGTAACACGCCCGCAATGCCTACATCCAACTGGTATTTGGTGGCCGCTACAGCCAGAAAAAATCCACCCAAAAAAAGCATAATAACGGGCGATGCAAGAGTACCCATGATTTCGCGGTAGGTAAGTACGTATCCATAATTTGGCTCTCCACTTCGCAACCAAATCACATTGCTATCCGATAACAAAACCAACTCCAGCACAATGATCAGCATGGAGGTAGCATAGATGGGCACCGGCTCCAGAATCCAGAAAAGGGCGGCAAACAAAAACAATGCAATCACACGCTGTTCAACGATCGTGAAGCCACTTGGAAAAATGGAAGCCGGCAGCGCCAGAACAAGAACCGGGACGAGCAGCGATACCATCAGTTTTAGCATCTTCTTATCCGGCTTCTTCATCTGCAGAAATTTTAGAATGACCAGGCAAAGGTAATGCGCGCGAGCTGCCTGGGGTCTACCTGGCAAGCAAAGTGTTGCATGATTTATATCAGTTTGTGCACCCGAACCACAGAGCACAAACGTTTTCGTAAATTTGTGGCTTGCTGGTTAGTCAAATGCTTAAGATCGACAGTCACACCCACATTCTGCCGAAGAAGCTCCCCAATTGGAGTGAAAAGTTCGGTTATGGTGACTTCATCTACCTGCAGCACCACAAAAAGGGGTTTGCCAAGATGATGCGTGGCAACCAGTTCTTCCGCGAGATAAAAGAAAACTGCTGGAACCCCGATCTGCGTATCGAAGAGTATCTGCAGTTTAATACCCAGGTGCAGGTGGTCTGCACCATTCCGGTTATGTTTGCCTATTGGGCCAAGCCGCGGGATGGCTATGATGTTGCCCGCTATCTGAATGACCACATTGCCCAGCTAGTGGAAGATTTCCCGCGGCAGTACATCGGGCTGGGTACACTGCCCATGCAAGACACCGAATTGTCGATCAAAGAATTGCAGCGGTGCAAGAAGATTGGCCTGCGCGGAATCCAGATTGGGTCGAACATCAACAATGAAAATCTGAACGAAGATCGCTTCTTCCCTATTTTTGAAGCCTGCGAGAAGCTTGATCTGGCTTTACTTGTTCATCCTTGGGAGATGATGGGCGAAAAGCACATGCAACGCTACTGGTTGCCGTGGTTAGTGGGAATGCCGGCCGAAACATCGCGCGCCATTTGCTCGATGATTTTTGGAGGTGTTTTCGAGCGACTACCTAACCTGCGGGTCAATTTTGCTCATGCAGGCGGATCTTTTCTGCCTACCCTTGGCCGCATTGTACATGGATTTGAATGCCGACCCGACCTGGTGGCCATCGACAATGCGATAGACCCACGTCAATACCTGGGCAAATTCTGGATTGACAGCGTGACTCACGATCCGGAATTGCTCCGGTACGTGATTAAGATGATCGGAACTCAGCATATTACACTGGGTAGCGATTACCCTTTCCCGCTGGGCGATCTGGAAATTGGCAGGTTTATTGAAGAGATGGACCTTGATAGCGAGGCAAAGGCGGATATTTTCCATCGGGCTGCATTGGCCTGGCTGGGCATTTCGAAAGAAGAATTGATAAACGAGTGAAAAGAATAAACTGGTTGTGTTTTGCCCTGGCGGCCCTGTATACAAGTGTACACGCACAAGACGATCAGCGCGAGAAAGTTCGGCTGGCACAGGAGCAGCGGGCACAGGAACAGCAACGAAACAATCAGCTTTGGCTGGACTCCGCGGCCCGGATTATGGACCGGGGCGACTACGTGAAGGCTGATCAGGAGTTTCGGAACATGCTCGCGGCTTTCAAAAGCGTGCCGTCAGAGCTTGCGTTCTATTTTGGAAAAAATTCCTACTACCTCGGTCAGTATAAGCAAAGCATCGATTGGCTGTCGAAGTATATTCAGTTGAAAGGTGCAAGCGGTTCCTTTTCGGCAGAAGCCGCGGATTTGTTAAAGAAATCGGAGGCAGCCTTGGTAAATGCCCGCAAGGAACAAACCCGAAATGCGGTGGAAGTATTCAGCCGCGACTTCCTCATCGATTGCGGACCCTCCGGCAAGGTGGTTTGCCCCGTGTGTGCCGGAACAACCGTCATCATACGCAAAGGGTACCTGGGGCAAGACTCGTACAAGACCTGCGGGTATTGTCACCAAAAGGGCACGCTAACATGTGACGAGTATAACAAATTGATTCGCGGACAACTGCAACCGGAAAAGGCTCCCTAAAAACTCATAGTGTTAACGATGCAACTCCATAACCGGGTCAACGGAAAAGAATTGAAAGAACAACTGAAGGCAGATCATACGCCCCGGGTAACCCTGTCCTTTTACAAATACCAAAACATCGAAAACCCGGCAGCCTTTCGCGATGAACTTTACCTGAAGTGGAATGTGCTGGACGTACGAGGGAGGATTTATGTGGCCGGAGAAGGCATCAATGCACAGCTTAGTGTACCCGCTCAGCACTTTGATGAATTCCGGTCACTGATTTATGCTATTCCGTTCCTCAACGGCATTCGACTGAACAAAGCGGTGGAGGAAGGGAAATCATTCTTTAAACTCAAGATTCTGGTTCGAAAAAAAATCGTAGCCGATGGCCTCAACGATTCATCGTTTGATGTAACCAACTGCGGAATTCATGTCAATGCCTATGAGTTTAACCGCCTTGCCGATGACCCGAACACCGTGATTATCGACATGCGCAACCATTACGAAAGCGAGGTAGGTCATTTCAAGAATGCCATTACCCCGGATGTGGACACCTTTCGCGAGGAATTGCAGGTGGTGAAGCAGGAATTGGCCGATCAGAAAGATAAAAACATCCTCATGTACTGCACGGGCGGGATTCGCTGCGAAAAAGCCAGCGCCTGGATGAAGCATAACGGGTTTCGCCATGTGTTTCAACTGGAAGGCGGAATAATCGAGTACGCACGGCAGGTTAAAGAACATGGGCTTGAAAACAAATTCATTGGCAAAAACTTTGTCTTTGACGAACGTCTAGGAGAACGCATCTCAGATGACATCATCAGCAAATGCCACCAGTGCGGAAAGCCGTGCGACCAGCACACCAATTGCAAGAATGATGGATGCCACCTCCTGTTCATCCAGTGCGAGGAGTGCGCCAAAACGTATAACGGATGTTGCTCAGAGGAATGCAAAGAGGTAATTGCGCTACCGGCCGGCCAGCAAAAAGAATTGCGCAAAGGCATAAACAAAGGGCGGCAGGTATTCCATAAAGGTCGCTGGAAATCCGACACCGCCCTTTTGAAGTCGTGAACAAAAAGATTGTCATCGGCATCATCAACGTCTCTGACCGCGCAAGCCAGGGAATCTACGAGGACATTCCCGGCAAGGCCATCGTAAGTACGTTGAGTGAGTACCTGAAGTCATCCTGGGAAAAAGTTTATGCGGTAATTCCGGATGAGCAGAACCTGATTGAGCAGACCTTAATTGACATGGCGGACCAACAGGGCTGTTGCCTGATTGTGACCAGCGGTGGCACTGGCCCCGCCCCCCGCGATGTAACACCCGAAGCCACGGCAGCCGTCTGCCAAAAGATGATGCCCGGGTTTGGAGAATTGATGCGCCAGGTAAGCCTGCAGTATGTGCCAACGGCTATCCTCTCGCGCCAGACTGCCGGTATCCGCAATCAAACATTAATTGTAAATTTACCCGGCAAACCAAAGGCTATTCGCCAATGCCTCGATGCGGTTTTCCCAGCGGTACCATACTGCATCGACTTGATTGGCGGGCCCTATCTGGAATGCCATGAAGCCGTGATCAAGGTTTTCCGGCCTCAGGTTTAGGTAGTTGGCTTTACCGAACCAAACTTTTTGATCTGAATGGCGAAAATCAAATACTACTACGACACGGAAACGTGTAAGTACGAACGTGTTAAGACAAGTACGGGCGATATCATCCTGAACTTCCTCGGCATTGTTTTCCTTACCCTGGCCATGGCGGCCGGCTTGCTGCTCCTGTATGTCAACTACTTCGAATCACCCAAGGAACTGATGTTGAAAAACGAAGTGAAGGAACTGGAGTACTATTATGACAACCTCCAGATTGAAGTTGACCGCCTTAACAAGATTCTGGCCGATATGGAGTTCCGGGATGATAACATTTACCGGGCCGTATTGGGTGCCGAGCCGATCGAGAAAAGCATCCGCGAAGCCGGCATTGGCGGTCGCGACCGTTATGAAATGATTCGCGAGAAAAATATACTCCATGAGAACATCATTGTTGACCTCACCGAGAGCGTGGATCGGTTGAAGCGCAAGATGTACATCGAAACCAAATCGCAGGATGAAGTGGTGGAACTGGCGGCAAAGAAGGAAATGTTGTTGGCCGCCATTCCGGCCATTCAGCCCGTATCCAACAAAGAGCTCATTCGTCTTGCTTCGGGCTTTGGCGTGCGCATTCACCCGATCTACCGGGTGCGAAAGATGCATACGGGTATTGACTTTTCAGCCAACATCGGTACGCCCATCTACGCAACTGCTGATGGCGTAGTGGAAGAAGTACAGGTTAACTTCAGCGGCTACGGTAAAATGGTGGAAATCGATCACGGCTTTGGCTACCGCACGCGATATGCCCACATGCACGGATTTTCTGTGCGGAAGGGTCAGCGGGTAAGACGAGGAGATCTCATTGGTTACGTGGGCAACACCGGGCTCTCAACCGCACCCCATCTCCACTACGAAGTGCTGATCAACGGAAAGCAGGTAGATCCGATTCACTACTTCTTCAACGATCTGAGCCCGGCAGAGTACGAGAAGATTATTGAGCTTGCCTCAATCGACAACATGTCGCTGGGCGGTCATTAACCGCACGGTTCACCTGGTTATTTTAGTATATTCGCCTCCGATGCGTTTGTTCCTATTTTCCCTCGCGATGCTGGTGGCAGTCGGTAATGCGCTCGCGCAGGGTTGCAGCGATGCCGGCTTTTGCACCATGGGCGCTATGAAGCCCGATCAACCTTACAACAAAAGAGCCCAGCTCAAACTCAGCTCTTTCGATCTGAGTTTTTATCGCGGCACCACCACCCTTACGCCCATTGTGTATGCAGCCACAGCCGAGTTTAATTTCAGCGTGGGTAACAAGAATTCCATCCAGGTGAAACTCCCCTACCAATTCGTGCGCGGCCAGCTGGGCGAAACAGGTACCATCAGCGACATTTCATTGTGTTTCACACGAAATATCTACTCGTCCGATCAGTTCGATATCAATTTGTCGATGGGTGGAAAGCTGCCAGCGAATAACTCAAACCTGCTCTCGGCCGAGGGTCTGCCGCTGCCCATGTATTATCAAACCTCCCTGGGTACGTATGATTTGATCTCCGGTGTCTCGCTGATAAGCCGTAAGTGGTTATTCGCTACGGGTATTCAAATTCCGTTGAATCGGAATGGCAACGAGTTTTTGTGGAAGACGTGGGAAGCCAGCACAGAAGATCAGGAATACATTTTGAAGTATTCGCAATCCAACCAGTTACAACGCGGCACAGACGTTATGTTGCGCGCGGAGCGAAATTTTCGGTTTGCCCGGTTCAACGCATCGTTGGGATTACTGCCGATTTGGCGGCTGAACAAAGATGAAATTACACGCGATAATGGGCAACGCGCAAAAGTACCTGAAACGAGCGGGCTTGCCCTTTCGGGGATTTTCACTTTGGGCTATAACTTCAACGTACGCTCGAGCATGCGCCTGCTCCTCGGCCACAAGATTGTGCAGCGCGAACGCGAGCCAGATGGACTTACCCGCAACTTCGTGTCGAGTATTGGCTACAGCTACCGTTTCTAAGATGCGCATCGTTCTACTTCTCGCCCTGTGGTTTGCCTCCGCCACGTTACCTGCGCAAACATTGGAAGACCTATTGGCCGATGCCCGCTATGCCGAGGCACTTGAGCAACTTGAGATTGAGCTTCGCGCTCAACCGAATAACGCCACCCGCCAACTTCAAAAAGCAGACGTACTTATCCGGATGGGCAGGTTTGCCGAAGCATCCGGGATCGTGTCGTCACTGGATCCGCAAACAGCGGGCGCCCGCGTGCTAACCGTGCGCGGTTTTCTTCACCTCAACCAGGGACGCTCCGATCTGGCTATTGATGAGTTGAATACTGCGCTGGAGGGCTTTCAAAAGAGCGGGCAGGGTCAATCGCTGGAAGCAGCCGAAACACTGGCCATTTTAAGTTCCGCATACCTCCAGCAGGGAAAGGCTGCGCAGGCCGAACAGCAAATGCAGGTGGCATTGGCTATCCGCCAGAAAATTGTACAACCCCGATCGGAACTGATGGCGGCATCGTACAACGATCTGGGGCTTATCTATTTTGAGGTGGACCCCGACAAAGCTCTGGACTATTACGAAATGGCGCTGGCGATTTACCGGGAACTGAGGGGCGATACTCATCCCAAAGTAGCCATTGCGCACACCAATATGGGGGTGGCGTACCGGCAACTCAAATTATATGGCGATGCGGTAAACGATTTTGAACAAGCCCGCTCCATTTGGAATGCGATTTATGCCGGCTCCCATCCTTCGAAAGGCTTTGTTGAGTATAACCTGGGCCTTACTTATAGGGAAATGGGTAACCTGACTGCTGCCCGCGATTACTACGCCAATGCACTGCGCGAATTTGAGACCAGTTACGGAAAACGACACCCGGAAGCAGCACGCGTTTGGAATTCATTGGGCGAACTATTCTTATTTCAAGCCCAGTTCGATTCGTCCATATGGGCCTACCACCGTAGTATGATGGCAAATGTAAGTGGGTTTGATGTCGAACGTACTGAGACGAACCCGGCCACTGCCAACTTCGATGACGGTTTTGTACTGCTCAACAGCCTGAACGGAAAAGCGCTCGCCTGGGAAGAACGGCATTTTGGCAAAACACTGAAGCAGCGCGATCTCGAAACCAGTCTTTCCGCGCTGCATGCAGCTGACACTCTTATTGACCGGCTGCGGCAGCAGATCAACCTGGAAACGGATAAGATCAACCTGAGTTCTAATGCCCAGTCGGTATACGCCAACGCAGTTCGCGTTTGCCACCAGTTAAGTCTCACTGCCCTGACAGACCGAAAGGGCTATGCCGAGATGGCATTTTACTTTGCTGAAAAGAGTAAGTCGGCAGTACTGCAGGATGCTATTGCCGAGTCGAATGCGAAATCATTTGCCAATATTCCTGAAAGCTTGCTGCGCGAAGAATCCGATCTGAAAGCCCGGCTGGCCCTGGTAGCTCAGAAACTTGCGCAAAAGCCGGATGCCGGAACGGAACAAGCCCTGCGGCAAGAACTTTTTCAACTTAACCGCGACTATCAACAGTTCGTTGCCGCGTTGGAGAAAAATTATCCCGGCTATTACAATCTGAAATTTAGCCGCTCAACCATGAACTTGCGCCAGGTCCAAAGCAAACTTTTGGCGAATGAAGCGTTGATCAGTTACTTTCTGGACGAAGCAAAATCGCGACTCTTCATTTTTGTCGTTACCTCCGGCCATTACCGGATGCATACCCGAACGTTGCCTGAGAACTTTGAGCGATACATCACCGGCCTGCGAAATAGCCTTCAGTTTCAGAATTATGAAACCTTTGAGCGCACGGCAGGCCCCTTGGGCAAACTGCTTCTCCCCAAGCTGCCCGGTTCAGTTGATCACATCATCTTCTTACCAGCCGGCCGGTTGAGCGCCATCCCGTTTGAGGTGTTACCTCTGAGCCGGCCTCGGCCCGCCAACTTTGCCTCCTACCCCTACCTGGTGCGCAAGTATGCCACCTCCTATCTTTTTTCTGCTGGAATGTTGCAAGCCGCACAACCCGGCAATTCGGAACCCGCCAACGCGCTTATGTGCGCGCCCGTGGAATTCCCGGAAACAACGCTGGCTGCGCTGCCCGGCACCGAGCAGGAACTCCAGGAAATCAGCAACCTGCTTGCTCAACACAAGTATACAGTCAATCGGTTGGTCAGGGATGATGCCTCCGAACAAGCTTTGAAGTCTGAGTCGCTCTCGAAGTACGAAGTCATTCACCTGGCTACCCACGGAGTAGTTGACGAAAATCAGCCAGAGTTATCGCGCATCTTCATGTCGCCCGGCAACCAGGAAGATGGCCAGTTGTATTCCGGAGAGCTTTACAACCTGCGGTTTAATGCCCGGCTTGTTACGCTCTCCGCCTGCGAAACCGGGTTGGGAAAGATTTCGAGGGGCGAAGGTGTTATCGGACTCTCGCGAGCGCTGCTATATGCGGGGGCAAAAAACCTGATCGTATCCTACTGGAGTGTGGCGGATGAATCCACTGCACAACTAATGGTTAACTTCTACAGGCCGGTTGTAACCTTCGGGCATCCTTTTTCACGTGCGCTACGCGAGGCAAAGCTGCAACTGATGAAGGATAACCCGAAGATCACACCCTTCCATTGGGCGCCTTTCATTTTGATCGGCCGGGACTAAACAACCGCTGTATCATTTAATCCTGAAACGAAAGCCGGCATATGCCATGCGACCAAACACAGGACCCCACACCAGGCTTGTATCAAAATACGGACTGAACGGCTCGGATGCAGCAATGATCGGATCCGTGAGTCTGAAATTCGTCAGGTTTTCAATTCCAACGTAGGCGCTCCAGCGCTCGTTGATATCCTTAGCCACCTGCGCATTCACCAGAACATAATCGTCAGAGTAATCCGTTAACCGGTACGGTGCCGGGTTCGAGGCCGTATTCGGCAACCGCTGTTTGCCGAGCCATTGCACAGTCAGGTCAAAATTCCATTTCGATTTGGTCGTATAGGCAAAATTGGAAAATGCACGATGGCGCGAAATCATCGGGCGTTCTAAACGACCATTGAGATAATCGGTCTGCACATCCAGGAACCGATAGGCCAGCCGCACATCAAATCGCCTTACCAACTGGTAGTCGAGCTGCACCTGCAAACTATGGGAAAAGGATTCGCCCTGAAGCCCGAAAAACGATACAGCCTGAGGGTTGGCATCCAGATCCATCACCACCTGATTAAGAAACTTGGTGTAGAAGTAGTCTACACTGAGCGAACCTGGCCGATAATTGAGCGTAAAATCCTGCTGAAGGTTTGTGCCAACATTCAAAGCCCGGTCGGGTTTGAATCCATAGGCAGAATTGCTCTGACGAAACTGTCTATTGAATACTCTTGACGACACCAGGAACCCGGTGTTCTCCGCGATGATGTTGGCTACGCGGGTCCCCGTGCCGCCCGATAGACGCCATGTAGTTGTCTCGGTGATATTCAACTTGGTGTGGATTCGCGGAGTGACAATAGTACCGAACAGGTTGTGCTGATCCACCCGGAGGCCAGCCACGACTGAAAACCGCTTGAGGTCATCATACGAGTATTCAAAAAAGGCGCCTGGCACGCGCTCACTACGATCAAAATCAACGGGCAACATGGCGCCATCGGCTCGCGCCAGACGCTCGGTGAAGTCATCCATCAGGAAACTGACACCGGTCTTAAACTTGTGTTGGGTGTTGACAATGATCGACTGATAGATCAGGTTGAAGTACCCGGAGTTCTCAGTAGCATCATGCACATTGAACCCATAGTAACTATCATGGCCATGGGTGAGCGCAGTAAACTGAAAGCCCACACTTTTGTAAGGCTTGGAAGGAAACTGATATCCCAGTTTGCCGACTAACTCCAGCCTGCGGGTATCAATCTCAAATCCGTAGCGGGTCGTGGTAAATTTGTCATCCTCCGCGTCAAAACCTGTCTGACCTCCAATCTTTTGGTCATTTAGGTATTTCAGGGATAGCTGTCCCAGCCAGCCTGTACCGGAATTATACACCCACCGATTCACCAGGTTGACCTGCGAACCAAGCGGAAAATCCAAAAACGTGTCGCCATTCTGATCCATTTCAAAGGGACGGGCGCTGACGTGCAACAACGTGGTGGTGGCCCACTTCGGAGTCACCTGCGAGGTAACGATGGCGTTAGCCTCTACCCGACCGGCATTGTTAACGTAACCGTTGAGGTAAACCTTGTCGCTCTCCTGGGGCTTCTTCAATTCAACATTAAGCTGACCCGCGATGCTTTCGTACCCGTTCACCACCGAACCAACTCCCTTCGTGACTTGAATGGAATTGATCCAGGTGCCGGGCACAAACTGAATGCCCTGACTGGAGGCAAGCCCCCGCACGCCCGGCATGTTCTCCAGACTGATTAACGTGTTTGGTCCAGAGAGACCGAGCATCTGAATCTGACGCGTACCAGTAACAGCATCGGTGAATGCAACATCGACTGACGGGTTGGTTTCAAAACTCTCAGAAAGGTTACAACAGGCAGCTTTGAACAATTCCTTTTCATCCATTATAACGGTATTAATGCTGCTCGCGAGGTCAACGCGCGATGTAGGCCGCCAGCCCTCCACGACCACTTCCTGCAGCTCATTGTCGGCCGCCAGCTCAACTTTAATGCTCGTTTGATCGGTGATCAACAGCGTATCTGCGCGATAGCCCACGTAGCTCACCACCAGCCTGTCGGCTCCCGCCAGGCGGTCGATCATAAAGACACCATTGTCGCGGGTGGTCGTTCCAATAGAAGTTCCCAGCCAGTACACGTTGGCCCCCGGTAAGGGTTGATCCACACCCTTCGCATTTTTCTCCACCACCAGGCCCATTAACTTCTGACCGTTGGCGGTAAACGACAATGCGGCAATCGCAGCCGCGATTACAAAATGTTTCATACGACAAGTGCGCGATTAGCGATTGTCTTTCATGCCACTATGATCGTGGTCGCGGTACAGGCAGCAAAACGGAAGATCGGAATACACTTCGTCTTTTGCTTTTACCTTGTCGGTATCATGCCCAACGGAAGCAACAATCTCATGAATTTGTTGCTCGGTGATTTTTGAGGGGACATACACAACATCGAGTTTTTTTGTCTTCGCACTCCAGACTGCTGTCTTGATTCCCTTGTGATCCAGGGCTGCTTCAATTCGGTTTTTGCACATCGTGCAGTTACCGTACACCGTAATAGATATTTTCTCGACTTTGCTCTGGGCCAGAGCTGCAGTTGAACCGATTAATACAAGAATGAAAAACGAGATAATTGATTTCATGATTTTTTGAATGTTAAGTTGACTGCTGTAAACGACTAGGGCACCGCATCTGCGGTGTGAATCAACTTAAGCTTGCTTCCAGCTTCAGGGAGCAATGGAACATGAACAACGGCACCTGAGGTGGCCGGTCGGGCTGCAACTGAACATCGCCAAAAATCTGGGCAACACTGCCCGACTCGGACAATACCGGCATCTCAAAAACCTCCAACAACACCGGAACCAAAGGATTCAACGTAACGGGCTGCGTTAGCGATTGGTCAGCCTCGAGCACTACGCGGTCGTGCTCATCCTCACAACAGGGCATGGTATGGCCCTCGGGCATGAAACACGCGCAACCGGGGGCCGAAAAGGTAAAAAAGGAAGTGCCTTTATCCCTGCCCATACAGTAGTGTGTGGTTTTGGCCACTCCTACTGTTAGGGTCAGGTAAACACAGGTAAACGCTATGGCAAAATAGTTTTTCACTGTGCTCATGAGAACCCAAAATTATGCCGTATGGTTTCACTTTTCCTATAAGAAATTCCCAAACTTTGAAAACGGCCAAATTTTGGGCTTTTTTGGGCTTCTGCAGAAATGCTGCAAACGGGATCAATTTAAAGGGATATCAACTCAAATCACTCATTACCAATTATTTAACAATATGCCTTTAATGAAGTCAGACGGATATCGGGAGCGTGGTTTGCGAAACAAACTCGTAAAGAAATTGCGGGACAAAGGGATCCGGGACGAGGCCGTTTTGGAGGCAATTGGCAAAGTGCCCAGGCACGTCTTTTTTGATGACGCCCTGCTCAATCATGCTTATGAAGACAAGGCATTCCCCATTGGCGAGGGGCAGACAATTTCGCAACCCTTTACGGTGGCGTTTCAGTCCGAAAAACTTGAGGTAAAAAAAGGCGACAAGGTGCTGGAGATCGGAACCGGTTCGGGCTATCAGGCGGCTGTACTGATCGAGATGGGCGCAACAGTGTACACAATTGAATACAATCGCAAACTCTTTGAGCGCACCCGCGATTTTCTTCCAACCCTCGGTTACAATCCTTTTTTCCTTTTTGGCGATGGCTCGAAAGGGTACCCGGCCAAGGCCCCGTATGACAAGATCCTGGTTACGGCCGGTGCACCAGTAGTGCCGGATGCGCTCACCGAACAACTTGCCGAGGGCGGCACGCTGGTAATCCCGGTTGGCGATCTGGAAAAGCAAAAGATGGTTCGCATTCGAAAAGTGAAAGGCAAACTGATGAAGGAAGAGTTCGAGTATTTCGCGTTTGTGCCCCTACTTGGGGAAAAGGGATGGAAGGAATAGCCAGTGTAGTTTAATTACCTTTGCGGCAGAATCAATTGATCGATGTACCGAAAGAAAAAAACACCGCAAGAGTCACTCGTCAGCATGACGGAGTTGGTTTTACCCAACGATACCAACACATTAAACAATCTGATGGGCGGCCGCCTCATGCACTGGATGGATATTGTATCCGCCATTTCGGCCCAGAAGCATTCCAACCGGATTGTGGTTACGGCCTCTGTGGATAACATCTCTTTTCGCCATCCGATTATGCTTGGCCACGTGGTGACCTTGCGTGCACGGGTAACACGCGCATTCAGTTCGTCAATGGAAGTGCGAATTGATGTGGAGGCTGAGGATGTTCCCTCCGGTAAAAAAATTGAAAGCAACAGTGCCTACTTTACATTTGTCGCGGTCGACCAAAGTGGCCGGCCAATTGACGTACCCGAGATTGAGCCTACCAATGAAGAAGAGAAAGCATTGTACGAGGGCGCGCTCCGCAGGCGCCAGCTTCGACTGATTCTGGCCGGGCGAATGAAGCCCTCAGAGGCCAACGAACTGAAATCCATTTTTGAGATCAAATAAGAATGGACCGCACACAAGAGTTGCTCTTCCCTGAGGATCTCTACCGGGTTCCGACTTTGGATGTGGTGCTGATTCCCAAAGAATGGCAGGCCTTACCACGGTCCGATCAGGATCAACTCTATAAAATCCTTGGAGCGCTCAAACGCTCGCCCGAAACGGTTCGCGTTATTCGGGGTTCATCCTTGGAGGCAATTCCGCAGGCCGACCAGCCCGACCGAGCCGTACTATTTGCTGAAGGATTTGACGAGACGTTCAGGATAACCGACCGGGGAACCACGCGCTGCCTCCACGCACCGCCCTTATCCCAGCTTAGCGCCAACAAGGAACTTAAACAAAAACTCTGGGCGGCCTTGCAGGCGCTGTACAGCCTCTGATAGGCCCAAATCTGCGCAAAACCGCCAGATTTTAATATTTTAACCCTTCTTCTATCTTTGCGGCACTTTTTACAAAGCGCCTTTTGAACGAGACGTTTTTAAACCGAAAAACAGTTAACCTCTTATGCAAAATCTAATCTACGCCCTACCGGTATTCGGATTGTTGGGCTTGTTGTATGTAGCCTGGAAAACAGCCTGGGTAAACAAACAGGATGCCGGCACCGACAAGATGAAAAAAATCGCCAACCACATTTCTGAAGGCGCTATGGCCTTCCTGAAAGCGGAGTACAAGATCCTGGCCATATTCGTAGTGTGTGTGGCCCTCCTGCTGGCCTTCACAGCCGACAGCGAAACTTCGCATCCTTTGGTGGGACTGTCGTTCGCCTTCGGTGCTTTTTGCTCGGCCCTGGCCGGCTTCATTGGCATGCGTGTGGCCACTAAAGCCAACGTTCGCACCACCAACGCTGCGCGCACTAGCCTGGGCAAAGCCCTGGAGGTTGCATTCACCGGTGGATCGGTAATGGGTATGGGCGTGGTTGGTATTGGCGTCTTGGGTCTCAGCACGCTGTTCATTATTTACGCCAATCAGTTTGGGGTTGATACACAGGAAAACCTGAACAAGGTTATCACCATTATCACCGGTTTCTCATTCGGTGCATCGTCTATCGCGTTGTTCGCACGTGTGGGCGGAGGTATCTATACCAAGGCTGCCGATGTGGGTGCCGACCTGGTGGGTAAAGTTGAAGCCGGAATCCCGGAAGATCACCCGCTTAACCCGGCTACGATTGCCGACAACGTGGGCGACAACGTAGGTGATGTTGCTGGTATGGGTGCCGACCTTTTTGAATCTTACGTAGGCTCAATTGTAGGTACTATGGTACTCGGTGCGGCTTTCATGGGTCTTGCCGAATTTGCCAACCCCGACTTCATGAACGGTTTGTCCCCGGTTATTCTGCCGTTGGCACTGGCCGGAGTCGGCATCATCATGTCATTCCTGGGCACCTTCTTTGTACGGGTAAAGGAAGGAGGCGATCCTCAAAAGGCACTGAACACAGGTGAGATTGTTTCCTCACTCATCATGATCGTAGCCTCGTGGTTCATCATCAAAGCCATGTTACCCGAAACCTGGCAGTATAGCGACCCGCTGTACAACAACCCGGGTGAATTCACCGTGTATACATCAACCGGTATCTTCATCGCCACCGTCATCGGTTTAGTGGCAGGTGTCGTTATCGGATTAATTACTGAATACTACACCGGCATGGGTAAGAAGCCAGTGTTGTCAATCGTTCGTCAGTCGTCAACGGGTGCAGCCACCAACATCATTGCCGGTCTCGGTGTCGGGATGATGTCGACTATGTTTCCGATTTTGATTATTGCGCTAGCCATCATTGGCGCGTTTAACTACGGTGGCCTTTACGGAATTGCCATTGCCGCTGTAGGCATGCTCTCCAACCTGGGTATCCAGCTGGCAGTTGATGCCTATGGACCAATTTCTGATAATGCCGGTGGTATAGCCGAAATGTCGGAGCTCCCGAAAGAAGTGCGTTCGCGCACCGACAAACTGGATGCTGTTGGCAATACTACCGCTGCAATCGGAAAAGGGTTTGCGATCGCCTCTGCCGCGTTAACCGCGCTGGCTTTGTTTGGAGCCTTTATGACCACAGCCAACCTGAAGGCCATTGACGTGTCGAAGGCCAATGTTATGGCCGGCTTGTTTATTGGTGGCATGTTGCCCTTTGTGTTCTCAGCGCTGGCAATGGGTGCCGTTGGTCGTGCAGCTATGAGCATGATTGAAGAAGTCAGACGCCAGTTTAGCGATATACCGGCCCTCAAAGCGGCTCTTGCCGTAATGAAGAAGAACGGTGACAAAGAAATGAAAGATTGGAGTGCTGACGATCAGCGCATCTTCCATGAGGCAGACGGAAAAGCGGAGTACGGCAAATGCGTGGAGATTTCAACCAAAGCCGCGATCAGACAAATGGTGATACCCGGTCTGATGGCCGTGGTGGTACCCGTGGTGATTGCCTTCCTCCCCGGTTTTGGTGTTGAAGCCCTTGGCGGGATGCTGGCAGGCGTAACCGTTTCCGGTGTGTTGATGGCCATTTTCCAGTCCAATGCAGGCGGTGCCTGGGATAATGCCAAGAAGAGCTTTGAAGAGGGTGTGGAAATCAATGGACAGATGTACTACAAGAAGTCGGAGCCGCACAAGGCTGCGGTTGTTGGCGATACAGTAGGTGATCCGTTCAAGGATACATCTGGTCCTTCACTGAACATCTTGTTGAAGCTAATGTCGGTGGTGGCTTTGGTCATTGCACCGATGTTGGTGAAAAAAGATCCGGCAACCGTTAAGGTGGATGCTCCAAAGATGGAGATTATCAAAGTAGAAAAGCAGTAAACCCATTTGCACCAAGAATAACTCAGGCGGCTCCGGAAATTCGGGGCCGCCTGCTTTTTTTAGCCATTTGTGTATCTTCGACCAGCTATGAAGTTTGTATTGCCTGTCACTGCAATGTTGTTTCTCCTCAATTCCGGGCCAGCCTGGGCGCAGATCACCGGCCGCTGGAAAAGCGTGGATGATGCTACCGGAGAGGTCAAATCCATTGTCGAAATATTTGAAACCGGGGGCAAAGTCTTCGGGAAGGTGGTCCAGATATTCCCAAAACCCGGGGATGACCCCGACCCGGTTTGCGACAAATGCCCGGCTGAGGACAACCGCCATCGGAGAAAGATACTCGGTATGGAGATCATCCGCGATATGGAACCGGACGGGGGCGAGTACACCGGGGGCCAAATCCTGGACCCTGAGGTGGGACGTATCTACCGGTGCAAACTTTGGCTGGAGGGAAAGAATCTGAAAGTGAGAGGTTACCTCGGGCCGTTTTACCGGACTCAGACGTGGTTGCGGGTGCCCTAATGCCATTCAACCGAAAAAGCCGTAGTTTAATCGGATAATGGGACAAACAAACCAAGCGTAGGGTTACCAGTTGTGGCGTACCGTGTATTCAGAATAGGCGCTCAGATTAACGAGCAGGAGACGTTTCAGCGCATCTGTGCTGGCGATGAAAAGGCGCTGGAACTGATCTATAAAAAGTACTACCGGATGATGACCAAACTGGTCATTACCAACAGTGGTACCGAGGACGAGGCACGGGATATCTACCAGGAGGCATTGGTCATTTTTTGGCAAAAGGCACGCAGCGGAAACCTCGTGCTGACATCCAAAATCAGTACCTACATCTACAGCATTTGCCAAAATCTGTGGAGAAAGGAACTGGACCGAAAGAAAAGATTGTCGCACGAGGAAAAAGATGCCGCTCAGTCGCTCGACATGGACGGCCCGGAGCGGGAGAAAATCATTGCCCGGTGCCTTGAGCAGTTGGGCGAAACGTGCCGCAAAGTGCTGATGTACTATTATTTTGATGAGATGTCGATGCAGGAAATAGCCGAGAAATTGGGGTTTGCGAACACCGACACCGCCAAGACAAAGAAATATAAGTGTAAACAAAAACTGGACGAACTGGTTAAAACCCAATACTCGGCCCAGGACTTTTTAGACTGATCGTATGACAAATTTTGAGTTGATCGAAGACTATCTGGCCGGCAAACTGGGCGAAAGCGAAAAAGCAGCATTCGAACAGCAACTGACATCCGACCCCTCGTTGAAGGCCGAAGTTGATATGCAACGGCAGATTATCGAAGGTGTGCGGCAGGCCCGCGTAGCCGAGCTTAAAGCCATGCTGAACCAAGTGCCTATACCGGGCAGTGTGTCGTTTACTCAATGGATCGGAGGTATCGCGGCTGTTGCCGTAGTGGGCGCAGCAGTGGTGTGGTACATGCGCGCAGATGTTGGTCCGGATCTTCACGAAGAACTAGCTCCTCAAACCGAAACAGTAGCCCCTGCACCGGAATCACCTAACGACTCACCCGAGGTGACTCCGGAGTCGACAGAACCGGTTAAAGAGCAGGTTGAAGCGAAGCAAGAAAAAACGGAAACTGTAAAACCGAAGGTCACCGAACCCAATCCGGTGGTGCAACCGAAACTGGACGTTATGGATCCGTCCTCCGAACTGACCACGGATACGCAGCCCGGGGAAGAGCCCGTTCAATCGGTGTCCGGACACAACAACACGCAACCTCTTGAGGTGAAAGTTGTATCCAACAGCCGGTACGACAATCATTACCAGCGCGATCAGGGCACACTGATTCTTTATGGCGACTTCGATAAAACGCTCTATGAAATTATCGAGGTGCAAGACGAAGAACACCTGGCCTTCCTGTACCATCAAAACCGGTACTACAAACTGGATGGCGGCTCAAACGCAATTCAAAAACTGATTGCGATCACCGATCCGCAGCTGATTTCGAAACTGCGCGAACTTCGCAAAAAGTAAGTAACCAAGGCCCCGAAAGGGGCCTTTTTGATGCCCAATAATCCGGAATTGGGCCTATCTTTGCCGGCCATGGAGACACCCCGAACCACCCGGAAGAAGAAGCTGGGAACCTACCCCTTCGTGAGCGTGGTGTTCAGCATAACCCTCGCCTTATTTGTGCTGGGCGTTTTCGGTGTCATGTTGATCTTTTCACGCGAACTCGAGCGCTCGGTTCGGGAAAACCTCAACATTCAGGTGTACCTGAAAGGATCTGTTTCCGAAAAGCAACGCAAACAATTGCGCACCGACCTGGTCAGCAGTTATTTCACCGCCCGAAAAGAGAATGCGATCACGTTTATCTCCAAAGAAGAAGCGGCTGAAAAAATGATCCGCGAAACCGGTGAGGACTTTCAGAAGTTCATGGGCAACAACCCATTGAAGGATGCTTTTCTGGTAACCATTGCCGAACCCTATCAGAATCAGGCCAGCCTGGAAAAAATCAAAACCGAAGTTGAGAAAATGGATGGCGTGCTGGAAGCCTACTTCGTTGAAAACTTCATCGATGGCGTTAACAAGAATGTCACCAAAATTGCACTTATCCTCGTAGGTGTAGCCTTGCTCCTTTTTGTGGTCGTAGTGCTGCTCATTCATAACACGTTGCGCCTGGCACTGTTCTCCCAACGCTTCCTGATCCGCAGCATGCAACTGGTGGGCGCCACCCGCTGGTTTATTCAATGGCCATTCCTCAAGCGCGCAATGGCACATGGCGCGTTGGCAGGACTGCTGGCCTGCGGGTTGCTGTGGGCGAACCTGCGATTTGCCAGCCGCCATATCGAAGAAATTGGCTTGCTTCAAAACAACGACCGCCTTGTGCTGCTTATGGTTGCCCTCGTGGCCGGTGGCATTCTCGTTGCGCTGCTCAGCACCTGGAGGGCCGTGCACAAATACCTTAAACTTTCGCTTGACGAACTCTACTAGCATGTCTGGAAAACTTCCCTTTGGAAAACGAAACTATCAGCTAATGGCCCTTGGCCTTGGCATAGTCACCCTTGGCTTCATCATCATGTCACTGGATTCCGAGCCCTACGGCTTTGGCTTCCTGGGCCTCACGCTCGGTCCCATGGTAGTGTTGGGCGGATTCGTTTTGGAAATCTTTGCCATTCTTCGCGATCCTAACAAAAAGTAAGCATGGGCTACTTCGAAGCCATTGTGCTGGCAGTGGTGGAAGGGCTCACCGAATTTCTTCCTGTTTCATCTACTGGTCACATGATCATCGCATCCTCTGCGATGGGCATAGCCAGTGACCCCTTCACCAAGATGTTCACCATCGCCATTCAACTGGGAGCGATCCTGAGCGTGGTAGTTCTGTATTGGAAGCGCTTTTTTAAGGACATCCACTTCTACCTCAAACTTGCACTGGCCTTTTTGCCAGCCGGGGTCTTTGGTTTTCTGCTCAACGACTACATCGATTCGTTGCTCGAACGGGTGGATGTTGTCGGCTGGGCGCTTATCGTTGGCGGCATTTTCTTCTTGTTTGTCGACCGGTTGTTTCAACGCAACGAAACCGAAGGACTGACCACGGTCTCCTACCCTTCCGCAGTCAAGATAGGTTTCTTTCAGGTGCTGGCCATTGTTGCACCTGGCGTATCGAGGGCTGCCGCTACCATCATCGGGGGGCTCGCGGTTAAGCTAAACCGGCAAACGGCTGCTGAGTTTTCTTTTTTTCTGGCCGTGCCCACCATGGCCGCTGCAACAGGTTACAAGTTGCTCAGATTCTTGCTTGATGGACATCAATTTGGCGCCCACGAACTGGCCCTGCTCTCACTCGGCAATGTGGTAGCTTTTGTGGTGGCCATGATTGCCATTCGCACCTTCATCAGTTACCTGAGCCGAAACGGGTTCAAAATCTTCGGCTACTACCGCATTGGTGTAGGTGCCCTTATTCTCACCCTGTACTACCTGGGTGTTCAATTGGAAATGGTTTGATGGAAAGCCAGGACGATCGTGTGCTGCTGGTCAACAAGCCGCTGGAGTGGACCTCCTTTGACGTAGTGAACAAGCTGCGCTACAAGTTGAAGATAAAGAAGATCGGCCATGCTGGCACACTTGACCCCCTGGCAACAGGCTTGCTGATTATCTGCACCGGCAAAATGACCAAGCGAATTGAAGAGTTCATGGGCTGGGAGAAAGAATATACGGGCACGCTAGTCATCGGCCAAACGACACCTTCGCATGACCTGGAAACTGAGGTGAGTGACCCGGTGGACATATCGGGCATTAAACCGGCCCGGATTCAGGAAGTGGCCAGACACCTTACCGGGGAGATTGAGCAAGTACCGCCTGTGCACAGCGCCATTAAGGTGGCCGGCAAGCGCGCTTACAAATTTGCCCGGCAGGGCAAAGAAGTTGAACTTCAACCACGCAAAGTATCCGTTCCCGTCTTTGAGATCACGCGAATCGCGCCACCTGAGGTTGACTTTCGGATTGTTTGCTCAAAGGGCACCTACATCCGAAGCTTGGTGCGGGATTTTGGAAAAGAGTTGGGTGTTGGAGCTTACCTGTCGGCCCTGTGCCGCACCCGGATTGGTGAGTTTACGCTTAGACAGGCAGTGGAAATAACCCAAATTGTGTGAAACACGTAAATTTGCACCAATGAGTGCTGTAGAACTGCAACGTCAGATTGAGTCCCTTCCGGCTAGCCTGCAAAAGAAGGTTGAGGAGTTCATTGCTTCCCTGAAGGCAAATTTAACATATGAGAAAAAGACAAAAGCCAAATTGGAGGGTAGCTTGCAGGGCAAAGTCTGGATGAGCGAAGATTTTGATGCACCGCTCGAAGACTTCAAGGACTACATGTGATGAGTGGATATTTGCTCGATACCCATGCCTTGATTTGGTTTCTTTCGAAAAGCGATCAACTTCCAGAACCCACACGTGAACAAATCCGAAATGAGTCAATGCAGATTTACGTGAGCATTGCCAGCTTATGGGAGTTGAGTATCAAATTAAGCCTCGGCAAAATAAAATTGGAGCAACCGCTCCCGGATGTAATCGGAGGAGTAACTAACTCAACCTTCCAGTTACTACCGATTACCACCGCGCATGTACTGAGAGTCATGGGCATGCCTTTTCACCATCGGGATCCTTTTGACCGTATGTTGATTGCACAAGCAACTGAAGAAGGTTTAACCGTGATTTCGCGCGATCTTGCTTTTGATCGTTATGGAGTAACCCGCATTTGGTCGTAGCGAGTTTATGAGAATTTACTACCACCTGGACGACTTCAGGCCCCTGCCCTTTGCCGTTGTAACCAGCGGCACGTTCGATGGCGTACACCTGGGACACCAGAAAATTCTCAACCGGCTCAAGGAAGTGGCAAGCCGGCACCGGGGCGAAACCGTGGTTCTAACCTACTGGCCACACCCCCGCCTGGTGCTCTACCCGGACGACCAATCGCTTCGGCTGCTTAATACATTTGAAGAGAAAGCCGAACTTCTGAAAGCGCAGGGCATTCACCACCTCGTACGAATACCCTTCACCCGCGAGTTCTCCCAAATCTCCTCGGTGCGTTTCATTACCGAAATTCTGGTGGATAATCTGGGCACCAAAAAACTCGTGATCGGATACGATCATAGATTTGGCAAAAACCGCGAAGGAAGTTTCTCCGAACTGCAGACCAACGGACCGCAGTATGGATTTGACGTGGAGGAAATCCCGGCTCAGGACGTTGACCACGTAACGATCAGTTCCTCAAAGATCAGAGTCGCCCTTCAAACAGGAGATGTGGGTACAGCCCGCCAGTTCCTGGGCCGCAACTACGCCATCACCGGGCGGGTGATTAAGGGCGACCAACTGGGTCGCGTTTTGGGCTTCCCTACGGCTAATCTCGACCTGGATGCTCATCACAAACTTGTGCCGGCCGAAGGCATCTATGCCGTGCACGTGCACCATGCCCGGCAGGCATTTCAAGGCATGTTGTACATTGGTAACCGACCAACTATAAATGGCACGCGGCCGGTAATTGAGGTCAATATTTTCAACTTCAATCGCGAGATTTACGGTGAAAACCTGGTGGTGGAATTCGTGCAGCTTCTGCGGAAGGATGCCCGTTTTGCAACCCTGGATGAGTTGAAAAGTCAACTCGAAAAAGATCGAATGAGCGCATTGCAAGTATTTGATAATCAGTAAATTTATATTGACTAATATCCAGATTGAATTGAAGTTCAACCAAAGAATGAAGCATGATCAATAAAGTAGTAGCCAATGCCGATGAGGCCGTTCGCGACATTCCCGATCAGGCCGTTCTTATGCTGGGGGGATTTGGCCTTTGCGGGATTCCGGAAAATGCTATTGCTGCCCTTTTGCGAAAAGGGATCAAAGGCCTTACCTGCATATCGAATAATGCCGGGGTAGACGATTTCGGCATCGGCCTTATGCTGAAAACCCGGCAGGTGAAAAAGATGATCTCCTCCTATGTGGGCGAAAATGCCGAGTTCGAACGGCAACTTCTCTCGGGCGAGCTGGAGGTTGAACTGATTCCGCAAGGAACATTGGCTGAACGGGTACGGGCAGGCGGTGCCGGCATACCCGCCTTCTTCACCCCGGCCGGTGTGGGCACCGAAGTGGCAGCCGGGAAAGAAACCCGCGACTTCGATGGCAAAACCTACCTGATGGAACGATGGCTTAGGGCCGACTTTGAGCTGGTTAAAGCCTGGAAGGGAGACAAAGCCGGCAACCTCGTGTACCGCGGCACGGCCCGGAACTTTAACCCGATGATGGCTGCTGCAGGCAACATCACTATTGCCGAAGTAGAACACCTTGTACCGGCTGGTGAACTAGACCCGAATGAAATCCACACCCCCGGCATTTATGTTCATAGGATTTTTGAAGGTACGAACTACGAGAAACGGATCGAGCAGCGAACCATTACCAAACCCTGAAAACCGCCTATGCTGGACAAAATCGGAATTGCAAAGCGGATTGCGCTCGAGGTACGCGATGGCATGTACATCAACCTGGGCATCGGCATTCCTACGCTGGTAGCCAATTACATCCCCGCTCACCTCAATGTAGTGCTACAGTCGGAGAACGGCCTTCTGGGCATCGGGCCCTTCCCAACGGAGGATAAAGTGGATCCGGATTTAATTAACGCAGGTAAACAAACCGTTACCATGATGCCAGGATCGGCACTTTTCAGTTCCGCGGAGAGCTTCGGCATGATCCGCAGTGGCAAGGTTGACCTGACGATTTTGGGCGCCATGGAAGTATCGGAGCAGGGCGATATTGCCAACTGGAAGGTGCCCGGCAAGATGGTCAAAGGCATGGGCGGGGCGATGGATCTGGTTGCGTCAGCCAAGCACATCATCGTAGCCATGCAGCACTGCAGCAAAGAGGGGGCGTCAAAGCTGCTGCCCGCGTGCACGTTGCCCATCACCGGCTTGCGGTGCGTCAAGCGCATTGTGTCTGATTTGGCTGTGCTGGATGTAATTCCTGGCGTGGGATTCAAGTTACTGGAGCGCGCACCCGGGGTAACGGTCGATGAGATTAAGACAGCCACAGCAGGTAAACTGATCGTGGAAGGTGAGATACCCGAGATGAGTTTTTAACGGAGTGAACAACATGAAAGAATCAACCATACAATTCAAGGTGGTTTTGGATGCCCAAAACGTTCCCGAAAAAATCGAGTGGGACGCCACCGACAAACCGCAGGAAGGCCCAACGGAAACCAAGTCGGTTAGCATTTCGCTGTGGGATCATCAGCAAAAAAATACACTGCGTATCGACCTCTGGTCGAAGGACATGCCCGTAGATGAAATGAAACGCTTTTACATCGACTGCATCGGAGGTTTGGCGCAGAGCGCGCTCAGTGCCACAGGCGATGAAGTGATGAGCCGGCAAATCAACGACCTGTGCCAGCGACTGGTGGAACACGTCCAGAAAAATCCCGCTTAGCCGGCTGAACAGACCGCGAACGTTGGCGAAAAAGTAGGTTAGAAATCGTTTGTTTTTATAGGTTTTCTTGTAGTTTTAGGGATTAAACTACCGTTAAATCCTTATGAATAAACTTTACAAACGCTTCTTGCTGCCCGCGTTACTAGTGCTATGCGCAGGCGCAGCATGGGCCCAAACCACCATCTCCGGCACCGTAAAGGATGCCACCGGCCCTCTTGCCGGGGTTAACGTGGTGGTGAAGGGCACTGTGCAGGGTACCATTACCAATTCAATGGGTGAGTTTAGCCTTCGGGTAAACCAGGCTCCCCCCCTCACCCTCTCGTTTTCCTTCGTAGGCTATGCCACACAGGAAATCGAAGTCAAGGATGCCAATACCTCCGGGCTCGATGTAACCCTCGAGGAGCAGACGCTGCTGGGACAGGAAGTGGTTGTCTCGGCCTCACGTGTGGAAGAGAGCATTCTTAAGTCCCCCGTCACCATCGAAAAGATGGACCTGCTCGCCATTCGGCAGGCAGCCACGCCTGACTTTTACGATGCCCTGGCCAATATGAAGGGCGTGCAGGTGAATTCGGGCAGTTTGAATTTTACTGCTGTTAACACAAGGGGTTTTGCGACCATTGCAAATACGCGCTTTGTGCAGTGGGTCGATGGAATGGATACGCAAGCCCCGCTGCTCAATTTCCCTACGGGTAGCATTATGGGTATTGGAGAACTCGATATTGAAAGTATGGAATTGATACCGGGTGCTGCCAGTGCGTTGTACGGCCCAAATGCCTTTAACGGTATCTTGATTATGCAGAGCAAAAGTCCTTTTGAATATCAGGGCTTAAGCGCACAAGTAAAAGTTGGCATGACGAATTCGGAGGCAGCAGGTTCCGACCCACTGACTCAATACAGCATCCGCTATGCAAAGGCAATCAATAACAAGTTTGCTTTCAAGATCAATGCCTCGATTATGCAAGCCACGGATTGGCTTGGTAACGACTACATTACGGATCGTGTTAATCCTGAATCGGCTACCAACCTGACCGGACTACGAAATTTCGATGGACTGAATCTTTATGGAGACGAAACGCAAATTCAGACTCCTGTTCCCAGCATCGGGATTATCACCCGCACGGGTTTCCGCGAGGAGGATTTGGTAGACGACCGCGAAGCTAATACTATGAAACTAGATGGGGCGCTCCATTATCGGATAAACGACAAGATGGAGATTTTCTACAATTATCGCTATGGCGGTGGAAGCTCAATCTATCAAGGCACTGAAAAGTACGCGCTCCGCAATTTCAACCAGCAATTCCACAAACTTGAACTGAAAGGGAGCAATTTCTATGTTCGCGCATACCAATCAGCTACCGATGCCGGAGACTCATACAACCTTACTGCGCTTGGTGCTTTCATGAACGAAACCTATGCCCCGTCTGCTTCGACCTGGGTGCCTGACTTCGTGTTGGCTATGCAAGGATACATTCCAGGATTTGCTGCTGGCGACCCGGCCGCTGCGCGGGCCTACGCAGATCGCTTCCGCCCACAGCCCGGAACACCGGAGTTCACCAATCTTGTTGATGCGGTAAAGGCCAACCAGTTCCAAAAGACACCCACCAACCAATACACCAACCTGGGTGGTATCACACGAAATGTTCAAGGTGGTGCATCCTTCTTTGATAACTCCCGCCTTCGCCACGCTGAATTCATGTATAACTTCCGAAACCAAATCAGTTGGGCAGATATTCAAATTGGTGGAAACTTCCGCCAGTATGACCTGTTTTCTAATGGTACGATCTTCAATGAAGGTCCGGATGATGGCGTGAATTTCAACCGAATAAAAATCGAGGAATTTGGCGGTTATATCCAGGTCGCCAAGACCATTGCTGAGAAACTGAAACTCACGGGCTCAGTTCGTTATGACAAGAATGAAAACTTTGAAGGGCAATTTTCCCCACGCCTGTCAGCGGTTTACGAGGTAAGTGCTAATCACAACGTTCGCGCCTCGTTCCAGACCGGTTTCCGCAACCCGGATACGCAGGCACAGTTTATTTACTTCCCTTCTTCAGGTGGAACGCTATTGGGAAGCACGGAATCCAACGCGGCCCGCTACGGTATTCACAATGGTGGAGCCTGGACCCAGGAATCATTCAACGCATATCGTGCATCGGGGGGTATTATTGACCCGGTGACCGGAACCCCGACTGGAGGAAATGCGGCTCTATTGCAGACTGCTACGTTGGATTACGTTCAACCTGAGCAACAGAAATCATTCGAGATTGGTTACAAAGGACTCCTGGGTACCAAATTGTTGGTGGATTTGAATTACTATTACACCTCGTATGAGAATTTCATTGGTGGCGAAATTGTGGCTAGCAAGAATGCTACAACTCATCAGGGACGCGCAATCGTGGCCGGTTCGTTGTTCTCGCCTTATACCAACTCCAAGCAAGAGGTAACCTCGGATGGTGTGGGTCTCGGTATTACCTACAGCTTGCCGAAAAATTTCATTGTCAACGCCAATTACAATTTTGCCAGGTATGAAGCCGAAGAGAGCCCTTCATTCCGGGCCGGCTTCAATACGCCTGAAAACCGAATTAGCATTGGTGTGGGTAACCGTAAGATTGTCAACAATCTTGGCTTCAATATCAACTTCCGCTGGCAGCAAGAGTTCCAGTGGGTATCGTCATACGGTATCTGGAATGTCCCCGAGTATGGCGTAGTTGATGCCCAATTGAACTACAAGCTTTCAAAGCTGAAATCTATGATCAAATTGGGAGCCACCAACATTGGAGGCGGAGACTACCGCACCAACCTGGGCTCTCCGTTCATCGGCCAGCAGTATTATGTCTCGATCACCTTCGATGAGTTCTTGAAATAACCTTGACATGCATATGAAATACATGAAATATTTAAGCGCCTTTTTGCTTACCGCTTTTCTGGTGGGCTCTTGCTCACAGGAACCAATCGTGCCAACGGCACCTGAGCCTCCGGGCTCGGGTCCCACGCCATCGGCTGGTACGGCCAATTTTTCAAAGTTTGTAACGATCGGTAACTCGTTTGTGGCCGGCATGCAGGCGAACGCCCTCTTTAATGAGAGCCAGGCTAACTCGCTGGCGAAAATCATGGCCACGCAGCTCGCAACAGTGGGCGGTGCAAGCCCTGACCCGTTCGATCAACCCGACATCAACTCGGTGAATGGATTCAACCCTATTCAATCTGTGTTGCCCTCGGTAATACTTGGTCGGCTGGTGTTGTTTGATCCGGATGGACCGACAGGACCGCGGACAGCAGCTCCTTACCCGTCCAAGTTTCCCGGTGCGGCTGCCGTGACCTGCCCGTCCGCAGTTCCTGCCACCCCGGCCTTACCAGCGCCCTATAACACGGCCGATTTCCCGGCCCCGTTCGCGGGCAACAAGGCAAACCTCAACAATTTTGGTGTTCCCCTGATTTATCTGGCACAGACGTTAACACCCGCGACTGGCGGACCCGCTCCACCTGCGCCAAATCCAGCGTACAGTCCGTTCTTTGCTCGGTTTGCTGCAACTCCGAGTCCGGACGGTACGACAGGCTCGACTATTGTAGGCGATGCTAAAGCCGCTGCCGGAACATTTTACATGATTTGGTTAGGGTTTGATGATGTACTCCTGTTCGCAGCAACTGGAGCGGCTAACACCGGACCTAATACCCCTGCGGGAACTTTCCCGATGACGGCCTCAGCCTCATTCAATGGTCAGATGGACGCCTTCTTCGGAACCCTGCTGACCGGTACAACTTTCAATGCAGTGGTTGGAAATATTCCTGACTTTACCTCCTTGCCCTACTTTTATACGGTGACATGGAATGCCATTACGCTTGACGCTGCTACTGCGGCTACGCTAACGACAAGTCTCGCTAATAACTACAATGCACTGCTTGACAATCTCGTTACGGCAACCGTGATTACGGCCGCTGAAAGGGACAAACGTAGGTTTACCTTTGCTGCTGGAAGGAATGGGGTGATGCTGACGGACGAAACGTTGACTGATCTAACACCCTACATGACAGGACCTGCTGCAGCACTCATTCCGTATGCACGCGCACGTCAGGCAAAATCGACCGATTTGATCCCGTTGACTGCCGGATCAGTACTAGGTACTTGTAATGGAGGGGATCCCCAAGCGATTTTCGGTGTAAGTTTCCCGGTTTCCGACCAGTTGGCGATTACGCCAGAAGAAACAGCGGCCATCCTGACCAGAACGGCTGAGTTCAATACCAAGATTGCTGCAGTTGTCGCTGCTAACAGCACACGTTTGGCGTTGGCCGATGTTAACAAAGCCTACAAGGATTTCGTGACCGCGCGGGGCGCTGTTTCAAACGGTGTATTCATCACCCCCAGCTTTGCACCTCCTACTGGTGCCTTCTCGGAAGATGGCTTGCATCCGAACTCACGTGGCTATGCCTTCACTGCAAACGTGTTTATTGATGCCATCAATGCGAAGTTTAATGCAACGATTCCAAAGGCTAATCTTGCTTCGTACAAGGGAACTGGGCTGCCTGTGAACCCTTGATCCGCATCAGGTAAAAACAAAAAAGGGGCTTCGGCCCCTTTTTTTGTTTTCCTCCGAAACTAAAACAACTCTCTCGCAATCCGGTATATCGGATCACTCTTGCCCATAGAATAGAAATGCAACGATGGCACTTTATGCTTTATTAATTCTTTGCACTGTTGTACTGCCCACCGAATACCAACTTCTTTCACTTCCTTATTGTCCTTGCATCGATCAATTTCTTCGGTCAGTTCCTCGGGCAGGTTACAATTAAAAATGGTAGGCAACACGCTTAGTTGCGTCTTGGTTGTGATGGGCTTGATGCCCGGAATGATGGGCACGGTAATCCCGGCCTCGCGGCACAGGCGGACAAAATCCAAATACCGCTGATTGTCGAAGAACATTTGGGTAACGATAAACTGGGCGCCCATGCCGACTTTCAGTTTCAGGTACTTCAGGTCGGTCTTCAGGTTTGGTGCTGCAAAGTGCTTTTCCGGGTAGCCAGCCACGCCCACGCAAAAGTTCGTTGGTGACGCGTGTTGTAAATCATCGTCTATGAATTTGCCCTGATTCATATCCATGATCTGCCCCAGCAATTCCGAGGCATAAGCATGCCCATCGGGCTCGGCAACAAATCGGGCTTCCGACTTGATGGCATCGCCTTGCAGGGCCAATACGTTGTCAATTCCCAGAAACTGAAGATCGATCAGGGCATTCTCTGTCTCCTCGCGCGTAAATCCGCCACAAATCATATGCGGCACGCAATCGACCTTATAATGATTCTGAATGGCAGCACAAATGCCCACGGTTCCGGGCCGTTTGCGGGTAGAGCGCTTCTCCAGCAGGCCGTTCTCCCGCTTCTTGTAAACATACTCCTCACGATGGTAGGTGACATCTACAAATGGCGGTTTGAACTCCATCAGCGGATCCATATGATCGAACAAGGAACGAATGTTTTCTCCTTTCAGGGGTGGTAGTACCTCGATGGTGAACAGGGTCCTTCCGTTCGAATTGTTGAGATGGTCAATTACTTTCATTTCTAATTTGAGAATTTCAGACTTAAATAACTTGAGTACTCAATACTATCATTTAGACGGCTATTTTTGATGATGAAATAATCTTCGAGATTACCTTTTGAATTGAAGAGCGCCCATTTTCAAATCTCCAAATCAATTCATCACCAAATTAATAGCCCAACACCGGCCCCAGCCATTTCTCAGCCTCAGCCAGCGACTGGCCCTTTCGCTTAGCATAATCGGTCACCTGGTCTTTGCCAATTTTACCAAGCCCAAAGTAACGAGCCTGTGGGTGACTGAAATAGAACCCACTGACTGCAGCACCCGGAAACATCGCATACGACTCGGTGAGTCGAATACCTGCCTTCTCCGGTTTTAGTAAGTCAAAAATCAATTGCTTCTCCGTGTGATCCGGGCAGGCAGGATAACCGGGGGCAGGCCGAATGCCCTGGTATTCCTCCGAAATGAGTTGCTCGTTGGTCAGGTTCTCATCTCTCCGATAGCCCCACCACTGCTTCCTTACCTGCTCATGCAAACACTCGGCAAAAGCCTCTGCTAACCGATCGGCCAGAGCCTTGGCCATAATCTCGGAATAATCATCGTGCTGCTTTTTGTACCGGTCGATGAGTTTCTCCAGTCCAATGCCGGTCGTGACCGCAAACAGACCAATGTAATCCTGACCGGGAACGGGCGATACATAGTCAGCGAGGCAGAAGTTGGGCAGGTTCTGTGCCTTTTTGTTTTGCTGACGAAGAAAATGAAACATGCGCTTCTCCTGACCAACATCAATTTCTACGTCATCGCCTTTGGCTACGGCCGGATAGAACCCAAACACCGCATTGGCCTGAAGCCGATCACCGGCAATGATTTCATCCAGCATTTTTTGCGCATCCTGGTAGAGGCGGGTTGCCTCCACCCCAACGACTTGATCCTTCAGGATGCCCGGAAAACGCCCGGCCAGCATCCACGTTTGAAAGAACGGGGTCCAATCGATAAACCTTCTCAACTCCGCCAACGGAAAACGGATCAATTCCTTACGGCCCATAAACGTGGGCCTGGTAAATACCGTTGTCGCCCAATCGATGTTCACCCGGTTTCGCTGGGCCTCCGCAAGAGGAATGAAATTCTTGGCCTGCTGGCGCCCCTCATGATCTTTGCGCAGCTCGGCATATTCATTTTTTATCTTTTCGTGCAATGTTTTGCGGGTCTCCAGATTGATTAACTCACTGGCTACGGGCACCGATCGGGATGCATCCAGCACATGAATCACCGGGGCAGCATACACCGTATCAATTTTTACAGCCGTATGAATCTTCGAGGTTGTTGCTCCCCCGATCAGCAAAGGAACATTCATGCCTTCGTGCTGCATCTCCCTGGCCACATGGACCATTTCATCCAGCGAAGGGGTAATCAACCCGCTCAATCCTACAATATCAACCTTTTCGCGCTTGGCGGCCTCGATGATTTTTTCAGTTGGCACCATCACACCCAAATCAACGATGTCATAATTGTTACAGGCCAGCACGACACCCACAATATTCTTTCCGATGTCATGAACATCTCCTTTAACGGTGGCCAGCAGAACCCGGGCTGCCGGTTTGCCGGCATTGCCGCTCAGCCGTTTTTCCTCCTCCAGATAAGGTGTAAGATAAGCTACGGCCTTCTTCATCACCCGCGCACTTTTCACCACTTGTGGCAGAAACATTTTACCGGCACCAAACAAGTCGCCCACCACATTCATACCAGCCATCAACGGTCCCTCGATCACGTGCAGCGGCTTCTCGTACTTCTGGCGTGCTTCTTCGGTGTCGGCCTCGACATAATCGATAATCCCTTTTACCAGCGCGTGAGTAATGCGTTCTTCTAGTGATCCGTTACGCCATTCGGTATCCGCCTCCTTGCGTTTGGCCGTTCCCTTAACCGATTCAGCAAACTCCAGCAGGCGCTCGGTGGCATCATCTCTGCGGTTGAGGAGTACATCCTCCACCCGTTCCAGCAAATCCTTCGGAATCTCATCATAGATCTCCAGCATGGTTGGGTTCACGATACCCATGTCCATCCCATGCTGAATGCCGTGATACAAGAAAGCGGCATGCATTGCCTCCCGCACAATCTGATTGCCGCGGAAGCTGAACGACACATTGCTTACGCCACCGCTAACGTGGGCATGGGTCAGGTTTTCCCTGATCCATTTGGTTGCCCGGAAAAAGTCAACTGCATACGTGCGGTGCTCCTCAATGCCCGTGGCAACCGGGAAGATATTCGGGTCAAATATGATGTCTTCAGGCGGAAAACCGACCTGCTTCACAAGAATATTATATGCACGTTGGCAAATCGAAATCCTTCGCTCGAATGTGTCAGCCTGACCTTGCTCATCAAAAGCCATCACCACTGTAGCCGCTCCGTACCGCTTCACCAGCCGGGCCTGCCGGATGAACTCGGCCTCGCCACCTTTGAGCGATATGGAGTTTACAATTCCCTTTCCCTGCAGGCACTTTAGTCCAGCTTCGATTACCTCCCACTTTGATGAATCGATCATCACGGGGACACGGGCAATCTCAGGCTCGGCAGCCATAAGATTCAGAAAACGGGTCATGGCCGAAACTGAATCCAGCATGCCTTCATCCATGTTCACATCAATCACCTGGGCCCCTCCGCGCACCTGGTCGAGTGCCACTTCAAGGGCTTCGTCAAACTTGTCCTCTTTAATCAGCTTTAAGAACTTTGCCGATCCGGTCACGTTGGTGCGTTCGCCAATGTTGACAAAGTTCGAAGCCGGAGTTATCGCCACGGCCTCCATACCGCTTAATTGTAACGGTCTATTGTTCTCAGTCGATTGTCGATAGTTGCTCATGGGCTGGGTTCGATCTTAGCTTCGAATCGCATTACGAAGCGCCTGAATACTCTTAACTAAAACTGTAAGTCGATCATAAAATCGATCAAAATCCTCTGATGCAATCAATCCTCTTTGCTTGCCAAGATGAAGGCACCATACAACTTCAATTGCTGACCGAAGTGCTATGCCCAAAAACCCTCGAAACTCGGCATTCGATTGACCGGTTGATCCCTCAGCGATGTTCAACGCCACGGAATCTGATGCCCGCTGAATTTGACTGCTTAATACGTACATCTCAGACTTCGGGAAAGTACGCACCAAGTCGGCAACCTCGCCAGACAATTCTATTGCAGCTTGCCAGACTTTTAAACTTTCGAACTTAAATGCCATTGATCTTCCATTTAGCTTTGAACGATCGACTATTAGCTATGGACAATTGACTGACTGATCTGGATCTCCGCAGGAATTCTCCTTGGCTTGTACCGCTCCGTCAACGCTGCGATGATGCGAATATGGTCGGGCGTGGTGCCACAGCAACCACCAAGCACATTAACCAAGCCTTCTTTCAGGTATTCCTCCACCTGTGCCGCCATTTCCTCAGGCGTTTGGTCGTAGTGGCCAAATTCGTTGGGCAATCCGGCATTGGGATAAGCACTTACGTAGAACGGTGCCTGTTCATTGAGCACCTGGAGATACGGCCGCAATTGCGAAGCACCCAGTGCACAATTCAACCCGATGCTGAACAGCGGCACATGCGAAACGGAGACCAAAAAAGCCTCGGTTGTCTGACCCGAAAGCGTACGTCCGCTGGCATCGGTAATGGTACCCGATACCATGATCGGAACTTCACGCCCAATCTGGTCGAAGAGCTCCTGAATGGCAAACAAGGCGGCTTTGGCGTTAAGCGTATCAAAGACTGTTTCCACCAAAAGCAGGTCTGCGCCACCATCCAAAAGCGCTTTGGCCTGTTGCTGGTAAGCTTCCTTCAGTTGATCAAATGTGATGGCCCGGTACCCGGGATTATTCACGTCTGGAGAGATAGAGGCCGTCTTGTTCGTGGGGCCCATGGCTCCTGCCACAAACCGCGGCTTGTCGGGCGTCTGTTTTGTAAACTCATCGGCAGCCTGCCGGGCAATTCGGGCCGATTGGTAATTGATGTCGTATACGGCATCCTCTAAATGATAATCGGCCTGGGCAATGGTGGTGCCGCTGAAGGTATTGGTTTCAATAATGTCGGCCCCAGCTTGCAAGTACTGGCGGTGAATCTCCAGGATGATATCCGGGCGCGTAATCGACAACAAGTCATTGTTGCCCTTCAAGGGCGAGGGATGATTTTTAAAACGCTCACCCCGGAAATCGGCTTCCTCCAGCGTATGGCGCTGAATCATGGTACCCATGGCGCCATCCAGCACCAGTATCCGCTTTTCAATTGCTTCGTAAATGGACATGGACTCTCGTTTACATGTTATCCAGAGAGCCCTCAACAGAGAAGGTCGCCTATCATCCTGAAAACGTTTGAAAATCGTTTCAGGTGGGTTTTAGCACAACGCCCTCGTGATCAGAACAGGATGCTAAGACGTCAACGGGCCCGGTCCCTCGGTCTTTCTGGATAAGCAATGCAAAGAAAACGAATGCGAAGCGAAAAATGAAGCCGGGTATCGATTTTTCAGTCAATGTTTAAGGATAAATCGGCAACTTTGCCGCGTGAAACTCGCAGCTATTGACATCGGCTCTAATGCCATTCGTTTCCAGGTTTCCTCTGTGCTCGACAGCGGTTCGCGGCTGATGTTTAAAAAGATGGAATACGTTCGCTTCCCCCTTCGCCTGGGTCATGATGTGTTCACAACTGGCCGCATTTCGGCACGCAGCATGGAGAAGTTCAAGAAGCTGATGCACACGTATAAGTTGCTGCTGGACCTGTACGAAGTGGACGACTACATGTTTTGCGCAACGTCCGCTATGCGCGAATCAGAAAACGGGGCCGAACTGGTGAAGCAAGTGAAAGATGAAATCGGGGTAACCATCGAAGTGATTGACGGCCAGCGCGAGGCTGAACTGATTAACCGGGCTATCAGTTCATTTCTGGGCAGCGACACGTATCTCCACATCGATGTGGGCGGTGGCAGTACAGAACTAAACGTGTATGTGAATGGCGAAAAACTTCACACGCGCTCATTCAAAGTTGGCTCAGTGCGTATTCTCGAAAACCGGGATTCGCCTGTGGCCTGGCAAGACATGGAAAAATGGGTGAAGGACCATGTGAAACCCTCCTTCGGTAAAGTGACGGGAGTAGGTACAGGTGGTAACATCAGCAAGATATACGAGCTGGCGCAGATAAAGCCGCATCGAAAAATGTCGCTCAAACGGCTGGAGGAAGTGTTGGAGATGATCAGCAAACACAGCATCGAGGAGCGCATTTACAAGTTACAGATGAACCCCGACCGCGCAGACGTTATCCTGCCGGCCGGTGATATCTACCGCAAGGCAATGCAATGGTCTGGGGCAAAATACATTTTTGTGCCGGAGGTGGGGCTTAAGGACGGCATTCTGCTGCACCTGTTTGCCAAGAACTCCACGCAGCAAAAAATTGAATTTGTGAACATGGAGGACCAGAGCCAGGGCAAAAAGATCTCCCCTATTCCGGCTAAAAAAGCTGGACGTTCGAAATAATCTCGCGCGTCACGTTGTAAAACTCTTTGTGAATGTTGAAGTGAGGTTCCTCACCTGCCTCACGGGCCTCATACAAGCCATCTTCTTTCATCCGATAGGCATTCACATTATCACGCAGGTTATACCGCAGGATGTTCATGGCCTGCTTCTTAAGCATCTCGGATTCAAGACGGAACAAAGACTCAATTCTTCGGTCAAAACTGCGCACCATCGCATCGGCACTGCCAATGTACACTTTGGGATTACCCGCATTATGGAAATAATAAATCCGCGAATGCTCCAGATATTCCCCTACGATAGAGATTACCTCAATATTCTCGCTCAACCCAGCGCGGCCGGGCCGCAAACAACACATACCCCGTACGATCAGCTTAACGGAAACGCCCGACTGGGAGGCCTCGTACAGGGCATCGATAAAATCCTTATCCTGTAAGGAGTTAAACTTAATGACAATGCCCGAAGGCTTGCCCTGCCTCGCGTGAATCGCTTCCTGCCGAACTAGCGACACGAGTTGATTGCGCATGTCGCGGGGCGAAGTAATCAGGTTCTGGTAAGTCGTGGGCAGGCTGTGGCCGGTTATTACATTGAAAAACTCCGACACATCGTGTGCATACGCTTCGTTGGTGCTGAGCAAACTGATGTCGGTGTACAGGCGGGCCGTAGCCTCGTTGTAGTTTCCGCTGCTCAGGTGAACGTAGCGCACCACCCGATCATCTTCTTCCTTGCGCACAATGAGCAGCAATTTGGTGTGGGTTTTCAGGCTGCTTACCCCATAGATAACAAAACAGCCGGCTTTCTGCAGCCGTTGCGCTTCGCGCAGGTTGTTCTCTTCGTCAAAACGGGCCTTCACTTCGAATAACACGGACACGTGCTTGCCGTTCTCGGCTGCCTTCAGCAACGCGGCCGTAACGCGCGACTCCCGCGCTACGCGGTAAATGGTGATTTTGATAGAAAGCACATACGGATCATCTGCCGCCTTCTCCAGCAACTCCAGCACCGGGTCCATCGAGTTGTACGGGTGATGAAGGAGGATATCCCGCTCTTTAAGCACATCCATCAGTTCGCGCGTACCATACTCCGGAAATGATACCGGCTTGATTGGGCTGCGCAGCGGAGCCTTTTTTTCTTTGAACTCCTTATGCCCGATGATCTGGTTCAGGCCGTTCAGTTCCAGCAAACTTCCCTGGGGCACCTGAAAGACATTCTGATCATCGAGATCCCATTGAATCTTCAACAACCGCATCAACCACGGATCGGGATTTTCCTCAATATCCATGCGGACCACACGGCCCGATCTGCGCGTCTTGAGTTTGCGCTTCAACTCGTCCAGGAAATTTGATTCGATGTCTTCGCTCTCGTCCAGCGTAAAATCTCCATTGCGGTTCACGCGGAACAGGTTCACGCTTTGGATATCCACATTGCGAAACAGGTGGTGAATGTTGTGCCGCACGATATCCTCAAGGGGAATAAACGAGATGAGCCCGTCCCACGACAAAATCTCATAAAAGCGGGGCAGGTTACTGGGCACCTGAACAAACGAAACTTTGGGTTGAGCTTGCGGATCACCGGGCACCCGCGTCACAACGCCAAAGAGCAGACGGTTATTCATCAGCACCGGGAAGGTGTGGTAACTGTCGAACACCATCGGGGTGAGCATCGGGTAAATCGTCTTGTGGAAATACTGATCAACCCGCTGCCGGTCATCCGGCTCCAGTACGGTGAAGGATGTGATCCGGAAACCCTGCCCTTCAAAGTGTGGCATGAGGTTGTGCAGGAAATGATGGTGCTGGTCAGTCAGGAAACGCTTAATCTCCTGAAGCAGAAGCACGCGGAACGGAGCCTCCCGCAGTCCGCTATAGTCGAAACGCTCTTTGCCGTAATCGAGGTAGTTGTATAAACTGCCCAGCCGGATGGTACAAAACTCATCCAGGTTTGAGGCTGTGATCGCCAGGAACTTAAGCCGGTCAAAAATGCTACGGTCTGCCTTGCGGGATTGATCGAGCACGCGATAGTTGAACTGAATCCAGCTCAAATCGCGCGAAACATAATTACTGGCATCAATCTGTTGTTGCCAGGTAGCCAATGATCCGTCCCGAATGGGGGCGTCTACAATCGATTCGTCTCCCTCCTGCTCCATGGTCCGTCAAATATCCAAACGTGCGTAACGTGCGTTGCGCTCGATAAAATCTCTTCGCGGTGCTACTTCATCCCCCATCAGCATCGAAAACAGATGGTCAGCCTCGGCTGCGGATTCAATGCTCACAAGCTTCAGGGTTCTGCGGGCCGGATCCATCGTGGTGGACCAGAGTTGCTCGGGGTTCATCTCACCCAAACCCTTATAGCGTTGTACGTTTACACTTTCCTCTTTACCGTTGCTCAATTCCTTGAGCAGGGCATCGCGCTCTTCTTCGTTCCAGCAATAGCGTTCTTCTTTTCCTTTCTTAAGCAGGTACAAGGGCGGCAGGGCGATGTAGATGTAGCCTTGCTCGATCAACTCGCGCATGTAACGAAAGAAGAAAGTAAGAATGAGCGTTCGAATGTGGCTGCCGTCCACGTCAGCATCCGTCATGATAATGACTTTATGGTAACGGAGTTTAGACAAGTTCAGCGCCTTTTGATCGTCTTCAGTGCCAAAACTTACGCCAAGGGCGGTAATAATGTTCTTGATTTCCTCGTTCTCATAAATCTTGTGTTCCTGCGCTTTCTCAACGTTGAGAATCTTTCCGCGCAGCGGCAGAATGGCCTGAAAATTCCGGTCACGGCCCTGCTTGGCCGATCCACCGGCAGAGTCTCCCTCCACCAGGTAGATCTCGGAGATCGAAGCATCCGAACTGGCGCAATCCGCCAGTTTCCCAGGTAGCCCCGTTCCCGACAATACGTTCTTGCGCTGCACCATTTCGCGTGCCTTACGGGCTGCGATTCGGGCCTGGGCAGCCAAAATAACCTTGCTGACGATCAGCTTGGCCTCCTTGGGATTTTCTTCCAGGAAATGCTGCAACATCTCCCCCACGGCAATATCCACCGCGCCCATTACCTCGCTGTTGCCCAGCTTAGTCTTGGTTTGCCCCTCAAATTGTGGCTCCGCTACCTTTACGGAGATTACGGCCGTTAGCCCTTAGCGAAAGTCGTCACCGCTGATTTCGACCTTCGCCTTTTCCAGCAAGCCAGATTTATCGGCATAGGTCTTCAGGGTTCGCGTAAGCGCCCTGCGGAATCCGGCCACGTGCGTGCCACCCTCGTGGGTGTTGATGTTATTCACGTAGCTGACCAGATTTTCATTGAATGATGTATTATAGCTCAGCGCCACTTCCACCGGTATTTCACTCTTGTCGTTCTTGACGTAGATCGGAGTCGGGATTAGCTTCTCCCGGTTGGAGTCCATATACTCCACAAACTCCCGAAGGCCACCGCTGGAGAAAAAGGTTTGCGCGCGCGGCACACCCGCCTCATCCAGTTCACGAAAATCTTTCAGGTGGATGGTAATGCCTGGATTCAGAAAGGCCAATTCGCGCAACCGGCCTGCGACTGTGTCGAAGTTGTAAACCGTTACCTGGAACACGGTTGAGTCCGGCTTGAAATGCACGGTTGTTCCCCGCCTCTGCGAGTCTCCGGCCTGCCGCACCGGATAAGCCGGCACTCCGCGGTGGTACTCCTGCTCGAAAATCTTTCCATCGCGATACACCGTTACCTTGAGATCTTCGGAGAGTGCATTTACGCACGATACGCCTACCCCGTGCAATCCGCCCGAAACCTTGTAGGTATCCTTATCAAACTTACCACCGGCATGCAGCACGGTCATAACTACCTCCAATGCCGAACGCTTTTCCTTCTCGTGCATGTCGGTGGGAATGCCGCGGCCGTTGTCTTCCACGGTCACCGAGTTATCTGGATTTACAGCAACGGATATCGTATCGCAATAGCCTGCCAGTGCTTCATCAATCGAGTTATCGACAACCTCCCACACCAGGTGATGCAGGCCTTTTACCCCCACATCGCCAATGTACATGGCGGGTCTTTTTCGTACGGCCTCGAGGCCTTCCAGTACCTGAATATTACTTGCGGAATACGAGGAATCTTTCGTCTTTTTTTCGTCTGACATGAGGTTGGTTATAAACCGTCAAAAATACGGTTTTTGGCCCGAAAATCAGCGATTTTCGGTGTTAAAACGAGGGTTTTTTTTGGTCTTCCCGAGGGCTCAATTTCTGGCCGTGCTGCCTGCCGTAAAAGAGGCGATTTCGGTCTGTTTTCAGCCCTTGTCTTTTGCCTTTTTCTTCTTGCCGTTTTCTTTCTCCGACATCAGTTGCAACCTGGCTTTCTGTAGCTCCGCTTTTTGAGCCTCGCTCACGGTTGGGTAACTGAGATCGAGGGATTCGAACTGCCGGTAAATCACCGATGCAATGGCCAGGCGGGCGTACCACTTGTCGTCTGCCGGAATAACAAACCAGGGCGCGTATTGAGTTGACGTTTCGCTCAACGCCTCGCTATAGGCCTTTTGGTATTCGTCCCAGAAGCCGCGTTCCTTAAGGTCGGAAAGCGAAAACTTCCAGTTCTTCGAGGGATCTTCAATACGCTCCAGAAACCGCTTGCGCTGCTCTTTCTTGGACACGTGCAGGAAGAACTTCAAAATGATCATGCCGTTGTCGGTCAGGTTCTTTTCAAACCTGCGTATTTGCTTGTAGCGTGCTTTCCAGAACTTGTCATCAATCTTCTTTACGCTCTCGATGCCGGGAATGTGCTCGCCCAGAATGTACTCGGGGTGGACACGCGTCACCAAAACATTCTCGTAGTGCGACCGGTTGTGAATGGCAATTTCGCCACGTGCAGGCAGGGCCAGCGTATGGCGCCAGAAGTAGTCGTGGTCCAACTCATGCGAGTTTGGCGCCTTGAAACTGTACACCTTTACACCCAGTGGATTGAAGCCGGACATGATGTGCTTTACCGCGCCATCTTTGCCGGCCGCATCCATTGCCTGAAAAATAATGAGCACACTATACCGGTTGTGTGCATACAGCTTATCCTGAATCTCGGCCAAATGTTTGCGGCCCATCTCCAACAGAGACTCAGCTTCTTCCTTGACCAGAATATCTCCTTTGTACTCGGTATGATAGTCTTTGAGCTTGATCTTGGTTTCTGGTTTTACCACCAGCTCTTTGAGGTTAATGAGTCGGTCATCGGTCAGCATAGTTTTGAGGATTTAGATTGGTTGAAAAGTAGAGAAATTCTACCTCATGTGGTATGATTTTACTACATTTCCCTAGGTAAAGTTTAACCCCGCAGGCTATGAATCCAAAAGCGATTAAACTACTAATTATCAGTGCATTAGCACTGCTTTCACTACCCGCCACAGCACAAAAGGATCAGGAGATGATCAAAGCGGTTATCGAAAAGGAGACACAATCGTTCTTCCGGGTCGATCGAAAAGGCTGGGAAGAGTCGTGGATGAAGGTGCCTTACGCCTACTGGTCGTACTCCGACTCCACCGGCACTTCCTATGTAGAAGGTTGGGATCAGCTGACCAAGACGTTTGATGATTATTTCAAAACGGCCAAACCCAACCAGGCCAAAATCAGCAACCAGTGGATCGACATCCGGGTCTATGGAAGCGGGGCCTACGCACGGTTTATTCAACGCGTGCAGGACGATATTGACCGCGATGAGACCTCGCAGGTACGCGTGCTGGAAAAAGGTAAAGACGGAAAGTGGAAAGTGGTCTGTGTCGGGGCCGTGGCGAAGTACGGGAAGTAATCCTGTTCTTCAGATCTAGTATTGATCCGTTCGAAGCATGACCAACGTGCATGCCTCAATGGGCTCAATCCCCTGCTTGGCGGCAAGTTTCTCCAACTCATTGTTTTCCGTCCCAGGGTTAAAGATGATGCGCTTGGGTTTCAGCGAGATAATGTAGTCGTACCACTCGGGCTGATGGCGGGGCCCAAGGTACAGCGTAACGGTATCCACATCCGAAATGGCGGGCTTTTCCTGAATCGGCAAAATGGCTTTGCCCAGTACTTCTCCTTTCTTGTTACTTACCGGTATAAACTCATGGCCATATTGTGTCAGCATTTCTGCAGCCATATAGGCATATCGCGAGGGATTGTCGCTGGCTCCGATAATGACTGTCTTCTTCATCTGTTACTGTATCAAACCCGAATTTTGGGATTGAAGTTCAACCCCCGCATATTTTACTGCAGCCATCTGAGCACAACGCACACCATCCATCGCAGCTGAAACAATTCCTCCCGCATAGCCTGCCCCTTCCCCGCACGGAAATAAACGCGCCACCTGAACGTGCTCGCAACTCTCTTTGTCGCGTGGGATGCGAACGGGAGATGACGTTCGACTCTCGACTCCTACCAGGTTTGCCTCATGCGTATAATAGCCTTTCATTTTCCGCCCGAAAGCCGGCAAAGCTTCGCGCAGCGCCTGTGCAACAAACCCGGGTAACACACCGTGGAGATCAGTTGATACCAGTCCCGGTTGATAAGAGGTCTCACCCAGATCACCTGACACCTTTCCCTGAACAAAGTCATCCATGCGTTGGGCGGGTGCCGCCTGCGTGCTGCCTGCCATGCGGCATGCCCGTTGCTCCACTTCAGCCTGAAAGTACATCCCCGCCAGAGGTCCGTGTTTCTGATACGCTGCAAAATCGGGCTCTTCAACCGCTACCACAATGCCGGAATTAGCAAAACGCGAATCGCGCCTGGAAGGGCTCATGCCGTTTACCACTACCTCACCCGGAGTTGTTGCAGCCGGAACGATAAAACCACCCGGGCACATGCAAAAGGAAAAAACCCCGCGCTGACGACCTGCCACGTTTACCTGATGAACCAGCGCATAAGAAGCGGCCGGCAGGTAATCACCACGGCTGCCGGAACAATGATATTGTATGGTATCGATCAACGACTGTGCATGTTCAATCCGGATGCCGAGCGCAAAGGGCTTTGCCTCCAGGTAAACTTGTCGGGCTTGGAGCATTTGAAAAACATCGCGGGCCGAATGGCCGGTAGCCAGAATGCAGGCGTCCGCGCGTAGCCACTCGCCTGTGTGCAGTTGAACCGATTTCCAATGGCCATTCTCAATCTGTACGTCTGTTACGCGTGTATTGAAATGAATCTCGCCACCCGCCTGAAGAATCGACTGCCGGAGTTCAGCAACCAGCTTGGGCAACTTGTTGGTACCGATGTGCGGATGCGCATCGAACAGGATATCTTCCTTTGCTCCGTGCGCGACCAGCGTGCGCAAAATGTGATCAATGCTGCCTCGTTTGTGCGAGCGGGTATACAATTTGCCATCGGAGTAGGTACCGGCACCACCTTCACCAAAACAATAATTGCTGTCGGGATGAACCACATGATCTTTGTTGATGGCAGCAATATCCCGCCTGCGGGCCTGCACATCTTTGCCACGCTCCAGCACAACCGGCTTCACTCCCAGTTCAATGAGCCGGAGTGCCGCAAACAAACCTGCGGGTCCGGAGCCGACAATGATGATGCGGTTGGGTGATTGGCTCACGTTCGGGTAATCGCGTGTAAAAGTCTCGCGGAGATATTCACTCTGATCAACAAGATCGACCTGGAAGTTGAGCATGACTTTACGGCCACGGGCGTCAATGGAACGTCTGCGGGGCACCACACAGATCTGTTCGGGAAGGTTAAGCTTTTTTCGGGCGTGCTCCTGGAAACGGGCCTCGTCAAAAGCCTCTTCGGGCAGCAAAAGAACTTCAGCAGATTGTTTCATGACGAAAGGTGTTTATCCTTCAAGTCTCGGATTGCAAAAGTACAGGAATGCCGGCTGACAAAAAACCGATGTCGACAGGTGTACTACCGCCTTCGGCCGTCAAACGAAAATGAGTAGCCCAGGTTAAGGCCGAACCGCAGCCCATGCGCCAAACTATTCTGATTCAGGTTGGAGAAGGCGCTTTCAGTAAGCGGGTCAGCATCAAAAATGCGGTAGCCTGCGGTATACCCGACAAAGGCATCCATGGAGAACCCATCGCCATCATTGCGCTGCATCAGGCGGGCACCCAGGAAGAGGCCGTATTCAAACCGTTGCTCGGAGGCACTCACCGTAATCAGAGGCGACTGCGGGAGGAACTGCGTGTTAGAGAAATAACTCTGGTTGGTAAACACCACTCCGTGCGCAAAGTACCACATACCGGTGCGCAGCGGGTTATAAAACTTTTGCCGGATGGAAATGGAATATCCTCGGTTATAGACTTCATCCTGCGGAATTTGAAGATCGGGTGTGAAGAACGGATCACGCAAGCCAACGAATTCAAACTCATGGCCCAGCCGCTCCTCGTTATAAAACTCCACCCCAAACGGCAACTGTCCCAAAAACATCATGAACGGGTTGGTGCCGAGTATTACCCCGCGGTATTCGGGGTAGCGCGGCCGGAAATAGGTAAACCCGGTTCGCTTGTTTGTGGCTTTGGTTGCAGGTGGTGCTGGAGTCTTTTTGGCAAGGGCCGCGATTGAATTTGTGAGCGCCTTATCATCGTAAACCGGCTTGTAGTATCCGCTCAGGCGGCCATCCTGCTCATAAAGCTCCCAGGTGCCCACGCGCATGTTGTTCTCCATTTGCCCTTTTGTTTGCAACGTGCCGGTGGGGTAATAGCCACTGTAGGTGCCCTTTCCCTCGACAAAATCGCACTCACCTTCCAGCTTTCCGTCTTCGTAGTAGTACTGCCACTTGCCTTCATTGTTTTCATTCCGGATCATGCCCTTCATGCGCAGCTTACCACTGGCGTAGTACTCGCGGTATTCGCCTATGCCCTGAGTGTACGTGATCTCACCCTTCAATGTGCCGTTTGGATTTTTCATTGACCAGTACCCCGCCCGCTGACCGGCAGCGTACGCGCCCGTGGCACTCACATTGCCATCATCGTGGTAGTAGGTCCAGTTTCCATCGGGTTCATCGTTGATATACTTCCCTTCGCTGGCCAGGCGACCGGACGGGTGGTACGTTTTCCATACCCCATTCTTCTTGTTGTTCTCGTAATCGCCCTCGCGCTGCAGGGCGCCATCGCCATCGTAAAAACGCCAGTGCCCCACCTGGCGCACACCGGCCTTGGGACCTTCGGCAATAACTTTTCCAGCATGATCAAATTCCGTATAGCGCCCATGATCATCAACGTAATCAATCTGCCCGCGCAAGTCACCATCTTCATAAAACGTCTTCCACAACCCGGTGCGCTTGTTCTTCGTGTAGCTTCCCGTTTCTTTCAGCTTGCCGCTCTCGTAGTAAATCTTCCATTCGCCCTCGCGGTTACGGTCGTTGATGTTGCCCTCCATGCTCTTCTGTCCGTTCTCGTAGAAAAATTCCCACAAGCCATAGTTGGCATTCTGTCGAAGAATTCCGCGCATGCGCAGGTTGCCGGTCTCGTAATAAAACTCCCACACCCCGGTGGTCTCATTATTCACAAACTGCCCCTTTGATTCAATTGCCCCGTTGAGAAAATAGCTGATGTAGCGGCCCTGCAAAATATTGCTGACGGTGTCCTTTACCTGAAAAATTTCTTTGACGTTCTCCTTTTCCTTGTCGTGATAGGTATAGCGTGTGACTCCCTGGGCGGCCACGGCCTGTGTGATCAACCAAAACGGTATAATAAGAAAATACTTCACGAAACGAGATTCATGTTTTTTAGCACACCGGGTTTACCCCACTCCTCTTTTTCCTGCTGGTTCCACAGTGGGGGGAAAAACATTATCTTCTGGAACCTGGGCGGCAGATACTTCTGCCAGTTGGTGCCACCGGTGGCTTTGATGTCCTCGGGATCTTTTTGCAGATAATGCCCCGCGGACTTCAAATGCGCCAGCGGCCAATAGACGTTCGCCAGCAAGTCAAACTCGCGCAGCTGCTGTTCGATCGCCTCGTGTCCCACAAATTTGCGCTGGTAGAGGCTTAACAAATTGCAGTCGCGGTAGCGCAACACCAGTTCGCGAAACTGGCCCATGTACTTCTTTTCAAATTGTTTCAACGTCAGCGTCTTGGCACCCGATGCCAACTCCGTTGCCCCGCTACGCCAATAAAGCTTATCCAACTGCTGATCTATGTCGCTATACTCGGCCAATCCCGGTCGGTCATGTACGTTCACCAGATTAATGACGTCCGTAGAACAAAACTCAATCATGCGGTACTGACCGGATTGAAAGCCGCTGGCCGGCAGCAGCGACATGCGGAATTTGAGAAACTGCTCACGCTCCATGCCCACAATCATGATCTCAAAAGAATTCTCCAGGTGGCGGAAGTAGCGGATTACGCGATCCATGCGCGCCACAAAAAATGTGTCGGTCAGGTTGGGGTGGTGACAAATCTGCTCCAGTTCCGAGAGCACCAGGTTGAAATACAGCTCGGTGATCTGATGGTAGATGATGAACACCTTTTCATCGGCAAAACTTGTCTTGGGATTTTGAAGGCTCAGCAGCGTATCCAGATGTATGTAATCCCAGTACGTCAGGTAGTCGGCATACAGCAATCCATCCAGATAGCTGGGCATGTCCTGCCCCATGGCAGCATACTTTTGCTGCAATTTTTCGAGCAGTTCGGTAAGGCGTTGATCAGAAGCAGAATGACTCATAGAATTTGGGATTCCTGTGTACCTTTGAACCCTCGAACAAAGATAAACAAAACGATTATGGCAGCTTCGGCAGTGGCAGAACCTCAGGTGCGCAAGTCAGGTAAGCAAGACATGTATGACCATCCGGATTTTTATCAGCTGGACGACCTGCTCACCGAAGAGCACAAGCTGATCCGCAGCTCCATTCGCGATTTTGTCAAGCGCGAAATATCGCCTTACATCGAAGACTGGGCTCAACGGGCACACTTCCCGTATGAGATTGTTCGCAAGTTTGGCGACATCGGGGCGTTTGGCCCAACCGTTCCGCAGGAATATGGCGGAGGCGGCCTCGATTACATCGCCTACGGCATTTTGATGCAGGAAATCGAACGCGGTGACTCGGGCATGCGCTCGACAGCTTCTGTGCAAGGGTCGCTGGTAATGTACCCGATCTACAAATTCGGTAGTGAAGCGCAACGCAAAAAATATCTACCTAAACTGGCCTCGGGTGAGTGGCTCGGCTGCTTCGGACTAACCGAACCCGACCACGGAAGCAATCCGAGTGGCATGGTGACCAATTTCAAAGACGCAGGCGACCATTATGTATTGAATGGCGCCAAAATGTGGATCTCGAATTCACCCCGGGCGGATGTAGCCGTGGTGTGGGCAAAGAATGAGGCCGGCCGCATTCATGGATTGATTGTGGAACGCGGCATGCCGGGCTTCTCCACGCCCGAAACGCAAGGCAAATGGAGCCTGCGTGCCATCACGAGAGGTGAATTGGTATTCGACAAAGTAAAAGTCCCGAAAGAAAATCTGTTACCGGGCAAGAATGGTCTTGGCGCGCCTATGATGTGCCTGGACTCGGCACGTTATGGCATTGCGTGGGGCGCCATTGGCGCAGCTATGGATTGCTACGACTCAGCGCGCAGATACGCGAAAGAGCGCATTCAGTTTGGTAAGCCCATCGGGTCGTGTCAACTGGTGCAAAAGAAACTCTCCGAAATGCTGACGGAAATTACGAAAGCCCAATTGCTGAACTGGCGACTAGGCGTTCTGATGAACGAGGGCAAAGCTACTACCGCGCAGATTTCGCTGGCCAAACGCAACAATGTACAGGTGGCGTTGGAAATTGCCCGCGAGGCGCGCCAGATTCACGGTGGCATGGGCATCACGGGCGAGTACCCGATCATGCGCCACATGATGAACCTGGAGAGCGTAGTGACGTATGAAGGCACGCACGATATTCACTTGTTGATTTTGGGAAATCACATTACCGGAATTCCTGCGTTTAGCTGATCGATCCACTTGAAAATTGTTACTGTACTTGGTGCCCGGCCCCAGTTTGTAAAAGCTGCGCCTGTCTCCCGCGCCCTGGCCAAAGCCGGGTTGCACGAGGTAATCGTGCACACCGGCCAGCACTACGATCCCAACATGTCCGATGTGTTCTTTTCGGAAATGGACATCCCTGCCCCGCATTACAATCTCGACATCCATGGCGGCCATCATGGCGCCATGACCGGCCGCATGCTGGAAAAGATCGAGTCCGTGTTGCTCACCGAGAAGCCCGATGTGGTGCTCGTATATGGCGATACTAATTCCACGTTGGCAGGTGCCCTTGCAGCCGCAAAACTGCACGTGCCGGTTGCACACGTGGAGGCCGGCCTGCGAAGCTTTGACATGAAGATGCCGGAAGAGGTTAACCGGATTCTGACCGACCGCGTAAGCACGTACCTCTTCTGCCCTACTTCTACGGCTGTGGCCAATCTTCAAAATGAGGGGTATCAGAACTTCCCCTGCCGAATCGAGCAATGTGGTGATGTGATGTACGATGCCGTGCTGCACTACCGGCCAAAAATCGCGGCAAAGTCGAAGGTGATGCAGCAACTCGGATTAAAATCCGGCTTCGTGCTGGCCACGCTGCACCGGGCCGAGAATACGAACGACCTGAATCGCCTGAAAAGCATATGCGCTGCACTGGCCGAGATTCATCGCGAAGTGCCGGTGGTGCTTCCACTGCATCCGCGAACACAGGCGTTAGTAAAAGCAAACAACATCGGGCTGCCTGTAACCGTGATTGATCCCGTAGGCTACTTCGACATGCTGGCTTTGTTGGAAAACTGTCAACTCGTGCTCACCGACAGCGGGGGGCTTCAAAAGGAAGCATACTTTTTCCAGAAATTTTGTATTACGCTGCGCGACCAAACCGAATGGACTGAACTGGTCGAAGCCGGGGTTAACCGACTGGCCGGTGCTGATCAGTCAACAATCGTGAACCTGTTTGCAACCGTGCGAAACCAACCGGTCTCAACTACCAATCCGCTGTATGGCGATGGGCATGCAGCGGAAAAAATTGCAGCCGTGCTCAAGTCAGGGCGCTGATGTCATTGCCACGATAGTTCGCTAATCCTCCACGTAACCCTTGATCATGATCCGCATTACCGGAGTCGAGGGGTCGTTCGAATAAATGGTTACCGCCTTTTCCTGGGTGCCACTTAACCCGGAGGCATCCAACACAATTCTCACCTTGCCATCCTCCCCCGGCTTTAGCCGGGTCTTGGTAAGCGAGGGTTTCAGGCAGTCGCAGTTGCCTTGCACCGCCCGGATGATTAATTCCTTCTTACCCAGATTTCGGATGGGAAGCTCACGCACGGGCTGAGTACCTGATTTTACACGGCCAAAGTCGAGCTCGGCCAACGGCAACCCCAGACGCGGAGCCAGCTTTTCCTCTTCGGGCGAAAGGCGGGGGAAAAACTCTTCCAATGTGGCATAGACCGAAATGGTCTTGACCGAGTCTGGCTGATCGGACGTCACCAGCAGCAGGTTGTCGGACGTAAAGCCATAGCGGTTGCGGGCGCGCGCATCGTAGGTGACCTTGATGATCGCGGGTGCATCCGGCATCAGAACATCCGGTACCTGCACATTCAGGTAGCCCGGCACTTCAGCCCGGTAAATCCGGACCGGCTTCTCACCTGCATTCACAACCCGGTATTCGTAAACCGCAGGCGCCTGATTGACGTAAACTTTTCCAAAGTTGATCGTTCGTGTCGGGAACATTAAGCCACCTTTTTTCTCTGTAAACACCGGGGGTTGATCGGGCATGGTTACATTCCCTTTAATCTGCAATACAATCGGTGTTGCATCATAGTCGGTAACTACAGTGAGGGTTTTGTTAAAGTATCCGGGCCTACCAGCCGGATCGTATTGAGCGCGGATGAAGCCGGTTTTGCCGTTGGCCACAGGCTCCTTCGACCAATCCGGTGTGGTACACCCGCACGATGCCTGAACCGACAAAATTTTTACCGGCCGCCCGGATTGATTCATAAAGGTAAACTCGTGCATTACTGGCCCATCCTGCTCGCGGATGTTGCCAAAATCAAACGCTTTGTCGCGGAAGTAGACGGGCTCTGCTAGCTGACCGAACACAGGAACCACGCGCAGGGCGAACAATAAAAACAACGTACGCATCTCGAGGAAAATTGACGTGCAAAGGTACGCTAAAATCGCGCCCAACCTGTTTTCTTTGCAGCCATGTCACGCATTTTAACCGGAATTCAGAGCAGCGGCCGTCCTCACCTGGGCAATATACTGGGTGCGATTGTGCCCGCTATCCGCCTGTCGGAGCAACCGGGCAACGAGTCATTTTTTTTCATTGCCGACCTTCATTCCCTCACCTCAATAAAAGACGCCAAAACCCGTTCGGAGAATGTGCGGGCAGTAGCAGCAGCCTGGCTGGCATTTGGGTTCGATACTACCAAGAATGTGCTTTACCGCCAGAGTCGCATCCCTGAGGTGTGCGAACTGATGTGGTACCTCAACTGCTTCACGCCCTTCCCGATGCTGGCCAACGCGCATTCCTTTAAGGACAAAGCCGACCGGCTGAGCGATGTGAATGCGGGACTGTTCACCTACCCCGTACTGATGACTGCGGATATCATCCTGTACGATGCACACTACGTGCCCGTAGGCAAAGACCAGAAGCAACACCTGGAAATGGCGCGCGACATTGCCACGGCCTTCAACAGCCAATACGGAGAAACTTTTGTTGTGCCGGAGGCGCGCATCGAAGAACACGTAATGACCATACCCGGCACGGATGGCCAGAAGATGAGCAAGTCGTATGGCAACATCATTGATATTTTCCTGCCGGAAAAAGAACTCAAAAAGCAAATCGGCACCATCGTAACTGATAGCGCACCGTTGGAGGCACCCAAGAATCCGGAAACCGACACCGTGTTTGCATTATACAAGCTGGTGGCCACAGCTGCCCAGACTGAGGCGTTGCGGGAGAAATACCTGGCCGGCAACTTCGGCTATGGCCATGCCAAACAGGAACTGCTTGGCTTGCTGCTCGACAAGTATGCCCGTGAGCGGGAAATTTTCAACCACTACATGAATAATCCGGGAGAACTGGACCGAAAGCTGGCTGAAGGTGAAATAAAAGCGGGCGTGGTAGCGAAAGAAGTGTTGACACGCGTTCGGACAAAGCTAGGGTACCGCTAGCCGCTTATTTCGGCCACACTACCTGTTGCTTCTCTTTGCCGATGTTGAGGATCAGGCGCAGCGGATTGGGCACGATGACCAATTTGGTTTCGCGGCCAGGGAGCCTTTCAACTTCCACGTAAACCCCTTCCTGAGGCGATACCGTGTATTCGTTGCTTCCGTTAACCTCATAGTGCTTGGCCAGGTAAGCGATGGGGTACAGCACATCGGTATCGGGGCACCACTCGTCATGCACATCCTGCAAAATCGACTCGAGCGCTTCACCATGCTTTACCTGGAAGGCATCTTCCAGATCGTGAAGCTGCTCTTCGAGGTCATCATATTGGGGATTGTTATAGTCGATTTTCTCCAGTTCCAGGCGCTTCTTCACAATTTCCTGTATGGCCTGATCCATTTTTTTAACATCCATAACCCTGATTTTTTCCAAGATTAGAGAAACTGCCTTGATTTTAAAAGCGTAAGTTTCAATCTCGTACTTTTGCAGAAACAACGCGTATGGCACAGGATTTCCTCCCGATCAATGGCACCGATTACATCGAATTCTATGTCGGCAATGCCAAGCAGGCTTCACTGTATTATCAGCATTGCTTCGGTTTTCAGTTGGTGGCCTATGCCGGCCCGGAGACCGGGAGCCGCGAACGTGCCTCATACGTGCTTCAGCAAAACAAAGTCCGGCTGGTGCTCACCTCATCGCTTCACCAAAACTCGGAAGTAGCTGAGCATGTTAAAAAACATGGAGATGGCGTTAAGGTATTGGCTCTTTGGGTAGACGATGCACGCAAGTCATTTGAAGAAACGGTGAAGCGCGGAGCAAAACCGGCTGCCGAACCGCGCGTGCTGCACGATGATCAGGGCGAGGCCGTGGTGGCTTCCATCTTTACCTATGGTGAAACCATTCACACGTTTGTGGAGCGAAAGAATTATCGCGGAGCATTTCTGCCCGGCTTCAAGGCCGTGACGTCATCCTTCCGCCCCAGGCCCATCGGGTTGCAATATGTCGACCACTGCGTGGGCAATGTAGAACTTGGGCAGATGAACTACTGGGTGGACTTCTATGAAAAAGTGATGGGTTTCAACCTGCTCGTAACTTTCGATGACAAGGATATCTCCACAGAATACAGCGCCCTGATGTCGAAGGTAGTTTCCAACGGTAATGGCTACATCAAGTTCCCGATTAACGAACCCGCAGACGGCAAAAAGAAATCGCAGATTGAGGAGTACCTGGATTTTTACAACGGACCGGGCGTGCAGCACATCGCCATTGCTACGCATGATATTCTTGAAACCGTCAGCGAACTTCGCCAGCGCGGAGTTGAGTTTCTCTACGTTCCCGAAGTCTATTACGAGGATGTGATGGACCGCGTGGGCTCCATCAACGAGTCGCTGGAGGAGCTTAAGAAGCTGAATATTCTCATCGACCGCGATGAGGAGGGCTACCTGCTTCAGATTTTCACCAAGCCCGTGCAAGACCGGCCGACTGTCTTTTTTGAAATCATTGAGCGCAATGGCGCGAAGAGCTTCGGCAAAGGAAACTTCAAAGCTTTGTTTGAGTCGATTGAGCGCGAGCAGGAGCTGCGCGGCAATTTGTAGCGTGCAAGGCTAAAAAAATAGCCTTGCCCTGATCAGGCAAGACTATTCGTTTCAGGAGAAATAAAGCCCCGGGTTATTTCTTGAAAAACATGCGGGTGATAAAAATTCCATTGCCATCACTCTTGCCCGCATCGCTTTCTACACCACTGGTGACAAAAATCAACTGCCAGCCTTCCTTGGCCATCTCATTCAGCTTCGAGGTGATTACTGCATCATTTGATGCAATGTTCTGGAAGTTAATACCGGTCAGCGAGTAGAAGTTGAGCAGCTTAGTCTCGTCAAATGCGTCAATCTTCACATCATCACGACTTACATCACCCTGATCGCTCTTGGTTCCTTTTACCCGTGAGGTCGTAAGCGCTTTGTAGTCGGCTCCCTCTTTAGACTCCGTCATCCGCGAACGGCCAATACCACCCGGAACAATGGACTCCACAATCGTAACCACCTTAAACTCTTGAGCTGCTGCTGTCAAGGTTGAGCAGCCTGCAACGAGAAGAACAAACAATAATCTCATAAATTTTTTTGGTTTTTTACGTCAAACGCAGGAGACCCGGCAGAGTTTCTAAATGGGGATAAAAATCTACTTTTGTTGAAGATATGACTTCACTTCTCGAACAATCAAAGCTCCGTGCTCAACAATGGCTGGCCAATTCCGTCATCGATGCAGAAACCCGCCAGGAGATAAACCGGCTTCTCAGTCAGCCCGATCCACGAGCCCTAATCGATAGTTTCTATAAGAACCTGGAGTTTGGCACCGGTGGCCTGCGCGGCACCATGGGTGTAGGCTCCAATTGTATGAACCGATACACGGTTGGCGTGGCCACGCAGGGCCTCAGCAACTACCTTCTGAAAAGCTTTCCGGGGCAAAAAATCAGCGTGGCTATTGCGTATGACAGCCGAAACAATAGTGCCGCCTTTGCCCGCGTGGCAGCCGATGTTTTTTCAGGCAATGGTATTGACGTCCATTTGTTCTCTGAATTACGCCCTACCCCCCTGCTTTCGTATGCAATCCGCTATCTGAACTGCCAGGCCGGTGTGGTGATCACAGCCTCCCACAATCCCAAAGAGTACAACGGGTACAAGGCGTACTGGAACGATGGTGCCCAACTGGTGCCCCCGCACGACAAGAATGTAATTGCGGAAGTAAACGCCATTGCCGGATTCGATCAGGTGAGATTAGCGCCTGATCCCGCCCGGATACGATCAGTGGGGCCGGAGGTCGAGAAGAGCTACTACGAGCAGGTCAAATCTCTGCTTCACTGGTCAACCGGCCGGAAGGACATCCCGATCGTCTACTCAAGCCTTCACGGGGCCGGTATCACCATGGTGCCCGAGTGCCTGCGGCAAATGGGATTCACCAACGTGCATATCGTGGATGAGCAAAAAAATCCGGATGGCAACTTCCCCACAGTAGCTTCACCCAACCCGGAAGAATCCTCGGCCATGAAACTGGCCCTGGAGCACGCAGCCAGAACCAAAGCAGCCCTGGTGATGGCCACCGACCCCGACACCGACCGCGTGGGCATCGGCATCCCCGATTCGGAAGGCAATTACTTTTTACTGAACGGCAACCAGGCACTCAGTCTGTTGCTGTGGTTCATTCTGAAGAATCTACAGGACAAAACGAAAGCCTACATCGCGAAGACCATCGTCACCTCCGAGTTGATCGATGCCATGTGCGCCAACGAAGGCGTGGAGTGCGTAAACACCCTCACTGGTTTCAAGTATATAGCCGAATTGATTCGCGACCGCGAGCACACCCACCGGTTCATTGCGGCCGGTGAAGAAAGCTACGGCTATATGGTGGGCGATTTTGTGCGCGACAAGGATGCCGTATCCGCATGCGCTTTCTATGCCGCCATGGCCGCTATGGCCTATGGAGAGGGAAAAACGCTGTACGACTGGTTGCTCCAAATGTATACGGAGCACGGCTTCTTTAAAGAGGGATTAGTCAACCTGGTGCGGAAGGGAGCCGAAGGCGAGCAGCAAATCAAAGACATGATGACCCGCTTTCGTCAGCATCCACCTGCCACCATTGCGGGCGAGAAGGTGACGCGGATTCTGGATTACCTGACGAGCCAGGAGAAAAATGCTGTCACCGGAGTTGTGCAGCCGATTGCGCAACCCGCGTCTGACGTTCTCCAGTTTTATACCGAAGCGGGTAGTAAAATCTCGGTACGGCCCTCGGGCACGGAGCCCAAAATCAAATTCTACTTCAGCGTAAGCACGGCATTGAAAAATGCGGCTGACTTTAAAAACACCGAAAAGCAACTGGACGCCAAAATCAAAAAGCTGGCGGAGGCGATCACGTCATGAGTTCGCTGGCTGCTGCAGTCGAAAAAATTATCGTTCGCGAGCTTGACAAACTCGAGAATGAAATCAGGTTGTACCCGGATGAAAAATTGATCTGGGTCGTTGACCGGCAGATCGCCAACTCGGCCGGTAATTTGTGCCTGCACCTGTGCGGCAACCTGCGGTTTTACATTGGCCAAACCCTGGGACATATTTCCTACACCCGCGATCGCGATGCCGAGTTCAGCTTGAAAGACATTCCCCGGGACGAACTCTTCCGGCAGATTCAAACTGCACGCGTGGCCGTCAGCCAAACGCTGCCTCAACTCAGCGAATCGGCACTGGACGCTACCTACCCGATTGAGGTTTTCAAGGAGCCTATGTCCACCCGCTTTTTCCTCGTGCACCTGGCGGGGCATTTGAATTACCATCTGGGGCAAATCAACTACCACCGAAGGCTGCTGGCCGCCCGCTGAAGGGCGCACCTCAACATTGATTATCTTTGCCGCCCGATGAGCAGGAAAGTTGCTTTTTACACCCTCGGTTGCAAACTCAATTTCTCCGAAACCTCCACGATTTCGAGGAAATTTGAAGAAAAGGGCTACCAGAAGGTCGATTTCACCGACCAACCCGACATTTTCATCATCAACACCTGCTCGGTAACCGAAAACGCAGATAAGAAGTGCCGGAAGATCGTACGGGAAGCCCGCGCCATTTCGCCCGATGCCTACGTAGCCATCATCGGGTGCTATGCCCAGTTGAAACCGAAAGAGATCGCGGAAATTCCGGGCGTAGATGCCGTGCTGGGCGCATCAGAAAAATTCCGGTTGGTTGAATTACTGGATGGATTCGTGCGGCCTCCTCAACCTGTGGTGATTTCGCAGGAAGTGGAAAATGCCAGCGACTTCCACACGTCATTCTCGCTGTACGACCGGACGCGAACCTTTTTGAAAGTGCAGGATGGATGCGACTACGTGTGCACCTTCTGCACCATCCCGTTGGCCCGCGGAAGCAGCCGCAGCGACACGGCTGCCAACGTAGTCGCAAACGCGCGTCAGATCGCAGAACGAGGTGTGAAGGAAGTGGTTCTTACCGGAGTAAATACAGGCGACTTTGGCATTCAGAACGGGGAGCGTAAAGAAAGCTTCCTCGATTTGATACGGGCACTGGACGAGGTGGACGGCCTGGAGCGAATCCGCATTTCATCAATTGAACCTAACCTCCTCTCCGATGAAATCATCGAGTTTGTAGCCGCCTCGAGGCGGTTTGCGCCACACTTTCATGTGCCGCTGCAGTCGGGATCCGATAAGATACTCAAGCTGATGCGCAGGCGCTACCTGCGCGAGCGCTACGCCAGCCGGGTCCATAAAATCAAATCGGTGATGCCGCATGCCTGTATCGGTGTCGACATCATGGTTGGCTTCCCTGGCGAAACCCATGAAGACTTCCTGGAGTCGTACCAGTTTCTGAACGAACTACCGGTTTCCTACCTGCATGTGTTCACCTACTCAGAGCGCCCCAATACGCGGGCCGCAGAAATGGACGGAGTTGTGCCGGGCAACGTCCGGGCCGACCGGTCGCGCATGCTGCACATCTTGTCTGACAAAAAACGAAGAGCCTTCTACGAGGAAAACGTGGGCCGCATCGGCCGCGTATTGTTTGAAAACGATATCGAACACGGGCGTATGCACGGGTTCACTGAAAACTATATCCGTGTGGTGGCCAATTACGATCCCCTTCTCATCAACGATATGAAAACGCTGAGCCTGTCCCGCATCAACGAAAGCGGGTTGATGGAGGCAGAAGAAGCTGAGGTACTGGCCCAGTGATCCTGGCGGTCAGTCATTTACAATCCGCCCGTCTTTGATTTCGAGCTTTCGGTCGGCCATGTCGGCCAGTTCGGTGTTGTGGGTTACAATGACGAACGTGTATCCAAATTCCTTCCGCAAATCAAAAAAGAGCTGATGCAGTTCGCGCGCATTTTTAGAGTCGAGGTTGCCGCTGGGTTCATCGGCAAAAACCACAGCAGGTCCATTCACCAGGGCACGCGCTACGGCTGTGCGCTGTTGCTCACCCCCGCTGAGCTCGGAGGGCTTATGCTGCAGCCGGTGACCAAGCCCCAGCCGTTTCAGCAGATTGGAAGCCCGCTGCTCAACCTCATGCCGCGATCCTCCGCCAATCAGGCCGGGTATCATTACGTTTTCCAGCGCGCTGAATTCGGCCAGCAGGTTGTGGAACTGAAAGATGAAACCGATGCGTTGGTTCCGGAAACGGGCCAATGCCGCAGGCGATTTCTTCATTACCTCTTCGCCCGCCAGCCACACCTGACCTCCATCGGGCGCATCTAATGTGCCCAGTATATGGAGCAGCGTACTCTTACCCGCTCCGCTGGCGCCTACTACAGAAACGATCTCCCCTTCGGCCACCTCCAGGCGAACGTCTTTCAGCACCGATAACTGGTTATACGACTTACGGATTCCCTGTGCTTTCAACATGGTTTGATTCCTTGAATGTAACCGACAAAAAAAGTACCTTGCCCGAAATTATTACGCATGAATATCCACGAATATCAGGCAAAAGACATTCTAAAAAAATACGGGGTTGCCGTTCAGCGCGGTATTGTGGCCGACACACCCGACAAGGCGTTGGACGCAGCCAAAGAATTGCAGGCCGAAACCGGCACCAAATGGTTCGTGGTGAAGTCTCAAATTCATGCGGGTGGCCGCGGTAAAGGAACAATTCAGGAAACCGGCTCAAAGGGCGTGGTGCTGGCGAAGGGGATCAACGAGGTCACTGACAAAGCCAAAGCCATTTTGGGTGGCACCCTGGTAACCCTGCAAACAGGCCCGGCCGGGAAGAAAGTGAACAAAATTCTGATCGCTGAGGATGTGTATTATCCGGGCGAAAGTGAGCCAAAGGAATACTATATGAGTATTCTGCTGGACCGCTCGACCAGTAAACCCGTGATCATGGCCTCAACTGAAGGGGGCATGAACATTGAGGAGGTGGCCGCGACCCACCCCGAAAAAATCGTGAAGGAATGGATTGAACCTGCCATTGGGTTGCAGCCTTATCAGGCTCGCAAGATTGCATTCGCGCTCGGCATGGAAGGAAATGCATTTAAGGAAATGGTGAGGTTCGTCACTGCCCTGTACAATGCTTATGTCAGCATTGACGCGTCCATGTTTGAGATTAACCCGGTGCTCAAGACCTCCGATAACAAAGTGATTGCGGTAGACGGCAAGGTCAATCTGGACGATAATGCCCTGTACCGTCATAAGGATCTGGCGGAGCTCCGCGACATAGCTGAGGAAGACCCATTGGAGGTGGAAGCCGGAAAATCAGGGCTTAACTACGTTAAGCTGGATGGCAATGTGGGCTGTATGGTGAACGGAGCAGGTCTGGCCATGGCAACGATGGATATTATCAAGCTTTCGGGCGGAGAGCCAGCTAACTTTCTGGATGTGGGTGGTGGCGCCAATGCCGAAACCGTGGAAGCCGGATTTAGAATTATACTTAAAGACCCCAATGTTAAAGCCATCTTAATCAACATCTTCGGTGGAATTGTCCGGTGCGACCGGGTAGCCAGCGGGGTGGTTGAAGCTTACAAAAAGGTGGGCAATATCCCGGTGCCCATCATTGTGCGCCTCCAGGGCACGAATGCTGAAGAAGGGGCAAAAATCATCGAACAATCGGGTTTAAAGGTGTTTTCGGCCATTCTTTTGAAAGATGCCGCCCAGAAGATCAAAGAAGTGCTTGGCTGATCGGTTACCGAACATAGTAATATTTGTATATTTCAGGCATATTGGGTTTGTTATGAAAAATGCTTGGTTGCTGTTACTGGGGTGTGTTTTAATCCCCTATTGCTTAGATGCCCAGAGTTTCTATGCGATTAGAAAAGAGCGCGGGTTAATACTTTCCCTGGGCACGGGTACAGCAACCTACCTGGGTGAACTTGCAAACCCAGGCGATTATCTTGACGGAAAACTAAATGTTGTAGGTGGGCTGAAGTTGAACCTCACCCCCAGAATAGCATTGCGCAGCGAGATTACCTGGTTCCAATTGTCGGGGTCCGATGCAAAGGCCGATGATGAAAGTCGCGTTGAGCGCAACTTATCATTTACGTCCAGTAATATAGAATTCAATGTCACCGGTCAAATCAGTTTATATGCAAACGGTAACCGGTATTACCGCAGACCTGGTATAAATATCTATGGCTTTGCTGGAGTAGGCTTAACCTATTTTAATCCCAAAACCGAGTATCAAGGCGAGAAGGTTGCCTTGGCTCCTTTGGAAACCGAGGGAGTCGCCTATAGCCAGATAACGCCAGCTCTACCCGTTGGTGCCGGCATTCGACTGCGGATGGGCCCCAATGTTGATGTCGCAATCGAAGGCGGTTATCGCAAGGTTTTCACGGACTATCTGGATGACGTAAGCACCGTTCACCTCGGTCCTGCAGCCTTCAGTGATCCCATTGCGGCCGCGTTGTCTGACCGAAGACCCGAGTTGGGTGTTGGGGCCGCTGCGCCAAATACGCAGCGTGGGAACCCAAGCCGTGATGACAGTTATTGGTTGCTGAATATCAAGGTTGAATACTACCTGCCTATTGACGTAGGATCAAATAATCGCCAGCGGAGTTATTCGAAAAGCAGGAGAAACTCGATGTACCGATACAAGAGCGGGGGCGGCCTCAGACGTTAGCCTTGTCCAGCACCTCGTAGCGTGAGTAGTTGCTGATGTACTCGGGCACCAGTTCTTTCATCAACGCCACCATTTTCAGTTCATTTTTATCATTCACCAAATCGTTGAATAACTCAACGTAACGGTTGATTTCGTCATAGGGATATTCTTTCACCCGGGCTATCAATATCTTGTGGTGATGGGTCGGCATCGTGTTCTCGGAAATATTGAGCAACTCCTCATGCAGTTTTTCGCCCTCGCGCAAGCCGGTAAATACAATATCAATGTCCTTCTCTGGCTGATAGCCTGACAGCCAAATCATTTTCCTGGCCAAGTCGAGGATCTTCATCGACTTACCCATATCGAAAATGAAAATCTCGCCCCCTTTACCCATCGTGCCTGCTTCAATCACCAATTGGCATGCCTCGGGGATTGTCATGAAGTAACGGGTGATTTCGGGGTGGGTTACGGTTACCGGCCCGCCAGCTTCAATTTGCCGCTTAAAGAGCGGTATTACGCTGCCATTGGAACCCAGCACATTCCCGAATCGGGTTGTTACAAACGCAGTTCCACCTCCTTTTTCTAAAATGGACGTGTTCAACGACTGTACGTAGATTTCAGCAATGCGCTTTGAGCAGCCCATTACGTTGGTCGGATTCACCGCCTTGTCGGTGGAAACCATAACAAACTTGCGCGTCCTGAACTCTACCGCTAAATCGGCCATGTTTTTCGTGCCCAGGATATTACACAAAATGGCTTCCGAGGGGTTCCCCTCCATCATGGGCACGTGCTTATAGGCAGCCGCGTGGTAGACCAAATCGGGCTTATACCGCTCAAAGTACCCCGATAATCTGGCTTTATTCGTAATGTCCGCTATGCCCAGCACAATTTGTGTCCGGGTCTTGATTCCTTTTAACTCCCGCTCAAGCTCATACAGCGGTGATTCAGCCTGGTCAATCAGCACCAGTAATTCCGGTTCAAACTGAATGACCTGCCTGACAAGTTCAGAACCGATAGAACCGGCTGCCCCGCTGATCAGGATTCGCGAATTTCTTAGATCGGACTGTACACCTTCATTTTGAATCCGAATCAACTCGCGGCCCAGCAGTTCTTCAATATTAATCTCCCTGATTTGATTAAGACTAAGCTCACCCCTAACCCACCGCTCCACCGGGGGGATTGTGCGTACCTTCACCTGATTGCGAACGCAAATATCCACCAGTTCATTTTTACGCTCCAGCGACAAGTCCTTTGCGGCAATAATGATTTCATCAATGCTGAGTTCCTTAAGAATCCCATCCAGGTCGGCCTCGCGGGCGCTATAGATGCGCACCCCGTCAACCTGTTTGGATATTTTATCGGGCGCGTCTTCGAGAAAACCCACTACATGAAGCCGCGGCACCGAGCCAATTACGTGGCGGGTGACAATGCCATTCTGACCCGCGCCAAAAATCATCACCCTTGACTTCTTCAGCAATGCATTTTTATAGTATGTAAACACATACTTGACCACCAACCGATAATTGAACAAGAACAGGAAAGTGCCCAGCAAGGTGATGAACACCACCGAATACGGAATAAAATACGTGCCCCGATTGTAATAGTATACCAGATTAAACAGCACTACCAGCACCATATTGAGCCCCGCCATGGCAATGATCCGAACGGAGTCTTGCAAGCCGGTGTACCGAATAATTCCGCGATGGCTATTGGTTATCAGAATGGACAACAACCCCAGGGATGTATAAACGAGCATGCCCAACCAAAACTGGTGGTGCTCCATCTCGCCTAACGAAAAGTTAAAACGAAGTAAATAACCTAACAGGGCGCTAAAGGCAATAATCCCCAGGTCAATACATACGATCACCCATTGCGGGAGAATCCGCAGATTGCGGAGGGAGACGATCAATCGCTTTGTTGCTTTTTCCGGAGCCATTTTCGTGAAAGGCCATATGCGGCACCCGCGCCAATAAGTATCTCAATGCCAGTGATGGGCACATCTGGATCTCCTGGAGGCCCAGGTTGAGCATAGAGTATTGCCGGCAGGAATATCAACAAAAAAATAAAGAAAACTTTCATGACGCTGCCGGTTAACGCTTGACAAATTTAACAATTAGCGGCTTACCCAGCCGTGACGCCCTCACGAAATACAACCCGGATGCAGCACTTGACATGTCGAGTTTGCCAATTCTTACGCCTGCCTCCTCCTTAAGTTCGAGCGAGCCAAAGCTTCGTCCAAGCTGATCAACCACTTGAATTCCCGACTCAACGCTCTCATCAGAAACAAGCACAGTTAATTCATTTTCCACTGGTACTGGAAAAACATAAACACCAGAGGCGATTACAGGATTTGATGAAGTCTCGGAGAAATACAAATAAAAACGATCTGCACTCTGAGATAAGTTGGACTGGGTCACCTCAAACAAATACGGACCGTCCTTCAGATTGACTGATTTATTCAAATATCTGTCAAAAAGATAAACAGGGACCGACATGAACTCCGAACCTACAATATTGATTGAAAGACGATGAATACCAACGCTAAGGTTCTCCAATCCGATATGTACCTTTTCGTTGACCGGTAATTCACCAAGAGAGTTAATGGAAAGCTTTTCCCCGCCAGTTAGCACCGAAAACAGATTTGTTGACGGGCTCAACTTCTTAACACCATCAGTAGGATCAAAGGAAAGTCGTCCCTGGTCTGAAATCTGCACATACATGTTGTCTTCATCACCGGACTCGGTATTCCGCAGCGATACATCAAAGAACTCGACTCTATTCCGGGTTCGATAAAATGATGTGGCAACGGAATTCTTCACCGACTCAGTAAGGCTTAATGCGACAGTTCCATTTATCGCTTTCACCCAAAAACCCTGCCCAAGTGCAACCTGACCATTAACGAGGTCCCCCGCTGACCCGTTCCAAAACCGATAACCGCCACTAGAACCTTTATTGGGATCCCAAACGCTAATTTGATTTCCTTGTATTGCCGTCTTCGTCCAACCGGGAGCGTCCCAATCAATTTGGCTTGGATACGGATTACCCACCAAATTCCACCCATCTTCGGATGCCCCTCCCGCTGTATTGGTGTACGACACCGGAAGACCTCTACCCCCTGCATTAATCGGTGCCGTTAATGATAGTGTGGTTGCGCCCAGCTCATTTCGGTAGAGCAAGGAGTATCCTCTACCCGGAGAAAGTATAGATGTGGTGCTATTGCCACCATTTGGCGGATGCGCAGTGTACCCAAGCGTTTGGGCGCCAGCCACCGATTCATCATAAAAGAAAAGAGATGCATTATTGGTGGCACACCCTGCGCAAGGAAAACTAGAACCCGTAAAATTGCCTGTAATCGTTATTCCGCTGGCGATGATCTGAGCAACCGTGGGCCGGAGATCCATCTCAAAAACCGGAGACGAAATATCACGGAAATCGCGCCCAGTGCCTGGGGCATACCTTTGTACGGTCACATCTCCGCTGACCGCCCCGCCTGTCGGTATAGATGCGATAGAGGCTGTGCCTGACGCATTTGAGATGAGCGTTAAGTGACTATTTGTTGTAAGTGTCGTGGAGGTCTCAATATCCAGCACGCCTACCAAATTTACAGCCGAGGAAAGACTAACGCTACCACCTGTCTTATCAACTAAAATATTATTAAATGTCTTTCCTCCACCCGAAAAGTTTTGTGCCGCTGATCCCGAAAAATATACGGTGCCATTATTCGCGTTGAATGTGCTGCCCGCATTCACCGTAAAGTCCCCGGTTATGAAAACGTTACCCGGATCGGGAGGCGAAACTGTGCCCAACAACATGGTAAGCGAGGCACCGCTGTTGACAGTCAAATTTCCAAAAACCGGTGATATACCCACAATGGTGTAAGAACCAGTTACGATCACAGAGCCAGTACCCGGAGTAAATCCTCCGAAGGTCTGATTCCAGGAACGAGAAGAACCGGCAAGCGTAATACTAAAAGTAGACGCCTGTAGTGTCGATCCAGATAAATTAACGCTTCCATTAACAATGATATTCTTATTCAACGTGACAGGGCCTCCACCGATATTCAAAGTCTGCAGCATATTGTCTGTGGTAGAAGGGAGTTCTAACCCGGTAGTCATTGTCGAGCCAGTATACGTCACGCTATAACTCTCCCCGATCGGAAGGTCAACAGGCGAAGATCCCAACAACTGTGCGTTTGAATTGCGGATGAGCGTTGAGTTGTTGGCCATTTGCAAACCACCTAGGTTGGTAAATGACCCATTAGTAAGGTTGAATGTATTGCTAACAATTAGCGTGCTATTTAACGATGCAGTGCCGCTGCCACTACGCGCCATAGTCAGCGTCCCAACCGTATTGTTAGTTGTATTGATGCGAAGGCTTCCGAAAGCCCCACTTCCGCCAATCGAAATGGAAGATGTACTGGATGGAGACAAGTCACCCGAACCGGAACCCGCAAAGGTGCCGTTTAGTGTTAAAGATCTGCCCGGGAAATGTAAAGTTCCGGTCGTTAGAGTAAGGGTGCCTGAAAGTGTTACGTCATTATTGAAAGTAATACCATTTGGATTATCCAGAGTAAATGAAGTGAACGATTGAGCGCCAGAGGGGAAAGGGAACGTCCCAATGGTTGCGGCACCTCCTATCGAAACGGAGCCACCCGTGCCAACCGTAATATTGTTTGAACCAGCATTCAACGTTCCATTCAAAGTAAGCATTCCATTGCCTACGTTCAGATTACCGTTGGTTAGAGTTAAATCGGTAGTAATGATCGCAGGAACCCCAACAATGAGAGAAACTCCACTTGGGTTGTTCACAACCGTATTTATTCCTGGGGAAGTCGGGTGGCCATTTCCAATAAACTGAGGTCCAACTCCGTTGAAAGTAATCGTTGATGGGTTAGTGTAGGTTCTAACTCCAGTTACTCTAACATTTCCACCGATACTCCCGTTTCCTATCGCACCATTCAAGTCGGTGGAACCCACATGGAGAGAACCATTGCTGGCCAACGTAAAACTCCCGGTTCCCCCAAGAAAGTTGCCATTTGGAATACTTAGTATCGCATTGGTATCAACTACATAGTTTATATTACCCACTGGCGAAAGAGTAGTGGCAACTGTTTGGGTGCTGAGTCCGGTGAAATTCATAGTTGTTGTTCCCCCCGAAGAATAAACATTACCTGCACTAAATGTATAATTGCCAATGATATCCAAAGAAACTACAGATGAACTTGAGGAGAACTCCAAGTCACCACCCGTGACAGAAAGCACACCGTTTAACGCAATACTGACATTATCGTTGTCACCAATTTGCAAATACCCACCGCTAACTTTTATTCCCTTCCCAGCCGCAGACGAATTGTTCACTGTGAGCGAGCCCGTGGATCCCAATCCAGAAGTAAATGCGAAAGCTCCGTTTTGAACCACCAAGTCACCACCAATCGTTAAGGTAGCGTTATTGTTTCCAGGAAGCCCTGTACCAAAATTGTAAACTACCGCCCCCGCCCCTGTGCTGACTATCGTGAAATCACCATTCACTGCAGCCGGTTGGCCCTCTAAGTCGATAAAGTTGTCAAATGCAGGTGTGTTCCAAGTGAAGTTCCCAAAGATTTGATTCAGTCCTCCCGGTCTGGTTGATGCACCTATAGCCATTCCAGTGATCCTCACGGTGGAATTTACATCCCATTGAGCAGAAGGGATAACACCACCATCAGCAAACAAATGAATATACGTTGAACCACTATTAAATTTCAACCGAGAGGCCGATGTCGAATTCATGACCCCGTTGTTCTGGAGGCTTGCTCCGCTGTTGACATTAAGAACGCGTAACGGAATAGTTTGAAAAGTAATCGTACCATTGTTGATGACTGTGCCGCCACTATTAACATCACCAGTTGGAACATTAAATGTAACTGTATGCCCTAGCTGAATCGTCACCGTGCCAGAAATCGCTGTGGGCGCAACGGTTGACGGGTTCTCTTCAAAAGACCCATTGGAGTCGGCATCGCGCTCCCAGGTTGCAGCGGTACCCCAGGGACCAGTCCCTAAAGACCGGAAGTTACCCACTTGACCAAAGGAGGACGCCCCACAGAGACCTAGAAATACAATCAGTATTTGTCTTTTCATGCCGAACCCATTTTTTTCAAGATACAAAAGTAACCAAAAAATGAACAAACATGCCCAATTTCTTACATGTAGATCACTTCGAAATTGAGTTTGTAACCCCTGCTTTTCTGATACTAAATGCCACACAAACAAAATCAATACCCGGGTAAATATAATTACTTGTCATTCAGGTGCTTATGGTACCAAAGTGAAAAGATCAATAGGATCATCAGCATCGGATTTACCACCAGCCGGTGCACCTGCTGCAGCCAGGGAACGGAGAATTCAGTAGGCCCCTCCAGCCAAAGCTTCACCACCAGGTAGGCCGGCAACAGCACCAGCAACTCGAAGGCAAATACCCACCACGCCAGCCGGGTCACCTGCGGATCGGCAAACCACGCCCGCACCACTACCAGGCAAAGCAAGTCATTGGCCACCATGCGCAAGGTCTTGTTCACTGCAAATGTCCAGTTCGGTGACGGACTCCCCAAGCCCAGGGCACCGGCCAAAACACCCACATAATCAACACGTTGAAAAACGTACACGAGCGCCAGCCCCGCCAATGCCAGGCCAATTGTCACCCACTGGCGCAGGGTAACTTTACTGCCCATCCGTTACGCGGTTGAGTCGCACCCACCACCACCACAGCACCAGTACCGCGCCATACAGGCTTGCCGTGAAAATATACTTGTGCACGTAGTAGAAGTAATCGGGGAAACCCACCACCACTGCGTAGAGCAACATGACGCGTACGAGGTTTCCGGCATGGATCAGCACCAACCCAAGTGGTATAAACCAACTCATGGTTGAGGCGGAGCCTCCGTAGGCAAATACAAAGGCAAGAAAGACGATCATGACGTTGATGCCGTTGCAGCCTTCATACACGTTGAGGATGGTATCGCCCTCGCGTTGCAAAAAAACCGTGGGCCCGCTTGGGTTGATGACGGCCTCCAGGGGAGTGCCCAACGAAGTGAGCAAAGCCGCAGACTGCCGCGTAACAACATGCGTGAAGAAATCCGGCACGGGCCCCAGCCGGTCAATCCAAACCCCATACACGGTATTGCCTACCAGGTAGACTGCGAGGAAGATGCCCAGAAAGGTAAGAGCGGGCTTGAATTGCTTCAGCAGGCTGGCGGGAGATTCGCTCATGGTGACGAAGGTACGAATTGAAACAAACAAAAAACCACCGCGCGGGCGGTGGCGTAAAACGAAGGAACAATTGAATGTCTCTGCCATCAAAAATCCTGCTGTCGTCCCGGCCTCCGTTCCCGATCACAATCGGGAGGGATCTCCTTTTTTCCACACCGAGTGGGATGCCGGAACAAGTCCGGCATGACGTACTCAGTGATCGGGATTTTTGATGGCCTTTAGTCTACCGAGCGAAAAACAACTTTACTGCTTGAATCACCCGCTGCTGATCCTCATCGGAAAGCATGTGGCCTGAGGGCAGGCAAATTCCTGAGCGGAACAGCCGCTCGGAAACTCCGCTAAGGTGGGCTCGTGCGCCTTCAAAAGCCGGTTGCCGGTGCATGGGGTTCCACAACGGCCGCGACTCAATGCCGGCTCGCTGCAATTGCGGCTGCAAGGCCAACGCCTGCTCCCCCGTTAAACCCAGGGCAGACAGCCAACGATTGGAGCGGGTTCCCGGCTGCTCGTACTGAACGCTTGTTACCCAGTCGGCCAGGCTTTCGCGGTAGCGCTGGAAAATGGCTCTTCGCTTTGTGACGCGCTCATCCAGTTCAGGCCATTCGAGCAATCCCCAAAGGGCTTGCAGCGAACTCATCCGGTAGTTAAATCCCACTTCGCGATGCTCGTAGTAGGGCAAATCCGTTCGGGCCTGAGTGGCCCAGTACAAGACCTGATCGGCCTGCGCTTTTGTTTTCGTCAGCACCGCTCCTCCTCCAAAACACGTTACCACTTTGTTGTTATTGAATGACGTGATGCCGATATCGCCCAACGACCCCGAGGATTCACTTTCGACTGTTGCTCCCAGCGACTCGGCCGCATCTTCAATCAACGGTATTTCGAATTGCTGACACAACGAACGTATCTCCTTCCACTGGCCAGGCGTTCCGTAGGTATTCACGACCAAACACGCGGTCGGATTTTTACCCTCCGCACGACTGCTCTTGATTCCTTGTTCCAGCAGATTGGGGTCGATGTTCCAGGTGGTTTCCTCTGAGTCGATGAAGACGGGTTCCGCACCCAGGTAGCGAATGGGATTAATCGTTGCCACGTACGTAAACGTGGGCGCGAGTACAAGATCGCCCGGCTTCACACCCGCCAGTTTGAGGGCCAGATGAATAGCGGCCGTGCCCGAACTCACCGCCACCGCATGCGCTGCTCCGGTTTTTGAAGCCACCGCCCGTTCAAACTGGACCAGTGCCTGAGGAGCTGTTAATGCGTGCTCAGCCTGGAAATCATTCAGTCGCCCGATGGCAAGCTCATGTGCAGAAAGTGGAATGAAGGGCCTCATTTCTCGATTATGCGGGCCGGCACCCCGACTGCCGTAACACCCGCAGGCACATTGTGCAGAACCACCGAACCGGCACCTACTTTGGTGGCTTCACCAATGGTAACGCCTTGTAAAATCTTGGCCCCTGTACCGAGGTAGGCCCCGCTTTTGACTATTACATTTCCGCTCAGGTGGCAGGCCGGCATTACGGAAGAAAAAGAATGAAGATGCACATCGTGTCCGATCGTTACGGCCAGATTGATGATCACAAATTCATCGACCACAACATCGGAAGTAAAAATGCTACCCGCGGAAATCAGACAACCCTGCCCGATGCGGTTGCGTGTGCTGCCGAGGTTCACGGAGGGATGGATCAGCGTGGGGAAGCGAAAGCCTTTCCATTTCAGGGTTTCGAATAACTTACTTCGGATGCCGCCATCGGCAATTGCCAAAGCGAGGTTTTCAACGTCCGATGCCAATGCGTCTTCGATGCCACCCAGAACTAACGCGTCACCAACGCGGCTGCCCCTTGGGAGGCCATCATCAAAAAAACCGAGGAAATCCCACTGGGGGTTGGCGGCATTGATCTGCTGAACGAGTAATGCCGTCTCGCGTCCAAATCCTCCGGCACCATAGATTGCGATCGGCTTAGTCATGATTTCCTGCAAACGGTTTTTCGTCCAGCGATTGGTCAGCCTTCATGCTGAGCAGCAGTCGAATGGTGCGCCAAAGGATGCTGGCATCCAGCGATAGCGACAGGTTATCCACGTAGTGCAAATCAAGCGCAAACTTCTCACTCCACGAAATGGAATGGCGGCCGTTAACCTGGGCCCATCCCGTGATGCCCGGCTTCACGTTATGACGCCTCTGTTGCGTCTCATTCATTAAGCGACCGTAGTCGTAGGGCAACGGGCGCGGTCCGATCAACGACATGTCACCGCGAAGAACATTCCAAAGTTGCGGCAGCTCATCCAGGCTGGTGAACCTAAGGAAATCACCCCACCACCACCTGCGCAGCGACAAGGACATACTGTGGTCGTTGTGGAGCGTGCGAAACTTGATCATCCTGAATTTCGCGCCATGCAGGCCCATGCGGTCTGCCCGGTAGAAAACAGGAAGGTTACTTGACGCAAGAAAAACGAGGGCAACCAGAACAAACAGCCATGCAAGCATTACCAACAGAATCAAAGCCGCCAGGCGATCGAGGACCGGTTTACCGATAGACGGGTACACATTCACCCTTTTCTAAACAAAGCTCTGAACGTTTGAAAAAGTATGGTGAGATCAACCCAAAACGAACGCTTCTCAACGTACTGTAGATTGAGCGCGAGTTTCACCGGCATAATTTCACTCACGTAGTAGGCGATTGGGTCGGGCTTACCCTCCAGCAAGGCATTCTCATTTCGAAACTGAATGGAAGCCCAGTCGGTGATGCCCGGGCGAATGGTCAACACCTTTTTTTGCTCGGGTGTGTACAGATGCACAAACTTCGCTACCTCGGGGCGTGGCCCTACCAGGCTCATATCGCCCAGCAGCACGTTAATGAGTTGTGGAAGTTCATCCAGCTTGAACTTGCGCAGCCAATAGCCCACCCGCGTGATGCGAGGGTCGCGTTCGCCAATCGTGATGGCGGCTTGCCGGTCGGCATCCGTGCGCATCGAACGAAATTTCCAGAGTTTGAATATGGTCAGATTACGCCCTACCCGCTCCTGCCGGTAAAACACCGGACCGCGGGAGTCCAGCTTCACCAACAGACCCAACACGAAGAAGACCGGAAACAAAACAAGCAATGCTACGGCAGCGACCAGAAAATCAAACGCGCGCTTCATTTCGGCTTCACCACTTGAGAATAGGCATTCGCAACCACTTCCGCTACATACTGTATCTGATTAGCCGACAGCCCCGGGTAGATGGGAAGCGAAATCTCGCGCGAATAGGAATCGTAGGCATTGGGGTAATCTTCCATCCGGTATCCCCGCTCGCAAAAAACCGTCAGGAGCGGCAACGGCTGAAAGTGAACATTTACCGAGACCCCCTCCGCACTGATCCGGTCGATCATAGCATCGCGCTGCGCTTCATTGATTCCCAGAATGCGAAGCGCACACAGGTGCGCTGAAGATGACCGCTCATCAGTATCAACCGGGGGTAACTGGGCCCACGTATACTGACGGAAAAAATCAGTATAGGTCGAAAATATCGCTTTGCGTTCTGGCAGCAACTTATCCGGATACTTCCGCAGCTGTGCCAGGCCGATGGCCGCGCAAATGTCGGGCATATTCATTTTGAAGCCCGGATAGACAATGTCGTACTTCCAACCCGCTCCGTTGGTCTTGGCCAGCGCGTCTTTAGTCTGGCCGTTCAACGACCAAAGCTTTAATGTTTTGTAGACGTTCGCATGATCGAAGTCGGCTGGCAGGTTGATGCACATGGCGCCACCTTCGGCCGTGGTGACATTTTTTACCGCATGGAATGAAAACACGGTGAAGTCGGCCCACCGGGCCACCGACTTACCCTGATAAATTGCCCCAAGCGAGTGTGCGGCATCGGCCAACACCAGCAGCCTTCCCAGCTTCCGTTGATGTTCCGTTGCAGGCCGAAAAAGAGTTTTTACTTCAGCACGGGTCACCAGTTCCATTAACGGTTTGTAGTCTACCGGCCAGCCGGCAATATCCACCGGTATGATGGCCTTGGTGCGCTCGTTAATCTTCTCCCGAATTTTTGACACATCGATATTGAAGTCGGGGCCGCTGTCGACCATCACCGGAGTAGCGCCCAGATGCATGACCACCAGCGCTGTGGCTGAATACGTATAAGCCGGAATGATCACGTCATCGCCCCGGGTAACGCCAAACCAATGCAGCAGCAGCATCAAACCCGATGTGGCCGAGTTGCAGCAGGCGACATGTTGTAGCTGATTTTGTTCAGCCACCAATTTTTCGAGTGCCAGCACCTTGGGGCCTGAGGTAATCCATCCGGAGTCCAGTGCATCGAGCACTTCGCGCCTGATGTCTTCGTCAACGTAAGGTGGAGAGAAAGGGATTTTCACAAAAGAACCATTAATCTATAAGTTCGTCTGCCTGATGTAGGCCTCAAACAACTCTACCTTTTTCGAATCACCTGCATGGAATAGAAAAGGTGCCACGTCACGGGCCATGGCAGCCATATCAATTTTTGCACAGGTAGCGAAAACAGCCTCTTTCAACGCTTGCGGTGTACCAATGCCCAACTTTATGTTCAGGTAGTCGTAATTCGGTTTATGATTTCTTGACAACAGAAAAACAATATCAAAGAAGTCCCGGCCTTTCGACCGCTTTCGGTTCAGTACGGCAAAAAATTTCTGCGCGAGCAATATTTCCGGAGGGGTAACCGGAATCTCGGTGAATACATCAAACCGGTTGAGTATGAACTGCTGCGGAGAGAACGGAAAGTGCTGTGGCTCTGTGTCCAGTTGAATCAGAATCTTTTGTTCAACGTGGCCACTTAGCGATTCCTGAAACAGCAAACCCGGAAAGCGGATATAGCAATGAAATGCCCCCTTCGTCACCGTCTTGATTTCCACAGCATACCCCTCTCGGCTGAGCTCGCGTTGAATAGCTTGAGAAAGGCCTTCAAACTCCGATTCGGTCAGGGTCAGGTTATCAAAATCAATGTCTTCCGAAAACCGCGTATTACCGTGAACAATCCGAAGACACGTGCCGCCTAAAAAGGCTAACCCGCGGGCCGATTCTGGTGAATTGAAAACGATCTGAAGTATTTTACATTGGAGGTATTCGCGCAGAATAAACTCACGGTAACCGTGAAGCGACTTTTCATAATACGGTAATAATTGGCCAACACTAAGCATGGCCCAATACCGTTAGCAAACACCCTACCCTTTTCTCCAGTTGCTTATTTTGAAATAGCCGAAGGTAATTCTCAAGCCGATTAACGTTTATGCGTTGGATGAACGAGGCATTATTCAGCCGCAACGACTTCATGTCGGCCTCACGTATCAGAGAAGGACTCAGATACAGGTAATCCAGAATTACCTTCTCCGGTTCCGCCATTTTTATTCGCTGACCATCAAACTCCAGCAGTTGGTAACCGAAAAAAAGTTCCGGACGAAGGTGTCTGAAAACAAACCTGCCCAGCGGAGTATCAAATGACCTGGTGACCAAAGTTGACACCGATGTGACCGAAAACACCCCCTCCGGTATCAACTGGTGATAGGACAAAGCCGACTCCAACGAAACATACGATGGTGAGTAGACCCGATTAGCCACCAGATACAGGAGTTTCTCGTCCACCCCTTCATCTGAAAAAAGGTACCATCGATTAATAAGTTTGGTGACATAATTTTTGGCCTGCCATTCAACCAGCCTGCGGGAGTCAAATTTGGAATCCCATTTTTTAACGTCTTGTATCGAGA
>JBKCJM010000039.1:0-17285 GCA_046301755.1 Cyclobacteriaceae bacterium
TATGTTGACAAACTGGAAGGGACCTATGTGGACTTGCACAGCAAGTTTGCCGATGATCAGGGCAATCTGAAGGCCGCCTACACGTATGACGGCCTCCACCTGACAAAGGCTGGCTATCAGCATTGGGTTGAGGTGCTGCGCAGCTTGAAATATTTGTAACGCTTGCCGTAATTAGCCCCCGGTATGAAGAAGTTGATTTTTTTGCTGCTTATGGCGCACAGCTCGTGGGCCCAGTTCCGGAATATTACCCTGGCGGTGGAGCAGGAGGGAATCTTCCCGCCACTCGAGCCCAGTATTGCCATTAACCCGCGCGATCCGGAGAATATCATTGCGGGTGTGGCGGTTGACCGGGCAATTTACTCGCTCGATGGCGGCATCACCTGGAGGACGGTTCAGCTCCAATCTCCTTATGGCGTGAAAGGTGACCCTGCCTTGATCTTTGATGCAAAAGGCGATGCTTTTTTCTTTCACCTGAGCGACCCCAGCAACGAGGGAAGAAAGAATGATGCGTGGCTTGATCGCATTGTGGTCAATACATCAACGGATAAGGGCAAGAGCTGGGACGAAGGTGAATCCATTGGTCACAATCCACCGAAGGATCAGGATAAACCCTGGCCGGGTGTGCATCCGAAAAAGCAATTCATGGCCGTCAGCTGGACGCAGTTTGACAAGTATGGGGTAGCCGATACCACTTGCAAATCAAACATTCTGATCAGCTTCTCCGAAAACGGAGGAAAAAAGTGGACTAAGCCGAAACGCATCAATGGAGTTTCGGGCAATTGCCTGGATGATGACGAGACGGCCGAAGGTGCCGTGCCGGTGATCAATCAGGACGGGCGGATTTTTGTCGCCTGGTCATCGATGGGCTACATTGTTTTTGACCGCTCCTACGATGGTGGCGAGCGATGGCTCTCCAACGACCTGGCCATTGCGCATCAGTATGGGGGATGGAACATGACCATACCGGGTTTAAAACGTGCCAATGGTTTGCCCGTGCTGGCCATCGACAACAGTCCATCGAGGTTCGGAGGCAGTTTGTACATCTGCTATGCCGACCAGAAGAACGGAACCGATGACACCGACATCTGGCTGATCCGCTCCACCAACTATGGCGATAACTGGTCGCAGCCGTTGCGCATCAACAAAGATGGCGCGGGCAAGCATCAGTTTTTCCCCTGGATGGCGATCGACCAGGCCACCGGATATATTTACATTGTGTATTACGACAGGCGCGATTACGATGACAACCGCACGGACGTCTACCTGGCCTACTCGCGCGATGGCGGCTCAAGTTTCAAAGAAATTAAGATCAGCGAGAGTCCGTTTGTTCCGGATCCCGCGAAGTTTTTTGGCGATTACAATAACATTGCGGCACATAAAGGTATTATCACCCCCATCTGGACGCGCATGGACAATGGCAAGACCAGCGTACTGACGGCCGTGATTAAGGATGCGGATTTGAAGTAGAACTGTCTCAAAAAATTCCTTTATTAAGAGACGTCATGCCGGGCTAGTCCCGGCATCTCATTCGGAGTACACCGAGGCAGATACTGGCATGCCGCTTATGCGGGATCGGAATGACGGTGAATTTTGATAAGGTTTTTAGAGATACCCCGATTGATTGCCACAGGCAAGCGAAGAATCCCCTTTTCGAAACACGCGAACGGCTAGCGGGGGATTCTTCGCTTCTCTCTTGTTATCAGTTCCTTTGATGAAGCATAACACGCGCGTGTGTTACCCATGATTGGAGTCAACATCCGCTCAGAATGCGGATGACTTTTTTGGGCTAGTCTTTCTGTGCACGGATCTCCCGAAACGCCTGCACGAAAACTTCAGGTGGCTGCGCCCCCGAAATCCCCACGCGATCATCTACAATATAAAAAGGTACGCTGCTAATGCCCCGCTGGTGATGCGTGGATTCAATCTCCGTTACTTCACGTAGTCCGTTGGTGGAGTTAACCAGCGCTGTCGCCTCGGTTTCATCAAGGCCTGCCCCGGTAACGATGTCGATCAGGTTTTCTTTTTTTGAGAGGTCAACTCCCTTTTCAAAGTACGCGCTCATTAATGCCTCCTTTACTGCGGGTTGCACGCCACGCTGCCCGGCCAGCCAGATCAGCCGGTGCGCCAGCCGTGTGTTGGGTGCCACTAGCTGCTTATCGAAGTCAAAGGCAAGTCCTTCTCCAGCGGCAGCCTCTCTAACCTGGCGGGTGATTTTGTCATATTGACCAGCTCCACCAAACTTGGCCGTCAGGTACGGCTTCTGAGGCACCCCGGCTTCCGGCATCAGGGGGTTGAGCTCGAAGGGCAGGTAGCGCACGTCAAACTCAAATTCATCTGCCAGGGCGGCTATTGCTTTTTCCACCCTCCGTTTGCCGATGTAGCACCAGGGGCATACCACATCCGACACGATGTCCAGTTTTATTCTTGGTTTACTCACTCGTTTGAAATATTGTTTGGAACAAGCTCACGGGGGCCAAAGTTCGTTGTTTAAGGCCTATTTTCGGTGTTTGCGCACCCGTTACAGCACTTTATTGTACCTTTGCCGCCTGAAAAATCAAACATCATCATAATGGTTGCCGACAAACTTAAGTACAAGGTAAAAGACATTACGCTGGCCGACTGGGGCCGCAAGGAAATCACATTAGCCGAGGCCGAAATGCCCGGCCTAATGGCGCTGCGCGAGGAATTTGGCAAACAAAAGCCGCTGCAGGGCGCCCGCATTGCCGGCTGCCTGCACATGACCATCCAGACTGCTGTGCTCATCGAAACCCTGAAAGAGCTGGGTGCCGAAGTAACGTGGTCTTCGTGCAATATTTTTTCCACGCAGGACCATGCCGCGGCCGCCATCGCGAAAGCCGGCATCCCCGTGTTTGCCTGGAAGGGCATGAACGAGCAGGAGTTCGACTGGTGCATTGAGCAAACCCTGTTTGCATTTGAAGGCGGCAAGCCGCTGAATATGAGTCTGGATGACGGGGGTGACCTCACCAACATGGTGCTGGATCGTTTCCCGGAGCTGGTGCCCGGCATTAAGGGCATTTCGGAAGAAACCACCACGGGTGTTCACCGCCTGATTGAGCGCCAGCATAACGGCAAACTGCCGCTGCCTGCGATCAACATCAACGACTCGGTAACCAAGTCGAAGTTTGACAACAAGTACGGCTGTAAGGAATCGCTGGTGGATGCCATCCGCAGGGCCACCGATGTGATGATGGCCGGCAAGGTAGCCGTAGTAGCGGGTTATGGTGATGTGGGCAAGGGCTCAGCCGCTTCGCTGCGTGGCGCAGGCGCCCGCGTGATTGTGACCGAGATCGACCCGATCTGTGCGCTGCAAGCTGCCATGGATGGCTTTGCCGTGAAGCGTATGGACGATGCCGTGAAGGAAGCGGACATAGTGGTGACCGCCACGGGTAACTTTGGCATCATTCAGGCCAGGCACTTTGAGAAAATGAAAGACAAGGCCATTGTGTGCAACATCGGCCACTTTGATAACGAGATTGACGTAGCGTGGCTGCGCAAAAACGGCACGTGGGATACCATTAAGCCGCAGGTGGATCTGGTAACGCTGAAGAACGGTAACCAGTTGTTGCTGCTGGCCGAAGGCCGCCTGGTGAACCTGGGTTGCGCCACAGGCCACCCTTCGTTTGTGATGAGTAACTCGTTTACCAACCAGACGCTGGCGCAGCTGGAGCTGTGGACCAACGCAAGCAAGTACGAGAACAAAGTGTACATGCTGCCCAAGCACCTGGATGAGAAAGTGGCCCGCCTGCATTTGAAGAAGATAGGCGTGGAGCTGGAAGAGCTATCAGGCGATCAGGCTAAGTACATTGGCGTGGAAGTAAAAGGCCCCTTCAAGCCCGACTACTACCGCTATTGATTTTTGGTTTTTGAGGAGACCAATCTCCATAACCAACTTAATCTGTCAGCCTGAGCTTGTCGAAGGCTCTTGCTGCTCTTGAGCCAGGTTTCGACAGGCTCAACCTGACATGAAACCAGTTTTTGAAGTTGTAAGCAAAAACCCGGGCGATGAGTCCGGGTTTTTTTGTGTAGAGACCCTTATGAAATGTTCATTTGTTGCTTCTTCTCAGCACAAGAAAAGGACTTGTTATTTCTGGCACGGAACCGTCAGGAGTGTCAACAATTGCATAGTTGTAAAATGTTAAAGAATCTCCAGAGAACTTGAAGGAGAAATACACTCTCTTACTGTTTACCTTTTGAGTTAGCCAGCAGGCATTTTCGAGCCCAAAATCCCAATCAATTTCGGTTTCGATACCATAGCCTTTGAAATGATCGACCCCAACCAAATTGAAATCTGAGTCCAGAGTTACCATGGTGTCGCAGGCCACGGTGTCTTTGTATAAAACACGGTACTTGCCAGCAAAGAGATCTTTTGCCAATCTCTTCTGTAGGTCGGTTTGGGTCAAAACCTTGTTCACCTTGTGATATGTTTTATACGCGCCTTTGACGGTGTCTTTTTGTTTTATCAAAACGTTTCGGACCCTAAGTTGATGGCTTGATGTAAATTCAATTTCAAAATAGTCGTCTGGCATTGAGCTTCGGGTGATGAACCTATTTAGTCCCGTCCTTTGAATTTTTAACCACCAAGACTCGTGGTATCCAATAAATTCACAGCTGTCTTTTGAAAATCGAAGCGAGTATCGATCTGCAGACTCATTAACGATGTCCCATTTGATGGATTGGGTTAGCAATATTGAGTCTGGGTAGTAGTCATGCTGATAGATCGAAATAAGTCCCTGTTTCTCGTAGTTGGCATCGGTTATGGATGATCCACCGCAACTGATACAAAGCAGGATAAGAATGGAAATAAAAAGGCGATTTTCGGTAAGAAAATTTATCATTTTTTATGTCATTGTCTGTTCTTCCGACCTGACAAATATGGAGTGGCTGCCGATTCCAAACGCCCCTAGTCCAGTAAGTCGAAGTTAAGTAACCCAAGAATAATCAATAGTACGCCAACAATAAGAAGGCCCCAGCTGCTGATCACCAGTTTCGTCCTGGTGTAACTCCATCCTTCGTTTTTTTTGTCCTTTAGAGATTTTCTTGATTCATTAGTTACTCCAATTAGACCGAGTGTGAGACCTATCAACCCATATAGTATTAAGTCAAGATTCATTTGATTGTTGTCAGGTCTTCCGACCTGACAACATGAAGGTAATCGATTCCATCTGTTTAAGCGCAAAGGGCCAGATTATTTTTCGTGTAACCGTTCAGCCTTTTTCGCTGTTTAACAAGAGTTATGCGCGGCATTAAAAAATCCAACCTCCCCACCAAAACCTGCCCCGTCTGCGGACGGCCGTTTGCCTGGCGAAAGAAGTGGGAGCGGGTTTGGGATGACGTGAAGTATTGCAGCGACCGCTGCCGCCAGCAGCGGCAAGCTTCGGGGCGCTGAAACCAAACAAATAGGCGCGAAGGGTGTTTTTCTCTCGTGCCGGCCATCACGCTCGTCTTTCCTCACCAGCTTTTCGAAAACCACCCCGCAGTGGCTCGCGGCCGGCCCGTGCTGCTGCTGGAAGATGATCTTTTTTTCACCCACTACCGGTTCCACCAGCAGAAGCTTTTGCTGCACCGGGCTTCCCTGAAGGCCTATCAGGCGCATTTGACCTCGGACGGTTTTGACGTTCAGTACCTCGAGGCCGAGCCCGATCTGCTGCGTAAAACACTGCAACGCGCATTTGAACAGGGTACCCACGAAGTTCATGTGGCCGATCCCGTGGACTACCTGCTGAATCGCAGATTGAAGCGGTTTTGCCGCCAACTCAACCTCCGGCTGATCATCTCCGAGTCGCCCAACTTTGTCTGCAACAACCAATACATCCACGACTACTTCAGCAACCGCAAGCGCTATTTTCTCACAGAGTTCTACATCGATCAGCGCAAGCGCCTCAACATTCTTCTGGACGGGCAGGAGCCGCTGGGCGGCCGCTGGACGTTTGATGTGGACAACCGCAAAAAGTTACCAGCCAGTCTGCCGCGCCCACCGCTGCCCACTGCCAATGACAACACCTACGTGCGCGAGGCGCGAACCTATGTCACTTCGCGCTTTGCCCACCATCCGGGCAGCGCACAGAAGTTCGTTTACCCCGTCACTTTTGCCGAGGCCGAGCAGCAACTGGATCGCTTTCTGGCGGAGCGTTTCCGGCTTTATGGCGACTACCAGGATGCCCTCTCGCGCGAGCAATCCTTTTTGTTTCACTCGGTACTCACGCCTGCACTCAACATCGGGTTACTCAGTCCGGCCAGCGTACTGGAGCGCGCCATCGCGGCTGCGGACGAGTACCGCGTGCCGCTCAACGCGCTGGAAGGTTTTGTACGGCAGGTGCTGGGCTGGCGCGAGTTTCTCCGGGCGGTGTACGTGCGCGAAGGCGTGAAGCAACGCACGGCCAACTTCTGGAGACACACACGGCCACTGCCGCAGTCGTTCTGGACCGGCAACACGGGCGTACTTCCGCTGGATCACGTCATCCGCCAGGTATTGCAAACCGGTTACGCGAACCACATCGAGCGATTGATGGTGCTGGGTAACTTCATGCTGCTGGCGGGATTTCATCCCGATGACGTTTATCGGTGGTTCATGGAACTGTTCATTGATGCCTACGATTGGGTAATGGTGCCCAACGTATACGGCATGAGCCAGTATGCCGATGGTGGCCTGATGGCCACCAAGCCGTACATTTCCGGATCGAACTACCTGTTGAAGATGAGCGACTACCCGAAAGGGGACTGGTGCACCGTGTGGGACGCACTATATTGGGGGTTCATTCACGATCATCGGCAAATGTTTGCCAAAAACCCGCGCATGTCCATGATGGTGCGTCAGGTTGAAAAAATGGACGCTGCACGATTCAAATCACTGATGAGTAACCGGACTGAATTCTTAGCCACCTTATGATGAACACCAAGCAAAAGCCGTGGAACCGGGTAGATCAGCCCGTGTATAGTATCTCCAGTTTCGCACACGGCAAATCGAATATGAACATCTGCACGTATGCTGTGCCCGTGTCGCTCAAACCCAAGCAATTCATCGTGGCGGTCTATCATGGCACCCGAACGCTCACCAATGTGCAAGCTAACCCGGAGTTTTTACTCCAGTACCTTACACGCTCCCAGGCCCGATTGGTGAATCTGCTGGGTAAGAAATCCGGAGACCGGATCGATAAAATGAAGCGTCTTTCGGATGAAGTAGCGGTCTACAACGGTTTTCATTACCTGAGAAAGAGCATGGCATTTGTGCACCTTCGCGTATTGAGCTGGATGCCGGCTGGTGATCATGACTGCGCCTTGTGTGAGGTGGTAGCCTACAAGAATCTGAATGATTCGCCTCCACTCACACTTCGTGAGTTGAAAAAGCAAGGAATTATTTCGGTCAAATGACGCTGCCAGCCAACGATATTGATCGGGTAATCCAAATGGCGTGGGAAGATCGTACGCCCTTTGAAGCGATTCGCGTTCAATTCGGATTGGCTGAAGCGGATGTTATTCGCCTGATGCGTTTGCACCTGAAGCCCGGCAGCTTCCGCTTGTGGCGAAAACGGGTTAGTGGGCGAGTGACCAAGCACAGTTCTGTTCGCGCGTTAAATTCGGGCCGCTTCAAAAGTTCGCGGCAGCGCGACATTAGCTCAAATAAAATCGCGAAGCGATGACGCTTTTCCCCACCGACTTCTCCGCCATCACCGCCCGCGTAGATGAGCTTGACGTTGTAGCGTACGGTCGCACAAGGAATTATGTATCGGGTGCAGTGTCGCGGCTTTCGCCTTATGTGTCGAGGGGAGTGGTTACGCTGCCGTTTGTGCGCGACCAACTGCTCGGGCGCTGTTCTTTTTCCGAAGCGCAGCCGTTCATTTATGAATTGGCCTGGCGCGAATATTTTCAGCGGGTATGGTGGCAGCAGGGCGATCGTATTTTTGATGATCTGAAACAAAGCCAACCGGTAGAGCACACTGCGTGCCTGCGTGCCGTGCTTGAGGCCACCACCGGTATTAAAGCTCTTGATAGCGGCATTGTTGACTTGTATGAAACAGGCTACCTGCATAATCACCTGCGGATGTACCTCGCTTCGGTGGTGTGCAACATTGGCAGGGCCCATTGGCTGCCCTCCGCCCGATGGATGTACTATCATTTGCTGGATGGCGACCTGGCCAGTAACATGCTGAGCTGGCAATGGGTGGCGGGTACATTTTCATCGAAGAAGTATTACGCCAATCAGGAGAATATCAACACCTACACCGGCACAGTGCAGCGCGGCACCTTCCTCGATTACTCGTACGAACTGTTGCCTGACCTTCCGATTCCCCGTGTACTTCGGGCAACCGGGCTGCCGCAGCTCGAAATACAATTGCCACCTGGCGCGCTTACGCTGAATGTTACCAAACCGCTGTTGTTGTACAACGGATATCAACTCGATCCGCAGTGGCGTGCCGGTATGGAAGGCAACCGGGTTTTGCTGTTAGAGCCGTCACACTTCCAGCGGTACCCTATCAGTCAGCGGGTACTTTCATTCATCCTGGAGTTGGCCAAAAATGTTCCGGGTCTTCAGGTATTCACGGGCGAAGTGCACGACATACCCGGACTTTCAGATTTTCCCGCTATCTTTTCGAAGGCGCATCCGGCCTTCCGTCACTATCCGGGCGTGAAAGATGAACCGGAATGGATGTTCCCGCAAGCGAAGCCCGGGAACTCGTTTTCGGCATTTTGGAAATCGTGTACTAAAACCATGAACCAACCAACGGTATGAAAATATTACTCACCGGCTCCACCGGGTACATCGGCCGCAGGCTTCTGCCCGAACTGGTGAAAGCCGGGCATCACGTGATCTGCCTCGTGCGCGACCGCAGGCGCTTCGATTGGTCCGATTTCTCGGACGAGTTTCTCAAATCAGTAGAGGTAGTAGAAGCCGACCTCACCGATGAGGCTTCGATGAAAAACCTGCCCCGCAACATCGATGTGGCCTTCTACCTCGTGCATTCCATGAGTTCCTCGTATCCGAACTTTACTGAACTGGAAGCACAATCCGCCCGCAACTTCTGCCAGTACCTCGACAGCACCACCGCCCGCCAGGTAATTTACCTCAGCGGAATTGTAAACGACACGCAGTTGAGCAGTCACCTCCTCTCGCGCCAGCAAGTGGAAGGCATTCTCAGGGCTGGCCGTGTACCGGCCACCGTACTGCGGGCCGCCATCATCATCGGTTCGGGCAGTGCCTCCTTCGAAATCATCCGCGACCTGGTGGAAAAGCTGCCCGTGATGGTGGCGCCCAAATGGCTGAAAACGCGCTGCCAGCCCATCGGCATCCGCAACGTGCTGGAATATCTCCAGGGCGTGATGCTGCAACCCGGGGCCATGAACCAGGTGTTTGATATCGGAGGTACCGATATTCTCACGTACCGCGACATGCTGCTCGGCTATGCCCGCGTGCGCGGACTCAAGCGGTGGATCATCACCGTGCCCGTACTCACGCCCAAGCTCTCGTCACTCTGGCTGGTGTTGGTAACGTCTACGTCTTTCTCGCTGGCGCGCAGCCTGGTCAGCAGCATGAAAAACGAAGTGGTGTGTAGCGACAACCGCATTCAGGATGTTGTGCCGGTGAAGCGCCTGAGCTATGAGCAATCGCTTCAGTTGGCGTTTGCTAGAATTGAGCAGCGCGAAGTTGTCTCCAGTTGGAAGGACTCCATTTCGCTGGCCACGCTGGGCAAGGATTTTCTCGATCGCATTGAAGTGCCCTCACACGGTGTGTTTACGGACAAGCGCGTAGTTACCTTCACGCGGCCGGCAGAAGAAGTGAAAGAAAACATCTGGGCTATCGGGGGCGAGCGCGGTTGGTATTTTGGCAACTGGATGTGGCGCATCCGCGGTCTGCTCGATAAGCTGGTGGGGGGCGTAGGCCTGCGCAGGGGCAGGCGCAGTGCATACGAACTGAAGCCGGGCGATGCGCTCGACTTCTGGCGCGTGCTCGTGGCCGATAAGGAACACGGGCGGCTGCTGCTGCTGGCCGAAATGAAACTGCCGGGCGAGGCGTGGCTGGAATTCAGGATCAAAACCGAAGGGGGAGTGAACAAACTTTGCCAGACCGCCACCTTCCGGCCGCTGGGGTTGTGGGGGCGCCTGTACTGGTATTCCGTGTTGCCGTTTCACGGGCTCATCTTCCCGAAGATGGCGCAGGGCATTGCCGAATTTCGGGAGGGTTGAACGATTTGTTTCGTTTGGGCGGCCACGGGCTGTTTCGGGGTTCGCTCCGCTACCGTGCTTCGCTACACTCGCACCAAGCCCTCCACATCCCTGCCGCGCGTTGTTCAATTGGGGCGATAGTTCTCGTTAGGTTGCGTGGCAGGTGGTTTTCAAGAACTTAAGTACGAGCTGCGACTGAAAGAGAGAATTGTTATTGTCTTAGTTCTGCCTCTAAGACTGTTACCCAAGGGTAGCCAAATTCCCTTGCCGTACATGGAAACGTTTCCGAATTCAATGTTTTTCTAACCTTGACCTTCAGAGTTAGTCCTTCATTACTGAAGTTGTTTTTGTCCAAGTTTAACGCCTGGTACCGCAGGCCATCGGTATTTGTTATTTTTTTGATTCGCACCCGGTCGCGCTCGCTGAAATCAATAAGGATCAGGTCGCAGTCAATTCCAATTCCAGCTGTTTTAACGATAAAAACATCAATGGCTGTTTCATCGTCATTGTTATCGCACGAAATACATGCAACTGTCATTATGAGGACAAAAAGTCTTTTCATACTGATTAAATGATCCATTGTTTACAATCTAAGAAGATTCCTTTTTCCCGTGACTATTGCGATCTTGGGGTTGAAGGCAAATCTGAACATGTTGCACTGAGTTAACGAGTTTCGTCAGTTTTAATTGTTTAATTAAACATAAAATTTAAGTTTGGTTTCACGAACCAACGTTCGCACTCTTTGAATGACCGGGCAATAAAGGATTTCAATCTTTACTACCTGGTTTGTTGATCCCTGCTTGCCGCACGAAGCCACGCCTCGTGGCGAAGTGTGGCCGCGCTTTGTTCATTTGGGGCGATAGTTCTCGTTAGGTTGCGTGGCAGGCGAAACCGGAACAACTTAGACGACTAACCGTTCTCCGAAGCGATAGTGCCACATCTCGGCCAAAAAGATTTCGTGACGTGGGATTCAATTTTCCTTTTTGAGTTCAATCAACACCCAATCGTTACTCTTAATTATAAAGGCATAGATTGTCCACGCGAGAATGACTGAAAGGGCAATGATCGCGAGTGTATTTGATAACGGGGAGTGTCCCCATATCAATCGCGGGAGGAGAGTTAGCAGCAGGAGTGCCCCAATTCCAGAGGCAAGCCGACTCTTGGTCTTTTCTCCTTTAAGAACTAGTTCTGTAGTGGTTGCATCAATGGTTACCTGTTTTGATCGTAGCCAATTGAGTTTTGCGTAGGCGGTGACGGGTATGTTTTCAAGGAAAATCTTTTTTGTCTCACCATTGCCAATGGAGATTGTCGGGCCATCATCAAAAACAACTTTGTAGTCGACCGATAGATTTATTTGTTCTTGATCTCGCCTGATGATAATTTTTTTCATTTGCTTTTGGTTTATGCCGCCCGGTTCAATAAGCCTAGTAACTCCCAAATGAATTTCTTCGTCAAACGAATAAAAACGATTGTTATTTACCGATTCGTACCGTTTGTATCAGTTGGTCAAAGAGTTCGGAGCTATCTTCCGTATCCTGTCCATCGGTAAAATTGAGTTGGAAAAAATAGCTTCCGTAGGGGATAGCATAAGTTCTGCTTCTGACTTTTATGGCTCCACCAGTTTGGCCCTGCATCGAAAACTTTCCTACGAAGAAAATCGATCGGACTCCACCGACCTCAACAATACTTGGCTCGACTTCAAATGAGAAATCCGGAAAGTACTGTTTAAAACTGTTCGCGCTTCGGGTCATTACGCTGACAAACTCATCAAAACTTTGTGTTGCGTTTGTGCGAACGTTGATTTGAATGGTCGGTATTAGGCCGGCATGGTTTTTTGGATTGTATTTGTAAAAAGAAGTCAGGAGTATCGATCCTTTGTGGTCGTTGATGATCTTGGTTAGCTCTTCCTCTTTCAAGTCGAACCGATCGAGGTTCGCAAGCAGTTCCTTGTTGTTAGCCTCAATCCATTTATCCGGTTTAGGCATGGCAAACCCGTACGGTTTGTTTTCAAAAGACTCTTGTGCAAATACTCCTGCAAAGCAAGAAAAACAAATTAATATTGGCGAAACAATCTTTTTCATGAATTCGATCTTGCGATTTAAACTTTACTGTCCTTTCTAAAGAGCTTTTTGTGAATATCATTGGCTGCGTTGCGAGGCAGGCGACCCCGCGAAAACGAAATTAACTAGTTCTTCTTCAACTTTTCAGCTACGCTGTCATAGTATTGTTGGGTAAGCACCTCTGTCCAGGTAGTTGGTTGGTCACCGCCATATAAGGCCAAATACGTAACATCGCGATGCTTGGTGGAAGAATGCCAATGTTCGGTGTTTTTCTCACATTTTATGATGTCTCCTTCTTTCAGAATTATGGGTTCTTTTCCTCTCTCCTGATAATACGCTTCTCCGTCTACAATGATTAACACCTGTATGGAGCTATGTTTATGCCAATCCAGGGTAGAGTTTGCTTTAAAGGTAGCTTTTGTGATGTTGTAGCCCAATTCGGGGTCGTTGTTAATGATGGTATTTAGCCAGGCTTCTCCGATATAGTGCGTATTGGGTGCCTTCGTGCCTTCTGTTCGATAAGAAGAAATGGTATAGGGAGGATCTTGGGCAAATACGAGTACGGGAGTAAAAATCAAGAGAATGAAAATGGAGTTTTTCATATTATATTTTCTTCTTGTGGTTATTCGGAGCGCGTTGCTGGCGGACAACGTGAGTGCTTGCGTTTCGAACGGGGCTTTCGAAGCCGCGTCTTGTCCCACGAAACCAAACGTGGAACGAAGATGAAACTTTAAACCAACCCGTCACGGCACCATTGCAGAAACATACTGTTGGCAGTAGTAGGGCTCTTCTCCTAACTTCATTCGTGGTGCAATCTCTTGCCTCTCATTAGTTGGCAACGTCATTTTCGTCAGCTGTAACTAGCCCTGCATTCTTATTGCCGTTATCTACGGCAACTTGAACACTTTTATCAATAGTTTGAACTAATAAACCGCGCAAGATTATTTTACAACCAACTTTATGTTACTGAAGTTTCCATTATCGAAAATGGAAATAACATAGACTCCTGATGCAAGTTTAACAGATGGGATAAACTCGAATGTACCCGACTCATAAACTGTTTCACTAAGAATAGTTTTTCCATCTAAACCTTGAATTTTGATTTGGATATTTCTGTAGCCAGAGTTAGGAAGCTTGACATAAAAACTTTTTCCGTCATTGGGATTAGGGTAAATTGAATTTGTGGGCAAGGAAGATTCCACGTCTATGTAAATAACCCTTGAGTAATCAAATTTCCCATCATAATCTGTCTGCTTTAACCTGTAATAGTTTACGCCTTGAAATGGTGAAATGTCTGTTACCGAATACTTAATTTGTTGAGTGCTGTTTCCAGCGCCTGCAATCTTCGTTAATGAGTAAAAGTCGATTCCATTGTTACTCTTTTCAACGGTAAAGAAATCATTGTTTATTTCAGTGGCGGTTACCCACGAAATTTCAACTCCTTCTTTCCCTAGCTTGGCTTTAAACTCCAATAACTCAATGGGAAGACGAGTTGTGCAAATTATTGGTTGGATGAAGTGCCATCCAAATCCGTCACTTATACCGCCATAATAAATAAAATTTGGGGTAAGGTCGGTACAAGTAGATTGTGTTAATGTTCCATCGCTATACCCATCGTTATTACCGCCATAATAAATAAAATTTGGGGTAAGGTCGGTACAAGTGGATTGTGTTAAAGTTCTATCGCTATACCCATCGTTATTACCGCCATAATAAATAAAATTTGGAGTAAGGTCGGTACAAGTGGATTGTGTTAAAGTTCCATCACTATACCCATCGTTATTACCACCATAATAGATAAAATTTGGGGTAAGGTCGGTACAAGTAGATTGTGTTAAAGTTCCATCGCTATACCCATCGTTATTACCGCCATAATAAATAAAATTGGGGGTAAGGTCGGTACAAGTAGATTGTGTTAAGGTTCCATCACTATACCCATCATCATTACCACCAAAATAGATAAAATTGGGGGTAAGGTCGGGGCAAGTGGTTTGTATTAGAGTCCCATCACCATACCCATCATTATTACCACCCGTATATTGTGCTATAGCGGAGTTAACTGTAAATATTAAAAATACTATAGGCAGTAACTTGTTCAAGCTTTTCTGACAATTATGGAATTCTTACTCCTCTGCCACCTCCGGCAGAATTTCTGCTTTGGTTCCAGTTACTTATCATCCAGTTTCGGTCACTTACCCTTGCTTCACCAAAACCTCCGGTTAAAGGTCCAAAATATCCTCCACGGGCAATACCACCAGCTTGTCCACCACCAGCAGTTGGCCAGTTAGCAGTATTAAATGAACCTGCTGCTGTTATGGTACCATCACCATTTAAGCCATTAAAACTGCTATAGTTGAAGTTGTAACCACCTACACATTGTTCGGCAACATTGCCGCTCATATCCATTACTCCATAATAAGCTGCGCCCGCTTGTTCGCGGGTAGTGGCGGCACCGGCTGCAAAACCACCACGAAGTGGACCAAAAGTGGTTTGATTAGCAGCATTATAAGCACACAAACCATTTCCTGCGGCAGTTGAAAGTTCAGTACCTTGGCCTGCATTAGTTAATGCACCAGAGGTGGCCTGTAGAATAGTTGTACTACCCCAGGCATATTCATTGAGAATAGAAGGAATTCCAGACCCTCTGCAAATTTTTTCAAATTCCATTTCAGTCATTGGACGCAAACCCACCCAATCCAAGTAGGTCATTAAGTCGCGCCATGATAGCCAGTTGCAAGCAACATTTTGGCCATCAGCTGCTTCGTTAAAGGTTCCATTCACATTTAAGTCGCACCCGTAAATAGCTGGCGTTGTTGTAGCTGTACCCGGAGTCATAATACGTATGCCATTTCTGGAATTATTAGGTGGAGCAGCCTGTATAGGCCAAGAACCGGTTGCAGAAGCCGGAGAAATATTGGTACGTGCAATTTGCTGGTTAAAGGTAAGTGAGTTTAAAAATTTAACATATTGTTCCTGGCTAACTTCATATTTCATCGAATAAAAGGCATTGTAGCCTTGAGGGTATGCAGCCGGTAACGCTGCTGTAGAACCATGACCACTAGTTTGATACGCATTGGCATTGGCAAAACCGGCAGCTTGTGTTGCCGCGGTAATAGTTATGCCGTTAAATGGATATGGAGCGGGGCCTCCTGGGTTACCATCACCAATTATAAAATTACCGGTGGGTATAAAAACCATTTCAATACCAAACACTTGGAAATTGTCAAGTCCATTTGCATCTGTTTGCAGATCAAGGGTTACTGTTGATGATGCAATGTTTCCATTACCTGTTGCTGATCTTCGAATAAAGACACCAACACCGTCACTGACAGCATCAACTTGTAAAATACCACCGGCAACCGAGTGGTCGCCTGAAATAGTGCTTAAAAGAGAATGGTCCCAGGTTTGAGCACCACTGCACACTTGCCTTTTTACAAAAACCCAAACGGCATCGTAGTTAGCTGGCCCCAAAGCGGTGTTCCAGCTATTGTCCCATTGGATAGTAAACTGGAGGTTGGCACCTACTACTGTTGGGGTTCCAATAACAAGATTGTTCGCCTTCGCGCTGCCAACTAAGCCGCTTAGGCAGATAAGAAGGTAGAAGCGTATGTTTCTCATAGATTGATATTTTTTCAAAATTAGTTATTTTTTATCATCTTTCCGAGAAAGCTGCCAATGTAAAAGCTGCCTGGATAGGATAATGTTAAATGCTGAATCTTTGTCAAGGGTTGATCATTTCATTTCTCACTTGTCCCCGTGGGAAGTCTTTGTTAGTAAAGTGGCACCAGTTAGATGACCAAATTGTCCGGGGCCCTATTACTGCGAACGTTTGTGTTTGCGCAGTGGTGCGATTTCGAAGCCGCCACTGGCCGCGTGGGCAAACGCTGAACGAAGATAGCACTTTGAACTTACGCTTCACCCCACTGTTACGCGAACATTTTGTTAAGGACATCTGCCGCATTCACCTATCTCTTTTTTAATTCCTTTATTATCGAGATAATGTCAAGGTCACCAAGTCCACTGTCAAATGCCTTCTTTAAAAGTTTTCTATGATTGGTAAAAAGAGGCAATGAAACTCCATATTCTCCAGCCAGGTCACAAATCAAGCGAGTGTCCTTGTACACAAGTCGCAGAGGTGCTTGCGGATTGTAATCATGGTCCAGTATTTTTTGATGTTTTGATTTATATACTGGGTTAGCCATTGGTCCTGAATCAATCATTTCTAGATATTCCTTTTCACTAAGTCCAATTTGGCTTGCAAAATTTACTGCTTCCATCAGTCCGTTAAACATTGTTATTAACAGTAAATTGTTTGCCAACTTCATCTTTGATGCATTTGGAATTTTTCCACAATGAACTGTCTTTCTGCTAAACGAACTAAACAATCCAGCTAAAGAGTTTAGTTTTTCAGTCGCGCCTGCTGTAAGTAGTAGTAGAGTTCCATCAATGGCAGGTTTCCTTGAACCAGAAATGGGGCATTCAAAATATTCTCCGCCAAACTTCTTTACAATCTTGCTAAGTTCAATCGAGCTTTTTGGAGAGATTGTACTTAGATTAATCAATGTCTTACGTCTGAGTACTTTGTTTGCGGCTGAAATAACTTCTTTTATTTCTTTATCTGTCGGCAAGACAAAAAGAATTGTGTCTGCTTCTTTTACTACATCTGAAGGTGACTTCGCAATTATTGCTTTGTTTTTAAAGTACTCAACTGTTTTCTTGGTTCTACTGGAAACAACCACCTGAAAGCCAGCCTTTATAATGTTGTCCGCAATAGGTTGTCCCATTGAGCCAAGTCCAATAACTCCAATCTTCGTCTCTTTGCTGAAGTCCATCTTTTTGTCGTCTACTGTTTCTAGTTGTTTGGGGTTAACTCGCCCCGCGGCATTGTGCATAACGTTTGTGTTTCCGTAAGCTTCCCCTGAGTAGCTACACTCAAATTTAGTAATTGTCATCGTAAACCCCTTGTTGGAATGTGGGATACTCGGTGTCGGCTTGTGCGGCTGGGAGTTTTCCACATTTCAACAGGAACGCCCGTGGCGTGATGTT
>JBKCJM010000040.1:0-56439 GCA_046301755.1 Cyclobacteriaceae bacterium
GGAGGAGGCCTGGGCGGGTTGCTAACCGCCCTTCAACTGGCCCGAACGGGAATTGCCGTTACGCTTTTCGAGCGAAAGCAATACCCGTTTCACCGGGTGTGCGGTGAATACATTTCAAATGAAACGGTTCCCTTTCTGCGTTCGCTGGGGGCTTACCCGGATGACCTAAACCCCCCGGTAATTTCTGAATTGCAACTTACTTCGGTGAACGGGCGCACGGCTACTGTGCCGCTGGATCTGGGTGGATTTGGCGTGAGCCGCTATGCCTTCGATGCCTGGCTTGTGCAGCAGGTGAGAGCAGCGGGGGCGATTGTTCACGAGCAATCAGAAGTAACCGCGATCGACTTTACCGGGCATGGCTTTGATGTTGCGGCTGAGGGAAAACGGTGGACGGCAGACGTGGTGATAGCCGCCCACGGCAAACGTTCGCGACTCGATGTAGCCCTGAAGCGCTCCTTTCTCAGAAAACGCTCACCCTATGTAGGCGTAAAATACCACATCCGGTACGATCAGCCGCGATCGCGCATTTCACTGCACAATTTTGAAAACGGGTACTGCGGCATTAGCCAGGTAGAAAGCAATACAACCAACCTGTGCTACCTGGTGCACCGGGATATGGTGAAAAAACACCATCACATTCCCGAACTGGAAAAAGTTGTTCTTCATCGCAACCCACACCTGAAGGAAATTTTTACGAACGCTGAGTTCCTGTTCGATCGCCCCGAGGTCATTAATGAGATTTCATTTGCCACCAAAGGCCCACTTGAACATCACGTACTCATGGGTGGCGATGCAGCCGGCATGATCACGCCCCTTTGCGGCAATGGTATGGCCATGGCAATCCATGCTTCCAAATTGCTGGCCGAAGAAGTGGGCACGTTCTGCCGGGGTGGAGTTTCGCGGGCCGAGATGGAGAAGCGCTATACCAATCGCTGGAATAAACTGTTTGCCCAGCGGCTGTGGGCGGGCCGGCAAATCCAAAACCTGTTCGGCAGTGAATGGGCTTCGAACCTGGCTGTAAACCTTGCCCGGTTTGCCCCCCCGGTGGCCCAGTTCCTCGTCCGCCAAACCCACGGTGCCCCCTTTTAACTATTCGTCCATCTTAGGTGTGCCGGATGTCCACTATCTTCACTGCACAGAATACAACAGACACCCTATGAATCCCTCCCGAAGAGATTTCATCAAGCAGATTGGTTTGTTGAGTGCAGCCGGATCGCTGGCCACCTGGACATCCGCTTGCTCGCAAAAACCAAAAAATGAATCCGACATGGCAGACACAGCCGGTTCTTTGTTCTTTAAAATTTCGCTGGCCGAGTGGTCATTGCACAAAACGATTCAGTCCGGAGAACTTAATCATCTGGACTTCCCGGCTGTCGCGAAGAATGAGTTCAATATTGATGCGGTAGAATTTGTCAACGGCTTCTTTAAGGACAAAGCCAACGACACCGCCTATCTCAACGAGTTAAAAACCCGGTGCTCCGACTTGGGTGTCGCCAGCTTACTAATTATGTGCGATGGTGAAGGAGAAATGGCCAGCCCCGAAGCCAACAGGCGGAAAGAAGCCGTGGAAAATCACTTCAAATGGGTGGAAGCCGCAAGGTTTTTGGGCTGCCAGTCCATACGGGTCAACTGCTTTGGCTCCGGCACGCGCGAAGAGATGGCGAAGGCGAGTACCGAAAGCCTGCGGGCACTGAGTGAATTTGCTCAACCCCTCGGCATAAACGTGATTGTCGAAAACCATGGTGGGTTCTCTTCAGATGGCCAATGGCTAGGTCGCGTAATCCGTGACGTAGATCTGCCGAACTGTGGTACACTGCCCGATTTTGGCAATTTCTGCATGCGCAGAGAAAAGGGCGACATGTGGGAATCTCCCTGTGTGGAGTGGTACGACCGCTACCAGGGTGTTACCGAGCTGATGCCCTTTGCAAAAGGGGTAAGCGCCAAAAGCTATGAATTCGATGCAAATGGCAACAGCGTGGAAATCGACTACCCGCGGATGTTGCAAATCGTAAAGGCAGCCGGATACACCGGCTACATTGGCATTGAATACGAGGGCAGCGGGCTGCCTGAAAAAGAGGGCATCAAAGCCACCAAAAAGCTTTTGGAACGCAGCGCCTGATTGCGGTAAAGCACCGCAACTTGTCAACCGACATTTGTCACGTATTTCTGTGATCGCCATCATGGCATTCGCCTGGTCGCTTATGGTACATTCGCAGTGTCAACTAAAAAATCGGAGGATATATGACACTGATGAAAAGAATGGGATTTCCCACTCTGTTGGACAACAAGTGGATGACTGACCTGTTTGACACTGAGAAATTCTTTGATGCCGACTGGCTGAAGAGAATTCAGGCTGTGCCTGCAGTTAACGTAGTTGAGAAAGACAAAATGTTTGAAATCGAGATGGCTGCTCCCGGTTTGAACAAGAAGGATTTCAACATCACGATTGAAAATGGCGTATTGACAATCACAGTTGAAAAAGAAGAAAAGCGCGAAGAAAAAGAGGAGAACTTCACCCGCAAGGAGTTCAACTACACCAATTTCATCCGCTCGTTCACCCTTCCTGAAAATGTGAAAACAGAAAAAGTGGATGCTATCTATGAAAATGGATTGCTGAAACTTTTGTTGCCGAAAGAAGTGGAAACTAAAGTAAGGCCGAAAGCCATTGAAGTTCACTAAGTAAGTTGGGTTAGGTTGACTTGGCGGAAGCAGCCAGGCGCTTTTCTTAAAGGCTCTTGAGAACCTGCAGCGGACAAGTAAACGGCCCTTTGCTATTCCGCCAAAAACCAAAAGCCCCGCAAACAGCGGGGCTTTTCCATTGTGCTCCGATTTACAGTTGGCCGATATGGCTTACCTCTAAAAACAGCCAAAAGAAAAACCCGTTCAGGCAGGTGGCGGAGATAAAATTCAGCCACATCGTACTCCCGTAGTTGGCCTGCCTGGTATCGTGCCAAACCCGCACCAGCCAAATCAGGAAGAAAAGAATCACAGGGCTGAGCGCCAACAGAAAAGCGATGGCATAGTTCAGGCTGAATGTGTTAATGAAGTAAGCTGCATACAATGCCGAAGCCACCGCAAACACAGCCATGACGAAAACAAAAGTGCCTCTCACCCCCAGTTTCGAACTCAGGGTAACATCGCCCCGTGCGCGGTCTTCATCATGCTGGTAAATCTGCGTCATGGGGTATGTACCCATCAGCAGCACCGTGGCCAGCGCGCCCGGCACCAGCACTTTCATTTGCAACAGGCTATTCAGCGGTAGCGCATTGATGCCTGCATAACACATCACGAATGTGAATAAGCCCTGAAAGAAAGCTACCCAGAGCCAGCCACCTATCGGATATTTTTTTAATCGTACGGCCGGGTGGCTATAGGCTTTTGAAGCGAGCCCATATCCAAATACCAACGCTGCAAACAACGCATCCACTTTCCACCAGGCTAAGCCTAGTGCGATGATGTCGAGCAGCCAGGCAACCCAAAACAGCGAGCGGTTGACCGGTGGAGGATTCTTCAGCCCTCCAATACTTCCTTCATCTTTGTCAAAATAACTGTTATAGCCGTTGCTGGCCGGATAGACGAGTAAATGGATGATGACAAAGGACCAAAGCAATCGGTCACCATTCAGGTTTGGAGAAATGGCAAGAGCAAAAAAGTAAACGGGCATCAGAAACCACGAGAACGGAAAGCGAAGATGAAGGAGTGTTGAACGCATGAGCCGGAACGAAAACGACAATTTATGGTTTTTATGGTATACTTGACCGCATGAGTTACATCACCGCCCTCGCAACGGCCAGCCCGCCACACCGGCATAGTCAGCAGCAGATTGCCGACTTCATGATCCGCGCGATGAAGCTGGATGATACCGAGGCGCGTAGGCTGCGGGCCCTTTACCGCGCCACCGGCATTGACTTCCGCCACTCCGTTCTGGCCGACTACGGCCGGCCGGCCGACTTTTCCTTTTACGCCAACACCGACAATCTTGAGCCGTTTCCGTCAACCCGTCAGCGGCTCGAAATCTATCGCGAACACGCGCTGAAACTTAGCCGGCAGGCTGCCGAATCCTGTCTGGAGAAAGTTGATCGGCAAGACATCACCAACCTTATCGTAGTGAGTTGCACCGGTATGTACGCCCCCGGCCTGGATATTGACCTCGTGAAGGCGTTGGGATTGAACTCGCACGTTCAGCGTGTTTGCATCAACTTCATGGGCTGCTATGCCGCTTTCAACGCGATACGGCTGGCCGACACCATTTGCCGTGCTGAACCACACGCGCGCGTACTGATCGTATGCGTGGAGCTGTGCAGCATCCACTTTCAAAAAGAAGCCACGGAAGACAATCTGCTGGCGAATGCACTTTTTGCTGACGGTGCCGCAGCCGTTCTTGTACAAAACAGGCCTCAACCTGGCCTCAACCTGAAACCCCGGAGCTTCTTTTGCGACCTGGCCCCGGCCGGTGAACAACACATGGCGTGGACCGTTGGCGACCTGGGCTTTGAAATGAAATTATCTTCCTACGTGCCCGATGTAATCCGGCAGGGCATCGGCCAACTTACTCACCGGCTGCTGGAACAAATCAACCTGGCGCGCAACCAAATTGCCTACTACGCGATTCACCCCGGTGGCAAAAAAATTATTGAGTCGATTGAAGCCGAGCTGGGCCTCACCGCATTTGATACGCAGCATTCGTATGACGTGCTCCGGCAGTACGGCAATATGTCGTCACCCACGGTTCTGTTTGTCTTGCAACGGGTAAGCCGTCAACTCAATGGGGTTGATGATGGTAAAAACATTCTCAGTTTTGCGTTTGGCCCGGGCCTCACGCTGGAAAGTATGGTGCTTGAAATTGAAAACCATTGATGGATCTTTCGCAACGTTCCCCGGATATTGAAATCATGGATGACCTCTCCTGTTCCGGAGAAGTCGTTCACCAGACGCTTCGCGAACTCGATGTGATCAACACCTGGTTGGGCGGAAACGCAGTAACTCTGGAAGGAGCGAAACGAATGCTGCCGCCCTCCGGGCATCACATGCGTGTTGCCGACCTTGGGTGCGGAAGCGGAGACATGCTGAGACGGCTGAGCCGCCTGGCCCGCGCACGAGGTATTCGGGCTGAGCTAACCGGCATTGATGCCAATCCGCATATCATTGAGTTTGCCAGGGCGCACTCACAGGATTTTGCCGACATTCAGTTTGAAGCGATCAATATTTTCTCGGAAGACTTTAAAAAACGCGACTTCGATCTGATCATTGCCACCCTGTTCTTTCACCATTTTTCAAATGAACAGTTGATCAACCTGTTTCGGCAACTAAAAAAACAGGCGAAGGCAGGCATAATCGTGAATGATATTCACCGACATGCCCTTGCCTATTATTCAATCAAGTGGCTTACGCACCTGTTTTCGAAATCAGCGATGGTGCGTTTTGACGCGCCCCTTTCGGTGCGCAGGTCGTTTACGAGAGCCGAACTTGAATACATCATGGAACAGGCCGGCATAACTACCTATGAATTGCGGTGGAAATGGGCGTTCCGATGGCAATTGATCATTCGCACAACCGGTTGAAAAGGGCGGACTTTGGCACAATTTTTATACTTTCACAGCATATAACGCTTGAAAAAAATCAAAAACTATAGATCATGAAACCATGGATTGGAATTGTTTTGGTGGCTGTGGCAGCCGGTTGTGCATCGTCCCCATTCGGTAAAAAAGTAAACGAACCTTTTATGGGTTCGGCTTACGAGTCAAATAATCGTTTTTTCCGGGCCAGTGGCAAGGGCACCAGTTCCCAGGACAATATTGCCCGCGGCAAAGCGGACATTGATGCCAAAACCATTCTGGCCGGCCAAATCAACACCACCATGAAGCAGGTAGCCGATCAATACCTGGGTCAAACGGAGAACGAACGTGCAGCCGATGTAGCCGACAAGTTTCAGAGCCTGGCCCGCCAGGTGATGAACACCGACATGGCCGACCTGCGGAAGATTGGCGAAAAGAAATACTACAACGATAAAACAAAAGAGTACACCGTTTTTATCGCCTACGAGATTAAGAAAAATGCCATGTTTCGGTTCATGAAAAAACAAGCCAAGGTGGATCAGACGATCAACGAGCGTCAGATGGACCTGATCAACAAAATTCTGGACGAGCAAATCAAGGCAACGGAAGACGAGAATTGAAGGTGATGAACATAGTAAAAATCCAGAATAAAAAATATGTTCTGATTGAAGAAGCGGAACTGATTCGGCTACAGACCCTGGCAGCCAAAAAGAGTAAGACGGCCAAAAAGTTATCCTTTGCCGAGGGAAAAAAGAGGGCGTACAAACTGGTGGAAAAGTGGCACGCAGAAGGGTCACGATCCTGACAAAGGCCGTTGATGAAGTCGCATACTACGGTTACTTCATTGAATCCGTTGGAATGCCAACCAGTGCCAAAAGATTTATTGACGACTGCTTTGAGGCATTTTCTAAACTGGCGAATAAGAAAGTGACCCATCGACCGTGTCGACATGCCCCGTGGCAAATTCTGGGCTATCGATGTGTAACCTTCAGAAAAAAGTATGTGATTGCCTATCTCGAAACAAAAAGCGAAATCGTGATTTGCGATTTCACACTGCAAAAACTGCTTGTCTAAGCATTACTTCCCCTCCGCCATCTTTTCCGCAGCCTCGGCAATCTTCAACTGTTCGATAAAATCATCGATCTCTCCGTTCATGATGGCGGGCAGGTTGTGCTGGGTGTAGCCAATGCGGTGATCCGTGACCCGGCTCTGCGGATAGTTATAGGTGCGGATTTTTTCTGAGCGGTCGCCACTGCGCACCTGGCTTCTGCGCGAGGCGCCAATAGCTGCCTGCTGCTTCTCCACTTCTATTTCATACAACTTGGTGCGCAGCATCTGGAGGGCCCGTTCGCGGTTACCGTGCTGCGAGCGTTCCACCTGGCACACCACCACAATGCCCGTGGGCTTGTGGGTTAGCTGCACCTTCGTTTCTACTTTGTTTACGTTCTGGCCGCCCGCCCCACTGCTTCGGGCCGTTTGAAACTCGAGATCGGCCGGGTTCAATTGCACGTCCACTTCCTCAGCCTCGGGCAACACGACCACCGATGCTGCCGAAGTGTGTACACGGCCTTGTTGCTCCGTTGCGGGCACCCGCTGCACGCGGTGTACACCCGACTCATATTTGAAAATTCCAAAAGCCCCTTCGCCTTCCACTGTGCTAATAATTTCCTTGTAACCTCCGGCCGTTCCTTCGGTGAAATCCATCACGATCATTTTCAGCCCTCTCCGGTCGCAAAAACGCTGGTACATCCGGTATAAATCACCGGCAAAAATGGCAGCTTCATCTCCTCCTGTACCTGCCCGGATTTCGACAATGCAATTCTTGTCATCGTTGGGATCGCGGGGCATCAGCAACTCCTTTAACTCCCGTTCCAGTTGATCGCGCCTGGGGCCCAACTCATCAAGCTCCATCTTAGCCAACTCGCGCAGCTCGGAGTCTTTTTCCTGCTCCAAAACATCTTTGGCATGCTGTACTCCGTCCAGCGACTTTCGGTACTCTTCGTACTTGCGCACGACTTTCTCGAGGTCCTTGTATTCTTTGCTCAATTGAGAAAACCTCTTGATGTCGCTAACCGTGTCTGGTTGCACGATCAGTTGACCCACTTCCTCAAAGCGATGCTTGATTTCTTCCAGCTTCTCAATCATAACAGGGCGGCAAAGTTAAAAATTTGCGCCAATCCTGCCTGAGACCCGGCTGTCAGCCGTAGCTTTGCTAAATGCATCGGGTGATTTTTGACGGCTCACATCTGCGCTACCTCTATACCGGGCTCGGTCAGTTTTGCTACCAGTTGCTGCAATCTTTTCATAACCTGCACCCGGCCGACCTTGACATCCAAGCCCTGCTTCACCCGCGTAGTGGCGTGAACGTCCCGGGAAACACGTTGGTCAATACTCTTGCCAGACGATATGGCGGCCCGGCTCGCAACTTACTCTTCCCTACCTCTGAATTATGGCATGTAACAGCTGAGCATCGGTTCCACCAGCCTGTTCGCGCCAGACACGTCTTGCTCACGATCCATGGCTTACATTTTTTAAATGAATCGATGACCGAGCAGCACAAAAAGAAAAAGCTGGAACACGTGCAACGGCTGGTCGACCAGGCATCGGCTGTGGCAACCATCTCCCATCATACGCTCGGCTTTGCTTCGAGTCACCTTAACCTTACGGGTAAAAAACAGCAGGTGATTCACATCGGATTCAATCCAAGCCCGGCCGAGCCGGTTGATCCGGGCTTTGTGAAAGCGCCTTTCCTGTTTTCAGTTGGTTCCTTTTTTGAACGAAAGAACGTACATGTGCTGCTGCCGCTGGTCCGTCATTATCCAAACTTATCGCTCGTTCTGGCCGGCAATCATCAAACCAGCTATGGCGAACGGGTGAAGTCGATGATACGGGAGCAACGGCTTGAGCAACGGGTGATACTGCCGGGAGAAATTTCGGAGAGCGCTAAGGTGTGGCTCTACCAGCAATGCGAGGCGTTTGTGTTTCCATCACTCGATGAAGGTTTCGGCATTCCGCTGCTTGAAGCGTTGTGGTATGGAAAGCCCGTATTCACCTCCAACCGCGCCAGCATGCCCGAGGTAGCCGGTGCATTTGCTCACTACTGGAACTCGTTTGACGAGGAGGAAATCATTTCTGTATTTGAGAAAGGGCGGAACGAGATCGACCAGCCCAATTCTGCCAGGCGCGAGGAAGCGAAACGGTATGCCGCCCGGTTTTCCTGGTCGAATACTGCCCAACATTACGTAAACTTGTATCGGCAATTAATTGCGCAATCATGAAAGGTTTTCTGCTATTCACCGGTATAGTTTTGATGTTGTTCGCCTGCAATAAGTCCCTGAACCAGGAGCAACGCGAGGAAATTCGCGAAAACATGAAGAAGGGTGAGATACGAAAAGTGACCGAGGCAGAACTTCTGGAAGCAGCCTACGGCTACGCCCGGCCCCTCGCAACCACATTGGAAACCCTGAGTGATAACCCCGTAAAAATCGATTCGCTTTGCTCCGCACGCGGTATCGTATTCGTGCCGCTCTCTTCCTCATCCGCTCTTACAAACATTGAAGCGCAGATACTGGAAGCCTATCAGAATAATCAAGGCGAAAAGCTTTCGGATAATATGCAAAAGATCGGTGCAGATTCCCTGCTGTATACACGGCCCATTCAACTGGAACGGCCCGATGGATCGTATGAATTCATGAAAGCCATAGGCATACGCATGTCGCGCAAGCAGGTCGTGTTGTCGATGGGTGACGAATGAGCCCTTGGAAAATCTGGATTGACACCGGAGGCACGTTTACCGATTGCCTGGCCGAAGACCCTAACGGGAACATTCACCGGCTTAAGATTCTAAGCAACAGCACCATTCGGGGACGGTTCATCAAACCGATCGACCGAACCACATGGCAGGTGGACATCGTATGGCCTGTGCCCGAGGATGTTTACGCAGGCTTTCGCTTGAATTCAGTTGGTGGGGCAAACATCCGAGTTCACCAGGTCAATACCGGCCTTGGCCAAATCACGTTTACACACGCGCTCCCGCGTTCACGCGCGGGTCAATCCTTCGAGCTTACCAGTGACGAAGAGGTGCCCGTGCTCGCAGCCCGTCTGCTGACGAGAACACGAATCGATGACCGGCTTCCCAGATTAGAAATGCGGCTTGGATCTACACGCGGAACCAACGCTGTTCTGGAGCGCAAGGGAGCGCGTACCGCATTCATCACCACCCGGGGATTCAAAGATTTGTTGCGCATTGGTGACCAACAGCGGCCAAACCTTTTCGCGTTAGACGTGCACAAGCCAGAGCCGCTATACACCGTTGCGATCGAAGCATACGAGCGCGTGGACTCAACCGGCCGTGTAGTGCACGAACTGGGTGCAGCCGAGCAGCAACGAATACTTCGCATGCTTCGCAGGCACCGTATTCAATCCGTTGCCATAGCCCTGCTCAACAGCTATCGCAATGACGTGCATGAAATTGCACTACGAAACTTTCTGGTCCGTCACGGGTTTTCTTTTGTTTCGGTATCCACCGAATTATCGCGCCAGATCAAACTGCTGTGGCGGGCCGAAACTGCGGTTGCCAACGCCTACCTCCAACCGATTATCCATCAGTACGTCTCCCGAATCCGTCAGGGACTAGGTGAGGCCCCACTTCGCATCATGACCAGTGCGGGAAGCCTGGCGGAAGCCTCCACATTCCAACCAAAAGACAGTTTATTGAGCGGGCCAGCCGGTGGCGTTGTGGGTGCAGTGGCAATCGGCAAACAAGCCGGCCATCATGCCCTTATTGGTTTCGACATGGGCGGAACCAGCACAGACGTCTCGCTCTACCAGCATCGGTTTGATTACCGGTACGAATCCAAAGTCGGTGACCAAAAGATTCTCTCACCTTCACTTGCCATTGACACCATCGCGGCCGGAGGCGGATCAATTTGTGATTTTGATGGGCATAAGTTCACGGTGGGGCCTCACAGCGCAGGTGCATCACCCGGCCCGGCATGTTACGGGCAAGGCGGGCCGCTTACCATCACGGATGTTAACCTGTTGCTGGGACGAGTAAATGAAAAGCAATTTGCCCTCCCGCTTTCAATCCGCGAAGCCAGTGAGGCACTCCGCAAACTGATTGCCCGGGTAAAAAAGCAAACCGGGCGCAAGTATCGCGAGTTGGATGTACTGCTTGCGCTGTTGACTATTGCCAACGAAAAGATGGCCGAAGCGATCAGAAAAGTTTCCGTGCAGCGGGGCTACGATCCGCGCCAGTTCGCATTGGTCAGTTTTGGCGGAGCCGGTGGTCAGCATGCCTGCAGCCTGGCCGAGCAACTGGGCATGCGCCACGTACTAGCGCCTTACGATGCCGGATTGCTCAGCGCTTTCGGCATTGGTCGCGCGCGACTGGAACGCACCGAAGAACAACTGGTGCTGGAAGACTATGCAGAGGTTGCCTCAAAAATTGATCTGCTTCTGGCAGACTTAGAGCAACGTGCCCGAAGTTACCTGGTGTCGCAAGGGGAATCGCATGAACACCTGATGGTGCAGGAGCGCTTGATTTTTCTCCGCTTCAGGGGCCAGGAAACGGCCCTCGAAATTGTGATGCAGCCTAACCTGCGGGCCGCGTTTGAAAAGCGCTACCGCGAAGTGTACGGGCACTGGCTCCCGGACCGGTTGATTGAAGTGGTGTCGGTTCAGGTGCGCGTAACCACCCGAGAAGGCAATGCCCCGGTGCAATCCCGCAAAGTCAAAACCTACTCGCCTTCTCCTGCCCAACGGAAAAAAATATTCTCGCACGGTAGCTGGATAAATGCGCCTGTATTTGAATGGGAGTTGTTGAGGGCCGGAGCACAGATTACCGGGCCTGCCCTGATCAGCAGTAAAAATTCCACCACCTGGCTGGAGAAAGGCTGGCTGTTTCATCTCGACAATCAACTTACCGGCCATCTGTCTTCGCTGAAGCCGGTGAAAATAATCCGGAAGCAACTCATGGCCGAGGCTGATCTTGAGTTGTTTAGTAACCGGTTTACAGCCATAGCCGAGGAGATGGGTGCGCTTCTGCAGCGGTCGTCATTCTCTGTAAATGTGAAGGAGCGCCTCGACTTCTCCTGCGCCCTGCTGGATGCGCAGGGTTATCTGGTGGTAAACGCGCCCCACATTCCGGTACACCTCGGCAGCTTAGGCGTTTGCGTACGCGAGGTTCGTAAAAAAATAAAAATGAAGCCGGGCGATGTGGTCATCACCAATCACCCCGGCTATGGGGGCTCACATTTGCCCGATATCACGCTCATAAAACCTGTGTACAGCCAGCGGAAACTGATTGGCTATGTTGCCAACAGGGCCCATCACGCTGAAATTGGCGGAACCAAGCCGGGCTCGATGCCGGCCTTCGGGCAATCGCTGGAAGAAGAAGGTGTCATCATCGCGCCCACCTGGCTGATGCGAAACGGAGTGGTGGAGTGGCAGGAAGTACGCAACTTGTTTACAGCCGGAGATTTCCCCTCGCGCCTGCCGGAAGAAAATCTGGCCGACCTGAATGGCGCGCTGGCGGCCCTTCAGTATGGCGAGCAGGCATTGCAGCAGCTCTGTCAACAGGATGGATTTGCGCGTGTTACCCGCTTCATGAAGCACATCAGGATGCATGCCCGCGAGTCGCTGAAGCAAGCCATCCGGCAACTGCCCGGCACACGCTACGCGGCCGTGGAATACCTTGACGATGGTTCACCGCTGCACGTTCGGATCAGCAAACGCAAAACAGGAATAACGATCGATTTTGCCGGAACTGCTCCACAGCATTCAGGCAACCTGAACGCAACACCCGCCATTGTACAAAGCGTTGTACTCTATGTCATGCGGCTGCTTGTTAACCGACCGATACCCATGAACGAAGGTCTCATGGACTTGATTGATCTTCGCATACCTCGGAGTTTGCTCAACCCGGATTTCAACACGCGGCCCCTGCCTGCTGTAGTGGGCGGCAACACAGAAGTAAGTCAGCGGCTGACAGACCTCCTGCTCAAGGCGCTTGACCTCGCTGCGTGCAGCCAGGGAACGATGAATAACTTCCTGTTTGGCAATGCGCGGCTGGGTTATTACGAAACGATTTGTGGCGGTTGCGGAGCTGGCCCCGGCTTTACTGGCGCCAGCGCTGTGCATCAGCACATGACCAACACCCGCATTACGGATGCTGAAATTCTTGAGCACCGCTACCCGGTGGAAGTTTTGGAATTTTCGGTGCGTAAAGGTTCTGGCGGCAGGGGCCGTTGGCGCGGGGGTGATGGTATTGTCCGCACGGTCCGGTTTCGCGAGCAGATGGACGTGAACGTACTAACGCAGCACCGCAGCGAGGAGCCATTCGGCAAACACGGGGGAAAGCCCGGTGCCCGCGGCCGGCAGCAGATTGTGCGAAACGAGGGTCAGGTTCAAAAACTGAACGGTCTGGATAGTGCGCAGGTCTCGCCTGGCGACCGCATTGAAATTTACACGCCCGGGGGCGGGGGTTGGGGTAGGGCAAGTAAGCGCTAGTGCCTGAGCCATCCGTTCATGAATAGTCGATCCTCTTGACCATTCGCCCATGCTACAGCTAACGATTTATCCGATTGACTTTAGTTTGCCACGCAAAAACTCAGCCGTGTATCCTTTTCCCTTCTTCACCATTTCTTCGGGCGTACCTTCAAACACCAGGTAGCCGCCCTTCTTCTCGCCTCCTTCCGGCCCGAGGTCGATTATCCAATCGGCACATTTGATCACCTCCAGGTTGTGCTCGATAATGATCACGGAATGCCCCTGATCGACCAGCGCATTGATGGCTTTCAACAGTTTGCTGATGTCGTGGAAATGAAGCCCGGTAGTTGGCTCATCAAAAATGAACAGCAGGTGGCCTTCGGCTGCATTCTTTCCCAGGAAGGAAGCAAGCTTCACCCGCTGCGCTTCTCCTCCGCTCAGCGAGTTTGACGATTGGCCAAGCTTAACGTAACCAAGGCCCACCTCAAAGAGTGGAGTCAGTTTATCGTGCACGGGCTTTTTGTCCCGGAAAAATTCCAGCGCTTGCTCCACCGTAAGGTCAAGTATGTCGGCAATTGACTTGCCTTGGTATTCGACTTCGAGTATTTCGCTTTTGAAGCGCCTCCCCTTGCAACTCTCGCACGTCAGGTGGATATCGGCCATAAATTGCATCTCCACGGTGATATGTCCTTCGCCTTCGCAGGTTTCGCAGCGACCACCCTCCACGTTAAACGAAAAGTGGGATGGCTTATAGGCACGTTGCTTTGCCAGCGGCTGATCGGCATACAACTGCCGGATGGCATCGTAGGCCTTTACATAACTAACGGGATTGCTGCGCGAGGATTTTCCGATGGGATTTTGATCGACAAATTCTACTTGCGTGATGCGTGCGTGATCACCCGTGATTTTATCGTACCTGCCCGGCACTTCCGATACGCTGCCGCTGAGACGCCCAACCGCGGGGTACAGGATTTTTTTGATGAGCGTTGACTTACCCGAGCCGCTGATGCCGGTTACCACCGTGAGCACGCCCAGCGGAAATTTTACCTCCAGATTTTTCAGGTTGTTTTCCCGCGCTCCGTGAACGACAACCGAGTCTTTCCACTTGCGCCTGCGGGCAGGTATGGCAATACGGTCGCGGCCCGTGAGGTAATCGGTGGTGTGCGTGCGTACGCCATTCATGCCGGTCAGGCTGCCCTGGAACATGAGTTGGCCGCCATGGCTGCCTGCATCCGGGCCGATGTCAATGATCTGATCGGCCGCGCGCATGATTTCTTCCTCATGCTCCACCACAATCACCGTATTGCCCAAATCGCGCAACGACAACAAGACCTCCACCATGCGAGCTGTGTCTTTGGGGTGGAGGCCAATGCTCGGCTCATCCAGAATGTACATAGAGCCAACCAGCGCGCTGCCCAGCGAAGTAGCCAGTTTGATCCGCTGAAACTCGCCTCCGGAAAGTGTATTGGTCAGGCGGTTAAGTGTAAGGTAGCCTAACCCAACTTTTACCAGGTATTCGAGACGGAACTTGATTTCGGTCGTGAGTCGTTCAGCCACCTGGCGATCGTGGTCCGGTAGTTTCAACGATTCAAAAAAATGCTGCACGTCCTCAATCGGCAGCAACACCAGATCGGTGATGGACCGCCCGTCAATCTTGACATACGAAGCATCTTTGCGAAGGCGGGTGCCACGGCAGTCGGGGCAGGTAGTGCGCCCCCGGTATCGCGACAACATAACCCGGTATTGAATTTTGTGAGTCTTAGACTCGAGGTAACGAAAGAAATCGTGAAGGCCGTCCAGCGATTCATTGCCCTGCCACAGCAGGTCGCGCTGTTTGGCTGTCAGTTCGCTGTATGGCCGGTGTATGGGAAAATCAAATTTTACCCCCTGCTTAATCCACGGCTTGGCCCACTCACTCATCACATCGCCACGCCAGGGAGCGACTGCACCCTCGTACAACGAGAGTGACTTATCCGGAATGACAAGTTCTTCATCAATTCCCAATATGCGACCGAACCCTTCGCAAGTCTGGCAAGCTCCATACGGATTGTTGAAGCTGAAAAAGTTAACCGTAGGCTCGGTGAACAAGATTCCATCGCGCTCAAACCGATCGCTGAAAGACGTGGCGGGCTGGTTCTCCACATAAATGGAACAGTCACCATGTCCTTCAAAGAAGGCCGTCTGCACCGAGTCTGCCAGCCGAAAGGTGAGATCCTCGTCCTGCCGGTTGACAGTCGCCCGGTCGATCAGTATCTCGACCAGATAATGATCGGCACCTGGCGATTTAGTTGATGCTGTTTTCATTTTCTTCGGAGCCGCTTCCTTTACCTCTGCCAGCAACTCTTCACTAAATTTTACTTCACCTTGCACGAGCACGCGCGCGAAGCCCTTGCTCAGGAGAATATTCAGTTCATCGGCCAGGCTGCGTCCTCTTTGAAGAGCAAGCGGTGCGGCCACCATCACCCGGCTGCCGGGCTCCTGCTGATTGATAAATTCCACCACTTCGGTCACCGTATTGCGCTTCACTTCTTCGCCACTCACGGGCGAAATCGTTTTACCAACCCGGGCGAAGAGCAGCTTGAGGTAATCGTAAATTTCGGTGGTGGTGCCCACGGTGGAGCGGGGATTGCGTGTGTTCACCTTCTGCTCGATGGCAATTGCTGGCGACACGCCCCGGATGTAGTCTACATCCGGCTTTTCCATGCGGCCTAAAAACTGGCGCGCATAGGAACTCAGGCTTTCTACATACATCCGCTGACCTTCAGCAAACAAGGTGTCGAACGCAAGGGAAGATTTGCCCGAACCTGAAAGACCCGTGATCACGACCAGTTTATTGCGCGGTATAGCCACGCTCAAATCCTTCAGGTTGTTTACCCGTGCCCGTTTGATGATGATATACTGGCGGGGATCGAGTTGATCGAGTTCGCCTTCAGTGAACAATACGGGCATTGACATGGGGGAGCAAAAGTAAAAAACACCATCGGGGGGGATGGTGTTCGGTCAGGTAAATATTTCAGTGGCGCTTAGTTATCGAAATCGGGATCGTAGCTGGCTTCCCGATTACCTCTGCGGCCTCCGCCATCTTCCTCATCATAGTCCGAGTCTCCGTTTTCCTCGAAGTCCTCGTTGTTGTTGTCGAAATCATCATCTCCGGCAGGCGGCACGGCTGCAAACTCCCCGTCTGGCGCCTTTTCCATTTCATAGTCCCCTTCGCTATTCTTCGTGGTGGGCACTTTGATCAGGTAAGTTGCGTCATCTGTTTCGAGAGGGAAAACAAAAATGGGTTCGTTTTTGGCGTTTGTGATTCGTGAAATGCTAGCCTCATAACCGTTAGGATATTGTGTCCGCAATAATTCCCTCAAATCTTCACTGAGCCCCTCGAGGCTTTTAATGACACGTTTTTTGCTAACGGGCATGGATCAACTTTATTGTAAAATCGGGGTAAATAGACAAAAGAAATATTCTTGGAGGCAAATTTTTTTTGATTTTTTTTGCTGCCCCGAATAATCTACTTACCTTTCTCATCCTCAACAAATAAAATTAACCGAATCGCCTATAGACCGAGACCTCTACGTTACCCAACCTAAGTAACATGATGGACAACCGATGCAGCGACCAGGAATTGGTTTCGCGATATCAACAAGGTAGTGAGAGGGCATTCGAGACGCTTCTGCTTCGACACAAATCCCGTATTTATACTGCCATTTATCTGATTGTGAAAGACCGCTACGTTGCGGAAGACCTTTTGCAGGAAACCTTCATAAAAGCGGTAAACACCATTAAAGGCGGCCGTTACAATGAAGAGGGAAAATTTGGTCCGTGGGTGGGCCGCATTGCCCATAACCTGGCTATTGATCATTTCCGCAGAAGCAAGCGCTACCCGGAGGTAACACTGGAAGACGGAAGCCGGGTTTTCGACTCCCTGCAGTTTTCCGAAGGATCGTTTGAAGATTTCCAGATCTGGCAGGATACTAAGGCCAAATTGCGCACGTTGATAAAAGAGCTACCGGCCGAGCAGAAACAGGTTTTGGTGATGCGGCACTACATGCACCTCAGTTTTCAGGAGATTGCTGAGAAAACAGGGGTGAGCATCAACACTGCGCTGGGCCGCATGCGGTATGCGCTCATTAACCTGCGCAAAAAGATGGATACCAATGCAAATGCCTATGATAAAAACCTTTACCCAAAACGACCTGATCAGGTTTATTTACCACGAGACCACGAGCGAGGAGGAGAAGGAGATCAATAAAGCCTTGTTGTGCGATTCGGAATTGCGCCAGCGCCATGCCGTGTTGCTTCAGCACATGCGAGACCTCGACCAGGCAAAGCTTGAACCCGAAAGTCGGGCGATTGAGAACATTCTGAACTATTCCCGTGGCCTGGAGGTAAAACAATAACCTGCCCGCGCGGCACCAAAAGGCAAGCTCCAAGGAAAAGGATCCTGCCTTTCCTTTTTGTTAGCAGGTCATCCGCAAAAAACAACAGCTCAGCCATTCGGTTCGCCCATGGGCGACCCATTAGTTTTGAAGAATCAAAATACACTTCTCATGAAAAACCTGATCACGGCCATGTTGGTTCTGCATATTGGTGGAGGCACTGTGGCGTTATTGAGCGGACTGGTGGCCATGTTCACCACAAAGGGCAGTTTCATTCATCGGCTGGCCGGCAGGATTTATTTCTGGGGCATGACGGCTGTATTTACCGGTGCCTTGGTCGTATCTATTGCCCATCAAAACTACTTTCTACTAATGGTTGGTTTCTTCAGTTATTACATGACCGTGCGCGGGTATCGCATTTTGTCGCTGAAGAGCTTGCACCAGGGTCAAAAAGTTGCCTGGCTCGATCACATCATTCTGCTTCTGGCTGGCCTATTCATCATTTCCATGTTGGTATTTGGCTGTATACTGCTCTTTGACGGGCACGCCATGGGTTCTGTGGCCATTACCTTCGGCCTGATTGGGTGCGGATTTTTGTGGCTTGACGTTCGCAGGTTTTGGAATCCCCCTACCGACCGTATGCATTGGTGGTATGGCCACATCAACAGCATGGGCGGCAGCTACATCTCGGCCGTCACCGCCTTCATCGTTGTTAACATACAACTACCCCAGTTCCAATGGGTGCTATGGGTGTTGCCATCGCTGGTAGGCGGCTTGATCATTGGACGAACAATCCGTAGATACCGGGCAAAGTTTTCGGCAATCAGAGTACCATAATGCGCAGATTGCGCCAGCGCACCTTGACGCCCCCACCGTCATGAATTTGTAACGCAATCTTTCCGGTTCGCGAACCGATTTTTTCGTCCTTCAGGGTAATCATCTGCGTGCCATTTAACCAGGTGGTCACCTCGCTGCCCGCTACCCTTACCCGCAGGGTATTCCACCCGGCTGGCCGAAGGGCCTGGTCGGTATCGGGCCCGGGAATAACCAGCCAGCCCCGCCCATACGATTCATAAATTCCACCCGTGTGCATCCCGGGCGGAGCCACTTCTGCCTGCCAGCCACTGATCACCGTGCCTTCCAGCGAGGCATGAAAGAAAACCCCGCTATTCCCGTTCGACTCCTGCTTGAACTCTAGCGTCAGGTCAAAATCCTTAAAGTCGGCCTCCGTGGCCAGGTAGCCGTATTGCTTGTCGGGGCCGCTTTCGCACACCAACTCACCCCGATCCACGTACCATTTCTCGGTGCCGAACACGCTCCAGCCAGCCAGATCCTTTCCGTTGAAAAGACTCACCGGCTGTTGAGCCCACAGCGGTGTGGAAAAACATAGAAGCAGTAAGAGCTTTCGCATGATGGGGATTTGTCCTGTTCGGAAACAAAATCGTCAAAAACCACGGGGCAAACAAGCGTTTCATTTTCTTTGCATCTCGCATGACGGTCGTTATCCTTCATCAGCATTTTAAAACACCGGAAAGCGGAGGTGCCATCCGATCGTACTACCTCGCGCGTGCATTGGCCGACCGCGGCATTACAACCGTTGTTATCACTACCCACAGCGGCATCCGGAAGGTGGAGCACCGCGAGGGCATTGAAGTGCGGTACCTGCCCGTAGCCTACGATAACCGGTTTGGATTCTGGAGAAGAATAAACTCGTTTCTGAGGTTTCTATGGCTGGGGGTTTCAGAAGCCCGTCACGTTCTGCAGGTTGATTATTACTATGCCATCTCAACACCGCTCACGGTTGGGCTACTGGCACAATGGCTGAAGCGCAGGACAGGCATCCCCTACTTTTTTGAAGTGGGCGACCTTTGGCCCGAGGCTCCGATACAGCTCGGCTACATCCGGCAGGCGTGGTTGAAAAAATGGCTTTACCGGCTGGAGCGATCCATTTACCAAAACGCCAAAGCGGTGGTAGCCCTGTCAGGTGATATTGAAGCGTACGTCCGGAAAACATCCCCGGGAACCGCCACACACGTTATTCCGAATATGGCGGATTGTGAATTCTACCAGCCAACGCCAAAGCTTCGGGATCCACAACAATCACCTGATACTTTTGTGATCGCCTACCTGGGTGCCTTGGGCGTTGCCAACGGCCTTGATTTTTTGCTCGACTGCGCTAAGGAAGCGCTTAAAGCAAAAGCTCCGATTCACGTGATCCTGGGCGGAGATGGTGCCAGGCGCGATCACCTGGCCGAACGAATAGCCAGGGAAGAACTTCTGAATGTCACCATGATACCCTTTCAAAACCGCGAAAGAGTTCGACAAACCCTGGCCCGCGCTGATGCGGTGTTCATCTGCTATCAGAACAAGCCGGTGCTGCAAACCGGATCACCCAATAAATATTTCGATGGACTGGCAGCCGGGAAAATTGTAATGGTGAATGTGGGGGGCTGGATGCGGGACGAAGTTGAACGGGAGAACTGCGGCTTTTTTGTTGATCCCGCCCGCCCTTCGAGTCTCTTCGAACGGTTAGCCACGCTGTCGGAGGCAGATCAGCAACAGATGAAAGAAAATGCCCGGGCCCTGGCGGTGCGTAAATACAACCGCACGGGCTTGTCTGAAAAATTTGCTGGTCTGTTTCGTTAGCAGCGCTCCGGAAGGGGAATCGCTCTTTATCCTGCTGTCACTGCCTGTGGTGCAGGGTCTTCAATCACCCGAATGGGCGTAGCCGATAACCGGTTTTCGTGCCACAACATATTCAACTATTTTTGCACTACATCGTTCTTTTCCTTGCTATGCTGAACCGACACACCCTGCGCATCAAAATCATGCAAAATCTGTTTGCCTTTGAACAATGTAAGGAAGCTGATTTTGAGCTGGCCAAAGAATGGGTGGGCGATCACTTCCTGCCCGATCTAAACTCAATGGAGGTGCAGGATAAAGAGGGATTGAAAAAGCTACGCAAGCAGGCCATCCAGTTTTTTGAAAAAAAATTTACTGCACCCGAGACTACCGTGGACGATGATAAAATCGCCAGTGCGGTTAAGGAAGGGCTGGCCATGTATGAAAAGCAGGTAAAAAAAGATCACCAACACCTGAAGACAAATCTGGTCAGCGAGGTTTCGCGCATCAGCAACTGGTATTACTCGGTGTATGGATTATGGTTAAGCTTCGCCAGCCTCGCCAAAGAAGATGCAAAAGCAAACCACACAAACTGGCTGAACAACCAGGTGTTGAAAGCCTTCCAGGCCAACGATGAGCTGCAGAAAGCCATTCTTCAGGTTGATGCCGGCTGGGGCAACCGCCAGGATTACGCGCGCAGGTGGTTTCGCGAAATCTTCAAAGTGAGCAAAGAATACCAGGCCTACCAGGAGCTAAAACAGCCCACAGCTGAAGACGACAAGCTGTTGCTGAAGCAATTGCTGCGCAAACAGGTAGTGGGTAAAGGGGTTATTCACGACTATTTCGAAGAGCAGGATCTGCGGTGGGTGGAAGATAAAGAAGTGATCAAAGGACTGGTGGAAAAGACCATTAAAACGCTCGACAAGGGAAAGGTAGAAATTCAAAAACTGACGATCGACTGGGAAGACGATAAAGACTTCCTCGAAAAGCTGTTTTCGCAAGCCACTTCCCTGAAGCCGGAATACAGCAAGCTGATCGCAGACAATACGCGAAACTGGGAGGTCGATAGATTGCCACTCACCGATCGTGTGATTCTGGAAATGGCAATAGCCGAAATGATTTCCTTTCCGCAAATACCGGTAAAAGTTACGTTGAACGAGTACATTGAACTAGCCAAAAAATACAGCACCCCCAAGAGCCGCCAGTTTATCAATGGAATTCTGGACGTCATCACGAAAACATTGCAGCAGCAGGGCGTGATCCGCAAGAGTGGGCGAGGCCTGATTGATAACAAGTAGTGCCGCGGGTCCGGTTACGATTCGGTCAAAAACCGTATCTTTAAAGCCCGAATTTTTAATGTATGTGGTATGAGTAAGAAAAGCAGCAACACCCTGATGGCCTTTTTAGCCGGAGCCGCGGTAGGCGCCATTCTCGGCATTTTATACGCGCCTGACAAAGGTTCGGTAACCCGCGAAAAGCTCTCCTTCCGATTGGATAAGTACAAAAAAATGCTCGAGGACTACCTGAATGAGCTAGTAGCCGGCACGACAGCCGAAAATGGCACAGGACACTCGGAAGCCCGTGCACAAGGCCAGAAGATTGTGACCGAAGCGCAGGGCAAGGCGCAGCGTTTGCTGGAAGATGTTGACGAACTGTTGGAACAGTTGCGTGGGAAAAAGAGTTAATGATCTGTTAAGAGGCAGCGCACTGCTGCGTAAACCTTAATTTTGTAACGGAAAACGAGTAAGCACTATGAAAATCATGACGAAAATAACGGTGGCGCTGGCCCTGATCGTGTTGGTGGCCGCCTGCAAAGACCGCGATGCTGAAAAGAAGATTGCGGAATTGGAATCGCGCCTGGCTCAAATGGAGGCCAAAAACCAATCACCAGCTACGCCAGCCCAAACGCCACAGCCTGCGGCACAGCCCGATACCAAGCCGGAAGGCCCGCTGCCAGTATTGTCATTTGAGACAGTTACCCACGACTTTGGTACCATCAGCGAAGGACAAAAAGTGGTGCATACCTATAAGTTTAAAAACACAGGCGAGGCGCCCCTGATCATTCAGAGCGCTCAGCCATCTTGCGGATGCACCGTGCCGGATTGGACGAAGGATCCCATTCCGGTTGGCGGCACTGGCTTTGTAAAAGCTGAGTTTGACAGCAACGGCAAACCTGGCGTAGCCAACAAGACCATTACAGTTACGGCCAATACCTGGCCAAAAACAACCCAACTGAACTTTAAGGCCATGGTAATCGGAAAACCAACCGGTGAAAACGGCCCTGTGAAGTAGTTACTTGTTCGAAGTACCGTAGAAAGATCCCGCACACCAGCGGGATTTTTTCTTTTAATCACCGCCAAACAGAATATCTCAATATCTTTACGACTTAATTTTCAGAACCATGTACGCAGTTATTCTCCAGGCGCAGGCTCAATCAAACTGGATGCAGTTTATTCCGCTGGTATTGATCGTAGTTGTATTTTATTTTTTCATGATTCGCCCTCAACAAAAGAAAGCGAAAGAGCAGAAGAAATTTATTGACGAAGTTAAGGTAGGCGACAAAGTGGTAACGATTGGCGGAGCCCACGGCCGTGTAGCCGAACTGGAGGACGACACATTCGTCTTAGAGGTGGAGCGGGGCGCACGCATCCGATTCAATAAGTCTTCAATTTCAATGGAATCCACAAAAGCGGTGACCGCCAAAAAGGCATAAGCGAGCCACAATTCTTGTAACTTTGATGGCCTCATGGGTTTGCTCAAGGCCATCGTCAAGGTATTTCATTTTAACCGCACCAATTGGAAGGCGGTGTTCCTGTGCTTGATGGCTGCCGTTGTGTTCTGGTTGTTCAACGCCCTCAACAAAACGTACTCCACCCACATACGCTTCCCCCTTGCTTTTGAGTACGACCGCGAGAATTTCATGCCTGCGAGCGCACTGCCTACTCATGTTACACTCAACGTCAGCGGTCTTGGCTGGGATCTATCGCGTAAGCACTTCGGGCTGAAGGTACCCGAACTGTCAGTGCCGGTCGATCGGCCATTGGATGTTCACAAAATTCCTGGCTCCAGCCTCACACCCGTGCTTGGAAGTCAGTTGGGTGCCCTGGAGATCAATTTCGTGGTGACCGATACACTGGTCATCAACCTGGATGCGGCCACTTCACGACAGCTTCCCATACATGCCGATTTGTCTGCCGTTCGTTTTCGCGAAGGATTTGGTCGTGTCGGAAATATTGTAATAGAACCGGACACGATTCAGGTAGAGGGGCCCCGAAGCATTGTGGAAAGGCTTCCTGATGTCCTTTACGTAACACCGCGCGCCAGCCGGCTAGATGAACCGTGGGCACAAGACGTTGAAGCTATGGTTCCCCACAATGATTTCATTAAGCGCTCTCCACCCATGGTAAAGGTTAGTTTTCCGGTGGGCCGCGTACGCGAGCTGGAAGTTCGCGTACCCCTGGCTGTAGAGGGTATAAGAAAATCTAAAAGCACTCCGGATAGCGTGACCATACGCTTAGAAGTTGATGTTAACGCATCAGCCGGTGACCTCAGCCGGCAAATTCAGGCAAAAGCCAATGGCAACTCTGGTTGGGTAACACCCGAACTTATCGGACTTCCCGGCTGGGCCAGGCTCACGCACATCGATTCGGTAAATCTGAACCGAAACCCATGACACCGGGGCTACAGGTAGGCGTAACCGGGGGGATTGGCTCAGGCAAAAGCCTGGTTTGCCGGATTTTTGCTGCGTTGGGCGTACCTGTGTACGATGCCGACAGCCGAGCGAAAGTACTAATGACCACTGACGGAATACTAGTCGAGCAGATCAAAAAAGAATTCGGAAACTTGTCTTTTGGTGCGGAGGGTTCCCTGAATAGAACCTATCTCGCGGCCGAAGTTTTCAGCCGCCCCGAGCGACTGGAAACGTTGAATCGACTGGTTCATCCACGGGTGGCCGAAGATTATCAGCGGTGGGCATCCGGTCAACAGCATGCCCCCTATGTAATCCGCGAAGCTGCTCTGATGTACGAGGCTGGCGCCAGCCAAACCGTTGACCGAATGATTGTAGTGACTGCACCGGAGTCGCTGCGCATTCAACGGGTATTGCACCGCGACCGGCATCGAACCGAGCCGGATGTGCGTAACATAATAAGCCGGCAGTGGCCGGAGGAAGAGAAAGTGAAGCGAGCCGATTTTTTGATTAACAATGATGAAACCCAATTGGTCATTCCCCAGGTACTTGCGCTGCATGAAAAGTTTTGCCAGCGAAACCAATCTTCCGGTAAGTGAGTTTAAGCAAGCGAATTCTCTTTTGAAATGAAGAAAACGTTGATCACCGTGGGTGTGGTAGTGGCGATTGCATCCCTGTTAATCGTTCCCAAGCTTGGTCTGTTCAAGTCAGGCAAAGGCCCGGCAGCCGATGCGCCAAAGGGACCCGGCAAGATGGCTGTGGAGGCTATCACTGTTTGCCCATCCCGGTTGGATAACAAATTGATCGTAACCGGCTCGGTGCAGGCTAATGAATCGTTAGAGTTGAAGAGTGAAATATCGGGAAAGGTAGCTGCCATTACGTTTGCCGAAGGGAAGCCGGTAAAGAAAGGTGAAGCGCTTTTACTTATTAGTGATGAGGAGACACGTGCACAGCTCGAAAAACAGAAATTCAATCGCAAGCTGAATCAGGATAATGAATTTCGTCAGCGCAAACTTCTGGAGAAGGATGCCATCAGCCAGGAGGAATATGAAAATGCGCTGAACCGGCTGAACACCACCGCAGCTGACATAAAGTTACTTGAGGCGCAATTGGAGAAAACAAGAATTAAGGCGCCCTTCGATGGGCGAATCGGCCTTCGGTATGTGAGTGAGGGATCGTACATCTCGCCCAGCACGGTGATTGCCACGCTTTACAATATCAACCCCGCCAAAATCGAATTTGCGGTGCCTGGCCGGTACAGCACGCAAGTAACCGCGGGCAAGAAGATCCGATTTACGATTGAAAACGATACTACCTCATTCGAAGGCGAAGTGTATGCCATTGAGCCCCGCATTGACCTCGAAACACGCACCTTGCGGCTGCGGGCGGTGGCCGACAACACCAGCGGCCGCCTGCTACCTGGGCAGTTTGTCAAGATCGAGTTGATTCTGGAAACACTGGATCAGGCCCTGTTGGTGCCCACCGAAGCCGTGGTGCCCGAACAAGATGGAAAGAAAGTATTTGTACTTCGCAACGGTAAAGTAACCGAGGTTAGTATCACCACGGGCATTCGAACCGAGAAAGCACTGGAGGTGTTAAGCGGTTTGCAGGCGGGCGATACCGTTTTAACAACCGGCATCTTGCAACTGCGCGCGGGCATGGAAGTAGGGATCAGCAAAATGAAATAAGGCGTAGACATGGCAAGCTTATCAATCGTCAGCATTAAACGACCGGTATTGGCTATTGTGATGTCAATGGTTATTGTGCTATTTGGTATCATTGGCTTTTCCTTTCTGGGTGTTCGTGAATTCCCCAGTGTCGACCCTCCTGTAGTCACGGTTAGTACCGCGTACGTTGGCGCAAATGCTGATGTCATTGAGTCACAGATCACCGAGCCACTGGAAGATGCCATTAACGGTGTGCCGGGCATACGCACGCTCACCTCGGTGAGCCGCGAAGGCCGAAGTAACATTACGGTCGAGTTTGAGTTGGGCGTAAACATCGAGGCAGCCGCCAACGATGTTCGCGACAAGGTCTCGGGCGCCCTCAACCGCCTGCCACCGGATGTTGACCCACCCGTAGTGGAAAAAGCCGATGCCGACTCCAGCCCCATCATCTTCCTCACCGTGCGCAGCGACAAGCGCAATCTGCTCGAGATTTCCCGAATTGCCGAGATCTACTTTAAGGAACGAATTCAAACCATCCCGGGCGTCAGCTCGGTGCAGATCTGGGGCCAGCGCAGATACTCGATGCGATTGTGGATGGATCCCATCAAGCTTGCCTCACTCAAACTGGCGCCCTCGGATGTTCTTCAGGCAGTGAATCGCGAAAATGTGGAATTGCCCTCCGGCCGCGTAGAAGGAAACAACACCGAACTAACGGTGCGTACGCTGGGGCGACTGAACACCGAGGATGATTTCAACAACCTGATCATTAAGGAAGACGGAGGTAACGTTGTAAGATTCTCAGACATCGGCCGTGCGCAGTTATATCCGGAAAACGACCGTACGATTTTGAGGCGCGATGGCATTCCTGGGTGTGCCCTGGCTATCGTAGCTCAGCCGGGAGCCAACAACATTGACATTGCAGAACGCCTGTATCAAAAACTGGATCAGATTCAGCGCGATCTTCCGCCTGACGTCAGCTACCAGATGAGTTATGACTCTACCCGATACATCCTCTCCTCCATTGCTGAAGTGGAGGAAACAATCCTGATTGCATTCTTTCTTGTACTCTCCATCATTTTTTTCTTCCTCCGCGACTGGCGTACAACCGTAATTCCGATTGTGACAATTCCAATCTCGCTGATCGGTGCATTTTTTGTGATGTACCTCCTCGGCTTCACCATCAACGTCCTCACGTTGCTGGGCATTGTGTTGGCCATCGGCCTGGTAGTGGATGATGCTATTGTTGTGTTGGAGAATATCTATGTTAAAGTCGAGGAAGGCGAAGAGCCTATGGAGGCCGCCAAGCGGGGCTCTACTGAGATTTATTTTGCGGTCATCTCCACCACCGTATCCGTTGTAGCGGTTTTCCTGCCTGTAATTTTTCTGCAGGGTCTTACAGGGCGGCTCTTCCGCGAATTTGGGTTAGTGGTAGCCAGCTCCGTAGCAATTTCCGCATTTGTTTCACTGACGTTAACACCCATGATGAGTGCGCGTTTGTTAAAAAGACGCGCGCAGCAGCCATGGCTGTACCGAAAGACAGAACCCTTTTTCCAATGGCTCACCGGTGCCTACTCGCAATCGTTGCACGGCTTCATGCGGAGGAAGTGGCTGGCCATAGTTATTGTGTTGGCGAGCATGGTGTTGATTTACCAGCTAGGTGCCTCGCTACCGTCCGAACTTGCTCCACTGGAAGATCGCAGCGAGTTTCGTTTGCAGGCACAGGCTCCGGAAGGAGCCACCTTTGAATACATGGACGGCTACGTGCGCGAGCTAACGGCTTTCGTACAGGAAGAGGTGCCGGAGCGATCGGGCCTGGTTTCCGTTACGGCTCCCGGGTTTGGCGGAGCCGGTGTTAACTCCGGCTTCGTCCGGGTGATATTGAAAGCACCGCAAGAACGCGATCGCACTCAACAAAGCATAGTAGACGACATAACCGCGAAAGTGAGAAAGTTTACCGGGGTGCGCACCTTCACTACCCAGGCTCAAACTATTGGCGACCGCAGGGGCGGCTTTCCCTTGCAGTTTGTGGTGCAGGCCGCTGAGCTGTATCAGCTCAAAGAAGTTTTGCCCGAGTTCATGCAAAAAGCAGCCGCCAGCAACAAGTTTGCCTTTGTCGATCTTGATTTAAAATTCACCAAGCCCGAAATCAACATTACGATTGATCGCGATAAAGCACGTAACCTCGGTGTCAACGTTATCGATATTGCGCAAACCTTGCAGTTGGGTTTAAGTGGATCGCGCTTTGGAAATTTTATCATGGACGGCAAGCAATACCAGATTATTGGACAGGTGGAGCGCGCAGATCGAAATGAACCACTTGATCTTCGCACCCTGTATGTGAAGAACAGGCGCGGTGAACTTATTCAGTTGGATAACCTGGTTACGTTTCAGGAATTGAGCAGCCCTCCGCAACTCTACCGCTTTAACCGCTACTCGTCAGCTAAAATCCAGGCGCAACTCGCCAAAGGTGTGGCCCTGGGCGAGGGCATCAAGGAGATGCAGCGGATTGCCGATGAAGTGCTGGACGAGCGGTTTACGACCAGCCTTGATGGTGCCTCGCGTGAGTTTGCCGAGAGTTCGTCCAGCATTTACATGGCTTTGTTGATAGCGCTGATGATCATTTACCTGGTACTGGCCGGTCAGTTCGAAAGTTTCCGCGATCCGTTCATCATCATGTTAACCGTGCCGTTGGCTATTGCGGGAGCGCTGATCACACTGTGGTACTTCAACCAGACGTTGAATATCTTCAGTCAGATTGGTGTCATTATGCTTATCGGGTTGGTAACCAAAAATGGTATTTTGATTGTGGAATTCGCCAACCAGCGTAAAGAGCAAGGCAAGGACGTGCTGAATGCCGTGATTGAGGCAGCCGAATCCCGCTTCCGCCCGATTGTGATGACCAGCCTGTCAACCATTCTTGGAATTCTACCGATTGCTCTGGCGCTGGGGGCTGGTTCAGAAAGCCGCGTATCTATGGGTATGGCCGTAATTGGCGGCATGTTATTCGCAACGATGCTAACCTTGTACGTCATCCCTGCCATCTATTCGTATCTATCCTCGAAAGAAGCCCGTGTACACATCGATTAAGACTTTTGTAGCTCGTGCTTGTCAGGTCATCGGCCTGGCCTTTGTTTGGGTCCCTGCGCTGGGCCAGCAACCCTTGTCGCTGGATGATGCCGTTCAGCTTGGGCTGAAGAACAACTTTGACATCCGTATTGAAAAATTCAATGTCGAGAATGCCCATAAAAACAATACGTGGGGCCAGGCAGGCGCCATGCCGCTGGTAAACCTGAACATTGGCAATAACAACAGCATTGTACAGCGCAAGCCGGCTAACCCGTTTGCCGTTGCCGGCCGAAACATTTCGGACAATTTAAATGGGCAGCTGGATATTCAAATCACGCTGTTTGATGGCTTCAGCGTAAAGATGAATAAGCAACGCCTGTCCCAGTTGGAACAATTGAGCTACGGTAATGCGTCTTTTGTGATTGAATCCACCATTCAAAGCATTATTCTCGGCTACTACCAGGCGTGTTTCGATCGCGAAAGCCTGCAGATTCTACGCACGAACCTGTCGTTCTCGAAGGAGCGCTATGAATTTGTGAAACTGCGAAAGAGTCTGGGAAGCGCCATCACATTTGATGTGCTGCAGGAGCAAAACAACTACCTCACTGACTCCGCTAACGTATTGCAGCAGCAAATACGGTACAAGAATTCGCTTCGCAGCCTCAATTTATTGCTCAGCGACAGTATTGAGCGCGAGTATGCCCTTACTAGCCCGCTTCAGTTTATCGATGAGTTGCTGGCCTATGATGACTTAAAGGCGCGGATGACCCGCAGCAACACCAACCTACGCAATCAATTCATAAATCAGGAGCTATTGCGTACGGCCATTCTGCAACAAAAAAGTAATTTGTATCCTTCCCTCCTGTTAAATGTCGGAGGAACGGGAAGTCTGGACCAATTGAACGCCAATTTTCGAGCACCAACGGGGAACACAATCGAAAACACAGTGGGGTATGTAAACCGCGACCCCGGCCAGCCCGTCTACAATACCGTCAATGAAACCGCGCTTCAACGCCTTACTCAGACCGGTAACTCGTATGGCGCCTTCGCCAACCTTACACTGCGCTGGACAATCTTCAATGGCGGGCAGGTAAAACGTGCCATCGACCAGGCGCGCATTCAGGAAAAAATAGGCCAGTTGAACATTGAGCAACTTAGCCTCTCGCTGGATTTCGACCTGATTTCTAACCTTGACCTGTACAACCTGCGCAGGCAACTCGTAGTTATTGCCGACACCAAGCAGAAGGCTGCTGAACTGAATCTGGAACTGGCCAACGAGCGATACAGGAACGGAGCCTTGAGTGCCATTGACCTGCGCATTGTGCAGGAGAACTACCGCACGGCTGCACTCGAGAAGTACATGGCCATCTACAGCGCGTTGCTGGCCAAAACAAACCTGGTGCGCCTCACCGGTGGGCTGGTGCAAGCGCCTTGATTGCAAAGCGTATTTACCATTACCTTCACACGTGGTTAATAAAACCCGATTATACTGGACGTTGCAGTTCAGCGGCTGGGCCGCCTATGCGGGGTTTCAAACGCTTGTTGCCATCTTGGCTGCCGAGGACAGGCATATAACCGGTGGGCGCGTGCTTTTTTTTATAGCGGAAGCAGCTCTTTGCCTGCTGATCACCCATCTGTTCCGTTCGTCCAGCAACCGGTTTCACTGGCTGGACATCAGCCTGCGCAAACTCATTCCGATCGTACTCGCTACCGTGGTGGGGATGGGGGCCTTTATGTACGTGGCACGTATTCCCGTATCGTGGTTCACCGGGCTGTATAACGCTGACGTCATCTTCAATGCTGCCAACTTTTTCCGGGGTGTTTTCACCTACAGCATCTTTTTCTTCATCTGGGCAGCTCTATATTTTATCTACAACTACTTTGAGCGTTACAACAAGAGCCTGAAACTGGAAGCCTCGTTTAAAGAGATTGAGTTGAACAACCTCAAATCGCAAATCAATCCTCATTTTATTTTCAATGCCCTGAATTCCATTCGTGGGCTGGTTGACGAAGATCCGGGCAAGGCGAAGTTGGCCATCAACCAGATGTCGAACATTTTGCGAAACTCACTGGTGGCAGAGAAGCGTGGCCTCAGCAAGTTCTCGGATGAATTTCGAATTGTAACCGACTACCTGGGGCTCGAATCGATCCGGTTCGAAGAACGGTTGAGAACCGAATTTGATATTGATCCCGCCTCGCACGATTTTTACGTGCCTACGCTGATGGTTCAAACCCTGGTTGAAAATGGCATCAAACATGGCATTTCGCAACTGCGCGAAGGTGGGCTCATTCAAATCACGACACGGGTGGAAGATGACCGGCTCCGAATGGTTATCCGTAATAGCGGTGCCTTTAAGCCCGGCAGCCCGGGCACACCCGGCACAGGCCTGGGGCTTGACAATACGCGGCAACGGTTAAAATTAATTTACCACGATGATGCCTCTTTCCGGATCATCACTGAAAAGGATAATTTTGTTGTAACGGAAGTAATAGTACCCCACCTGTATAACATCTAAATAAAAACCCGATCCAAGGATGAAAGCCCTGATTGTTGATGACGAGCGCCTGGCCCGAAAGGAACTAATGAAACTGCTGGAGGAACATCCCTCAATTGAAATTGCAGGAGAAGCGGCCAACGCAGATGAAGCCGAGCAGATGATCACCGACCTAAACCCCGACCTGTTGTTTCTGGATATTCAGATGCCCGGCCGAACGGGGTTTCAATTGCTGGAGTCGCTGGACTCTGCTCCTCTGGTAGTTTTTACCACTGCTTATGATGAATTTGCGTTGAAAGCCTTTGAGGTAAATGCGCTGGACTACCTGCTCAAGCCTATCACTCCGGAGCGGCTTGGGGAGGCAATCCACAAAGTACAGGAAAAAGAGCGGCTGCGTTCCGGCAAACCAAGAGACAAGAAGCTCGGCCTGGAGGACCAGGTGTTTGTCAAAGATGGCGAGCGGTGTTGGTTTGTAAGCCTCGCGCAAGTCCGCATGTTTGAATCAGATGGCAACTACATCAAAGTCTATTTTGACAATAACCGCCCTATGATTCACAAGTCGCTTAATGCGCTCGATGAGAAGCTGGACGAGCGGGCATTTTTCAGGGCCAGCCGCAAGCACATCGTAAACCTGAGCTGGGTGGAAGGCATCGAGCCCTGGTTTAACGGAGGGCTGATGGTGCGGCTGCGTGGCGGAGATAAAGTAGAAGTAAGCCGCAGGCAGGCCGCCAAATTCAAAGACATGATGAGTTTGTAGGCGGTTTCTTAAACGGATTTCAATGGGTAAGCTCAGCGCTGTCGTAATTGCTTTTAACGAAGAACGTGATATTGCACGCTGTCTGAGATCGGTGCAGCCCGTGGCCGATGAAATCATTGTGGTGGATTCGTACTCAACCGACCGCACGCGCGAGATCTGTCAATCACTCGGTGCGCGGGTTATTGAACATCCGTTCAAATCACACATTGATCAGAAGAATTTCGCGCTTCAGCAGGCTGCGTGCGACTTTGTGTTGTCGCTCGATGCGGATGAGTACTTATCGGATGAATTGCTGGCGTCCATTCAGAAGGTAAAGGGCCAATGGGCTGCGGATGCGTATGCCATGAACCGTCTTTCCAGTTATCAGGGGAAGTGGGTACGCCATGGTAGTTGGTATCCGGATCAAAAAGTAAGACTTTGGAGGCGTGGGGTCGGCACATGGGGCGGGCAGAATCCTCACGATCGCGTTATTCTGGAAGCGAACTGCCGCATTCACCATTTGTCGGGCGATATTCGGCATCGGGCATATGAGAACGCAAGGGAGATCCTGGAAAAAATCCAGAGCTATTCCGAGATTTTCGCGCGCGAAAATCGTGCGGAAAAAATTTCTGGATGGACGGTAGCCCTGCACAGCGCATTCGCATTTTTTCAAAGCTTCGTTCTGAAGCGGGGCTTTCTGGATGGCTATGAGGGGCTGATGGTTGCCGTAACCTCCGCCAATCATACATTTTATAAATATGCCAAACTGCGCGAGCAAGGCTTTCGAAATTTATTGGGCAAGCGCGTCATCATCAGCCGCACCGACAACTTGGGTGACGTAATTCTTACGTTACCTCTGATTGGGTATATCCGAAAAGTAGTTCCGGACGCCCACATCACATTCATTGGCCGCAGCTATACGCGACCCGTGCTGGAGCAGTGCAAAAATGTGGACGTGTTCCTCAACCGGGAAGATGTTCTTTCCAACCCGTCAATGCTGACTGCAAATCAACCTGACAGCATAATTTTTGTATTCCCGGATAAGGCGTTGACGAGATTAGCCAAAAAAAGCGGCATCCCGACTCGTGTGGCAACAGGTCATCGGATTTTCAACTGGTGGTACTGCAATTTCCGGGTTAATTTCAGTCGCATCCGATCATCGTTGCACGAAAGCCAGCTTAACTTCAAACTACTCGGGCCTTTTCGCCTTGAGCGGGAATTTGAAACAGCGGATTTGATACCGTTCTATGGTCTAAAGCCAGAGTCGCGCGATTTTTCTGACCTGCTCGACAAGTCGAGAACGAACGTAGTCCTTCATCCAAAATCAAAAGGCAGCGCACGGGAGTGGAGCCTGGCAAACTTTTGCGCGTTGGCCGAAAGCTTGTCACCGAATGCACATAAGATTTTCATCACAGGCCTTGCAGATGAAGGAAAAGCGATGCGCGAAGCCGTGCCGGCTTTGTTTACTCTTCCCCATGTTGTTGACCTTACCGGACGATTCGATCTGAAGCAACTGTCTTCCTTTATTCAGCAAGCTGATGTTCTTATAGCCTGCAGCACGGGCGTGTTGCACCTTGGGGCCGCGCTGGGCACCCGAAGCCTTGGCCTTTACGTGCCACTTCGCCCGATTCATCCTGGCCGGTGGCGGCCGGTAGGAAGCCAGGCCCATTATCTTATCTCCAAAGAAAACTGCTCATCTTGCCCGGGAGTAACAAACTGTAGTTGCATGGCCGGCATAACCCCTGCACGGGTGAAACAGGAAATTGAGGTAATTCTTCGTCAATCGTTGACTTCACCAACCGGAGCGACATGAAAGTCTCTGGCTTCACCATTGCCCGAAATGTAATCAAGTACGATTATCCCATAGTAGAGGCCATTTCCTCCATCCTCCCGCTTTGTGATGAAGTGGTCGTTGCAGTTGGAAAATCGGAAGATGACACATTGGGGCTCATTCGCTCGATCCCATCATCTAAAATCAAAATCGTTGAAACCGTTTGGGATGATTCGGTACGGGAGGGTGGCCGAACATTCGCGCTCGAAACAGACAAAGCGTTCCGCGCCATAAGCCCTGAAACGACCTGGTGCATTTACATCCAAGCCGATGAAGTGTTGCATGAGCAATACCATGCTACGGTGCGCCAGGCCATGGAGAAATTTGCCCCGGATCCTGCCGTAGAAGGGCTTCTGTTTAACTACAAGCATTTCTACGGGTCGTACGATTACGTTGGCGAGTCGTGGCAGTGGTACCGCAGGGAAATCCGCGTGGTTCGCAACCTGCCAACGATTTTCTCGTACCGCGATGCCCAGGGTTTTCGCAAGCAGCCCAACGACAAGCTTCGTGTAAAGCTGATTGACGGATTTATCTACCACTATGGCTGGGTGAAAGACCCCCGGAAAATGCAAGAGAAAATTGCCGGGTGGACCAAATTCTACCAAACAGACGAATGGATAAGCGAAAACGTAGCCGCGGCCCACGAGTTCGATTATTCGTCCATTGACTCTCTTGAGCGTTTCAACGGGAGCCATCCGGCCGTGATGCTTGATCGCATTCAGCGAAAAAACTGGAAGTTTGATCACGACATCACGCGCAAACGCTATCGGCCGCGCGAACAACTGAAGCGATTCATCAGCTCGCTAATCGGCTACCGCATTGGCGAATACAAAAATTACAAACTCATTTAACTCAACACATTCCGACACCGTTTACCTTTGGCAATATCACTCCTTCCATGAAAGTCGCGTTTGCCATTGTCTCCGCCAATTACCTGCCGTTTGCCGGTGTACTGGCCGAGTCTTTTCTCCGGCACCATCCTGAGTACTCGTTCTATGTAGGAGTACTGGAGAAAAAGGAGGTAGCGTTGCCCGATTCAGGCAATCTGAAATTGCTCTATGTTGAGGACCTCGGAATTCCGGAACTGGCTGATATGCTATCACGCTACAACATCTTTGAGTTGTCGTGCGCACTCAAGCCCTTTTATGCTGATTACTTCATTTCCCGGTTGGGAGCGCGAGAGGTTCTCTACTTTGATTCCGACATGGTGGTTTACGGTCGGCTGCGGTTGTTTGAGCAGCATCCGGACGATCAGATTTTTCTGACACCGCATCTGCTGGCACAAGACGGCCTCAATAAACACTCGGAGCTGCAAATGCTGGCTGCCGGGGTATTTAACGGTGGCTTTTTTGCCGTTCGTGCTGGCGATGAATCGAGGCAGTTTCTCACCTGGTGGAAGGAGCGAATGGCCGAATTCTCCTATCAGGGGAAACCTGGATTATTTGTCGACCAGATTTGGCTCAATTTTGTGCCGGCCTACTTTGGTCGAGTGAATATCATCTTCGATCCGGGCTATAATGTCGCCTATTGGAACCTTTCGAACCGAAAAATATCACGGGATGGCGGCACGTTGCGCGTAAACAACAGCCACGAATTGCTCTTCTTTCACTTCAGTGGCTTTAAGGTTTCAATACCCGATCGGCTTTCCGTTTACGATCCCACCATCCGGCTGGCCGATTTCCCGGAAGTTGCCGCGTTAGCCGAGAATTACCGCCAGGCACTGATCACGCATCCATATGGCACGCTCGCCAATCACAAACCTACCCTGGGCAACCGCCATCGCGTGCGGCCAGATTACAAGAACGAACATAATCCGCTGCTTCGGTTTCTTAAAAAGCTGGGCTACCTCACCGGGAAAGTCTTCAACAACTGATTTTAGCCCTCAGTAGGGCAGTTCGCTCACGCTTCGTATTTTTAGCCCCTCATGGACGAAGCGCCAAGACAGCACTATAGCGACAGCGAAAAGCAATCGGTGTTCGACAACGAATTCATGCCCCACATGAGTTCGATGTATAACTTCGGCTACCGGTTGACGCTTAACAGCGATGACGCCCAGGACCTCGTGCAGGACACCTACCTCAAAGCCTATCGATTCATAGATTCATTCCAGAAAGGAACTAATGCCAAGGCGTGGCTGTTCCGAATCATGAAAAACAGCTTCATCAACGACTATCGGAAGAAGCGAAAAGAACCGAACAAAGTAGACTACCAGGAAGTGGAAGCCTACTACAATTCAGAGGATGTAGACCGGCAAATTACGCCCGACTTGCGCGTAGATGTGTTGCAGGGCATGATCGGGGATGAGATATCCAACGCGTTGAATGCACTGGATGTAGACTTTCGAACTGTGATTATCCTGTGCGACCTCGAGGGATTTAAGTACGAAGAAATGGCCAAGATTCTCGATATCCCGATTGGGACGGTTAGGAGCCGCTTGCATCGTGCACGGAATCTGCTGAAAGAAAAACTGACGAAATATGCCCGCCAAATGGGTTATAAAAGTTGAGTGCTATGCAAAACACGAACGTCCCCTCCGGCCCAACGCCTTGCTCGTGCATGAAAATGCTGCAACTAATTGTTGACGGTGAGGCCTCTGCAGAAGAAGAAAAGTTTCTGCGCGACCACCTCTCCGAATGCATGCCCTGCTACGAACAATATCAGGTAGACCAGCTTATCAAAACCATGATTAAGACCACCTGCTGCGGAGGCCAGGTGCCACAAACGCTGGCCGAGCAAATCCGCACGCAAATTCAAACGCATGGCCGGTAAAGCCCTGATTTTCTCTGCGCCCTCCGGTTCCGGAAAGACTACCTTGGTCAAACACCTGCTGGCTCACAATGCCGACCTCGGCTTCTCCATATCGGCCTCTACCCGCGACAGGCGCGGCCGAACCGAAGAACACGGCAAAGACTATTACTTCCTCACCCCGGAGGAATTCAAGAAGAAAATCGACAACAACGAATTTATTGAATGGGAAGAAGTTTATGCCGGGAATTTCTATGGCACGCTCAAATCGGAAATTGAACGAATCTGGGCCAGCGGCAAAAATGTTATCTTCGATGTAGACGTACAGGGCGGGGTTAACCTGAAAAAGTATTTCGGCAGCAAGGCCCTGGCAATTTTTGTGAAAGTACCCTCGCTCGAAATTCTGAAACAGCGGCTTGCGGGACGCGGGACGGAGACGGAAGAGAGCCTTTCCCGCAGACTGTTTAAAGCCCAGTTTGAACTGACGTTCGAAGACAAATTTGACGTGGTGCTCGTCAACGAAACTCTCGATCACTCACTGGCCGAAGCTCAGCGGCTTTATGACGAGTTCAAACGCCAACCGTAATGGAATCCACGGCCCAGAAAATCGGTTTGTTCTTTGGGTCATTCAACCCCATTCACATTGGGCACCTCATTATCGCCAACATCATGGCGGAAAACACGGACTTGAGCAAGGTGTGGCTGGTGGTATCGCCCCATAACCCGCTTAAAGACTCCAAAAGCCTGCTTCACGAATTTGATCGCTATGACATGGTGAAAGCCGCGATAGCCGACCATTACAAGTTGGAAGTAACGGATGTGGAGTTTCACCTACCGCGCCCCAGCTACACCATCGACACCCTAACCCACCTCTCTGAAAAGTTTCCGGGCAAAACATTTCGGGTGATTTTGGGTGAAGACAGTTTGGGCAACTTGCCGAAATGGAAAAACTACCGCCAAATTCTTGACCTTTACGGGGTGTACGTGTACCCGCGACCAGGATCGGAAAAAACGGATTTGCACAGTCACCCTAATGTTAGGCTGGTTGAAGCTCCCTTACTCGATATTTCTGCCACTTACATACGACAATGCATACAAAACAGTAAATCGATTCGTTATCTGGTGCCTGAGCCGGTTGAACAAATGATCCGGCTAAAGCATTTTTACAGATGATGATACAAACGCTGGCAACCTTTTGTATTTTTCTGCGTCTTGGTTGTAGAATGAAGTCACTTTGCATCGCCTTTGCTTTTGTCATTGCCGCGCACACCGCTTTAGCCGGAGGTTTGCGCGGTCAGGTAAAGTCAGATGATGGAAAACCCCTGCCTTATGCCTCAGTTTTTGTGAGGCAAACCGGCAGCGGTGCTGTAACTGATGCTGACGGGCGCTACGAGCTCACCCTGGCCCCGGGAAAGTACGACCTGTTGTTTCAGTATCTGGGTTACGAAACGGAGGCCCTGGCGATTGAAATTGGCGATTCGTTCACAGAACTGGATGTTACCCTTAAAACACAGGTAATCGTGTTGCAGACCGTGACCATTCGGGCCGGAAAAGAAGACCCCGCCTATACGATTATGCGCAAGGCCATCGCGAAAGCAAAATTTCACACGCAGCAGATCGATGCCTATTCGGCCAAAGTGTACATCAAAGGCCGCGGACAATTAAAAGACTACCCCTGGTTGGCAAAGAAAGCCCTGGAAAAAGAAGGCATCACCAAGGACCGTGTATTCATTCAGGAGTCGGTGAGCGAAATCAAGTACACACGCCCCAGAAAGTTTGAGGAGAAAGTGATTGCCGTATACACCAATGGCAATAACCAAAACAGTTCGCCCAATGCTTACGTGTTTGGTAGCTTCTACGAGCCAGAAATTGCAGAGACCGTCTCACCTCTTTCGCCCCGGTCATTCAGCTACTACAAGTTTGAGTATCTCGGCTCATTTAAAGACCGTAACTACGAGGTGAGTAAAATCAAGGTGACACCCCGTTCGCGAGGCGATAATGTCTTCGAGGGCACACTCTACATTGTTGAGGACTGGTGGAGCATTCACAGCCTCGATTTAAAGGCTACGAAAGTGGGGATCAACTTTTACATCAAACAACTGTACAATCCTATTGATGACAAGGTCTGGCTGCCGGTTTCACAAACGTTTAAAGTGGATGGCAAGGTGTTTGGGTTTGAGTTCGAGGGCCAATACCTGGCTACAGTGAAAGATTACAAAATCACGATGAACCCCGAATTGGAGGTGGAGATGAACGTGATAGATGAGAAGTTGGAAAAAGAAGAGGCAAAGCGGGTGGAGAAAACATTCAGCAAGAAAAATCAGCAACTACAACAGCGGCTCAACGAAGGCAAAGAAATTTCAGACAAAGAGCTTCGGCAGTTGGTAAAGGAGTACGAGAAGCAGGAGCAAAAAGAGCAGAAGGAGCCCGATGTGTTATTTGAATCGAACTACGCGGTAGACTCCCTCGCTTACAAAAAAGACTCGGCCTTCTGGGCCGACATGAGGCCTGTGCCCTTAACGAAAGAGGAAATACGAGGATATTTTACCAGCGATAGCCTGGCTGAAGTGGAGCGCAAGGAAATGGAGGGCGACACGCTCGGCCGCAAGAAAAAAGGAAAGGCAGGGTTTCAACCGTGGGACATCCTGACGGGCGACAGCTACTCCATCAACAAGACATCTTCCTTTGAGATTCATGCTCCGTTTGGCGGTTTCAACACAGTAGATGGTTTCTTTGCCACCTACCGGCTAAGCTATTACAAGCGGTGGGTGAAAACCGACTCAACCCGGCCCGGCAGCCGTCCTCGTACGTCCAGGCTGGAGATCAGTCCGCTGGCCCGCTACGCTTTTTCGCGCAACGCCTTTAGCGGTACACTCAAAGTTGACTACCGCAGCCAGAACCGTAGACTAACACTGACAGGCGGCCGATACATTCAGCAGTTCAATGCCGACAATCCCATTCATCCGCTTGTGAACGGCTTTACCAGCCTGTTTCTGGGCGACAACTGGATGAAAATTTATGAACAGGACTTCGTAGACCTGCGCTACCGCGAGCGCCTAAGCCCTCGGTTTACAGTTTACACGTATTGGACTGCGGCAAAACGCTATCAGTTGATCAATACAACCGACTACACCTTTTTCAAAAGCAACCGGGAACAGTACACCCCCAATGCGCCTAGCAACGATGAACTCCTGGACACCAACTTCCCGAATCACAGGGCCTTTGTAGGAACGTTCGGTATTGAGACCAGGCCCTGGCTGAAGTACCGCATCCGCAACGGTGACAAGATTCCGATCTCCGAATCGTCCCCGGTATTTTCGCTTGAATACCGAAAGGGTTTCAAAAACATGCTGGGCAGCGACATTGATTTTGATCAGGTCGAAGCATCTGTGCGGTACGGATTTGATATCGGCATACGCGGGCGGCTAGACTTTGCCATGACAGCCGGCACATTTCTGAACACCAACCGCATGTACTTCATGGACTATGCCCACTTTATGGGTAACCGTACACCGTTTGTTACCACCGACCCCGTAGGCAGTTTCCGGTTGCTGGACTACTACCGCCATAGCACTAACCAGGAGTACTTTACCGCCAATGTGCACTATCACTTCCGCAAATTCCTGATCACACGCATACCAAAAATCCGCCTGGTGGGCATTCAGGAAAACATCTTCGTGAATTATCTTCAATCGGCAACGTCAAAAAACTACACCGAATTGGGCTATGGCATCGATGGCATCCTGCGCATCTTCCGGCTGGAGGCTGCCGTTGCGCTACAAGAGTGGCGCGAGCAGACCTATGGTTTCCGCATTGGCATTGCCAGCAGCATTGGCGTTAACTTCGCTGACTGATTATCTCTTTTTGATTTCGGGCAGGGAATTATCGGATTCCTTTTCAGGGTCGCCACAGGCGGTATCGCCCTCCCCGATCACTTTGCCACAATAGCCGCAGGTAATCCCCTCTTTGGCTAAAAAAGGACTCTGTGTGGCGCAGGTGCCCCGAAACTCTCCGTTCTTGATAAACAAAAGGCGCACCGACATAAGAAGAAAGAAGGCACCAAAAATGCCAATGGTGAGCAGAAAAACAGCCATGGGAATTGCCGATTATTGTAGCAGCAAAAGTACAACAGAATACCCACATCCGAAGTTTCACGCGAATGCCGAAAAAACCGTTCTCCCAGCCCGACCCCAACCGCCAGGCCAAGTTGCAGGCCTTCGATCGCCTGCTGACCATTATGGATGAACTGCGCGAAAACTGCCCGTGGGATATGAAGCAAACCATGGAAAGCATTCGTCACCTAACTATTGAAGAGACGTACGAACTTTCGGACTCCATTTTGGATGGCAATTATGCCGAGGTAAAAAAAGAACTAGGCGACCTGATGCTCCACAACGTCTTCTATGCACGCATGGCATCCGAGCAGAAGCTATTTGATATGGCGGACGTTCTGAACGGCATTTGCGATAAGCTTGTAGAACGGCACCCGCATGTATATGGCGATGTGGAAGCCAATGATGAGGCCACGGTGAAGGCTAACTGGGAAAAAATAAAACTAAAAACCGGCAACAAGTCCGTGCTGGAAGGTGTACCCAAAACATTGCCGGCACTGGTAAAGGCCATTCGCATTCAGGATAAGGCCCGGGGGGTGGGGTTTGATTGGGAAAAGAAAGAGCAGGTGTGGCAAAAAGTGGAGGAAGAAATGCAGGAGTTCAAGAGAGAGTTCAATGCTGAAGCCACGGAATCCATCAACCACGAACGAGCCGTGGCCGAGTTTGGCGACTTGCTCTTTTCGCTAGTGAATTATGCACGCTTCATTAACATCGATCCTGAGGAAGCGCTGGAGCGTACGAACAAGAAATTCATCAAACGATTTCAGTTTCTGGAAACTGAGTCCGCTAAAGACGGTAAAAAACTGGGCGAAATGACCCTGGCTGAAATGGATGAGTATTGGGAGAGAGCAAAGCAGAAATAGCCAGGTCGGAACCAGTTGTCGATTAGGGGTTATCCCAATCAAACTCCTCCGTTGTTAGTTCAAGTTCCTTCTTCTTTTTTTGGCCCTTCAGTTTAAACGCATCCTTCAGTTCCTGCACTTCCTTTTTCAGATCTGCCGATATCTTTTTCTTTACCGCATCCTTGTCGTAAATCACGTTATAATCATCTGTGGTGCCTGTGATCTTAAAAAAAACCCTGGCCTTGCCGGTTTTGTCCTCTTCAATGGCACCAAAAGCCTCATCGGGATCAATCTGTTTTTTGTTTCGTAGGGGAGCCACCACGCGGTAATCGATTCTCTGGTCAAACATGTGGGTGCCGCTCAGTTGAATGGTGGTTACGTTGCTTTTGATTTCCATCTGAGGAATGTAGATCGTTTGGTTTTCGATGTGGATGTCATTTTTCAAATCCGAGAATCGAAGCCGGGCCAGTCCCTCATCGTCCAGGTAGCGGTTCAGCGCCTGCAATGGCTCAAAGTTGTTAAGCTGGCCGTTGCGAATGGTGGCTGTAATATCAGCTACCAGGGTCTCCGGCATTAGCTTCAATTGAGGCGTCAGCGAAAGCTCGAGCGCTACCTCGGCTGTGGCCTGCCCCTTCAGGTGTTTATCCTCAATGAAATCCTGATAAAAATTTTCGAATACATAAAAGATACTGTCGACATGAATGCCGTCCAGCTTCCAGCCACTGGCCACCTCAACGCGGTCTTTCCTCTGCGCATCTACAATACCGTTGAACGACAATCGGCCACCCATCGCCTGCAAATCGATTTTGCGTGAAACAGCCATCTGGTTCTTCACCAGCAAGTCGCCCTTCACGCCCCGGCCATGAAACCGCTTATACCGAAGGTCATTCACATCACAATTAAAATTGAGGTGCACCAGGGGCGAGATTTGGAAACTAAATGCTTCCGTGGTCTCATTTCCAAATGCCAGAACAAGCACCTCGTCCAGATCAATGAATCGCGATTTGAGATCCGTTTCGATTCCGATGGGCTGGCCCTCGAACAGAAAGTAGGTTATGATATTCTTGAAAAAACCATTCAGTTGAAAATCACTTTTGCCAAACATGCCCGTTACATTGCTCAGTGCCAAATCGTTGTTATTGAACTGAAGCTGGCCGCTCAACGAGCTCAACGGCACCTGCCTGGGCCCATACCTTAGCGACACATTGCGCAGCTCAACGCTTCCCTCTGTTTTCACCTGCTGTGCAGTGGCGCGCATCTTCAGCTTATTCACCTCACCTTCGAACCGCACATCCGCTTTCAGTTGCCCTGTGAGTGAATAAACGTCCGGTAAGGGATAGAAGGCTGCCACGTCTGCGGCATCAAGCAACCCGCTAAAGGCCAGGGTGACCATGGGGTCTGAAAAATTCTGCATGGAAAAATCGCCCTGAAATGGCTGCTCATTCAACTCCCCGCTTATGTCTTTCAAAAATAACCGGGCTTTGGTGAGATCAGTAAACGATGCGGTAGTGAATGAGCCACGAAGGTTGAGCTTGCGCAGGCGGGCCTTATACTCCGGATGAAATACCACTGCGTTGCTGAAGCCGAAGGAAATCGACAGCAACGGATCCTTTCGCTCGCTAATCTCTCCTTTGAGCTTAAGTTCGAAAAACACATCCCCTTCACTGCGGTACTCGGCCAGTGCCTTTGCTTCGTTCTGCGGCAGCAGCGACACCAACGTTTGCACATCCGTATCCTGCCCGATGACTGTCAAATCAATCTCATTCTTATCCTGAAAAGCATACTGCCCGCTGATGCCAAACACCGAAGAGGCCGTTTCAAGTGTGGAGGGTTCAAACGTGATCGTATTGATTTCATCATCGTATACCAGTCGGGTTTTCACCATGAAAAGCTTATCGTGCAAAAAAATGCGATTACCGAGGCCAATCTGCCGGGTGGTAACATCGCCCTGCGCCACGATCGAATACTTCAGGCCATCTACCCGCACGGTGGCAATCAGCTTATCGCTTTGAAAAACGTGATCTTGCGCGCCCGCCTCGTCCTGGTACGACACGATGGTATTCAACAGGCGCACATTGCGCAAGTCAAAGCGGATTGGCCCGGAGGCACCTCCCTCCGTTTCCTTCAAGATGTTATAGTTGGCGCGGCCTTTTTCGTCAATCTTCAGATAGGTTTTACTGTCGGAAATACGCAAACCGTTTACAGTAAAGTTGCCCCGCCACACGGCCACAGGATCGAGTGAAAAAGAAATTCGCTGAGCTTCGAGCAGCGGAAACTTACCGGGGTGGCTATCTTCGACATACACCTGCTCAAACACCAGGGACAGTCGTGGGAAGTCGTCCCACCAATCGACATCAATCTTGCCGATGTTGACGGGGGTATTCAGGTTTTTGTTAGCTTCTTCAATAAACTGGCGGACCAAACGGTCCTTAAAAAAATAGACGGAACCCAAGGCCCCTGCCACGAGTATGAGTAGCGGCAATACGACAAACAAGGCCAGCTTGCGGAGAATTTTCAAGAAGGTTAAAAAATGGTTGGGTAAAAATACGGTACAAAAACCAAACCAGGCTTGCTCGGCAGTCTGCCAAGGTATGGCTTGGCATCACAATCAACCTCTTGCAAAGAACGTCAGTTCAAAAGCTTTGACGTTTTCAGATGGATTCAAATACCTCAACTGCAATCTTTTTGCCTCCTTTGTCTATCCGACAACGAAAAGAGGTTTGGGTGAACTGAGTAGGTCGGTAACCCGACTTTGCACACGTAACCCGCAAATAAGGTGAATGACCCTGTTGAGACACCAAAGGTCACCTTGTGGGTGACCTTGACTGTGGGAGCTGAGGGATTCGAACCCCCGACCCTCTGCTTGTAAGGCAGATGCTCTGAACCAGCTGAGCTAAGCTCCCATTTTTTAGGACTGCAAAGGTAAAAGAGAATCGGAATTGTGCAAAAGCGATTTTCATGCGTTTTTTGGCAGCTTTTCATCTCCCCAAAACCCCCTAAAACGTCACCTGACTGACAAACGGACTCCTAATGTTGCTTGCTCCAAACCTTTCGCCTCCCACCCATCGTTATCAGAGCAAATTCAAAAACTCATGAAATCCTTTCTCTTCTTCTTCTTACTCACACTGATAGCCGGGGGCGCAGCGGCACAGGGCCCCGTTTTCCAAACCTCCGAGGGCGCCATTAAGGGCTACGACCCGGTGGCCTACTTCACCCAAAGCAAGCCTGTAAAAGGCAAAAAAGATTTCAGCCTTTCCTGGCAGGGTGCTACCTGGTATTTCAGCACAGCCCAGAACCGCGACCTGTTCAAGGCATCACCCGAAAAGTATGCTCCACAATACGGAGGCTACTGTGCTTATGGTGTATCGCGCAGTTATAAAGTGAAAATTGAGCCCGAAGCCTGGACTATTTATGAAGGCAAGTTGTACCTGAACTATGATCTGGACGTATCTAAGGACTGGAATGAGGACAAGCCCGGCTACATCAAAAAGGCAAATACCAACTGGGCTACCTTAAAGGACAAAAAATAACCACCTTGAAATAAAGACCAACAAAATTGCGTCTTAGCTTTCGGGTTATCCCGATGAAATTTCTAAAACGCAGCTTCATGGTTCTTCTCATCATTCTCCTGCTGGCAGCAGCAGGAGTTTTCGTTTTTCTTCAACAACCTGTTTTTGGGTCGCTGCCTCAAGGCAAACGGTTGGCCCGTATCCAACAATCGCCCAACTACCGCAACGGTGCCTTTCAAAACCTAAATGAAACACCGGTTCAGACCGAGAACTTTTCGTTTGCCGGGACCTTGTGGAAGTTTCTTAATCCACCGAAGAGCGTTGAACCTCAGGCACCGCTGCCTTCGGAAAAAACAAACTTACACGAGTTACCGGCCGAAGAAACCAGCCTGGTTTGGTTTGGTCACTCGTCCTATCTGATCAAAACACAGGGCTTGCTGATCCTGGTCGACCCGGTTTTCAGCGGGTATGCCGGACCGGTAGGTTTCATGACAAAAAGTTTTGCGGGTACAGATGTGTATTTCCCCGGGGACTTCCCCCCAATTGATGTGATGTTGCTTACTCATGATCATTATGATCACCTTGACCATCAAACCATCCTGGCGCTTAAAGACCGCACCAAAAAATTTGTGACGTCTCTCGGTGTTGGCGCCCACCTCGAATGCTGGGGCGTGCCGGCCGACAAAATTGTAGAACTGGATTGGTGGGAAAGCTATACACACACGGACTCTGTTCAGTTGACCGCAGCACCTGCCCGCCACTTCTCGGGGCGTAAGTTTACGCGCTACCAGTCTTTGTGGTCGTCATTCATTCTCAAAACAACGGAACACAAGCTTTATCTGGGAGGCGACTCCGGTTATGATCGGCACTTCAAAGAAATTGGCGACACGTTCGGCCCCTTCGATCTGGCTCTGCTGGAGTGCGGACAGTACAACACCGACTGGCCGCTGATTCACATGATGCCGGAGCAGACCGTGCAAGCCTCAATTGATCTGAAAGCCAACGTGCTGATGCCCGTACACTGGGGCAAGTTCAAACTCGCCTTCCATCATTGGACGGAGCCGATTGAGCGCGCCACCGCTGCGGCCGAAAAACTGAAGGTGCCACTCACTACGCCCAAAATCGGTGAGGTTCTGACCGTGGGCAAACATTACCCACAGGAGAGATGGTACGCAGAACTACAGCCCGGGCAATAATGAGATGAGCAATAAAAAACGCCCGCGCCAACCGCGCGAAAATCTTACTTGCCAGACATGTACATATAATCCACCGTTACATTCAGCATCGCCTTGATGCCCGTGAGGAATGCGCGCTCATCAATCATAAAATCCGGAGTGTGGTGGGCAGGCACGCGGCTCATTTCCTGATCGGGAGGCATGGCTCCTACGAAGAAAAAGAATCCGGGCACCTTTTTCTGATAGAAGGCGAAGTCTTCGGCCCCTGTCACGGCATTGATGCGAATCACATTTTCCGGGCCAGCCGCCTTACGCAAACTTGCTACCATCTTTTCGGTTAGAGCCGGATCATTAAATGTAACCGGTGTCTTCTTCTCAATGCTCACCTCAGCAGTGGCACCGGCACTCTCAGCAATCTTGGTGGCCGTCAGGCGGATTTTTTCATGAATCTTTTCCTGCATGGTTTCATCCAACGTGCGGATGGTGCCTGCCATAAAGGCCTCCTCGGGAATGATGTTCTCACGAATACCCGCCTGCATGCGGCCCACCGTAATCACGGCCGCTTCTTTTGTCAACTCGGTCTGCCGGCTGATGATGGTTTGCAGTCCGTTGATGATTTGGGCACTTACTACAATCGGATCAACACCCATCCAGGGTGCCGAGCCGTGCGACTGACGGCCTTTCACTTTGATGGAAAACCAATCGGACGCTGCCATCAGGCCGGCCGGGCGATACGTAATGCGGCCAATGGGCGAAATAGACTGGATGTGCAGCCCGAAAATCACATCCACGTTTGGGTTCTCCAGCAGGCCCTCTTTCACCATCAAATCGGCTCCACCTTCTTCACCTGCCGGTGCGCCTTCTTCGGCCGGTTGAAACAGGAACTTGATCGTGCCTTTGAGGTCATTCTTATTTCTTACCAGTATTTCGGCAACACCCATCAAAATAGCTACGTGCGAGTCGTGCCCGCAGGCATGCATAACACCGGTCTCCTGCCCATTGAATGTGGTTGTTACTTTGGAGGCAAATGGAAGACTGTTGCGCTCGGTCACCGGCAGCGCATCGATGTCGGCCCGCAGGGCAATTACGGGCCCGGGCTTGCCCGTGCGCAGAATACCGAGCACGCCTGTTTTGGCAACCGGGTGCTGCACCTCGAGCCCCAGCTTGCGCAAATGCTCGGCTATATAAGCTCCCGTCTTGAACTCACGGTTCGAGAGTTCCGGGTTCTGATGAATATGCCTGCGCCACTCGATCACTTTCTTTTCGATGGCAAGCGCTTCCTGATCCAGCTTCGCTTGCAACTTCGGATTGCTTTGAGCCAGCAGGGCTGAGGCAGATAACAACAGAACAGCGGTAAACAATTTGTTCATGGGAGATGGGTTATTTTTTGGAATACATGTAGTCAAACGTAAGATTGACCAGCGCCTTAACACCGGTCAACAGCGCCTTTTCATCAATCAAAAAATCAGCGGTATGGTGTGTTGGTGGCTTTGGCAGTTTTTGATCAGCCGGGTAGGCGCCAAGAAAAAAGAAAAAGCCCGGCACCTTTTGCTGAAAGAATGAAAAATCTTCCGCCATGGTAACGGGCGCGATTACTTTAACACGATCACTTCCGGCCGTGCGCAGCAACGAGGGCGCCATTTGCTCGGTAAGTTTTGGATCGTTGTACGTAACCGGATACATCACCTGTATCCCTACTTCTGCTTTGGCACCGGCACTCTCGGCAATCTTGGTAGCCGTGTTGCGTATGCGGTTGTGAATACTTCGCTGCATATTGGGATCAAACGTGCGGATAGTGCCCTGCATAACAGCCTCCTCCGGTATGATGTTACCCCGGTTGCCGGCATGAATGCTGCCGACCGTAATCACTGCAGCGCCCCGTGTAAGTTCTGCCTGCCGGCTTACGATTGTTTGAAGGCCTGCTACAATCTGGCTTGACACTACAATCGGGTCCACGCTATCCCACGGTGTAGCACCATGCGCGCCTAACCCCATCACCTTAATGGTCAATCCGTCCACCGCGGCCATAAGGCCCTCAGGTCTGTAGGACAATTGCCCGGAGGGAACCAATGACTGAATGTGGAGTCCAAAGATTACATCCACCTTCGGGTCTTGTAATACACCCTCACGCACCATGAGCTCGGCACCGGCCGGAGCTTCCTCCGGTGGCACACCCTCTTCAGCGGGCTGAAAGATAAACTTAACTGTACCGCGCAGGTCGCCTTTATTCTTCACGAGCACTTCGGCAACCGTCATCAATATTGCCATGTGCCCATCGTGACCGCAAGCGTGCATCACGCCAGTCTCCTGCCCGCCAAAAGTTGCCCTCTCTTTTGATTGAAAAGGCAAACTATTTCGTTCAGTGATGGGCAGGCCATCCATATCGGCACGCAGCGCCACCACCGGGCCGGGCTTGCCCCCCTTCAAAATCGCCACGATGCCGGTTTTGGCAACCGGGTAGGTTACTTCGAGCCCCAGTTTCTTCAAATGCTCTACAATAAATGCACTCGTTTTGACTTCACGATTGGAGAGCTCCGGGTATTGGTGAAAGTGTCTTCGCCACTCGATAAGTTGCGTTTCCAAGGCATTAGCCTGCCGGTTGAGTTGCTCCTGCAGTTTGCTGTTCACCTGTGCCAAAGCCGGAATGGCAGCGAAGGTGAATGCGTAGATTAGAAGCCGTCTCAAAAATCGTGCTGTCGTCCCGGCCTCCGTTCCCGATCGCGATCGGGAGGGATCCCCTTTTTGCCACACCGAGTGGGATGCCGGAACGAGTCCGGCATGACAGACTAAGTGATTATGTGTTTTTGAGATGGCTTCAAGTAATCTTCTCATGTGGTAAGAGGTGGGTCGAATATAGACAAAATCAAAGCCCGGTAAACGCGCTTTTCTTTTAACGGCCGCAGCCGTTACTTTACAGGATGCCCTGGTTCAAACTTTTTGGAAACGAAGCCGAGGCCGGTGAGCGGGTGCCACCGGGCACGTTGGCTTTGGTACGGCTGGCCGAAGTGCGGGTTTGCCTGGCTAATGTAAATGGAACACTCAAGGCTGTGCAGGATGCCTGCTCGCATAATGGGGAATCGTTGAGCAAAGGGAAAGTCAATTTTCGGGGCGAGGTGATTTGCCCATGGCATGGATACTGCTTCGACTTGAAGAGTGGTCGCGAAAGTGGTGAGCGCTCGGCCGACCTCGAAACGTTCCCAATCAAAGTGGAGGCGGATGGAATTTTCATCCTGATCTGATACCATGTCGCCATCCGTCTGCGTTATCTTAACTTTGAGGCTTCGATAAGTACATCGTGAAGAAATTGTTCCTTTTATGGTTGTGCGGCTTTTCGGCAGGCGGGTTTGCCCAGACTTCGCCTGAGGAGGCCAGCTTGCTCTCCGGATTGACCAGCAGTGTTGCGCCACCCGAAGGACTATTGGCAAAACGAGCCGTGGTGCTTTACCAGTTGGCGTACACCGAAGACGAACTCAACGAAATACAGAAGTACTTTCAACAAACGGGTATTGATGCCATTGCCTATTTTGAAACTGACCGTGTGTTAGCCGGGCCGGATCTCACAAAAGCATTTGCTGATTACTTCAATACCCGCAATGTGTCGTTTTTTGTGTTTGCACAGAAGGAGGCGGGTCGTTTTCGGCTGCTTGTAACGCCTTTCAGCAAAACGGTTGAGCTGGTTTCCGAAGGCAGCGGCCAATGGGTGATGGAAAACCCCTCGCTGCGCGATCTGCTGCAAAACGTTTACCGCTCGCTCATCAGCAGCCAGAAGCGGCAGAACTTCTTGATCAACGACTTACCCGAGCGCGATATCCCGGTGAAAAATTTTACCGGAAGGCGATATGAGTCGTTCAGCAAAGAAGCTACCTACTTCAAAGTGGCCATACCCCGCCTCGCTTCACCGGACGACAACAAAAAGCTTGAGGAAATACTGCGACTTGGGCCGCCCTTGAAATTTGACATGGTACCTGCCGACATGAGCGAGCGCGAACTCAACAATCGTGGTTACATTTTTATCCTGCGATTTGTTCGGGCGCGCGGCAGTGTGGCCAAAGAAATTTTGGGGTATGAGCGGAAAGTCGAGCAAACCTATGCCAGTGTGGCAACAACGCCCGAAGGCGTTGAACTTAAAACACTTCCTTCCACCGAACATGTGTTTAAATTCTACTTCAAACACATTGAATATGGTAACATCTATCTCGGCACACGGTGGGATGCCGACACAACCTGGGAAGCCGCATTGAATAACCACTTGCAGGCCATGAAGTCGGAAATCAAGCCCTGACGCGCAACCTACCAGTTGTCAGCCGCAGGTACCACCAATGGATATTTTACCTCGCTTCTGAACTTGTTCACCGTTTAAGGGTTTTAGCCCTGCTACCTTTGCAGCTAACTATGAACAAATTTTTTGCCTTTCTGCTTTTTCTGCCTGTTTTAGCTTTTTCGCAAGATCCCGGCAAGGCCGGATCGGGAACGGGAAAAATCAGCGGAGCCGTTCTCGACTCAGCCGGACGTGTGCCGGTGGAGTTTGCAACCGTTGCCCTGGTGGACACCAAAACCAACAAGCCCATTGACGGCTCAATTTGCGATGATAAGGGTCGGTTTTCCATCAAAGGCATTCCGGCCGGTCAGTATGTGCTGTCCATCTCCTTTATCGGCTACAAGACCCTGACCAAAGGACCTTACACCGTGACAGAACGCGGCACGGATATTAACACAGGCGCCATCATCATCCGGCAGGAGGCCGAGTTGCTGCAGGAAGTAGTGGTGGAAGCCCAGAAGGAACTGATTGAAGAGCGGGTCGACCGTACGATCTATAATGCCGAGAATGATGCTACCACGAAGGGCGGTGATGCCGCGGACGTGCTGCGCAGGGTGCCTAACCTCTCGGTGGATCTGGATGGCAACGTAAGCCTGCGGGGAAGTCAGAATATTCTGGTGCTGATTAATAACAAGCCTTCCACCATCATGGCCAACTCCATTGCTGATGCGTTGAAGCAGATTCCGGCCGATCAGATCAAGACGGTGGAAGTGATTACATCGCCCTCCGCCAAGTACGATGCCGAAGGATCGGGAGGTATTATCAATATCATCACCAAGAAAAACACACTGCAGGGTCTCACGCTTAACATTGATGCTGGTGTGGGTTATCGTGGTTCTAACTTAGGACTCAGCGGCAACTACCGCAGGAAAAAGATGGGTTTCTCGCTGGGTGGATTCGGGCGCGCGAATTACAATATTGACGGTGCGTTTGAAAACCAACAGGCAACCGAATCGAACAACACAAACTACGTTACGCGACAGCTGGCCGGCAACCGCAGCGAAGGTCTTTTTGGTAACTACAATCTCGGGTGGGATTACGACATTAATCAATACAACTCGCTCGCTGCTTCGGTGCGCTATGGCGTGCGTAACAACAACTCCGCCCAGGACGGACTGTTAACCGAGAATTTCACGAACGGTGCGTTAACCGGCACCTCCTTTCAGGATGTAATCACAAAAGACGAATCGGGCACAATCGATTTTAATCTTAGCTACACGCGTCTTTTCCCAAAGAAGGACCGGGAATTGAGTTTCCTGGCGTTGTACAGTCGCAACGATCGCAATAACGATTTCAGCAACACCTATTTCACGCCAGCAGGCGATATCGACTTCCGCAGAAAGAATGAAAATGACGGATTGAATGAGGAGTATACTCTCCAATTGGATTATCAGACTCCAATAGGCACCAACCAGATGCTGGAGTTCGGTGCAAAAAATATCCTGCGGAAAGTATTAAGCGATTTTGCGTACTTCTCGGCCACCGGATCAGACGGTGATTTTGTCGCGTTGTCGGACGCACGTCTCAGCAATCAATTGAACTACAATCAGGATGTGCTCTCGGGCTATGGCTCGTACACGTACAGCGCCAAGAGTGGGTACAGCTTTAAAACTGGCTTGCGGTACGAGTATACCGTGATCAATGCCTTTAGCCGCACCGAAGACGACATTGACATTCCGGAGTACGGAGTTCTGGTGCCCAGCATCAACGCCTCGAAAAAATTGAAAAAAGGAACCATCAAAGCTTCTTACAACAGGCGCATTCAGCGGCCGTCAATTCAGTTCCTGAACCCGAATATCCAGGCCTCAAACCCACTGAACATCACGATCGGTAACCCCACGTTGGATCCTGAATTCACCAACAATTTTGAACTTGGTTATAGCACGTTCATCAAGGGCACGTCACTTAATTTCACCGGGTTTGTACGTAATTCAAACAACGCCATTCAAAGCCTGCGAAATCCGCGCGGTGACACTATTGTTACCACGTATGATAACATTGGCATGGAGAACGCCTATGGCGCCAGCATGTTTGCTAACGTGAGTGTAGGCAAACTTTCGTTGAATGGTGGTGGCGACATTTATTTTGCCGACCTCGCCAACAATGTTCCAGACCCCACCCAGAATGCCGCCAATACCGGTTGGGTGTACAGTGGCCGTATCTTCGGCAGTTATACCCTCAGCAAGGGCTGGGCACTTCAATCATTCGCATTTTATCGTGGACGGAGAGTTCAGCTACAGGGATTTCAAGGTGGCTTTGGCACGTATAGCCTTGGCGCCCGAAAGGAGTTCAAAAACAAAAAAGGAAGTGTGGGCATCGGATTTGAAAACTTCCTGGCGCCTAATATGAAAATCCGGAATGCTACGGAAACCCCTACGATCAACCAGAGCAGCGTTACAACGCTGAACAACTGGAGTGTGCGCCTCAATTTCAGTTACCGCATTGGCAAAATGAGCTTTGATCAGCCCCGCAGACGCGGCCGGTCGGTGAACAATGATGACCTGAAAGAAGGCGATGGCGGCATGGCCGATGGTGGTGGTATGCCAGGCGGCACAGGAGGAGGTGGCGCAGGCGGTCGTGGTCGCCCGGCAACGCCAGCGGTTCCCGCAGCGGGAGCCGCGACAGTTACCCCGGTGAAAACCGACCCCACAGCCGTGATAAAGCCTGAAGGCGTTTGGAACTATACGGTGCAATCTCCCCAGGGAGGCGATGGAAAAATCACGCTTGAAAAAACAGGCGAACAATTCACCGGTACCATAACCAGTGCGCGCATGAACCGAACCATGCCGCTGGAAAACGTGAAAGTAAATGGGAATGAATTGAGCTTCGAGTATACATTATCCTTTGGAGGCAATTCTGTTACGATAGCAGTAAAAGGCACCATAACAGGTGATGACTTTGCCGGCAATATGACACTCGGGCAATTCGGGCAATTCCCGATGACAGCGAAACGCGCCCAGCCGTAGCGAGCGGATCCGCGCTTCAAAAAAGGTGAGTCATGGCGATTCACCTTTTTTTTTCAACTTGCTGACGCCATGACGCAGCAAAAAATCGGTTTCTGGACCAGCACCTCACTGGTGATGGGCAATATGATTGCTTCGGCCATGTTCATGCTGCCGGCAGCATTGGCTTCGTTTGGCAGTATCAGCCTGATCGGCTGGTTGGTTTCCGGGGCTGGCGCGCTCTGCCTCGCACTCGTATTCAGTTGGCTCAGTCAGATCATGCCACTGGCAAACGGAGGTCCTTACGCGTATACACGCGAGGGCCTGGGCGACTTTGCGGGATTCCTGGTGGGCTGGGGCTATTGGATCTCGGTTTGGTCAACAAACGGAGCAATCGCAGTTGCGTTCATCAGCTACCTTACCATTTTTTTTCCGGTGCTGGGGGCCAACGCATACTATGCCGTTGCAGTCGGGCTTGCGAGCATCTGGCTGCTAACCTGGATCAACACACATGGACTCAGGCAAGCCGGGGCCGTTCAACTTGTAACTACCGTGCTGAAGATTGCACCGCTCGTTCTGGTAACGGTTGGTGGCGCGTTTTTCATTCAACCTGAAAACTATCAGCCTTTCAACAGCAGCGGAACATCCAACCTGAGCGCCATCACCAGTACGGCAACGCTTACTCTTTTTGCATTCATGGGTCTGGAGTGTGCAACCATTCCATCGGGCAGTGTTGAGAATGCGGGAAAGACAATTGCACGGGCTACGCTCGTTGGCACACTGGCCGTCACTATTTTGTATGTGCTGGGCACGGTTGTCATCATGGGTATTCTGCCGCCTGAAGTTCTAAAAAACTCAAAGGCCCCGTTTGCCGATGCGGCTACACATGTGTGGGGTGACTGGGCTGGGTACGTTGTAGCAGCCGGAGCAGTTATTTCAACTTTTGGGGCGCTCAACGGGTGGATCATCATGCAGGGTCAGGTGCCCGCTGCTGCGGCTGCCGATCGGTTGTTCCCGGCCGTCTTTGGCAAATTGAATAAGCGAGGCGCACCCGTGCTGAGCCTGGTTATTTCAAGCTCCCTGATCTCAGTATTGCTCTTCATGAATTTCAGTCGCAGCCTGGCCGATACGTACCAATTTATTATTCTGATCTCGACCATGACGGTACTAGTAGCTTTTCTTTTTTCCAGCATCGCTTACCTAATTCTGGCTGCGCGCTCGCGCGATGCACGCTGGCGGCAGCCCTGGAAGTTAGGTTTGGCCATTATCGCTTTTTCTTATTCATTGTGGGCCGTAGCAGGATCGGGTCAAGAGGCGGTGTACTGGGGGTTTCTGCTGCTCATCGCTGGCGTGCCGTTGTATGGATTCAGTAAGATTGCCCGAATGTCGTAGTTGAATTGAATTCTATGTGGTGGCAATTGCCACGCACCCAAAGCTGCCCTAAGAGGCTGGCGTAACCTTGACGCCCCGGTGGCCGTTCAGAACATATCAAAACGTGAACCTATGGCGGTAGCTTTCGAAGAATCACATGTTAACATCCGCATCAAACTCGTTGCTCTTTGGGCCGCCACGATGTTCTTTTACATCTATGGAGATTACTTTGCCCTATACGTACCCGGAGAAGCGAGTAAACTGGTAGAAGGTAAGACGCTGCTGAATGAGCCCGTCAAAGTATTTGCCGCCTCGGTACTCATGGCGTTGCCCTCGCTGGTGATCATTGCCACGGTAATGGCCAGTGCAAAAACGGCACGACTTCTAAACATCATTTTTGGAGCAATCTTCACGGCCATCATGGTATTGATTGCCGTTACGTCCATACCAGTTACTGCTGAGGTGGCCGCTTATGTTTTTTATGCTGTGGTCGAGAGCGTTATTACTGTCACCATCGTGTGGCAGGCGTGGAAGTGGCCGGTGAAATCACAGAACTGAGTGAGGCTTACATTTAACGAAGCACTACCGTCTTGCCGGACTTCGCGCTTTTGACGGCTGCGTCCAAAATCTCCATCACGATCAGGTTGTTCTCCAGTGAGCTAAGATCATGAGACTCCAGCGTGAGTTGCCCGCGTACCACGGCCGCCAGTAGCGCAAACGGATCGTTGCGTGGTGAGGGAAGTTCTTCAGGCAAATGCACCTTTTCGTCAAACTGATCGTAGCCTTTGGCAAAACGCACGCGAAGCTGATTCCGGTTATCGGCATAGATAGCTCCGGTGAGTCCGTAGATTTCCATGTCCTTCCGGCCGATGGGCCAGTTCCATGAGGCCTCGATAATGCCTTGCGATTTTTCGTATGTCAACACGAGGGTTGCTTCGTCATCTACTTTAGGATTGTTTTCGGGTTGAAATTGTGAAGTAACGGCCGTCACGGTCTTCGGGCGCTGACCACTGTGGAGCCACGTCAATAAGTTGGCGCCATAGCAACCAAAATCAATAATGGCCCCGCCACCATTTTGTACCGGGTCAGTAAGCCAACTTAAAAATTCCTCATTGACGCCAATTTTCTTGGGACCGCGATGGCCATCGCGCACCACTACTTTGCGGATGTCGCCAATCTCGCCCCGCTTCACCAGGTCGTACGCCAACTCGGTGGTGGGGTACCAGGTTGTTTCGTAGTTAGTCAGCAAGTGTATCTTGAATTTTTTGGCCAACGCGTCCATCTTCTTCGCGTGGGCGAGGCTTACGGCCAACGGCTTTTCCACCATCACATGAATGCCCAGGGGCGCGCATTTCTCCACTACCGCGAGATGCTCGTATATGGTGCCAAAAGCAGTTACAGCTTCGGGCTTCGTCCTGGCGATCATCTCGTCAAGCGAGCCATAGACCAGGTCCATGGAAAACTTGTGCTGGGTTGCATATCGCTGGGCGAGTTCACGATTGGGCTCCACGATGCCGACAATGGTAATGTCACCTTTGTCCGGCCGACCCAAAATTCCATGCACGTGCGTATGCGTGAGGCCAACTACACCAACCCGTAGCGGGGCAGTCTGTGCGCTACTGGCGAGGGCTGAGAATTGGAGCAGCAGGAGGGCGAGTTTGATTCGCATGGGGTAAAGGTAAGAAGTTAGCGTTACAGTGCCGGTTGGTGAAGAAAACCAACCGGGGCGGGGGGGTGTCGTGATAACACCTGACAGGGCAAAATAAATCTTATTTCGTGTAGTTAATGCGCAACTATTACCTTGCTAACATGAACCAATTGACGATTAGATCTAAACTGAACATAGTACATACCCGACACAAGGTTCTTAACAGATACACTACGATTACTTCGCTGAGGAA
>JBKCJM010000041.1:0-9742 GCA_046301755.1 Cyclobacteriaceae bacterium
ATTCTTCCCATCGCCGCCATTCGCGGTGAAGGTACAAGCAACGACTACTTTCCGGTGGAAGTTCCCGCGATGCCGGCGTTTACATTACAAAGAGCTGTTTCCTCCACTATACGCGACTTTAGCTTAGACTATTGGACCGGCACAGTCTACACCACGAACCGAAGGGTGTGGGAGTGGGATGAAACGTTTAAGGAGTACCTGCGGAAAATTCGGGCGATGGCCATTGATATGGAAACTGCCACGATCTTCTCAACCGCCTTTTATAACGAGATACCTGCCGGAGCCCTGCTGCTCGTTTCGGACCAACCGATGTTTCCGGACGGGGTTAAAACCGAAGCAAGCGATAAAGTTGTGACGCAAAACTATGTTGATCTCCATCTGAAAATAGGGATCGACTCGCTCAAGCAGCTAATCAACAAGGGATTGACGGTTAAGCACCTGCACTATTAGCGGCAGGCTTGCGAATATCCGCAGACTTGACCCGCGACAGCAGAAAAAATCCAATCACAAAAAATACGGTGAGGCTCACCGCACTGTAGCGCATGTTACCGGTTAGTTGGTTGATGAAACCAAACGTGAATGTGCCCAGTACTATGGACACGTTGTAGGTGACGTTGTAAAAGCTCAGGTAGGAAGCAGTATCCAAAGTTCCTTCCGGAATAAGTTTGGTATAGGTGGCGCGCGAAAGTGCCTGAATGCCCCCCATAACCATACCAACCACAAAAGCCAATGCGTAAAATTCCCATTGCGTGGTAATCAGGTAGGCGGCCATGCACACCACCATCCAAATCCCGATCATAATGTACAACGCAACCTGATTGCCCTGCCGCTGGCTGATCCGCGAGAACAAAGTAGCCCCTACCGCGGCCACCAGTTGAATCAGCAAAATGGTGGCAATCAGTTTCGTGCTCTCCAAATGAAGAACATCGGTGCCAAAAAGCGTAGCCAGGTACATCACCGTTTGCACACCCGTATTAAAGAAGAAAAAAGCTGCCAGGTACCGCTTCACGTCAGGCAATGTGTTCAACTGGCGCCAAACCTTCGCCAATTCCAAATATCCGTTGGTCCAAATGTTTACACCGCGCACCCTGGCCCTTTCGGTCTCCGGCAGAAAGGTGAAGGGGATGTAGGCAAAACCAATCCACCAAACCCCTACCAGAAGAAATGAAAAACGAGTGGCTTCGCCCGCATTGGCAAACCTGAATGCCTCCGGGTTCATAATCATGATCAGGCATGCGACCATCAGGATAACGCTTCCAAAGTAACCCATGGAATAGCCACGGGCACTTGTCCGGTCGTATTGATCTTCACTCACAATCTCGGGCAAAAAAGCATCGTAAAATACCAGACTTCCGGAGTACCCGACACTGGCCATAACCGAGCAAAAAATACCCCACTCTACCCAGCTGGCATCTTGAAATCCGTAGAGGCCCATGCAGGCAAGACCGCCCGTCCACACAAAAAGTTTCATGAAAAACTTCTTTCGGCCGGTGTAGTCGGCTATTCCCGAAAGGAGCGGCAGCAGAGCCGCTACTAGCAGAAACGAGAAAGAAAGCGAGTAAGAATAAAGTACCGAGTTTTGAATGGAGATACCGAAGAACGAAACGGTATCGGAGCCATCGGCTCCACGGGCAACTTCCTTGTAATAAATCGGAAAAATTGCGGAGGTAATGACAAGTGAGTAGACCGAGTTCGCCCAGTCGTACATCGTCCAGGCTCTAACGGTTTTAGGGTTGTTTAATACCAGCGCAACTGATCGAGGCATGGGTATAGGGTAAAAAAAAGGACTGCTCATCACAGTCCTTTTTCCACTTCATGAAAAAACCTAATTCTTTTTGCTGTCCTCCAGCGTGGTATACAGAAGCTTTCGCGAGTTGGCTTTTCGAAGCTCCGTTTCCACATCCGCGATCAAACCGCGCTTAGCATCCTTATCCACTTTTAAAGACACCGTCAACTGGTCGCGTTCTGCTTCCTGAAGCTTATCTTTTTCGCGGTTTACCCAAAGTACAATGTCGTGAGGCTCGATAAACACATCATTGGCCTGGATTTTGGGCTCCTTGCCATACTGATCTGGCTTTACCGGCTCACCTATATACAAATTGGTAACCAGGGACTTGCGCTGCAACTTGCGTAGCTGCGTAGCCTTCGGGATATTCTGCTTCACCTCAATAGATGTTTGGCGCAGTTCAGTTGTTACCATGAAAAAGAACAACAACATGAACACCACATCGGGCATCGAAGAAGTCGGAATATCCTGCTTAACCTGGGTTTTCTTCTTAAACTTTGACATAGTAATTCAGTTTAGCCTCCTACCTTGGTGGGTTCAGCAATCGAAATATTCATTGGAATTCCCTCACGACCGCGGTCATAAATTTCTTTATTCTGCGGATCGTTCAGGTCAGAAGCAGCTTCGCGAAACTTAGCGTTTGAAACGCCAGCCCGTTCGGCATAGATATCATAGTAGGCCGCCTGAATGATATCCAGAATCTGCACAAAGCGCGCATGGCTGGTACCCCGGTCGGTCTTATATGAAACAATTGCTTTCTCGGGATTGTCAGACGAGTTGGGGTCGCGGCCGTTGTTTAGCACAAAGGCTTTGATCATATCTTTCAATCCGCTCACATCATCCATGGGCTCACCTTCCACCAGCAGGGCGTCAGACGAGTTAACCTGGATTTTGAACATGTTGCGCTCCTGAATCTTCACCTCGTCCTGCTTTGCGTTCGGATCCGGTGGCGGAGGCAACAGGATACTCAAACCCCGGTCGTTCGCGATCGTGGTGGTCACCAAAAAGAAGGTGAGCAGCAGAAACGCGATGTCGGCCATCGAGGCGTTGGGTATCTCAGGGGTTGCGCGTGCCATTTTACTTCAATGCTTTGTTAATCTCAGAATACACCATGCCCACAATAGACACAATGAAAACCGCGTAAAATGTGTACAGGCCAGCACCTATCAATTGGGAGCTTGACTCATCCGCACCGAGTGATCGTGCCTTTGCCGAAACTTCAGTATCTGAAATGGCGTAGCAAATCACAAACAGAATCACGAGCGCGCCTACACCAACCAAGGATCCCAACAGGGTTTTGGGGTGCTTAATCGCGTGCATCAGCGGTAAAACCACAGCTGCAGCAACCGCAATAATCAGCGCTCCGTAGGAAATATATAATCCAATATCTTCAGCGTCCATGGGAAATTATTTTGCCAGTTTATGCTTCACCAGGATGTCGACCAGTGAAATGGAAGCATCTTCCATGGTATTCACCAGGCTATCAATCTTGGAAACGAGGTAGTTGTACAAAATCTGGAGAACCATACCTACAATAAGACCACCAACGGTCGTGATCAAGGCCACCTTCATACCACCTGCCACAACCTGAGGTGAAATGTCACCGGCTGCTTCAATAGCGTCAAAGGCCTGCACCATACCCACAACCGTTCCAAAGAAACCCAACATCGGGCCGAGGGAAATAAAGAGGGAGATCCAGATCAAACCGCGCTCCAAACGACCGGTTTCTACACCGCCATAGGAAACAACTGATTTTTCAACCATGTCGATGCCTTCGGGGGCACGCATAAGGCCCTGGGTAAAGATTGAACCAACCGGGCCACGGGTATTCTTAGTTACCTCTTTAGCTGCCTCGATACCGCCTTTAGAAAGGGCATCTTCAACCTGAGCCAGTAGCTTCTGAGTATTAACAGTCGCCAGGTTAAGGGTAATGATACGTTCAATGGAAACGGCCAGACCCAGAATCAAGCATATCAGAATGGGCCACATATAGGCAACGCCACCTTCAATGAACTTCTCTTTGATTTGCTGGTGAAAGCCGGCCTCCTCTACAGGGGCTTCTTCAGTGGCAGCCGGAGTTTCTACCGCTGCGGGTTGTTGAGCAGGAGCAGCAGCTGCGGATGAGTCGGTCTGGGCATAGCTAGTTGCCGCAGAGAACGTGAGAGCCCCGAAAAAGGCTAACAGAACGAATAGTTTTTTCATGGTTTAAGGTTTAGTATACTTTCTTGAAGTGGCCAAAATTAAAGGTTTTGACCATTTCGCAACAACTATTCAAAAAAAAACTGAAAGGAAATTGGGCGATTTAGGCCTTATGCCGTTGGAATGAGAAAACCGGCCAACCGTCACAAAATTTTGTAACGTATTTCAGGTCTTTTTTTGAGGACAGGCTAAAATGTTCATGAAATCGGCATTCCGGAATATTTAGTTTTCTTTGTGCCCTGTTTTTTGGAGAGGTGTCCGAGTGGTTGAAGGAGCACGCCTGGAAAGTGTGTATACCCGAAAGGGTATCGAGGGTTCGAATCCCTCTCTCTCCGCTTTACCGTCCGTAGCCCCGATACCTCGGGGCGGACGAGGGTCCATAATCCCCAATCAAAAAATCTGATCCGTGCCAACATAGTTCAAATAGCTATTTCAGGCTTCAGGTGCGCCATGTGGGCATGGGTTTGTCTGCCAAGTTTCGCACATGAACGGATAGGACAATAACACTCGTTAGGGCTGGGGCATACTGGTGAGTTCCCCCGCCAGCGATTGACCAATTCGGGCGCGGGTCTCCTCAACGCCAAATTCACCCAACAGCAGCATCAATTTGGTTACGGCCGCTTCAAGTGTCATATCGCCTCCACCTATCACCCCCATGGCAGCTAACTCACGGCTGGTTTCGTACTTACCCTGCATCACCATTCCGCCTGGGCATTGCGACACATTCAATACCACGGCTCCCCGTTTTACCACGGCCTGCACCGCATCTAAAAACCAAGGGGCGGTGGTAGCATTTCCCGAGCCATAGGTCTCCAAAATCAAGCCCTTTAGGTCGGGAATCTCAGCAACACTTCTGACCCAAAGCGGGTTGATGCCGGGGAAAACCTTCAGTACACCGACCCGCGTGTCAAATGCCGAGTGAACGGTCAGTTTTGCCTCTGGCCTGGGCCGATGGATGGCACTGTCCAGATAATCGATCTTAACCCCTGCCGTAGCCAACGGAGGATAATTCTCAGATTGAAAAGCATCGAAGTGCTGACTTTCGGCCTTCTTGGCCCGGTTGCCCCTCAGCAGCTCGCTGCCGAAATAAATGCAAACTTCCGGTACGCGCGCCCTCCCTTCGGTTTGGGCAGCGGCAATCTCCAATGCCGTAATCAGGTTTTCCCGCGCATCCGACCGCGGTTCGCTTATAGGTAACTGAGCCCCGGTAAAAATGACTGGTTTGGACAACCCTTCCAACATAAAGCTGAGGGCTGAAGCCGTGTACGCCATAGTATCTGTGCCATGGAGAATTACAAACCCATCGTGTTCGTGATAATGGTTTTGAATGATCGTTGCAAGGGCACGCCAGTGATGGGGCTCAACGTTGGAGGAATCTATCGGCTCATCGAAGGCCACTACCGCCAACTCCAATTGCAACTGACGGAGGGTCGGCAAGTGCTCCATGATGGAACCAAAGTCGAGCGGAATCAGCGTGCCTGTTGCATCGCGCACCATTCCGAACGTGCCTCCGGTGTACACGATCATCACGCGGGCGCGCGGCACGCCCGGTAAAGCTGTATTAATCCGTATGACCGACTGTGACATTTTTCACCGGTTGATTATTGAACAATGATTTGGCATTCGCCTCAGTAACGATACTCAGTTCATCAAGAGACAAGTTTCGCAAATGGGCAACCCGGGCAGCTATCAGGGGAAGGTAGGCCGGTTGATTTCGTTTACCGCGGTGCGGCACCGGGGCAAGGTACGGACTATCGGTTTCCAGCACAATCGAATTCAATTCCAGCTCGGGAATCACGGCATCAAGGCCTCCGTTCTTAAATGTGCTGACGCCACCAATGCCAAGATAGAACCCCAGGCCGGTGATTGCATTGGCCTGTCGGGTGGTTCCGGTGAAGCAGTGAAAAACTCCGGTGAGGCCTGGTTGATGAACCTCGCGCAACAGGGCGATGGTTTCATCGATTGACTCGCGGCAGTGAATAATCATCGGCAACCGATAGTGAATAGCCCAGCGGGCCTGAATCCGGAAGGCCTCTTGTTGCTGCGGCCAAAACGTTTTGTCCCAGTATAGATCAGTTCCCATCTCACCGATGGCTGCGAACTTTCGTTTGGACAACCAACTCTCGACCTGATAAAGCTCGCGTTCAAAATCTTTCTTCACGGAACACGGATGCAGCCCCATAGAAGCGGTACACCATTCGCGGTGCCGCATTTCCAGCTCGAACATTCGATCAATGGAGCGATGATCGACATTCGGCAGAATCACGCGCCCAACACCTGCCTCCTTTGCCTGGGCGATCATCGCATCGCGATCGGGATCAAACTCCTCGGCATACAGGTGGGCATGTGTGTCTGTCCAGGTAATCATTCAGCACGAAAATAATGCAAAAGACGTGGCCCAAAAATGATCGCACCCACCACTACTGCAGCAACGGCTGCTATCAAAACGAAACCAGCAGCCACATCTTTAACTTTGCCTGCGCGTACATCATAGGTAGGCGAAACAAGGTCGACCAAATATTCGATTGCCGAGTTAGCCAGTTCTGCCACCAGTACGAGGGCCATCGAGAGCACCAGCAAGCCCCACTCCTGCCGACTGATTCCGAAAAAAAAACCGGCACCGGTGGCGAAAGCAGCCGCAGCGAGATGTATGCGAAAGTTTCGCTGATCCCGGAAGCCAATATGCCACCCGGCAAAAGCAACACGAAGGCTACTAAGAAATCTTTTCATGGACGTGATTGATCGCCCGCTCAAGGTAGTCAGATTCCCGAAAGAACATCCCGAGTGTGGTCGGCTGGCTGAGAGCCGATTTAACATATTCGAGGGTGAGGTCTTTTGCTTTACACGTAGTGGCACCCCCCGCGCTGGCCAGGCGACTCGCAAGGTACTCCTGTTCGGGTTGTCCAGGAGTAGGCACCAGCAGGGCGCAGGCATTGGTCGTCACGAGGTCCATAATGGTTGAATATCCGGACCGTGCGATAATCAGCTTTGCGCCCGAGATGGCGCGTGACATTTCCGCGGGCGGCAAATGATTGCATAACCGGGCATCAGAACTTGCGGGTGACTGAACCAGCCCGCGCACGAGGGTGAACGACAGGCCCGAGGAGTCTAACAACCGAAGTAATTGCTGTTCAAAGTGGCTTCGCAACGGCTCGGGGCCGGAAACAATTGCCAAAACGTCTTTTTCTTTTTTCGCGGGTTGTTGCTCCTGCAGGCGTGAAAGCACTCCGAGGAATCGAACGGGCTTCTGCGTTGTGATGGACAACGTGCCCGATAGTGGCCGATCAGGATAATCCGGGATCCAAATCTCCTGAAAATGACGTAGCAATCGCTCATGAAAAAAAGAAAACACTGGAGAGAGAGGCGACAATAAGCTCCCGGCACCCAAACGAAACTGGTGACCGATGAAAACATTGTGGCATGTGGAACTCCAGCACCCATACCGATTATCAGACAAAATGATGGCGATGTTCAGCTGGCGAACTAAACTCTTTATCTCCCGATGCTCCTGGCGGATGACCCGAAGCCAACGCGGAGCCTGACGCATGATACTCCACCAGGCCGGTGAATGAATCCCGTATTTCACGCGATATGATGGCAACTCGACTGCGTAGAGATTTGGAAATGCTTCACGCAGCAGCGCCAGGGATGGCCCGCTTCCGGCTATAACCACCTCCAATGATTTCTGCTGGAGGCCCGCGACAATCGGAATGCACCGCGAAGCATGGCCAAGGCCCCAGTCAAGTGCAGCCACCAGCACCCGTTGTGGCCCAGCCGGAGTCATAGGGTTTTGAATTGATAGCCGTCACGAGTCAGTTGCTCGAGGTACCGAGGCAGAACATACCGAAGATTGCGTTCGGCCTTCAGGCTGTCGTGAAACACCACGATTGATCCCGGCCGCGAGGCCGATAAGGTGCCCTTCAAACAATCATCTTCATCAAGTGTGCGGTCGTAATCGTTGGTGAGCACATCCCACATCACGATTCTCCGGTTAGCCAGCGCCCGAATTTGCGATCGTTTGATTCGGCCGTAAGGCGGACGAAACAAATCTGTTGAAGCGCGATGTTTTTCTATTTCGGCATCACACTCACTAACCTCGTCAAGATACTGGGCATCCGCGGTTTGCCACCCTTTCACATGGTGAAACGTATGATTGCCAATGCAGTGACCGCCCGCTACCACTGCCTGAAAGACATCGGGGTGCTTTCGCACGTTGTCCCCGATGCAAAAAAAAGTGGCACTAGCCCCAAACTCCCGAAGCGTTTCTAAAACAAATGGCGTAACCGTGGGTATTGGTCCGTCATCGAACGTGAGAAAGATTTCTTTTTTATCGGTAACCCTTCGCCACAGCAAACCCGGGTACAGCCGCGGCAGAAAAAACGGGGTGCGAAAAACATTCACCATATCACTCCACGCGACACGATAACATCGTGATGTCATCCCGATACCCTCTTCGGCCTTTAAATGCATCTAACGCCAGAATCACATCCTGATGGATGGTATTGAGTGGTTTATAATGATTTGCCTGCAGATAATCCATTAACGGTTGAATGCCATATTCCTTTCCGTCTTCACTCACCGTTTCCGTCAAGCCATCGGTGTAACAAAACAACAGGAAATCATCGAGGTCAGTTACGAACCCTTCATTTAAAAAGGGAAGCGGATCCATCGCGCCCAACACCGTTGAACCCTCCCCCAGCAGGCGAATGCCTTCCTTTTTCGTCCACAACAGGGGCGGGTTATGCCCTGCATTTACATACACAAGAGTTTTAAGGCTGATATCGTAAATGCCGCCAAAAAAAGTGATGAACTTTTCGCCTTTGGTGCTGTCCATCACCTGGTAGTTCAGAGCTTCCACAATCTCACGCAGATTGGGAGTTTGCCGAAGCAGCGTGCGCAGGGACGCCTGAAAATTAGACATCATCAAAGCAGCCGCCACTCCCTTGCCGCTGACATCAGCCACGCAAAGCAAGAACTGATTTTTGTTGATGGGCACATAGTCATAATAATCACCACCCACCAGGTCGTGCGGCAGGTAGCTCGCTTCCAGCTTCAGGCGCTCTGTGTTTGGAAGTTTCTCGGGGAATAAGAACTGTTGCACATCACTGGCAATTTCCAGCTCCTTCCGAAACGCCTCCTGCTCCAATCGCCTGCGCTCCAGTTTTTTGTTTTCGGTGGCCACCACAATAATGTTGGTGAGCGCCTGGATGAAGCGAATGCTCTCATCATGCTCAAGATCATCGAGCCGCTCATTGCCGCCCAAAAACACAACTGCCAAAGTTTCGGATCGGTGTGCAACGGGAATAACACAATTGAATTCGTGAAACTCGCACTCTCCGTCAAACTCAGACAACCGGTGCACGTTTTTAATCATGCGGAAGCGTTCATCCAGCCCAAGTTTCGAAAAATGGTTCCTGGTGCCGAAGTTTACCCGGCAAAACCACCCATCGTCATAGACGTAAAGGGCCAGCTTTTTAATATTCAGATTTCCACGGAGGGTAAAGTTGTAGATTTTATAAAGCGAATCTTCCGGAACGTTGTTGTTAATCGCCTGGGTAATCTCCAGCAAGGCATTCAGTTCGAGTTCCTTCCGCTCAAGTCTCTTTTTCAGTTCCTGCATACGCGGCTCTAAGGTAGCAAGAAAACCTATGTCAACGGTCGGCCCTTCCAACGTTGTGGAACACCGGCCAGAGCAGCCAGCGCAACAACCACAACGTAAGCCGGATAAACGACCGACACGGCTATCGAAGCGAACAG
>JBKCJM010000042.1:0-2489 GCA_046301755.1 Cyclobacteriaceae bacterium
TCTTCGTTGACATAACCGATGGTTCTGCGGCTCAGGTTATTGAACGGCCGGTAGCGCACGTCCATTTTCTCAAAAATCACGCCTCCCTTGTAGCGTCCTTCGCGGAAGATGGGCCACGAAGACATCTCTTTTTTCGTCTGGAAGTTGATTTGCTTGCGATTGAGCACGAGGTACTGCTTGCCTGTAGCGCGGGCATCGCGCAACAGCTGCTTGTAGTCAGACGCTGCCCGGTCTTTATAATACCTCGACAGCAGCATGGCCAGCGAATCCAGCCCCTTGTCAAAAACTTCCTTTCGGGCGAGTGTCGGATCGATCGCAACTTTGTAAAAAGGCAGGGAAGTAGCCAGCAGACTACCGTTGTCGGAGTAGATATTACCCCGGGTGGCTTTCACCCGCTTGTAGTCGAACATGATTTCTTCGGCCATCTTCGCCCACTTGTCGCCTTCTACTACCTGGATGTGCCCGATCTTGGCCGCTACGCAAACAGCAAAGATCAGTACACCCAAAAAGGCTAGCCGAACACGTATTAATATGGACTTCTTAATATTCAATCGTTCACTACTATTTTGTAAGGCGGACGTAAACTCTCTTTCAGGCCAATGTCTTTCACTCTCCTGGCCACTTCACTTTGCTTGCTTGCAAACATGACGTCCGACTTCAGCGTGGTGTAGTCGGCCCGCAAGTCTTCGACTTCTGTTTGCGCGCGGTTAATGGCGCGGGTTGTGCGTTCGGCATGGTGCGTATTGCTGATGTAGAGCAAGCCGAGCACCATGACAAACAAAATCTTGGGCAGGTACTGAACGGGGAATCCCTCCTCAAAGTAGGATTCCAGTTTCAGGCGCTTCTCCAGCCCCGAGAACAAGCTCGTGCCGTTGCCCTGCGGAGCCTTGACCCGCATTTCATTACTACGCTCGGGCTCCACCCGAAATCGGTTTTCGCTCATGCCCAGTTCATTTTACTTAGTCTCATTTCGTTTCGCGACACGCAACCTGGCGCTGCGTGCACGGTTATTTTTTTCTATTTCTTCTTCGGTTGCTTCCAGCGGCTTCCGGTTCACCGCATCAAAAGGCCGAAGCACATTTCCATAAAAATCCTTATCCAACGTTCCCTCCACATTTCCGGTGTTGATGTAGTTCTTCACCAGCCGGTCCTCCAGTGAGTGGTAACTCATGACCACCAGCCGTCCGCCTGTTGCCATTACTTCGCCACATTGGTGCAAAAAATCTTCAAGCGCCTGCATCTCCTGATTCACTTCGATGCGCAGGGCCTGAAACACCTGGGCGAAATATTTGAATTCTTTTCCGCGTGGGGCCAATGGCTTTAGCAACTCGGTGAGTTGCTGCGTATTGGTAAGCAGCTGGCGTGCTCGCGCCTCCACGATTCGTTGCGCTAACGTGCGCGCATTTCGAATTTCCCCATACATGCCGAGCAGGCGATGCAGCTGTGCTTCACTGTAAGAAGCCAGAATGCCCGCTGCTGTAGTGCCCGCCCGGGTGTCCATGCGCATATCGAGCGGCCCGGCAAACCGGGTTGAAAACCCACGTTCGCCCTGATCAATCTGGTGCGATGAAACACCCAGATCAGCCAGTATGCCATTCACGTGGCTTACCCCGTGCAACTTTAGGTACTTCTTCAGGTACCGAAAGTTGGAAGGACAAAACGTAAAAGAACGATGGTTGATTTTTTCTGCTTCCCGCTGCGCATCCGCATCCTGGTCAAAGGCAATCAACCGGCCGCCTTTGATTTGCTCGAGTATCGCCAGGCTGTGTCCACCACCGCCAAACGTTACATCTACGTAAGTGCCTTGCGGGTCAATGTGTAGTCCCTCAAGACATTCGCGGAGCATTACCGGTTTATGGTAGCTCCTGGTTTCGGGTTGCCCGCTACTGGTCTCTTGCATCGCCAATCCATCTCATTCTCCGGACATCCAGTATCCAGCATCCGGCATCGAGCAACCTGAAGTATGCAGCCTGAAGCGAGTAGCCGGAGTTTGTGTTAGTGATCCGGCCTCCATCCATCAGTTATTCAGGTAGCGTTCCGCCAGCTTCGACAACTCACCAGGGTCTTGAATGAGGAACTTCTCATAGATCGTTGGACTCCAGATCTCCACTTTGTTCCCCGTACCCACCAACATGGCGTCTTTGTCAATATGCGCGTAGGCGAGCATGCTCTTGGGCACCAGGATCCGCCCGTTGCCATCCAGCTCTACCGTAACCACGCCCGACAAAAAGCTGCGCTGCAGTTGGCGATACTCTTCGTTGAACTCGTTGAGACCCGAAATTTTTGAGAAGACCTTTTTGAACTCCACCATCGGGTATAGGATGAGGCACTGCTCGAAGCCCTTGCGAACGACAAGCTCCTGCTCGCCTTCGGGCAACTGAGCCTTCACGCGCGCGGGCAGCACCAGGCGCCCCTTTGCGTCAAGTTTGCACTCATACTGACTGGTGAAGAAAGTCATTGACGTAGTGGTTGTCTTTTTCTCCTAAGCA
>JBKCJM010000043.1:0-12628 GCA_046301755.1 Cyclobacteriaceae bacterium
GTAGTAATACAGCGCACGGTCCTCGTCCGAGCCGTCAAGCGCGAGGTTTCCCTTCAGTAAAAAACGTTGAATTTTGGTTTCCTGGCTATCGCAGGACGCCAGGACCAAGATGATCAGGACAAGACACAAACGCACCATGGCGCAAGGTCCAAAACTCAAATTCATCGCGGAAGCAGAAATCAAATAAATTTTGCTTTAGGGGAAACCGGGGTGTTCAGATTGGCGACACCGGTTAAACAAATTTTGGAAATCCGGAGATTATTAGATTCCTTCGCACCGTCATGAACAACTCTTTTAGCGCACACGGCCATCACCACCACCACGCAATGTGGGCTGGCAAGTCTGTGTCCTGAAGGATACCTCGAAAGGGTGAAAAAGGCTTGCCTCATTTGGCAGGCCTTTTTTGTTTATGGCGGTTAATTAAACAGGAAATCAAGTTTATGGACTCTTTGTTACGAATTGCAATTCAAAAATCGGGACGATTGCAGGAAGGCTCGCTGCAACTATTAAAGGACTGTGGCCTGAGCATCAGCAACGGACGCGACCAGCTCAAGAGCCAGGCGCGTAATTTTCCGGTAGAGGTGTTATTCCTGCGCGATGATGACATTCCGCAGTACGTTGAGGATCGCGTTGCAGACGTGGGCGTGGTTGGCGAGAATGTGTGGGTGGAAAAGCAGCGAAACAACACCCTGGTAAGGCGCCTCGACTTTGCCAAGTGCAGGCTCTCCATTGCCATTCCGCGAGGCGAAACCTACACGGGTACAGATTGGCTAAAGGGAAAAAACATTGCCACCTCCTACCCGACCATCGTCCGCAACTTCCTGCGCAAAGCCGGTATCGAAGCGGGTATACATGAAATCAGCGGCTCAGTCGAAATTGCACCCGGTATCGGGCTGGCCGATGCCGTGTGCGACATTGTAAGCACCGGCAGCACGCTAATGAGCAACGGGCTGAAAGAAGTAGAAACAGTTATGAATTCGGAGGCTGTGCTGATCGGATCACCGGATCTGGAAGAAAGCAAGAACTACATCCTGCAAAAGCTGTTATTCCGTATCGAAGCTGTGCAATCGGCCCGCAACAACAAATACATCTTGCTTAACTGCCCCAACGAAAGCATCCCGAAAATTCAGGCTGTGATACCGGGTATGAACAGCCCCACCATCATGCCGCTCGGCAAGTCCGGGTGGTCATCGTTGCACTCGGTCGTTAACGAGAACGACTTCTGGGAGAAAATCGACCTGTTGAAATCGCTGGGGGCTCAGGGTATTTTGGTGGTTCCAATCGAAAAAATGATTTCCTGATATGAACATCCACGAATATCCGAAACGAACAACATGGGCAGACCTTTGCAGGCGACCGGAGCTTGAACTCACCTTTCTGGAGAGTACAGTGCGCAACATCCTCACCCGTGTGCGTCAGGCCGGTGATGAGGCATTAAAGGAATTCAGCCTCAAGTTTGACCACGTGCAGCTAACTGCGCTTGAGCTTACTGCAGAAGAATGGACAGCCGGAGCGAAAGCAGTGCCAGCCAGCGTTAAAGGCGCGATTGAATTGGCAGCCCGCAACATTGAGATGTTTCATGCCGCCCAGAAGCCATCCGATGTGCGGGTGGAAACAATGCCCGGAGTGGCGTGCTGGCGAAAGTCAGTACCCCTGAACAAGGTTGGCATCTACATTCCCGGAGGGAGCGCCCCTTTGTTTTCAACGGTGTTAATGCTGGCGATACCCGCACGGCTGGCCGGTTGTTCAGAAGTAATTCTTTGTACCCCACCCCAACGCGATGGCAAAATCCACCCGGCAATCCTGTTTGCCGCCCAGCTGTCAGGCGTAACCCGCATTTTCAAGACGGGCGGTGCTCAGGCCATCGGTGCGCTGGCTTACGGCACCGCAAGTATACCCCGGGTTGACAAAATTTTTGGACCCGGCAACCAGTATGTGACTGCGGCCAAGCAGATGGTGAGCCAGCAAGGCGTGGCCATCGATATGCCGGCCGGCCCTTCCGAGGTTCTCGTAATTGCCGATGACCAGGCACGCCCCGATTTTGTTGCGGCTGACTTGTTGGCGCAAGCCGAACACGGTGCCGACAGCCAGGTGATGCTGTTGACCACCTCGCCCGAGTTGCTGCGGGCAGTACAGGGCGAAGTGAACCGGCAACTGGATTCGCTGTCACGTAAAGAGATGGCTGGCCAGGCGCTGGAGCACAGCCACGGTGTGCTGTTGAAAAATGAGTCAGATGTCATTGACTTCACAAACATGTACGCTCCGGAACACCTGATTATCAATACCCGGCAACCACAACAAATTGCCGACCGGGTGGTCAATGCCGGCTCGGTATTCCTGGGAGCATTCACCCCGGAGTCTGCCGGTGACTATGCTTCCGGCACCAACCACACACTGCCCACCAATGGCTATGCCCGGGCGTGGAGTGGCGTAACGTTGGAAAGCTTTATGAAAACAATTACCTATCAACAGATTACGCCTGAAGGCCTTAGAAAACTTGGGCCCGCTGTCGAAATCATGGCCGAAGCGGAATCATTGCAGGCACACAAAAACGCGGTGACTATCCGATTGAAAGCATGACCTTTGACCTTGATAAACTCGTGCGCACGAACGTGCGAAAGATGAAGCCGTACTCATCGGCCCGCGATGATTTCCAGGGTACGGCCTCGGTCTATCTGGACGCAAACGAAAACCCGTTTTCGCATTTGTTCAGCCGCTATCCCGATCCGCACCAGGCGGCCTTGAAGGCAAAGATTGCTGCGCTAAAACAAGTACAGCCTGCAAATCTATTCCTCGGGAACGGCAGCGATGAGGCTATTGACCTGTTGATCCGCGCGTTTTGCGAACCCGGCCGCGACAACGTGGTTATACCCCAGCCTACGTATGGCATGTACACCGTTTCGGCTGAAACAAATGCAGTGGAAGTCCGTCCGGTTAGTCTTACGTCTGCATTTGATGTAAATGCCGGGGCCGTGCTGGCCACATGCGATAGCCACACCAAACTCATTTTTCTGTGTAGTCCAAACAATCCGTCCGGCAACTTGCTGAGCACCGATGCCATCGAGCGGCTACTGAGCGCCTTTCCGGGTCTTGTCATTATTGACGAGGCTTATATCGATTTCACCGGTGCCGCGGGATGGGTATCTCGCTTACAGAGGTATCCTAATCTGGTTATTCTTCAAACGCTGAGCAAAGCGTGGGGGCTTGCAGGCCTTCGTCTGGGCTTATGCATCGCCTCTTCCGAGATAATCAACGTGCTGAATAAGATCAAACCTCCTTACAACATCAACACAGCAACCCAGCAACTTGCCCTGGAGGCACTCAACTACCCCGAAAACATGATTCGCGAAGTAGCTCAAGTACGGGAGGAACGCGATCAACTGTTTCACCATCTGCAAAACCTGCGAGGTGTTAACCGGGTCTTCCCCTCCGATGCCAACTTCCTGCTGATTCAAGTGTCGGATGCCCGATCCGTTTATCAGCGCCTGATTCAGCGTGGCATTGTGGTGCGGCTACGCTCCTCGCTGCTGCTATTTGGCGACTGTCTGCGCCTCACAGTTGGGACATCAGAAGAAAATAAAAAATTATTGTCCGCACTTGCGGAGATCTTAAATCAACCGGTATGAAATGCCCACCTGCAAAATTCAGAGCTAGCAGGATAGTTAATCCTGGCATTCCATCGGTTCTATCTCTAAAACGCCCGAAGAACCGATTCAACTCATGAATTGCGAATCAATTATATCAACCATTCAAACAGATGAAAAAACGAGTTCTCTTTATTGATCGGGATGGTACCCTGATTGTGGAACCGCCAGACGAGCAGATCGACAGCCTCGAAAAACTGGAATTCCTGCCTGGCATTTTCCATGCTCTCCGGGAAATCGTGAATTTGAACACGTTTGAACTTGTTATGGTGACCAACCAGGACGGGCTGGGCAGCGATCGCTTTCCGGAAGAGACCTTTTGGCCGGCTCAGAACAAACTTATGGACGCCCTCGGTAACGAAGGCATTAGCTTTTCGGCCGTTCACATCGATCGCTCATTGCCAGCCGAAAACAAACCAACGCGAAAGCCCGGTACAGGAATGTTAACCGGCTACCTTTCAGATGAGTATGATTTGGCAAACTCCTATGTGATTGGCGATCGGCTCACGGATATTGAGCTGGCAAAGAACCTGGGCGCGAAGGGCATTCTGATCAACAATGGCTCGCTTCAGCAAGCCCTGGATCAAAAGGGCCTGCAATCGTGGTGCGCGCTGATTACCACGTCCTGGAAGGAAATTGTGAAAGAAGTCACCCCAAAGAGGACAGGATCGGTACATCGCAAAACGAAGGAAACGGATATTCACATTGTTGTCAACCTTGATGGCACTGGCGAGTCGCGTCTAAAAACCGGCCTTGGCTTTTTTGATCATATGCTGGAACAGGTAGCGCGTCATGGTAACATCGATCTCGAAGTTGATGTCACAGGCGATTTGCATATCGATGAGCATCACACCATTGAAGACACTGCGCTGGCCCTGGGCGATGCCGTACTCCGGGCTCTTGGCGACAAACGCGGCATTGCGCGCTACGGGTTTTTACTGCCGATGGACGATTGCCTGGCGCAAGTGGCCATCGATTTTGGCGGCCGACCCTGGCTGGTATGGGAGGCCGACTTCAAGCGCGAACGCATTGGCGAGATGCCTACGGAAATGTTCTTTCATTTTTTTAAGTCCTTTTCAGATGCAGCAAAATGCAATCTTAACATCAAGGCCGAGGGTGTTAATGAGCATCATAAAATCGAATCCATCTTCAAAGCTTTTGCAAAGGCACTAAAAATGGCCGTGCGGAAAGAAGGAGATGAACTACCAAGCACGAAAGGAGTGTTGTGAAATGACGAATGGAGAATGACAAATGACAAATTGAAAAAAATGTAATGGATATCGAAGAACTTAAAGCAAGGTTTGAAGCATTTGCAATTGATGTTGCGAGTTTACTTCAGGACGTGCCCCCTACCATGACCAACAAGGCCTACAGTAGCCAACTCATCAGATCTTCCAGCTCTTCAGCGGCCAACTACCGGGCGGCTTGCCGGGCAAAATCCCGGCCTGACTTCATTAACAAATTGAAAATTGTTGAGGAGGAGTTGGATGAGTCCCTGTTCTTTCTGGAACTTCTGGATCACTTTAACCCCAATCTGAGGGTGCCAAATGAAAGACTGCAAAAGGAAGGGCATGAACTTCTTGCCATTACCGTTTCGTCCATCAAAACCTCCGGAGCAAACGCCTGATTCGTCACTCGTCATTCCAAATTCATCGGTCAACACTGTAAACTTGTCATTCCAAATTCGTCATTCTTAATTCGCCACTCGTCAATGAAAATAGCCGTCATTAAGTACAACGCGGGTAACATTCAGTCGGTCTCCTATGCCCTGGAGCGGTTAGGTGCCAGTTTTGAGGTTACCTCAGATGCAGAAACGATACAAACGGCAGACAAAGTCATTTTTCCGGGCGTTGGAGAGGCTAGCACAACTATGCGATTTCTTGCGGATAAACGCCTTAACAGTCTGATAATGAGATTAAAACAGCCAGTTTTGGGGGTGTGTCTGGGTATGCAGCTGCTTTGCCGCCACTCAGAAGAGAACAATACCCGCTGCCTGGGTGTTTTTCCAATAGACGTTAAGAAGTTCAGCCCGGAAAACGATTTGAAAGTGCCTCACATGGGCTGGAACAGCCTCGATAAAATTTCAGGCTGGGTACCTTCCTCCGTTCAGGGCGAATTCGCTTATTTTGTGCACAGTTTCTATGTACCTGTTAATGCCTGGACAGTTGCCGAAACAGAATACGGCATCCCCTTCAGCGCGGCTATGAGAAAAGACAATTTTTTTGCCGTGCAATTTCATCCCGAAAAATCTGCCCAAACGGGCGAGAAAATTTTACAAGCTTTTTTGAACGTATGAGAATTATCCCCGCGATCGACATACTGGACGGTAAGTGCGTGAGACTTTCGCAAGGCGATTACAATAAGAAGAAAGTCTACCGCGAAGACCCCGTGGACGTTGCCCTGGAATTTCAGGATGCCGATCTTGAATACCTGCACCTGGTGGACCTTGATGGGGCGCGCGAGGGCGAAGTGATTAATTGGCGGGTTATCGAACGTATTCAGGAGCGCACCGCGTTGAAAGTTGATTTCGGTGGCGGGGTGAAAACCACCAACGAAGTAGATTACCTGTTGGAACTAGGCATCAATCAGATCAACATCGGCAGCATGGCCGTAAAGGAGCCTGATAAATTCAAAGAGTGGATCGAACGCTTTGGCAGCGAAAACTTCATTCTCAGCGCAGATGTGAACAAGGAAAAAGTGCAGGTACGGGGTTGGACCGAAAACTCAAACGTAGACATCTTCGACCTGATCAAGTCATTTGAAGTGGGCGGCCTGCAATATATTTGCTGCACCGACATCCAGTCGGATGGCATGTTGCAGGGGCCCAACCTGGGGCTGTATAAAAAGCTTAAAAATCGATTCCCGGATATGAAATTGATTGCCAGCGGTGGTATCAGTTCTCTGGAGGATCTCCATGAACTGTCCTATGCCAAGGTGGAAGCCGTGATCATCGGCAAAGCCTTGTACGAAGGCAAGATCAAGCTGGAAGAACTCAAATCGCTTCACGTCTAGCCCGTGCTTACTAAACGCATTATTCCGTGCCTGGATATCAAAGACGGGCGCACGGTAAAGGGCATTAATTTTATTTCACTGCGGGATGCGGGCGACCCGGTGGAACTGGCCGCAGCCTATGCCGAACAAGGAGCAGATGAACTTGTCTTCCTCGACATTACAGCCACTAACGAAGAGCGCAAGACTTTTGCCGCTCTCGTCAAAGACATTGCCCGGCATGTTAACATTCCTTTCACGGTCGGTGGCGGCATTAGCTCAGTAGCCGATGTCGGTCCACTGCTCGAAGCAGGTGCCGACAAGGTAAGTGTCAACTCGGCAGCCGTACGCAACCCCGCACTGCTTAGTGAACTTGCCAACGCGTTTGGCACGCAGTGTATCGTGCTGGCAGTTGACGCGCGCAAGGTGCAGAACCAATGGGTGGTGCATACTCACGGTGGCTCCCGCCCCACCGATCTCAGGCTTTTCTCCTGGGCCCGCGAAGGGCAAAACCGGGGAGCAGGCGAAATCCTGTTTACGAGCATGGATCATGACGGCACGAAGAGTGGTTTTGCAATTGACCCGCTTCAGAAACTCAACGAACTGCTCACCATCCCGGTCATTGCCTCGGGAGGTGCCGGCAACACCGGCCATTTTGCCGAAGCTTTTATTCTTGGAAAATGTGATGCCGCGCTGGCGGCCAGCGTATTTCATTTCGGAGAAATAAAAATTCCGGATTTGAAGAGGTATCTTCGGGCCGCCAATATTCCTGTCCGCTGATGGCCTCTGCATCCCTTTCCCTGGGTACTGACCAAAACCGTCTTTACCGCTATGCATTTGCTCTGGCATGCGTAACCATCATCTACAATGTGGCCGAAGGATTAGTATCCACATACCTGGGCTATGAAGATGAAAGTCTCGCCTTGTTTGGATTTGGGGTTGACAGCTTCATCGAAGTAATCTCCGGTATTGGTATCGCGCATATGGTTACCCGTATCTGGCAAAAGCCTGGCTCCGCGCGCGACCCTTTTGAACGGACCGCCCTTCGCGTAACCGGTTCCGCATTTTATCTGCTCACGGCCGGCCTAACGGCCAGCAGCGCGTACAACCTGTTCACGGGCCATCAGCCGGAAACTACCATTTGGGGAGTCGTGATTTCAAGCATTTCTATCACCATCATGTGGCTCATGATTTTAGCCAAAACCCGCGTGGGCAAGCAGTTGGGCAGCGAAGCAATTCTAGCCGATGCCGAGTGTTCGCGCGTGTGTATTTACATGTCGGTGTTGCTGCTCGCCTCCAGCGGCATTTACGAGCTTACGGGCTTTACCTACATTGATGCTATTGGAACGTTGGGGCTTGCCTGGCTGTCGCTGCGCGAAGGTCGCGAATGTTTTCAAAAGGCCAGGTCGGAAAAACTTTGCGCCTGCGGGCACGATTAGCTATGGATATTGCATCACTCAAGTTTGATACCAAAGGCCTGCTGCCGTGCATTGCCCAGGACGCAGTCACCGGAAAAGTACTGATGCTCGGCTTCATGAACGCGGAAGCAGTCCGCAAGACGCTGGCCGACAAACGCGTTACCTTTTTCAGTCGCAGTAAGAACCGGCTCTGGACAAAAGGTGAAACCTCCGGCAATTTTCTCGACCTGGTTGAACTGAAGTCAGACTGCGACTCCGATACGTTGCTTGCCTTGGTTAGGCCTCACGGCCCTGCGTGCCACACCGGTGCCGATACCTGCTTCAGTGAGCTGAATGACGCGCCCGGTCTCGGCTTCCTGGAATCAATTATCAACGAGCGCCACGCAAATCCCAAATCTGGTTCCTACACAACTGAACTGTTTCAGAAGGGCATCAACAAAATTGCGCAGAAAGTTGGCGAGGAAGCAGTCGAATTGGTGATTGAATCGAAAGACAACAACCGCGAGTTGTTTCTTAATGAGGCAGCCGACCTGATGTATCATTACCTGGTGCTACTGAAGGCCAAAGGGTATAGCCTCTCCGATGTTACCGAGGTGTTGCGTAGCCGACACAAGCGGTAATTCTTTTAGTCTCGAGGGCCGGTGGCCGCCCGAATTTGTCATCTTTGCTTCATGAGCCAGCCGGTGACGTATCAGAACGGGTATCCGTTCATCCCCTATCGCCTTCCCCATGTTTCACCTGATGAGATGACGAGCAAGGCGTTGCAAATTCTAGAAGCATTTCGCACGAGACGCTCGGTGCGCGAATTTTCGCGCCAGCCTGTAGATCGTCAGGTAATTCTGGACTGCCTGCAAGTAGCTTCTACTGCGCCTTCCGGTGCCAACAAGCAGCCCTACACGTTTTGTATGGTCAGCGATCCGGAGATCAAGAAAGCCATCCGGGAAGCCGCTGAAAAAGAAGAAAATGAAAGTTACACCAGCCGGATGAGCGAAGAATGGCTGGAGGATTTGCGGCCGTTACAAACCGATTGGCACAAGCCCTTTCTGGAGGATGCTCCATTTCTGATCATTGTGTTCAAGCGGGCGTACGAGGAGGTTGGCGGCACCAAGCGCAACAACTATTATGTTAATGAATCTACAGGTTTGGCATGTGGATTTCTTTTGGCAGCTCTTCACCAGGTGGGGCTGGCTGCACTCACCCACACCCCCAGCCCGATGAACTTCCTGAGCAAGATTTTAAACCGCCCGGAAAACGAGCGACCTTTTTTATTGATACCGGTGGGCTATCCAGCGCCCAATGCATTGGTGCCGGATATCAGGCGGAAAAGTGTGGAGGATTTGGTAGTGGAGTATTGAGAGTAAGCTAGCCCGATAAAAAATTGCAACTCAATTGAACGTATGTCGGATATGTCATAAACTTGTAGACCGGATAGTCATGAAAAGCGCAAAGAAAAAACGTCTTGAAGCTAATGGCTGGAGAGTGGCTGGCACAGCCGAGTTCTTGAATCTTTCGCCCGAGGAAGCAGCCTACGTTGAGTTGAAGCTTGCTTTGAGTAGGGCGCTGCAAGATCTACGCAAATCCAAAAAACTCACACAGGTTGACCTTGCCAGGCGCATTAAATCAAGTCAGTCACGTGTAGCTAAAATGGAAGCCGCAGATAACTCCGTTACCGTGGATCTTATGCTCCGAAGTTTGTTTGCGTTAGGTGCAACCAGGAAGAAAGTCGTTGGAATGTTAGGCTAGTAGGCAAGTCTGTTCAGGAAGTGGACCTACTACTCTAAACCGCCCGGAAAACGAGCGACCGTTTTTATTGATACCGGTGGGCTACCCAATGCCCGATGCATTGGTGCCGGATATCAAGCGGAAAAGTGTGGAGGAGTTAGTGGTGGAGTATTGAATTACCTCCTCACCACCGGCTTCTCCCCGGATTCATTGGCTGGATAAATCCGCAAGTAGGTCAACTTGGTGCGTATGGTGCGCTTGCCCCGCGTTTCCGTGGCAATGCCCTCAAATAAATCCTGGTCGGGATTGGCGAACGTAAACACCCAATCGTTCTCGCGCGGCCGGTAGTGCTTGTAAATGAATCCAAAATCATCCGACAGTACATTAAACTCACCTGTGATCGGATAGTTCACGCTCGGCTTGCCGGTTAGCGAAACCTCGATAAACTCGCGCTTGCTGTTGGTGTAGTACTTCAGGATGGCCACCTTGCCATAGTTCTCCTTCTTGCGCACAATTTTCTCGCGGTGCGGGTTAGCCAGAAAGCCTCCCTGCCGGGTTACGGTACACGATACCAGGTAGATACCTTCAACCGAATTCAATGGCCGGGCATCTTTCCCCAGAAAGAGTCGCACTAATCCCTCGAAATCAATTTCTTCAAAGTTTGACTTGGGCGCCAGCTTATTCCCAAACTGGGCTTGTGCCGACATCGAAAAAACCATCAAAACGAGCAGGACCAGCGTTCTCATGCGGATAAAGCTACTCAAAAAACGATATTCTCGTACACCCCGTTCTGGCAGGTACGGCAGGTAATTCTGCCAGTTAGCGCATCGGGCTTAAAAAGCGATTTTCCCATCAGCATGCGTACGCACTCCTGAATTCCCTCGGTGATGGACGGATGGGGATGAACACATTCCGCTAATTCAACAATTCCCTTATCCATCGATATCAAAAGTGCCACTGCCTGAATTGCGCTTGACGCATGCAGGCCGATCACTTTCATCCCGAGGATTTTCATTTCCGCATCGTTTGTGACCAACAGTTTGATGAACCCCTGCGTGTTGCGCTTGGCTACCGCACGCGGGATGGTGCTGTAATCGAGGGTAACTACTTTATAGTCGAGGCCTTTTTCACGGGCCTGGGTTTCGTTAATGCCCACTCCCGCCACCTCGGGACTCAGAAACATGATGGTACTGATATTCTCATACACCAGTTTTCGTTCGGGCTTGCCGAATATCTTTTCCACAGCATACCTGCCTTCAAGTTCCCCGACATTCACCAGAGAGATATCGGCTGTAAGATCGCCCACCGCATAGATGTTCTGCACGTTCGTTTGCGTGTCGTTGTCTTCGATTCCCCGTTTGGTGATGTTGATGCCCACGGCATCTTCCCACAAATCTTCAATGTTGGGGACGCGCCCAACCGAAACCAGTGCCTTCTCCACATTAAACACCTCGCGCGACCGGTCGTTGTATTCCAACTCGTACTCTACCCTGCCGTTTTTAATCTCCATCCGGATGAGCCTCGAATTGCGGTGGATCAACACTCCGTTGTTCTCCATGTTGCGCTCGATGATGTGAACGACATCTTCATCTTCAAACGGTAGTATGCGGTCGCCCTTATCAATAAGATTCACTTTGGTTCGGGCAAAGCCGGAAAAGATCGTGGCATATTCACAGCCAATTACCCCGGCACCAACAATAACCATGCTCTCGGGGAAGTCGGCCATATTCTCGATGCCTTCGCTCGTCATCACCACTTTTTCATCGATGGGCAACTCCGGCAGGTAACGCGGACGGCTGCCGGTCGCCAAAATGATGTACTCCGTTTCTACAATCTCCTTGCCTGCACCTGAAATGATTTCCACCCGCGTAGGTGTAATCAGTTTTGCCGTTCCGTATTTCAGGTCGAGCAGATTGCCATACCGGTTTAGTTGCATTTGATGGATATGCTCTTCCAGCATCAGCTTGCGCTCACTTACCGCTCTGCGCACTTCGGCTTGTACATCGGTAAACTGTACCGGGGGCACCTGCATGTTGTAGCGATTAAGGCTTTTGCGGAATGAGGCCGTCTCGCGCGAAAGCTCCCACCAGGTTTTCGAAGACAGGGCACCGTTGGTGACGCCCGCGCCCCCGAGGCGGCCACGTTCAATCAATAACGTTTTCTTTTTAAAGTCAACGGCCCGCATGGCGGCTGCATAGCCGGCAGGCCCCGCGCCAATAATCACGAGGTCGTATTTGTTCATAGATTAAAGTCCAACGCGGGCAAGTTACTAAGAAACTACTGTCGCAGCGGCAGGTGATTGCCGGCTACCATACACCGGATTCCCCCTCCTCCCACGTGCTCAATGGTGGGGATGCTTACCGGCAGCAGATCGGCATGCCGGGTCAACTCCTGAATTTGACCCGGCAGTAAGGAGCGCATGGCGGTATCGGACATCAGAAAGTAGGGATCGCCCTTGCGACTAACCACCTCCAGCACATTTCCGGCAAATGCTTTCATCTGCTGAAAGCTGATGGACACGAGCCGATGTGTGGTTGCCAGTTTGGAGATGACGGCCTCCTGGTCTTCCTCCGGAATTGCATCCAGGCAAAGGACAGCCACGCTTGTGCCCACCCACATGACCACGTTTGTGTGGTAAATGGGCTGACGCTGTTCATCCCCGGCATGAAAGATCACCGGAGTAAATCGCATGGTACGGCACCACTCCTCAGCGAGCCCGGGCGAAGTGCGTGGCGAAATAGCGGCATACGCCACTCCATTGATGTGATCGAGCACCAGACTTCCGGTGCCCTCCAGAAACTGTTCCTGCTTTTCGTGAGGCGAAAGGTCGAGCACCCGCGACACGTGGTACTGACT
>JBKCJM010000044.1:0-17865 GCA_046301755.1 Cyclobacteriaceae bacterium
TGCCGAAGTGAATTGGGTTGAGTCGGCAGATTCCGTCCGGTATTTTTATACCGTTGATAAGCTGAGGAAAGAGATTTTTGACATTCGCACCGGCAAGCGCCTGTTCGCTGCGGAGGCCGACCAGGTGCAATCCATGGGAGAATTTCTTGTTATCATCCGCAACGGAAAAAAAGGTTTGCTGACCCGCGAGGGAAAAGTCATTCTTTCCCCGGAGTATGACCACTTTCTTCCGGTAGCCAATAACCGCTTATCCCTGCTGAAGGACAAAAAGTTTGGGCTTTATGATCTGGCAACGGGACGCGTTATTAAACCAACCTTTGAGCGAAATATCATTCAGGTTTCGGCCGCTGTCTTGATCGGGTTTTCACAAGGGAGGTTCGGATTCATTTCGTGGGATGCCCGGGCCCGAGCCGTTTTTGAGTTTGATGAGGTATTGCCATGGGCCGATTCGCTGGTCTGGGTCAAGCAGGATCACCGGTGGAGACTGATTAGTGCCAGCACGCGGCAAGCGCTCGTTAACGATGTCCGCAACTTTTCCATCCTGAATTCAGGCAGGGATACCCAGGTTGCCCGCATTCAGGTGGATGAATATTATGGCTTGTACAGCCCCCGGCATGGCATGGTACTTGCCCCAACCTATCATGCCATCGGTTTATTTGCGCCCGGAGATAAACCCGTGTTTCGGGCCGAGAAGAACGTGGAGGAGGCCGGTATCTTTATCGTCATGTATTTCGATGAGGCGGGTAAACTCCTGTACCGAATGGCACTCGAGGAGGTGGATTACAACCGGCTCGAATGTGACGATTAACGTTTTGTTCATGTAAAACCCGGTTGATGATTCACTTTTTTTTGAAAACTTGCCATCCATGAAACGAATTCTGCTTATCGCTTTTTTCCTGAACCCGCTTTTCCATGCCGTGGGGCAGGAGGCGGAGCAACCTCGCCTGGTGGTAGGCATTGTAGTAGACCAGATGCGCATGGAGTATCTGTACCGGTATAGTGCGAAATTGGGTGCCGGTGGTTTTAAGCGCCTGATGGGTGAGGGCTTTACGCTTTCAAATGCACATTATAACTATGTGCCTACGTACACGGGTCCCGGACATGCTTCAATTTACACAGGCGCAACACCGGCCATTCATGGAATAATTGGAAATGAATACTATGACAAATCAACCCGGCAGACGGTAAACTGTGTGGAGGATTCCCTTTACCTCCCGGTGGGAAACGCCTCAAGTAATGGAAAGGTATCGCCATCCCGATTGATGTCTACGACAATTACCGATGAGCTCAAGATTTCAACTCAGTTTCGGGCTAAGGTGGTGAGCCTCTCCTTTAAAGACCGCGGGGCGGTATTGCCAGGCGGCCACCATCCCGATGGTGCCTATTGGTACGATGGAAAATCCGGGCAGTTTGTTACCAGCACGTATTACATGATGCAACTACCCGCATGGGTCCAGGCGTTCAACGACCGCAAATTGCCGGACCAATTTCTTCTTCAGACCTGGAAGCCCTTGCTTCCGGTGGATCAATATGTGGAGAGTGGCCCGGATGAATCGCCTTATGAAAGGCGCCTGGCTGGAAAGAATACGTCAACTTTTCCATACAACCTGCCCGAGCTGCGCGCCAAGAATGGAAACTATGATTTACTTTCACTTACGCCATTTGCCAATGATGTGCTGACCGAGTTTGCATTGGCCGCTTTGCGCGAAGAACAAATGGGCACAGATGCAACACCTGACTTCTTGTGCATTTCCTATTCAACACCCGATATCATCGGTCATGCGGCCGGGCCGCAGTCGGTGGAAGTGGAAGACACCTACCTTCGGTTAGATCGCAACATTCAGCAGATTTTGACAACGCTCGATAAAGCAGTGGGCGTGGGCAAGTACACGGTTTTCATCACCGCTGATCATGGGGTTGCCGAAGTGCCGCAATACCTGAAGGACAAAAGTATGCCGGCCGGCCTGCTGAGTACAGAAAAGCTCCGTTCGGATCTTGTTGATTTTCTAAAACCTTACTTTCCCGGCCGCAAACTCATTGCGAATGTGAGCAACGAGCAGGTGTTCTTTGATCAGGAAGCCTTTTCGAGCGATGTGAAGGCAGCCGGAGTTGATATGCTTATTGCATCTCAACTGACGGGCAATTTCCTGATGACCCAGGAGGGCATTTACAACTACTACTCCGAAAGCACCCTTCGTCAGGGCAGCTTCACGGAGGGGGGCATCCGGGGAATGGTGATCCGGGGTTTTCATCCCAAACGTTCGGGCGACCTCGCGTATGTTTTGCAACCCGGCTGGTTCTCCGGTTCGTGGCCGCAAGGCACTACTCATCAGTCTCCCTGGACCTACGACACCCACATCCCGATTATTCTTTTTGGAGCCGGCATACGGCATGGTTCGTCAGCCAACTACCGCACGATTACGGATATTGCCCCAACATTGGCGTTGCTGCTTAAGACAAAATTTCCGAGCGGCATGACGGGCCAGCCGGTGACGGAGGCTTTTCTCGCGAAATAAGCCGGGGTCAGAAGGGAGTAGCGGTAAGACCCACGTTGACTTCCTTTTTCGTTGAAAAAGCGTGAACTTAGTTCAGACGGTTTTAAATTGTGGGCGCAGGTTGGGGCTCGAAAATTTATTCAGTTTAGAGTTTCACCGATGGAGTTTTGAATGGAGTGGACATAACACCAGTTGAAAGGGACACGCGGCCATAGGCTTGACTTTAGTTGGTTTAGAGCTGTCAGCTTTTAGGTTCTTTACCGCCATTTGCCTTTTTATTACCTTTACCAACCTGCATTGAAGCCGGAATGGACGTAAAGCTTACATTTGCCGATCTCATCCAGTCAATTGTTAAAATCTCAAGTGCTCAAGTCGAGGATTTTTTCCACAAGTTTAAGCTGGTGCAGTTGCCATCAAACGAAATGTGGGTTAGGGAAGGGGAGATTTGTAATGTTATCGGTTTCTTGGAGTCAGGGATGATCCGACATTTCTACGCGACAGAAAAAGATGAAGTAACACGATGGGTAAGCTTGCCGGGTGAGTTTGTTACGTCTTTAGGAAGTTTTATTTCGGAGAGACCATGCTCTCATTTTCTGCAAGCCATTAGCCCCTGCCGTATCTGGATTCTGTCTAAGAAGGACTGGCTAATCTTGTATGAACAGCACAGCGTTTTGCGTGACTTATGGGTACGCATGATTGAACGAAATGTAGTTGGTTTTGAGGACCGGGTTTTTCAACAGTTGGCAAGCGATGCCGAACAGCGTTACTTTTATTTTGTAAAGCATTTTCCTGGGTTTATTGAAAAAGTGCCACAAAAATACATTGCCTCAATGATTGGGGTCAAACCAGAAAGTCTTAGTCGGCTGCGGGCAAAGCTTGGGCGCAAAACGGGTTGATTGTAAAGGAACATCGAACCAAGCCAACTGCGCACACGGCAATTTTTTGGGCAACTTCATCCTTTAACCGATACCTCGGCATCAGTCCCGAATCCTTAAGCCGGATCAGAAAAAGAATCACCCCTTGAGACGATCTTAACCATCGTCAATGAACCGTGGCTGCTGGGCGCCTTATCTTTGTGTCATCAACAAAACAAAAAGCGATGACACCATTAAAAAGCACGTTTTTGACGCTATTAGGCCTTATTGGGTTACTAACTGCCCAGGCCCAAGATAAAAGGTCCTTCACTTATGGCGAATTCAAAGCCGGTTATGGAATTACGCAATTTGGTGAAGGCCTTGACCAATCCTATGAATCAGGTAATTTCTCCACATCAGGTGGCGGTGTGGCAACACTGGCCGTGTATCGAAAATTTAGCTGGGGGAATTACTTTAACTCCGGATTAAAGTTCAAGAGCCTGGGTGCAGGCCCAGCGCAGGGCGACAACGGTGACGAAATGTTTTTTAATTTCTGGGGAGCTGCAATTACCACCAAGATTTTTCCCTTCAACAAAGCGGCACAAACCGGCCCGTTTGTCATGCTCGATTATTACTTCGTTAGCCAGTTTACCCAAAAGTATAAGAACGAATCTCAGCAACAATACGATCATCAGTTTGCGATCGGTAATGCGTTTGTGTTTGGGATCGGTTATGACTTCATGTTGAAGAATGGAAATGGAATCATTCTTTCAACGGAATACGAAATGGCATCTCGGCAGGGTGAGGTGACGGGTGTTGGTGAACAAGATTTTAAAAATTCAAACATTGCCTTTCAGATTGGACTGCGCTTTTAATACACACGATTAATCAAAAAAACCATGAAAACAATCATTTACTTTATTGCCTTGTTGAGCTTCATACAAGTTTCGGCTCAGCAAAACGCTCCATCACCAAATGCGGTTGAAGCTGATGTGCTTTGGCCCTTTGTATCGAAAACCATTCGCGTTCATTACACACGAACCTTATGGACAAATGAATCCATGCGTGGGGACCTTATTCTGGGATTAAATGCTGATTTGCCCCGTGACCGCGATACTGAAGGTAACTTTGCGGATTACAGTATCGTTACCGGCTACCGGCAATATTTGTGGAAAGGCTTGCACCTGGAATTCAACCAAACGACTGGATTGGGCGTATTGAAAGATCACGTGACTACGGGAGAGACCTACAACAGTTTTGATTGGCTGATGTCAGGTTATGTGGGGTATCAGTGTAACTTGGGAAAAGTAAAGAAATGGTATATTCTTCCGCAATTCGGTATAGCCGGTGTGGTCTACAAGTCCAACCCGTGGCCAATTTATGAAGATGAAACGCTTCAAAAAGAAGTAGGGGAAGAGCCCTTTATGCTGGGTTCACTTCGGGTTGGGTTTCGTTTTTGAAGTATAGTATAACCAGTTCAGGAGACGGGTCGGCATCCCGACCCGTATTCCATTATTCATATCAGGGCTATTTCTTAACATAGATCAATTCGATTCAGCGGTAGCGCCCCGACTTTTGTATCAACAGTGAACCTGAATATAATAATCCCACTTGTATGAAAGCAGTTATTTCTGTCCTCCTCACCTTTGTCATAGCTTTTGTTGCATCAGCACAAAAGACCACCCCGTATAAACACGAGGCAGTCGTTCTATTTGGAATCAACCAACCCCTACTGCTCAGTGGGTTTAACATGGAGGTGAATTACTTCACGCCCAAACTGGTGTTTGATTATTCCCATGGTGTCTCCCTCGAGTTTGCCAACGAGCAGCTGCCGGATGAACTGATGGCCCAGAAACTAGCAGTACACCTGCCGTATTCTACCGGCTTTGGAATTGGTTATCGGTTCACGCGGTTTCTAAATCTCCGTGTTGAACCGAAATGGCATCGGTTTGAAATGTATTATGACGATGAAAGCCAGACAGAAGTCAACCGAATCGTAGCCTATAACACGTTTACCCTTGGATTGGGCTTATACGGTCGATGGATGCCCTTTGAAAAAAAGCAAGGGTTTATAAAAAACATAATGATTGCCCCCAGTGTAAGGTATTGGCCAAATGTATCAACCTCACTTGAAAACGATCAGTTCTCGTATGAGAACAAATTCACCGGTGAAAAAGAGACTTTGAAGGCGCTTAACATTGGTGCAGGCAATACACCGTGGGTGGTGAACGTCAGTATCGGGTATCGTTTCTTGGCTCGTTAGGGATTTTTTAACTCTCATACAAAATTAGGTGAATATATGGAACGCAGAACATTTCTTCTACACACCGGCACGCTCATAACTGCCACAATGCTAGCGCAGTGTGGTCTTGGTGCAGACAAAAATGCACTGTCGTCCAAAAGGCGGCCCAACCCGGATGATTTTTCCACGCCCGCTCTCAAGGCGATTGCTTTTGGCGTAAATGCACCTAACCCACACAATACTCAAGCCTGGAAGTTCCGTCTTCAGTCTGATTCTTCCTTCACCATGTACGTAGATGAGACGCGCTTGCTTACTGCCACTGATCCAACCGCTAGGCAAATTCATATTGGCTGCGGCTGTTTTCTCAGTGTAATGGCAGCCGGCATATCCTCACAAGGGTACAAGGCGCAAATTGCCTTATTGCCGGATGGCGAGTATTCGATTGCACAGGTGGGGGTGTTACCCGTGGCGCACATAACTCTGATTCCCGCTCAGGATGCTGTGGATCCGCTGTCGGAAGCCATCTTTGCACGCAAAACAAATCGTCTAGCCTATTCGAATCAGATCCTTTCAACTGAGGAATTCGACATGATGGTTGAACAGTGCAAGCCGCAACACGCCACAATAAGGCATATTGCTCATTCGGCTGTAACCGATCATGTCAACGTGTTGTGCGAGGGTATGGTTGTTGAGAGCAAAACATATGAGACTTATGATGAATCACGTATCTGGTTTCGGGAGAGTGACACGCGGATTGAGCAACTCCGTGATGGCATTAACCTGCCGGCCGGAGGAACTACAGGGCTAAAAAAATTCTTTGCTGAAATGATGCTCAAAGGGTTAGATGCCAAGAATTGGCATAAGCCATCTACCATCAGCCATTATTTGAGCAGTTATGAAAAGAGAGTAAAGTCAACTAACTCGCTGGTTCAATTTATCACCGAAACCAACACGCAGACCGACTGGATAAAAGCAGGGATGGATTATGCCCGATTTCAGCTGGCAATTACGCTCCGCCACTATTACATCCACCCAATGAGCCAGGTGCTACAGGAATTTGCTTCAATGGACAAACTGCGGGAGCAATACAACCAGTTGAATGGCATTCGTGGCGATCAAAAGATACAAATGGTAGTTCGGATCGGTAAAGCCGACACGCCATTTTTTAGTTATAGGAGAAATGTGGACGATCTTATACTTAACTAACCTTACTGTCGGAAAAGCCTGCGATTTGTGGTGTTTGCGTCTGTATTCAATTCCTGACTATTTTCGGTAATAACAACCACTGGGTTTGAATGTGTAGTGGGTAATAAACTATCAGGGTCATTAGGCACTTGAAGTTGAATTGCTCGTGCCCATGTACTTTTATGACGGCTACAATCTTTCGAACAGGTACCGACACGACAAGGTTAGGGTTCGCGTAAGCCTAATGAAAAAATAAAACCCCGGCAACAATTGCCGGGGTTAGTACCCAAGGCCGGAATCGAACCGGCACACCTTTCGGTACACGATTTTGAGTCGTGCGCGTCTACCAGTTCCGCCACTTAGGCATTTTTCCCTCGTGTTTTCAGCACACGGACTTTGGCTCGTGCGCGTCTACCATCCCGATTTATCGGGACCGCCACTCAGGCATTTGTTCACCGCGCCAGCATTTTTGCTTCGGCACCGGTCAAACTGGGGGTGCAAAGATGTTTAAAGTTTAAAATCCCTGCAATTCTACATTTCAATATATTTCTTCAGCGAGAACGCCTGGGTACGTGCCGAAAACAAGGTTTTTACGCGCCCCCACACCTCGCCAAACAATTCGGATTTGCGGTAGCTTTCCAGACTTTGTTCGTCCTGCCAATGACTAAGCGTGCAGTAGCAGGCGGGGTCATCGGCATCGCGCAGTAGCTGCAGCGAAAGGCACCCCGGAAAATTACGAATGGCCTCTTTGTGTTGATCAAAGATGGACAGGAACTCGTCAACACCCGCCTCAGTAAAATGCATGCGTACAATCCGGATTAGCATTTTCGATTAGATTTGCCGCAAGATGACCAAATTTCTTTACCTGCTGGTTGTTTCGGCAGACTCGCTGGCTTCGCGCGACAACGCCTATGAGGTTGGCTACGTGGTGGGAGCTATTCTTCCCTTCGCGTTTCTGGTGGGTATCAGCTATGCTCTCTATTGGTATTTCCGAAGAGGGCGCAAGCCGTGATCACTCTTCAAACAGAATATTTACAACACTATCGTATCCAAGCCCCAGAAGTTCACTGGCATTTCCCTTGTAGATGCCAATTTCGAGCAGGCCCAGGCTGTTAAACAAAACAAAGCAATCACCTTGCTCCGCCTGGTGGTATTGGGTATGCAGTTTCCTGAATTTCTCTCCCCCAAACTGAATCGTATAGCTTTTGCCTTTGCTTAAGGTTTCGAAAACATCGCGCGGAATATTGGTCACCAGATTACCAAAAGCATCTACTCGGATGACGTGGCCAGTGATTAAACGCTTATTGGCTTTCACCTGCCGGTCCATCATCTTTTTGAAACCTGACATGGGTTTACCCAACGTGGTGATGTTTACACCACTGGCCAGTCGGGCGGCTGCGGGAGCCAGTAGATCACGTTCGGGAAAGGTGGTGAGCACGGGATTTACGGCATTCAATTCAACCATACTCTGATGGTTTTTCTCACTGATGAGGCCGAGGAGACCATGGTCGGCCGTAACGAAAAAATGATCCTCCAGTTGCACGGCAATCAACGCGTCATCCTTTCCACCGATGGCATCAACCCCAACCAGGTGCACCGTGTTGCGGGGAAATTCACGGAAGACCGATTTCAGAACAAAAGCTGCATGGGCAATGTCGCATGGCGCAATACGATGACTGATGTCTACCAGGCTAATGCCGGGGTTGACGCTGAGAATTTTCGCCTTGATGGCCGCCACATAGTGGTCGCTGTCTCCGCTATCGGTTAGTAACGTGATGATCGCCATCCGGAAGTCCGGGCAAGCCGCGCACCGGAATTTGTTTTAACTTTGATGTCAAAATTAGTTCATTTAACCCATTTTACTTCGTTGATCGAAAAAACCGTAACACTGGACGACATTTCACTGATTGATTTTCTGGGTATTGAAAACCGCAACATCAATGAGTTGTCGCAGGCCTTTCCCAAGAGTAAGATCATTTCGCGGGGCAACGAGATTGTGGTGCGGGGCGACAGCTCCGAAGTCATACAAATTGCAGATGTTCTCGCGGCCTTGGTGGACCATTTTCACCAGTTTGGCCGGGTAACAAGCGAAAACGTACGTGGCTATATTGCCCAGGAGCGGCAGGAATTCATTCCAGAAGATGCTCCCGAGGGGTTATTGCTTTATGGTACCCGTGGCAACCCAATCAAGGCAAAAACGGTTAACCAGCAGAAGTTGGTGCAGGCCGTGAAAGACAACGACCTGGTATTTGCCTTAGGGCCTGCTGGTACAGGCAAGACGTACATTTCCGTTGCTATGGCGGTGCGCGCGTTGAAGAATAAACAAGTAAAGAAGATCATTATTACCCGCCCCGCGGTGGAAGCCGGAGAAAACCTGGGTTTTCTTCCGGGCGACCTTAAAGAAAAAATCGATCCTTACCTGCGGCCCATTTACGATGCTCTGGGTGATATGATTGCCCATGAAAAGCTCAAATACTTCATGGAGCGTGAGATCATTGAAATCGCTCCGTTGGCATACATGCGTGGGCGAACGTTGAACAACGCCTTCATTCTTTTGGATGAGGCGCAAAACACCACTCCCATGCAGATGAAGATGTTTTTGACCCGCATGGGCCCCGATAGCAAGATGATCGTCACGGGCGATACCAGCCAGATTGATCTGCCCCCCAATCAGAAATCAGGCCTCAAGGAAGCCGTTCGGATTCTGTACAACACCAAAGACATTGGCTTTGTGGAACTGAATGAGCGCGATGTAGTGCGACACCGCCTGGTGCGCGACATCATTGATGCGTACAGCAAAGCGCACACAGGCGAAAGACAGGAGAACTAAGCCTGGCTTACTTCAACTCCGAGAAATCAAACGAAGTCTCCAGGAACTTGGTGGTGAACTTTCCCGAGCGGAAGATAGCATTGTCCATCAACTTCAGGTGGAACGGTATTGTAGTCTTGATTCCTTCGATCACAAACTCACTCAGCGCCCGTTTCATGCGCGTGATGACTTCCTCGCGCGATTGACCGCTGACGATCAGCTTGGCAATCATCGAGTCATAGTTCGGAGGAATGGTATAGCCGGCATACACATGGCTATCTACCCGCACACCATGGCCACCCGGCAAATGTAAATTCAGAATCTTGCCTGGTGACGGGCGGAATCCGTTTGCCGGATCTTCGGCATTGATACGGCATTCCATTGCAAACAGGTTGGGGAAGTAGTTTCGGCCCGAAATGGGCACCCCGGCCGCCACTTTGATTTGTTCCTTGATCAGGTCGTAGTCCGTCACTTCTTCCGTAATCGGGTGCTCGACCTGAATACGGGTGTTCATTTCCATGAAGTAGAAGTCGCCATGTTTATCCACCAGAAATTCGATGGTGCCAGCGCCCTCGTAGTTGATGGCCTTGGCGCCTTTGATGGCGGCTTCGCCCATTCGTTCGCGCAATTCCTGGCTCACAATGGGTGAGGGTGTTTCTTCCAGTAATTTTTGATGTCTGCGTTGTATGGAGCAGTCACGTTCGCTCAGGTGACATACTTTTCCATATTGGTCGCCCACCACCTGTATTTCAATATGGCGGGGCTCTTCAACAAATTTCTCCAGGTACACGCCATCGTTGCCGAAAGCAGCTCCAGCTTCCCTCCGGGCATCATCCCAGGCCTTCTTAAATTCACTTTCATCGTTGATGATGCGCATACCCTTGCCACCACCACCGGCCGTAGCTTTGAGGATTACCGGGTATTTGATCTCCTTGGCGATCTTCATTCCTTCTTCCATGGAACCCAGCAAGCCTTCCGACCCGGGAATGGTCGGCACGCCCGCTTTTTTCATCGTGTCTTTGGCCGTGGACTTGTCGCCCATGGCGTTGATCATCTCTGGCGAGGGGCCGATGAACTTGATGCCGTACTCGTGGCAGATGGCCGAGAACTCCGCCCGCTCGGATAGGAAGCCGTAACCCGGGTGAATGGCATCGGCATTCGTGATCTCGGCTGCCGAAATCAGCCGGGGAATATTCAGATACGATTCCTTGCTGGGTGCATCACCAATGCAAACTGCTTCGTCAGCAAACCGAACGTGAAGGCTTTCGCGGTCAGCTGTGGAATACACAGCTACGGTGCGGATGTCCATCTCTTTGCACGTGCGGATGACCCGCAATGCGATCTCACCCCGGTTGGCAATCAATATTTTTTTAAACATGAAAGTCGATTTTGGATTTCAGATTTCGGACTTACATTTTCCCGACTAGCCGGTGCCCCGGATTGATCGGATTGGTAAATCAAAAATCGTAAACAATTAATCCGGTTCTACTACGAATAGCACCTGATCGTATTCAACAGGGGAGGAGTTCTCCACCATCACCCTCACCACGGTGCCCGAAACTTCGGATTCAATTTCATTGAATAGTTTCATGGCCTCAATGATACACACCGTTTGCCCTTTGGAAACCTTATCGCCCACCGAAACGAAGTGAGGCGAATCCGGGTTGGCAGAGCGGTAGAACGTGCCGATCATGGGCGATTTGATCTCCAGTGTGTTTTTGCTGGCAGCCGCAGGCTTCTCTGCCTTGGGAGCTGCCGGAGCCGGAGCGGCTGGCGCAGGGGCTGCTACAGCCGGAGGCATGGCCATGGGCGCAGCCATTACAGGGGCTGCCGATTTCAACACTTTCTGATCGGGCTCGCGCTTCACGTGAAGTTTAAGCTCGCGGGTTTCAATGTTCACTTCATTGAGCCCGGTTTGGGAGATGAAATCAATCAGGTCCCGGATCTCGGACGTTTTCATATCCGTAGAGGTTAGTTTTTCTTTTTCGGCCGGAGCGGTCTCCTTGCCGTTTTTTGATTTCTTGGCTGCCATATTATTTAACCCGTTCAACGTATTCACCCGTTGACGTCTTAATCTTGATGTTGTCACCCGTATTGATGAATAAAGGTACACGAATTTCGGCACCGGTTTCAATGGTTGCCGGTTTCAGCGTGCGCGTAGCCGTATCGCCCTGGATGCCGGGCTCTGTGTACGTAACGTTCACCACCACGTGCTGAGGTGCTTCTGCGGTAATCGGGCTCGTGCCGTTTTCAAACGCGATGATAAGGGTGACACCTTCCTTGATGTAGTTCACGGCATCACCGAGTAAGGCTTTGTCCAGGTAGATCTGATCGTAGGTGTTGTTGTCCATGCACACGAGGCTTTCGCCATCGGCATAGAGGTACTGGTATTCTTTGGTTTCTACCCGCAGCATTTGAATTTCATCGCCTGGGCGGAATCGATTCTCCGCCAGCTTGCCATTGCGCACATTGCGCAGCTTCACTTGATAGAACGCCCGCAAGTTGCCGGGGGTGCGGTGCAGCAATTCCTCCACCTGCATGACTTCTCCATTGTACCGAACAAAATTACCCTTGCTCAAATCTGAAATTGTCGCCATAAAACTCAAAAAGATAGATTAGTCTTAAAATTTAGTTGCTGTTATACGCCCAGCGCACCAGAATGGCACCCCAGGTAAAACCTCCGCCAAAAGCAGCCAACACCAGGTTGTCTCCCTTCTTCAGTTGCTTCTCATAATCCCACAACAGAAGGGGCAGGGTGCCGGCAGTCGTGTTGCCATACCGGGCTATGTTCATCATCACCTTATCTTCTGTAATGCCTACGCGCTGTGCGGTGGCATCAATAATTCGTTTGTTGGCCTGGTGGGGTACCAGCCAGGCAATGTCTTGCGGCTTCAGATGGTTGCGCTCCACAATTTCGCCTGCCACTTCTGCCATATTGGTTACGGCAAACTTGAATACTGTAGAACCTTCCTGGTACACATAATGCAGGTGTTTGTCCACCGTGTCATGCGAAGCTGGTAGCCGGCTTCCGCCTGCCTTCATGTGCAGGTAGGGTGCGCCAGAGCCATCGCTCTTCAGTTCGGCATCGATGATTCCCACATCTTCTGTGGTTGGCTCCAGCAATACACAGCCGGCTCCATCGCCAAAGATGATGCACGTGGTGCGGTCGGTGTAGTCCAGGATGGATGACATCTTGTCTCCACCAATGACTACCACCTTTTTGTACATGCCACTCGAAATGAACCCAGCGCCTGCACTTAGTGCATAGAGAAAACCCGAACATGCAGCGCTCATATCGAAGCTAAACGCGTTGGTTGCGCCTACTTCTGCGGCCACCAGGTTTGCCGAGGCCGGAAACACCATGTCGGGCGTTACGGTGGCAAATATGATGCAATCAATTTCTTTCGGATCTACCTTGGTTTTGGCCAAAAGGTCGCGCACGGCTGCTACGCCCATGACGGATACGCCCTGGTTTTCACCTTTCAGAATCCTGCGTTCCTTAACGCCAGTACGGGTGGTAATCCACTCATCGGTGGTGTCCACCATTTTTTCAAGTTCCTTGTTGGAGAGCACGTAGTCGGGTACGTAGCCGCCCACACCGGTGATGGCTGCCCTTGTTTTACTCATGAGGGGTAACGGTTAGGAAAGCAAAATGCCCGGCTGCACACCGAGCATTGAGAATGAGATGAATTGAACCTTGTTCACCAATGAGTGACGAAGGCCCCTGACCGGCTGGTTTGCTTTTCGACACAAGACCGGCCATGAACAATCAGGCGAGTACTTCTTTTTCCATCACCACGTTGCCCTTGAAGTAGAGCTTGCCCTCGTGCCAGTAGGCGCGGTGCGGCAGGTGAGTTTCGCCCGTTACGGGATCAGTTGCAAATTGCTTGGCTACCGCTTTGTAGTGCGTTCTGCGTTTATCTCTGCGGGTCTTGCTGGTTTTTCGTTTCGGATTTGGCATGACGTAAAGTATTTAGTTCTCGTTCTTTTTTAATTTCAACAATTCGCTCCATCGCGGGTCCAACGTTCCTTCCGGATCCTCTTCCCCGGCTTCGGAGCGGTACACCACTTTCCCTTCTGTATCATCTTCGGCTTCCCCGGCAAACCGCGGGTGCAGGCGCTTTATGGGAATCGCCAGGCAAATGAATTCATACATCAATTGCCCCAATTCCAGGCTCGGCTGGTCGCGGGGTATGATGATGATTTCATCACTTTCCTCGCTGGCTGCTTCGCCATACTTGAACACAACTTTTTTCAGCAGGGTGACGGGCTGGTCAAACGGCTCCAGCGAGCGATCGCACAGCAACTGCGCTGTACCCCTGATGTCAAAAGAAGCCTCGATGAACGTTTCGTGCTTATTCAAAAGCACCTTCGCCTGAAACTGCCCGCCTTCCAGTATTTCCTTTCCGTACTTCTCAAAAAACCCGCTATCCAGCTCAAAATCAAAGGTGTGAACCTTATTACTGAGCCCAACGATGTTGATTTCGAAGAGATTCACCTGGGCAATTTTAAACGAGGGGGCAAATTTATCAGGTTTTGCCGGATTATGAACCTTTTACGCACCTTCTTTTTTCGGGTGTGTCAGTCTATCGATCTGATAATCAAATAATTGGTATTGTTGGCAACTAGCTGAAATCAGCCATGGCGCGGGTCTTAAGTTCCGCAGGGTTCATTTTCTGGTAATTTTCGACCAGAAAATCGACCATGCTCTTTTTGAATCCCAGCTTGATGGCAATGCTGCGGGCAAAAATCAATTCGCTCTCAAATACCTTTTGGTCAACAAAAATCACTTCAATGCTGGCCAGCAGGTAGTTGAACTTCTGGTCGGGCAATAAAGCGCCCAGCGTGCCAATCGGCTCCGGATTTTTGATAAGTGCCTGCACGCTGTCATCCGGAAATTTGCGGTCGCGGGAGATTTTAAAAATCATATCGCGTTCGGCCGTGGCAAAATGCTTGTCGGCTTCAGCCAGCTGAATAAGTATGTTGAGTTGCTTTTTTGTAACGATGTCCATGGGAGGGGGACGGGCGCTGGAACAGGTAAATCTACGAAGTCAGCGCACCAGTTGGCAGGGCAAAAGCTATTTTAACGAAAATGTAAGTTCAAGTGCAATTATTTCTCCACCAGTTGCCGGGCGCGTGCTGTAGCCAGGTCGGCTGCCAGATAAATGGCTTCGCGCATTGATCCCTCATCAGCCAGGTTCTTCCCGGCAATGCCATATGCGGTGCCGTGGTCCGGTGAAGTGCGCACGACCGGAAGACCGGCCGTAAAATTGACTCCCGACTCAAAGGCCAGTGTCTTAAAAGCCACGAGTCCCTGATCGTGATACATCGCCAGTACGCCATCGTACCGGGCGTGCTGCCCGGTTGCAAAGAATCCATCAGCCGGAAATGGCCCGAAGATAAGTTTGCCTTTATTCTTCAAGTCAGCGATTACAGGCTTTATGATCTCGATTTCTTCCTTTCCCAAGAGACCTTCATCTCCAGCGTGAGGGTTGAGCCCCAGTATGGCAATGCGCGGCTTGCTGATGGCGAAATCATTCTTTAGCGATAACTCTAACAGGCGGATTTTCAACTCCACCCGCTCGCGGGTAATAAACTGAGCGATCTCGCGCACGGGAACATGTTCGGTTACCAGGCCCAACCGGAAGTTGTGGCTCACCATTAGCATGAGACTTTCGGTGGCATTGAACTCCTGTGTGAGGTACTCCGTGTGCCCGTGGTACGGAAAATCGGAGGCGTGAATCGTGTTTTTGTCAATGGGGCCTGTCACAAACCCGTCCAGGAAACCGTTTCGCGTGTCATCCACCACCTGGCGCAAAGCCACTAACGCGGCACGAGCTGTTTCGCGCGAAGGCTGTCCGGGTTTCAGTTCGATAACATCCTCCCAGCAGTTGACCACGTTAATCGACTTAGGGAAATACTGCCCTTTGTTGCGAACCTGGCTGTAGTTGAATTCTTCCAGCTCCATCAGTTTCCGGTAGTAGGAAAGCACACGGGTGGAGCCGTACACCACGGGCGTTAGCATGGACAGAATCCGGCTGTCGCCCAAAGCCTTGATGATTACCTCCGGCCCGATGCCGTTGAGGTCACCGATGGATATGCCAATGCGGGGTTTGTCGGAAGGAACGTGCATGTGGATTGGATGAGTGCAAAGTAAACATAAATACAATTTATCCTTCTATCTTTCGAAGCAAGGGTATCGCATGGTTCGTCCGAAAAAATATCTGGGGCAACATTTTCTCACCGACCGCAACATTGCTCACCGGATAGTAGACGCGCTGCCATTCCACCCCGATCGTGCTGTTGTTGAAATCGGGCCGGGTACGGGGGTGTTAACCGGTTTTTTGATTGGGAAGAAACATGACCTGTGGCTGGTCGAAATTGATTCGGAATCCGTTGTCCATCTTCACCAGCACTTCCCGGTGCTGGCTGGCCGAATTCTCGAAACGGATTTCCTGAAGATTGACCCGCACCGATGGACGCAGCCGCTGAGTGTCATCGGAAATTTTCCCTACAACATTTCCTCGCAGATCTTTTTCAAAATCCTGGAGAGCCGCCAACACGTGCTCTCGGTGGTGTCTATGATCCAAAAAGAGGTGGCCGACCGGCTGGCTGCGCCTCCGGGCAGCAAGACATACGGCATTTTGAGCGTTTTGCTGCAGGCCTGGTACGATATTGAGTATTTGTTCAAAGTGCCACCCGGAGTTTTTCATCCGCCACCCGCGGTGATGTCAGCGGTTATCCGGCTTACGCGTAACAGCCGTCAGTCAATGCCCTGCAACGAGCAGTCGTTTGTAAAGGTGGTGAAGCAGGCCTTCAACACCAGGCGTAAAACTTTGCGGAATTGCCTGAAGTCTCTGCCCTTTTTACCCGGCACGCTGGAGCAACCGTTGTTCGATCAACGTGCCGAACAATTAGGTGTGGATGAGTTTGTTTGGATCACCCAGCAGCTAGTGGCCGAAGCCTGAGGCGGGGCCGGTAAGCACACATGTAAGTTTATTACTAAAATTGATCCGATTTACGAATATTGGCACGGTACTTTTGATTTCCATGCGATCACGTTTCATCCGATTGACCAAACGCCTTGAGGCAATTTTCGATAACATCATCGAGCGGCCATTGCTAACGGCTACTTCGGTGCTGGTGCTGGTGGGCGTGCTGGTGATGGGGCTCAGCCTTCCGTATTACCTGAACGACTTTACCACATTCTGGCCACAGGTTCTGGCTGAGGCGCACGGCATGATCTTCGATATTGCCGTGATTGGTATTTTGCTTTTTTGGCTGAATCAGAATGGTGAGACACGTCAGCGCATCCGGGCCTATAAAGATGAGATTGATGACTTCCGGCTCTGGGAGTCGGAAGAAGCTGCCCTGCGCACTGTCGGTAACATAAAGCGACTCAACCGCCATAAGATTTACGAGATCAACCTGGTGACATGCTACCTCGCCCGCACCAATCTGAATTATGTTAACCTGAAAGGTTCAAACCTCAACCTGGCTAATCTTTCCAATGCCACGCTCATCGAGTCGAACCTGGATAACAGCCGGCTCAATCAAACCAATCTTGAAAACGCCAACCTGAACCAGGCCAGCTTTACGGCATCCTACGCGAGTGGTGCCAACTTCCGCGATGCATTTCTCATCAAAGCACAGTTTGAAGGGGCTTTTCTGATTAAGGCCGATTTCCAGAATGCCTACCTGATGGAAGCCAACTTGCGCAACAGCTACCTGATGGGTACCAATTTTGAAAATGCCAGTTTGTACAAAGCTGACTTGCGCGGGGCAAAGGGCTTGACACTTGATCAACTCATGAAGGCCAAGACGTTGTATCTGGCCCAGTTGGATGATGAACTGGCCGAACAGGTGAAGTTGAATCTGCCTGAGTTGGTAGGCGCGTGAGCTTCGGCCAACGGATTGTATTTTGATTTTATTCTTCTACCTTTGTTTACGCAACGGTTTCGGCAACTAAGCCGTTGTTTCTTTTTATCCAGTCGTCAGAAAAGGCGAACCGTTATGATCAAGAAAATATCGTACTACACGAAGGATGGGCTTGAAAAGCTCAAGGCAGAATTGTCGGAATTGAAAACCAAAGGACGTGCCGATATTGCGCGGCAAATTGCAGAAGCCCGCGACAAAGGTGACCTCAGCGAAAATGCAGAGTACGATGCCGCCAAGGATGCCCAAGGTCATCTTGAAGCCAAGATCGCACAGTTGGAGGATCTGCTGGCCAACGCACGTTTGCTGGATGAGTCGAAAGTCGACACCTCAACGGTTTCGATT
>JBKCJM010000045.1:0-3784 GCA_046301755.1 Cyclobacteriaceae bacterium
GTACACCAGCAGCAGGCCGATGAGTAACCAACCCGTTCGTATTCTTGCCACCTATCTTCCCCAGTTTCATCCCCTTCCGGAAAATGACGAGTGGTGGGGAAAGGGTTTTACGGAGTGGACCAATGTTGGGAAGGCAAAGCCTCTTTTTCGTGGGCATTATCAGCCGAGAGTGCCCTCAGAACTGGGTTACTACGATTTGCGTTTGCCCGAAGTCCGTCAGCAACAGGCTGACCTTGCCCGCGAACATGGAATAGAAGGATTTTGCTATTGGCATTATTGGTTTGGAAATGGAAAGCGCCTGCTCGAGCGGCCCTTCAATGAAGTGGTGGCATCGGGTAAGCCTGACTTTCCATTTTGCCTGAGTTGGGCAAACCACAGTTGGCAGGATAAACAGTTTAGCCGCGAGGGAACCGAGCGCATGTTGATTGAACAGCAGTACGGAGGCGAGGAGGATTTTCGTATGCACTTTGATGCCTTACTTCCGGCTTTTTGCGACAAGCGGTACGTCACGGTGGAGGGTAAGCCCATCTTTCAGATCTACCAACCGCTCAAGTTTCCGGAGGTTGAGAAATTCATTGAAGTATGGCATACGCTGGCGCAGAGGAATGGATTGCCCGGCATTCATTTTGTTGGTCATACGTTGATTGAGGAAGACACCGGGGCCATCTTGAGTAAAGGATTTGATGCTGTCAATATGGTTCGGCTGTATCACTTCTACAAGCATCAATACTCGTTGCCCGAGCGAGCGTTTATGAAAATGCGCAGGCTTTGGTTCAAGCACGGTAGCATTTTTGATTACGAAAAACTTTGGCCTTATTTTTCTGACCTGGCCGACCGGCAGGAGAATATTTATCCTACGATCATTCCAAACTGGGACCACTCGCCCCGATCGGGCCGAAGGGGAAATATTTTTATCAACTCAAACCCCCACGCGTTCAAAAAGCACGTGAAGCAGGTCTTGGGTACAGTGAAGGAAAAGCAACACCAGCACCGAATTGTCTTTTTAAAATCCTGGAATGAATGGGCCGAAGGCAATTACATGGAGCCCGATCTTAAATTTGGGCGCGGTTATCTGGAGGCTCTTCAAGAAGCGATTAACGAGTCTTTTTCGGCAGGGCACTGAGCAAGTCCATCAGCAATACTTCATTTTTTTCGGCACACTGATCTTTCGCACATTGGTTTGTAGCTTGTTTGAAGCCATTCACCTCTTCGGCCCGTAGTAAGCTCAAACGGGCCGCGAGACTTTCCGGGGTAAATTCCTCTGACACAATGCCGATTTGGTAGTCGCGTACAAGTTTTGCCATCTCGGGGGTGGGCCCAATGGCAACGGCAAGCCGCGCCTGAATGAAATCAAAAAGTTTGTTGGGCATCGTGTTGGCATAGTTGAAATTGACAGGGGGCAGGAGAAAAACTCCCATGTCATACTGACTAAGTGTTTCCACGATCTGGTCGGTCGGAATTGGCGGGTGAATGTGCACCCGGCTTGGAAACTGACTGGCTTCTGTTTTCAAGAGATCAAGGTATGCGCGGGTTTTTTTGTTGGCGTGTGGCGGAGTAATCAGGTACAGGTCAAGTGTGAACCTCTCGTCCAGATGCGCCATCATCCGGATCATGAGTTCCAGTTGTCGGGATGGGTTAGCCCCTCCGTGATGAACAAGCCTGATCCGCTCTGCGTGCACCGGTGTGGGCTTTCGATCCTGAAAGGAGGGAGCATTTGATATCAAATAGGGCGACACTCCGAAGTTCCTGGCGTACTCCTGTGCGAGGCCCTGACTCACCGTTGTCATAAGGTTAACTCTGGGCAGATACTTTTTGCACAGATGTATGTTATAGCGTTGAAAAAAAAGCCGCCATTGCCAGCGATCTTCAAAATGCCGGGGAGCGTATTCGTGAGCATCGAAATAAATGGGTGTATCACCGGCAATCTCACAAATGAATGGCAGGGCATCAATGTCGTTGGCTACGTAAAGGTCAAATTGGTTGCTCCCGATCTTCGCCCTAAGTTCTTTTACGGGTACCAGGTGATGGTAGGCCGAATGAAACTGACGCAGCAATAAGGCAATTCCTGCTCTCAACTTAGTGATGATACTGTGCCCCGGGCTAACCGTCACCACGGTTACCGATTCTTCCTGATATCTATCGTTGCAAACCACCGTTACCTCGTATCGCTTTTTCAACCACTTGATTTGCCGCTTCACGCGAGAATCCGAGGAGAGATTACTGAAGCTGATGACGAGTGCCTTCATTGGGCCTTTATCCTCAATGGATTTTTTTGAACAAAATCTGACCAACTGCCGGTATTCTTAGACACAGTTTTTCCATTTTGATAAAAATGACACAACGCCACCGCCAGGGCATCGCTGGCGTCCAGCAGTTTGGGTTGTTCCCTGATATCGAAAACCTGCATCAGCATTTTCGCTACCTGCTCTTTACTTGCGTTGCCGTTGCCCGTCACCGACTGTTTGACTTTTTTGGGAGCATACTCGGTGATAGGCACTTCGCGGTAAAGTGCGGCCGACATGGCCACACCCTGGGCGCGTCCCAATTTCAGCATCGATTGTACATTCTTTCCGTAGAAGGGCGCTTCGAGCGCCACATGGTCGGGCGTGTATTCTTCGACCAGAGTTAATACCCGCTCAAAAATTTTCTTGAGTTTCAAGGCATGGTCGCCATACTTGCCCAGGTGGATAACACCATATTGAACAAGAGATGGCCGTGAAAGACGAATGGATATGATCGCGTACCCCATCACATTGGTGCCGGGGTCAAGGCCCAATATGATGTTCTCCTTCTCTTCTTTTTTGGCAACTTTGCTCACGGCTGCAAGTTACGCCATTCGGTCGCATGATCATGATCTGGCTCGTATTGGGTTTGTATATTCTTGCCCTGGTTGCAGTTGGCTACCTGGGGCACATGCCGCGCTTGCCAGCATCTGCCAACCAGGAATTGCCGCAGGTTTCGCTGGTCATTTCGTTTCGCGATGAGGAACCCAATCTTGAAAGGCTGGTGAATTCCATCCGGGCCTTGACGTTTCCGGCTGAGAATCTGGAAGTCATTTTTGTTGACGATGGTTCGAACGATGGAGGTGCCGAATGGCTGGCCCGTCATCTTCCTCCAAACGGTTATCTGATAAAGACAGAAAGCCAGGAGCAGGGAAAGAAAGCAGCCCTTGCAGCCGGTATCTCGCGTGCCCGGGGTGCCATCATTGTTACCACCGATGCCGACTGTGAATTGAACTCCGGATGGATGCACGCGGTGGTAATGCCGTTCGCCAATCCGGCAGTGCAACTGGCTACAGGCGAAGTATGCATATTGCCCGAGGGTTTTTTTGGTGCATGTCAGCATCTGGAGTTTTCAACAGTCATGTTACTCACGAGGGCTTCCCTTCGGCTTGGCAAGCCTATCATGTGCAACGGAGCAAACCTGGCGTTTCGCAGGCAAGCTTACGAGCGGGTAGGGGGGTATCAAAGTCATCGGCACGTGGCTTCCGGTGACGATGAGTTTTTGATGCGAAGCATCCTTGCCCGGTTTGGTGATGCGTCAGTGGCCTGGCATCAGGGAGTGGTGCAGACGTTACCGCAGCCCAGCATTCGCGATTTTCTTGCCCAGCGCATTCGGTGGGCATCGAAGTGGCGGTATAATACATCGTTACCGGCCCGCGGCACAGCTCTTCTCACATTTGGGTTGCAGTCGTTGCTGCTGGCGTTGTGGTTTTCGGGTTCATGGCTCGGCAAGCCGGGATTTTTTTGTGGGATTCTAAAAACATTTGCTGACGTAGTTTTTT
>JBKCJM010000046.1:0-8842 GCA_046301755.1 Cyclobacteriaceae bacterium
CCAGATCACCGCTCCGGCCGTCAGGTTGAAGTCCATGGAGAAACCCAGGATAGACAAGTGGGCCGGTTGCCAGCCCAGGGTTTGCTCGCCTGAAAAAATCTTTACTCCGATCATTTCCGCAACCAGCGCGTTGGTCAGGAAGATACCGGCCAGCACGAGGAATAAACGCTGCTTCTTTTGATCGAGTGAGGGTGTCATTCTTCCAAAGTAAAGGTTGTGCCTTCAATGGCCAACTCCGTGTTGGCGAATACCTCGCGTGCCTCGGCCAGCAAACCGGCCAGGTCGCGGTAACGGGCGGAGAAATGACCGATGATCAGTTTTTCCGCGCCTGCTGCTGCGGCAATCCGGGCGGCCTCGCGGGCGGTGCTGTGCCGGGTTTCCAGGGCTTTATCTTGTTCTTCCTCCATGAAGGTGGCTTCGTGGTACAGCAGGTTAACCCCCTGAACCTGCCCGGCCAGGGCGGGAAAGTAGGCGGTGTCGGAGCAATACGCATAGGAAAAAGAAGGCTTAGGCGGCAGCGTGAAATCGGCATGGTGGTGCAGCAAGCGGCCGTTGTCATCGTACACATCGAACCCTTGTTTGAGTTGCGCGATATACTGTAGCAACATTCCTTCCTGGAGCTTCTCCTTGTCGATGCGCAAGGGCTTCTGCTTCTCCCGGATCAGAAACCCGTTGCATGGCAATTTGTGTAGCAGCGGAATGGTTTCTACCGTTAGGGCATCATCCTCAAAAATGATTTCGCGCGTTCCGTGGGGCAGCCGGTGAAACACCAACTTATAATTGAGTGCGGAGTTCGAATACCTTAACTGAAGGGTGATGATTTCATCCAGGCCCGGCAGGCTGTACAAATGGAGATCGGCCGTTCTGCGTTGCAGGTGCAGGGAGAAGAGCAAGCCCATCAACCCCAGGTAATGGTCTCCGTGGAGGTGACTGATGAAGATGTGATCGATTTTATGATAGGGCAGGCCTTGTGCCATCAACTGCATTTGAGTACCCTCACCGCAGTCGATCAGGAAAAAGCGATTTTGGAGATTAACGAACTGAGATGAGGGAAACCGGCCGAAGGCCGGAAGTGCACCGCTGGAACCAAGTATGGTTACTTTAAACATTCAACCTATTGGTGTGCTGACGTTTGGAAGTTTTGACGTGTGCACATGTTGATCATGATTTGTCAACGTATTGGAGGACGTGCCCGAACTAGGTAACACCTCCAAAACGTCAACACGTCAGTACGTCAATACGTTCCCTCGTCATTCACCTTCTTTCATGTCTTTCTCAATCTCGTGCATGAACACGGCATCGATCGCTTCTTCGATGGATGGCAAGATATTCAGCACGCTGTCCAACTGAGAGATTTTGATCAGCTTCATGGTATGTTCGGAGAGGCGGGTGAGCACAAAAATTCCTCCGTCTTCCTGCAGGATGCGGTTGCCGACCAGAAGTGCGCTAAGGCCCGATGAATCGGTGTATTTCACTTCGCCCAGGTCCAGGATCAGGTTCCGGGCACCTTCCGCGTGCAAGGTCACCATTTCGGATTTCAAATTGGGGGCGATGCTGGAATCCAGCTTTTCTTCGTGCAGACTTAACAGCGCGTATTTCTCTTGCTTGTCGATCGTGTATTTCATCGGGAGGTGTTGAGGGCCTAAAATTACTTCATTTTAGGGATTTAACGATGGCCTGCTCAATTCGTTCCAGCAGGGCGTCATAATTTACAGGCGGCAGCGTTTCACCGGTCAGGCGGGTATACAATTCGCGGTAGCGGTCGCTGATCGAGTTTACGATGGGATCGGTCATTTCGGGTACGTGCTGACCATCTTTTCCCTGAAATCCATTTTCAATCAGCCACTGACGGACAAACTCTTTGGAAAGCTGCTTTTGAGGCTCCCCCTTTTGCTGCCGCTCGGGATAGCCCTCGGCATAGAAGTAGCGCGAGGAGTCTGGCGTGTGCACTTCATCAATCAGGTAGATCGTGCCGTTGTGGCGGCCAAACTCGTACTTGGTATCCACCAGGATCAAGCCGCGCTGCCGGGCAAGCTCGGTTCCTTTAGCAAATAAGGTTCGGGCATATTTTTCCAGCACGGTGTATTCGGCCTCTGGTACGAGCTGTCGCTTCAGAATTTCCTCGCGCGAGATATCCTCATCGTGGCCTACGTGTGCTTTGGTAGTGGGGGTGATGATGGGCTCAGGCAGCGGATCATTCTCGCGAAGCCCCTCCGGGAGTGGCACACCGCACAGCAACCGCTTGCCGGCTTTGTATTCGCGCCAGGCGTGGCCGGCCAGGTAGCCGCGAATAACCATTTCCACCGGATACGTTTCGCACCGGAAACCGATTGTAACGTTGGGGTCGGGTGTAGCGGTCACCCAATTGGGCACCAGACTCGCTGTGGCTTTCAGGTTGAGCGCGGCAATCTGGTTGAGCACCCGCCCTTTGTCGGGAATGGCGCGCGGCAGAATCACGTCAAAGGCGGAGATGCGGTCTGTGGCAACCATCGCCATGCGGTCGCCAAAGTAGTAGACATCGCGCACCTTGCCACGATAAAAGCCGGTTTGACCGGGAAAGGAGAAGTTGGTCTCGCGTATTGCGTTCATGGAGAAAAGAAAGTGCAAAATAAAAAAACAGGGCGGCTGGTGTTAAGATTGCTGCGAAAAATCACCTCCGCGTTGTGAATTTTTCCGGATCCTGACGTGCATCCCACACTCGGATGATGACTATGGCGCTATCCTGAACAATGTAGAACAGTTTATACGTTCTGACTACCTTAACCCGCACACCCATCAGGTCGGTTTCGGCACCTGCGCCAGGGAAAACGGCAATCAATCGGGCCGCCTCTGAAAAAAGTTGCTCTAGTTTTCTGCTGAAATGGTCGGACTTGTTGTGTTCGGCCCAGTATTGGAAGATTTCTACACGGTCCCTAATGGCGGACGAAGTCCATACTACTTCCTTTTGAGCCATTCCTGAATCATGTGTTCAGCCGCCTCGGGTGTGTACGTGCGCCCTTCCTGTACGTCACGCAAGCCTTCTTGAATTGCAAGGCGCTCTGCTTCAGACAGGGGATAGGTTTCTTCAACTTTTTCCTGAAAACTCACCAATCGATCAATGGCTGCAAGTACTTCACGATCATCAATTCGGGAAATTCGTGCGATCAGATCAAGCTTGAGGTCAGAGACGGACATGGTCTTGAGTTGTTGCAGCTAAGTTCGGAGACTTACCCCGGATGAGCAAACCCTATTTCTTCTCCTCTACCAAAATTCCAGCCTTGAAAACCAGTGTGCGAATCAAGTTGCCCTGTTCATCAAACTCCTTCCACTCGCGGTGGCGTTTATTGGCCACATACTCGCCCTGCTCTTTTACTTTTCCGTTCGGCCAGTAGGAGGTAAACAGCCCGTGCTGGCGACTCAATTTGTACTCGCAGTGGCTGGAGAGTTGTCCGCTCTCAAAATAGTTTTTAACCGGGCCTGTGATAAAATCATACTGGTAAGGTTCTTCAACCTGTGGCTGGCCCGTAGGATAGTATTGAACCCGAAGTCCATGGAGCTTAGCTTTTTCGTAGCGCTCCACACGCTTAGGTGTCTTTCCGTCTTCAAAGTAATACGTCCACGTGCCGTGCGGTTGCCCGTATTCAAATTCCTTTTCAAAGATTCTCTTTCCTTCGGGTGTAAACTCCTCCTGTCGGCTGGTGCGGCCGTTTAGCGCCACAACTTCGCGCAGTTGCACTTTGCCGTTCTCAAAGTAATCCACGTTGGTACCGGTTTTGGAGCCCTCGCGGTAATTGTATTCGTGTTGCAGTTTGCCGGACGTGTAATAGCCTTTGTTGTCACCATGCAAACGACCATTCAGAAAGTGCCCCTCCAGCATCAGGTGTCCTTCGCGGTCGTAATACTTGAAGTCACCCACCTTTTCGCCCTCTTTCATTTCCGACACCAGTTCCAGTTGGGCGTTGGTGTAGTAGCTCTTGAAGAAGCCGTTCATGATGCCGTCTTTAAAGTTTGCCTCCGATTCCAGTACGCCACTTTCGTAGTAGGTTTTGGTTATTCCGTTCGGCTTCTGGTTTCGGTACGTGATTTCCTTACGGATCGATCCGGAGGGATAATACTCCTTCACGACACCATCGGGTTTTCCTTCCACAAACTGGCCTTCTAATCGTGGTTTTCCGGTCTCATAGAATGTTCGTACGCTGTCGATCAGCAAGCCATTCTGGTACAACGCGCGTTGAATAACAACACCTTTATCGTTGTACACTTCAACTGCGCCATGCCGTGTCCCGTTGAGGTATGCAATTTTGCGCACCAACACGCCCCGCGGGTTGTATTCTAGGAAAACGCCTGACCTGCGCCCGTCCTCAAATGTGCCCGAGATCTCAAGTTTGCCGTTAGGAAAATAGCGCTTGTACGGACCTTCGAGCGTTGTGCCGTCAGCCACCGAAACAAAAAAATCTTCGTGCACCTGGCGCTGCATCGGATCGTGGTAGGTGCGCACGTTCTTTTGCGCCTGCGCGGGCAGCGCGGTAAGCCAGACTAAGGCAAGATAAATGGTAACTCGCATAGCGAACTGAAAACGAGCAGAAGACCGAATTGTTGTTACACCTTTTCGAGCACCAGGGCCGATGCGCCACCGCCACCGTTGCAGATTCCGGCAACACCAATCGGGGCGTTGTTTTGTTTCAACACATTCGCCAGCGTGATGGTAATGCGAGCGCCCGAGGCGCCCAGCGGATGGCCCAACGCGACCGCTCCACCATTCACATTCACGTTGTTTTCATCCAGGCCAAGTTTGATGTTGTTGGCAATCGCCACAGCGGAGAAGGCCTCGTTGATCTCGTAGTATCCAACATCTTTTGCCGTTACACCCGCCATCTTCATGGCTTTGGGAATCGCCAGAGATGGGGCCGTGGTGAACCACATGGGGTCATGGGCCGCATCGGCAAAGCCCCGGATTTTAGCGATCGGTTTCAGGCCAAGCTCCTGCATCTTTTCTTTGCTCATCAACACCACTGCGGCAGCTCCGTCATTGATGGTAGACGCGTTGGCCGCGGTTACGGTGCCGTCTTTGGTGAACACGGCTTTCAGGCCGGGTATCTTGTCGAAGTTTACGTTCTTGTATTCTTCATCTTCCGCAAAGACGGTCACTTCGCCTTTGCGCCCGGTGATTTCTACCGGGATAACTTCGTCCTTAAACTTGCCGGCTTTCCAGGCTTCGGCCGAGCGCTTGTAGGAGTTAATCGCGTACGTATCCTGCTGTTGACGCGTGATGTTCATTTCTTTTGCTGTATTGTCGGCACACACGCCCATGGCACAGTGGTTGTAAACATCGGTTAAGCCATCGTAGGTGAGGCCGTCCAGTAATTCGCCATTGCCGTACTTGTAGCCATAACGTGCTTTCGCGAGGTAGTAGGGGATGTTGCTCATGCTTTCCATTCCACCCGCCACTACAATATCGTTTTGACCCAGCATGATCGACTGCGCGCCCAGCATGATTGACTTCATACCGGAAGCGCAAACCTTGTTGACAAGCGTGCAGGGGATGTTGTAACCAAGCCCTGCACCCACAGCAACCTGCGTGGCCGGTGCCTGCGCCAAACCTGCCGAAATCACGTTTCCAAAAAACAACTCCTGTACCTGGCCAGCCTCAAGATTGATGCGGCTGAGGGCGGCCTTAACTGCAGTGGCACCGAGATGGACAGCGGTTAGGGAGGCGAGGCTTCCGCCAAAACTGCCGATCGGTGTGCGTACGGCTGAAACGATAAAAACTTCTTTGCTCATGGTGATCGGTTAATACTGTGGTTTGTTGCTTTTCCGCGGCTTGGTAGCCTTGCGTTTGTTCTGCTGGATGTATTGCTTTTCCTGATTTTTCATTGCCTCAAGAATCATTTTTGCCTTTTCGGGGCTGATGTTCATCTCCTCCAGCTTTTTTTCGAAGTCAGGATTCTGTTGTTCTTTCTTTTCGGATTCCTTCTCCTGCTCGGACTGCTGCTGATCTTTCTTCTGTTCGTCCTTTTTTTGCTGATGTTGCTGTTGTTGCTCTTTTTTGTCCTGTTGCTCTTTTTTCTGTTCGTCCTTTTTCTGTTCGTTCTTTTCTTTTTGATCTTTCTTGTCCTCGTTCTGCTCGTTTTTGTCCTGCTGATCTTGTTTTTGATCCTGTTTCTGTTGGTCTTGCTTTTTCTTTTCTTCCAGTTTCTTCTTCACCAGTTCATAATTATACCTCGCATCTTCATTAGCGGGGTTGGTCCGCAAGGCTTGTTTGAACCACTCCAGCGCTCCTTCCATATTTCCGTTTCGATTGGCCAGCACACCCATTTGTTGTTGGGCAATTGACCGCAGCTTGGTATTGCGACTTACCGTGAGCGGCTGATAGCGGTCCGCTGTGCTCGAGTCGTTGGCGGCAAACAAGGCATGCGCCAGGTTGAGCTTCACTTCTTCTTCGGTTACGCCCAGCGAGTCGACCAGTTGGCGGTAAATGTGCGAAGCGGTGGTATAGTCACCCGAGGCGTAGGCTTTGCGGGCCTGTTCTTTCAGGCTGTTGATGCGGCTAACCGTGCGCGGATCGATACCGAGCAACGCGATAACAACAACCAGCCACAGTCCTTTCATATCCGCACGGTTTTCACGTTGACAAATATATCGAACAAAAGCAAAAGGAATGCCGGCAGCAGCAAGAGGTGATACCGGTTTGCCGATACATCAACCACACGCGTGCCGCGCAATTCGCCTTCAATTTTGTTGATGGAGGTGATGAGGCGGTTGACATCGTTGCGGTTGTCATTGATTTCAAAATACTGACCCCCCGATTTTTCCGCCACTTCTTTCAGATGGGTTGGTACCAGCCGCGTGAGAGCCGGGGTTCCGCTGCTCGTATTGATTTGCGCGCCCTGTTCGGTGCCTACGCCCAGGGTAAAAACTTTAATGTCAGCATCCCGTATTTTGCTAATCGCCTCATCGGTTTGTTCGCCAAAGTCCTCACCATCGCTGATGAGAAGAATTACTTTTGATTTTTGCTGCACCCGCTGTTCTTCGGCCGATTGCAGTTTCGACAATGCCATTTCCAACGGGGGACCGAAATCGGTGCTGGAGGTGGGAACCAGGCTGGTGTTGAGGGCTTCAATAAACAGGTTAAGAGCATTTTGATCGTAGGTGAGCGGGCTTTGCATGAATGCTTCCGAAGAAAAGATCACGATGCCGATGCGGTCGCTGCTAAACTCATTCACAATGCGCTTGAGCTCAAACTTGATTTTCTCCAACCGGGTAGGGGCGATGTCGCGCGCGTCCATCGACCGGGAGAGGTCCACGCAGATGAGGATATCTTTGCCCACAGACTTGACTTCCCGTTGGGCATCGCCAATAACGGGCCCCAGAAAAGCAGCGACTAGTAGCGCAAAAAAAAGAGAGCGAATAAACAGCTTGATGAACACCGTGCCGAAGGGTGTGTTGAGTTGCCGCGAAATACGGATGATGCGAAACACGTAGAGGCCATAGGCGATCAGAAAAAGGATCACCCACACTACTTCCTGAACACCAAACGAACGGAACCACGACATAGCCGGCAAAAGTACAGATTGCTAACAATAGAACGTAACCTACGTATATTTGATCGCCTGACTTGATCATGAGTGCCTTCGGTATCCTAAAGAAAACCTGGCTTATATTTTTTGTGTGTGGATGCCTGGTTGATATAACCCGCGCTCAGTCTCCTGATTCTCTTCGCCAGTCAGAGGTAAGCAGCCGAATTGAGCGGATGAGCAACAGTATCTCCGTAAAACTGGATCTGAACAGCCGCACGCAGGCATTTGTAGTACGAAATCCTATTAATAGCCCCGATTTGCGCCCCAATGTGGCCACACAGACGGACCTTAGCGTGAACTATCGCTTTTTGTCCCTTCATGTCCGGTACGCGGCCGATTGGTTGCCCGGCAATGGAGATGATGCCGAGAAGGGAGCTACCCGCATAGGGGGCATTGGTACTTCTTTTGTTATGCCACATTGGTTCCACGATGTTTCCTATCAGCGAACCAGGGGATACTACCTGGCCAATACGTCCGAATTTATCACTGGCTGGAAGCCAGGTGATCCTTACGTGCAGTTTCCTGATCTGGTGGTCACTAATTTCGAGGGAACTTCGGGCTATTCGTTTAACCCGGGCTTTTCGCTTCGGGCGCTTACCACGCAAACCGAGCGTCAGGTTAAGAGTGCCGGTAGTTTTATTCCACGAGCCGTTTATCGGTACTATATTGCAGATGACCGCTCATCGCTGCAGAATCCAGGAAGTCAAACACAACGGTCCGATAACTTCGAATTGCTGATTGGCGCGGGATATCATTACACGTATGTTTGGCGCGAGTCTTTTTATGCTTCTGTAGGCGCCCAGGCAGGTGTCGGATACTACTTCTCAAAGCTCACGATACGCGATCAGGCGGGAAGCGCGACCAGCCAGCACGAGAATCCGATTGGTCGATTTGACTTGCGTCTGGGTATGGGGTACAATGGAAAGAAATTCTTTGGCGGAGTCGTTGCGCAGGGTGATTGGGCGAGTTTCAAACAAGCAGATGGTGTATCAACTACCCGAGAGTACCGCACGGTGTATCATTTTTTTGTTGGCTACCGCTTCAAATCACCTTCGCCCATTCGGAAGTTTTTTGATGGTCTGGAGGAGAAAGGCAGGAGAGTTTTGTGAAGTTGATAACTGACTAGGCGGAGTCAGTTTTTAAGATGGCCGGTATAAAATTTTCCGGAACGCTCACTAAAAAGTATGTAGACAACAATGGTCATAAACAAGAAAGCCCCTCCGGTGAAGGAGAGGCTTTTTGTCGGGGTGGCCATCCCGCACTTGCGGGATAACTGACGATCTTGG
>JBKCJM010000047.1:0-12313 GCA_046301755.1 Cyclobacteriaceae bacterium
ATGGCATATCCGGCACGACTGGTATTTACTCCATTCGTAGTGGTTGTTGGTGGTAAATAATTTTTTGCCGGTGCCGGAGTGCCTTCTTTTTGATCGGTGAGTGTTGCTTAAAGCAGTTTCGATTTTTTGCTGCGCCCGATCAAAGGTTTTTTAAGCTGGAAAGCCGAACGCTATGGTTCGGCTTTCTTTTTTACCTTGGAAAAAACTTAGCCATGTCAAAGCGTACGGTCTTTATCTCGTTCCCCATTTTGCTCCTGGTCGGTGTCTATTTTTTGGGGCCAACACCGGAGCGTCCCGAATATTCCGACACTATGCCGGTGGTGCCGCAGGCAGCCGATGATCTGGAACGCTATGTACAGCAGCAGGAAGCCCGCCACGTGCTGAAACCGGACAACGAAGCCCGTATTGTGTGGGCCGACTCAACCCGCAGCCGCACGCGCTACAGCGTGGTGTATCTTCATGGGTTCTCGGCTTCGCAGAAGGAAGGCGACCCCGTGCATCTGGATTTTGCGAAAAGCTTTGGGGCCAATCTGTATCTCGCCCGCCTGGCCGACCATGGCATCGATACTACGGAACAATTGCAGTTGTTTACACCCGACCGGTTTTGGGAGTCGGCTAAAGAAGCATTGGCGATTGGCCGCGCGCTGGGCGATAGCGTCATTCTGGTCAGCACCTCTACCGGGGGAACAGCCGCGCTGCTCCTGGCTGCCCGTTTTCCTGACGATGTGTTTGCACTCATCAACCTTTCACCAAACATTGCCATCAATGACGGCAATGCCTGGATGCTCAACAATCCATGGGGTCTCCAGATTGCACGATTGGTGTTTGGAAGTAACTATCAGCAAATACCATACGATTCTACCCGGCAGGTGTATTGGAATGGCACCTATCGCCTCGAATCACTCGTGCAACTGCAGGAAATGGTGGAAACGAGCATGACTAAAGCCACGTTCCAATCTGTAACATGCCCTTCGTTGACACTGTATTATTATAAGAGCGAAACCGATCAGGACCCCACGGTGAAAGTGTCAGCCATGTTGGAAATGAACGAGCAATTGGGCACATCGCCCGATCTGAAGGAGGCCATTGCCATCCCCGGAGCCGGGGCGCATGTCATTGGCTCGTCTCTTGTTTCAAAAGATTGGCAAAAAGTGGAACAGGAGATGGAACGATTTGCCGTGGAGAAGCTGAAGATGAAACGGTCGGGACAATAAAAAAAACGACTCACTTTTTTACCCACTCCACAATCAGGTGCTTGCTTCGCAACACGTGACCCGAGGTACTGAGTTCATAAATTTCGTTTAGCGTTACCTGTTGCCCGGGATGTGCCCGCAGCTTTTTTTGGTATGCTCGCCTGCTGAAAAACCAGATCAACGGATACAGTATCATCAACCCGGTGCTGGTGGAACTTGTTTTGGTGGGTACCACACGGTGAATACGCAACCCGTTTAATGCGGCCAGCAACCGCAGACGGAGAATACCGCTCAGAAAGATTTTACCAAAATAGCCATGCGTGCTTCCCGGCCACCGGACAAATGCCTCGTGTTCGTTGGGAAGGGGCGTGGCGTAGTGCTCGCTTTCACCAAGAAATTGCGCAAAGCGGCTACGCAGCGATGACGTATTGGGTGTCGTGAGCAGCAGGTATCCACCCGGTTTTAAAATGCGGGCAGCTTCGCGGAAGAAATGATACTGATCGGGCAGGTGCTCGATGGTCTCGGAGCTGATTACGATGTCCGCAACGCCATCGCCAATGGGGAAGGGCTGTTGTAAATCGATCTTTCCGCACGGCACTTCAGCCAGTTGGTTGTGCTCCGGAAACAGGTCGTAGAGATGTACGTGTGCACCCTGGTGGTGAAACAACCCTGCGATGTAGCCACTGCCGGCCGACAAGTCGTAAACTGCCTTTCCGGATAACGTACTGGCGTGGTCGTGCACATACCGTTCAAAATAATCCAGGGCAAGTTGACGCGAGTGGGGTACTTCGGGCAGCGCCATATCAGGTGCGGGCTTTCATAATCTCCAGTGCCCTCGGTACATCGGCCGGAGTATCAATACCAAACGACTCGCGGTCAGTTTCGATGGTGCGGATCTTAAAACCGTTTTCGAGCCAGCGCAACTGCTCCAGCGACTCCGCGGTTTCCAGCGAGGAGGCGTTCAGGCGCGTGATTTTCTCCAGCACATCAGTGCGATAGGCGTACAACCCCACGTGCTTGTAAAATGTATGATGTTGGATCCAGTCGGCTTCCGGTTTGTTGCGGATGTGCGGAATGGGTGAGCGACTGAAGAGCAGGGCGTTCCCGTTTACATCCAGCACCACTTTCGCTTCGCTGGGGTTGAACAGTTCGTCAGACGCAGTAATTTTTTTAATCAGCGTGGCAATCTCTACTGAGCCATCCAGCCGGTTTGCCAGCAGGTCGATCTGGTGCGCTTCAATGAATGGCTCATCGCCCTGGATGTTGATAACGTAGTCGAATGAGGCCTTAAGATTTTGTAGTGCCTCAAAGCAGCGATCGGTACCGCTGGGGTGGTGAGGCGAGGTGAGCACGGCCTGCCCAAACGTCTGCACATGCTCCAGGATTTCGGGATGATCAGTTGCCACCACCACCTCGCTGAGGTATTTTGATTTCCTGGCCGCCTCGTATACCCAACGGATCATGGACTTGCCGGCCAGTTCAACGAGGGGTTTGCCCGGGAAACGGCTGCTCGCATACCGGGCAGGAATGAGTCCGATGATTTTCACGTTAGACCTTTTTTACTTTCAGCGTAACCCCTTCCGAACTGATGACCTCCACAGTTTCGCCCTTCTCGATGTACTCGCCCCGCGTAAATGCATCATACAGTTGGTTTTCAATCATCACTTTGCCGCTGGGGCGCAGCACCGTGTAAGCCGTACCCGTCTTGCCCACCAGCGCACTGGCGGATGCGTTTACCGTATAGCCCTGTGTGCTCTCCTGTGTTTCGGTGAGGGCGATGCGTTTAAAGGCTTTGGTATCGGAAAGGCGCGCCCCCCCGAAGAAGAGCAGCAAGCCGCCACCGGCAATGCCGCCCAGCGTGGCAAATGTAGCCACCACAATGTCGCCCATCGGCACAAAGTCAAAGTTGAAGAAATCGTTGTTGAGCATGATGAGGATGAGCGACACCACCGTAAGCGTAATGCCGGCAACACCCGCTACACCAAAGCCGGGAATCACGAAAATTTCAACCACAATGAGCACCAGCCCGATGAACAGCGCGATGATCTCCCAATACTCGGCCAACCCGTTGAGGTAGTAAGGCACCAGGTAAAGCACCAGCGCTACGATTGCAGCAAACAGCGGGAAGCCCACCCCGGGTGTCTGCAACTCGAAATAGATGCCCCCGATGATGACGAGGATAAGGATGCCACTGATGAAGGGGTTGAGGAAGATGGCAATGATTTTTTCGGTAGCCCCCAGCCGGTAGATTTCGATGTCGTAGTTGGTGACATTGTTCTTTTTCAGAATCTCTTCGATGGAATCCACTTTTCCCTCGCAGTAGCCATTCTCAATGGCCTCGGTGGTGGTAAACGTGATTACTTTTCCCGCCTCCTTCACACTGTCGATGGCGATGCTTTGGTCCACCATACCTTCGGCAATGCGCGGATCACGACCGTTCTCTTCCGCTGTCGAGCGCATGATGGACCGCATGTACGATTGGTATTTGTCAGGCGCGGCTTCGCCACCCACACCTTCCACCACCGTGGCGGCACCAATGCTGGCCCCGGGCGACATGTAAATGCTGTCGCAGGCGATGGAAATGAGTGCCCCCGCTGAGGCTGCATCGGAGTTGATGTACACCCAAACCGGTTTCTTCACGTCCATGATCATGTCCACGATCTCTTTTGCATCGGTGAGGATGCCCCCGTAGGTATCCATATCGACAATAATGTAGTCGGCCTTTATTTTTTCGGCATGTGCCAGCGCCAGCTTGACGTAGCGCGTCATGCGCGGATCAATTTCCGCTTTGATCTCCATCACCATCACTTTTTTCTTTTCCTGGGCCTGCGCAATGAGCGGCAGCACGAGCAGGAGAAGAAACCACACCCGGTTTTTCATGTTTGTTTTGTTTGGGCAACCCGACACGGCCGCCTTGGTTAGTTGATATTTCAGTCAAAAATAAGGAAAAGCTCACGGGTTCGTTATAGGCTATTGAGGCGGCAGGAGCCTGACTATAACCCTACGGGCAGGGATTGAAGCGGAAAGCCCCCCGTGGCAGGAGCGGGGCAGGCGGGCACGGGGGCCTTGAAGCGTAAAGCCCGTAGCCCGCCTAAAAGTAAGCAACACAACTGGGGATTTCGTAACTTTTGACACTTTTTCAACGCTATGATCAAATTGATTTTTTTGTCTGCCATGCTGATGACCTCCGAGAGCGACTCGTTGCGCATGGAGACCATTGACGGGAAGAAATTCATCATCCACCAGGTAGACGCAGGAGAAACGCTATTTGCGCTCTCCAAGCGATATGGCGTACCGGTGGTCACCCTGCTCGAGTATAACCCCACAGCCGATGCCGGCCTGGAGGTGGGCCAGTTGCTGAAGGTGCTGTACATACCCCGCACGGCCAAAACCACCGCGGAGGGAACGATTCATAAGGTAGCCCCGAAGGAAACGCTTTTCAGTATTGCCAAGATGTATGATGTAACGGTGAACGACATCAAACTGTGGAATAACCTTACCGGCAATGAGCTGAAGCTGGGGCAGGAGCTGCTCATTAAAAAGGGAACCACGGCCACCGTGCCCGTAACGCAGACGGTGCCGCCCGTGCAGTCGGTAAAAACGACCCACACCGTGGCCGCCAAGGAAACCTTATACTCGATCGCCCGGCAGTACAACGTTACGGTCGATCAACTGAAACAGTGGAATAACCTCACCGGCAATGAGCTGAAGCTGGGGCAGATCTTGTTTGTGACGCAGCCGATGTACAACACGCAGGTGACACCACCGCCCACGAATACTCCGGTGGTCACCCAGCCCGTGAAAATTTCAGAAGGTATTTCGGGTACCAGTGAGCTGAAGGAAACCGGTCTGGCCGCACTCATTGAAGGTACCGAAGGCAACCGCAAGTACCTGGCACAACACCGCACCATTAAGCCGGGCACAATTTTAAAAGTGCGCAATGAGGCGACCGGCCGCGAAGTATTCGTGCGCGTAACCGGGCCTTTGAGCGATGCAGACCCTACTGTCATTATCAAGATTTCCAAGTCAGCACTCGATCGGCTCGGAGCTACCTCTACTGAAAAAATGCGCGTGGAGGTGACGTACTATAAATAATCCGCATGCGTGATCGCGCTGTGAATTTAATCCTCCCGTGTGCCCTGGCTTTTTGTTACAAGGTCACTAAACGAAATCAACCTTTGTGTCTTCGTGTCTTCGTGGCCAGTTTCGCGCTGGTCGTTATGGGGTTGTGGTCCCCTGACGTACACGGCCAAAATCTAGTGCCCAACTTCAGCTTCGAGCAGTACAATATTTGCCCGCGCAGCTTCAGCGCCTACCCGCACGATTTTCGTGTGCCCGGCTGGGCCTCGGCCAACACCGGCACACCCGACTACTACAACAAGTGCAGTTGGGCCGAAACGAACGTGCCCAAAAACTGGGCGGGCGTCAGCAACGCGCACGATGGCGTAGCGTATGTGGGCATCTATGGCGGCCAGCGACCGGGCGGAAACGGCTACCGCGAGTATGTTCAAACCGAACTAACGCAACCGCTGCAGGCCGGAAAGAAATACCGGTTGGCGTTTTGGTATAAACTCTCGTCCTACTCCATGGTGTCCATCGACCACATGGGCCTGGCGCTGAGCGATACGCTGGTGAAAGTGCCGCACGATAAAGTAATGGCCGCGACACCCGTATTGCAAGTTAAGCGACCGGCAAAAAATGCCGGAGGCTGGGAGCAGGCGAAGATGCACTACATTGCCAAAGGCGGAGAGAAATTTCTGGTGATCGGTAATTTTGTGCCGAACGAAAAGCTGGAAACGCTTTTTATTCCGCAGCGGGCCGGCAAGAGTTCCATGCTGGGCAGTAGCGCCTATTTCTATATTGATGAAGTGGAAGTGATTCCCCTGGAGCCGCTGGATGCGCCCAAGCCGGTGCGCGAGCCTGTTCGTGAGCCCGCACGTGAGCCCGTGTTGTGGGAGGGTAAGGAAATTGAGAAAGGCAAGTGGTATGTGTTGAAGAACGTGGAATTTGAGTTTGACCAATTTACCCTCACAACCTACAGCAGCCTGGAATTGGACAAGGTGGTGGATATTCTGCAAAAGCAAAAAACATGGTTGTTACAACTGCGCGGCCATACCGATGATGTGGGCAGCAACGCCTACAACCAGGAGCTTTCGGAGAAGCGGGCCGGCAGTGTGGCCGCGTACCTGGCGCAGAACGGCATCGACACTGCACGCATTACAGCCTCGGGCCATGGCAAGACCCAGCCCCTGACAGACGAGCACACGGCCGAAGCGCGCAGCCGCAACCGCAGGGTGGAAATGCGCTTCATGGACCCATGACGGCCGCCCGCGTAGCCGGGTTGCGCGAGTTTCTCGACCTGAAGGTGGAGCAGTACAACCGGCCCGGCTTTATTACGCACGATCCCATTTCCGTTCCGCACCGTTTCCGCGCCCGTGCCGATATTGAAATCGCAGGTTTCTTTGCTGCCCTGTTAGCGTGGGGCCAGCGCGTAACCGTGATCAACAACTGCAACCGCCTGCTGCAGTGGATGGATGATGCCCCGCACCAGTTTGTGCTGCACCACACCGCGGCCGACCTGAAGCCCTTTACGAAATTTGTACACCGCACCTTCAACGGCACCGATGCGCACTACCTCATCCGCTTTTTGGGCGAGCATTACCGGCAGCATGCTTCGCTGGAGCCGCTGTTTGTGCCGGGTGCGGGCGAAACCGTGGAGCACGCGCTCGTTCGCTTTCATCACACCGTGTTCAGCCTGCCCGGGGCTCCGGCCCGCACGCGCAAGCACATTGCCACACCGGCCCGCAAGAGTGCCTGCAAGCGGCTGAACATGTACCTGCGCTGGATGGTGCGGCACGATCACTGCGGGGTAGACTTTGGTCTGTGGAAACAAATTTCCCCGGCTCAACTCATCTGCCCGCTCGATGTGCACGTAGAGCGCGTAGCCCGGCAACTGAAGCTGGTAAAGCGCAAAACGGTGGATTGGGCTGCAGCCGTGGAATTAACCGGCAACTTGCGGTTGCTCGATGCAAACGACCCCGTGAAGTACGATTTTGCCCTGTTTGGGCTTGGGGTGGAGGGGGAGATGTAGGGGAACGCTGGATACTGGATACTTGATACTGGATGCTGGATGCTGGATTCTGGTTGCTGGTTGCTGGTTGTTGGCGGCTGGTTGTTGGATACCCGATTCTGGATACTGGATTTTGGGTGCAGTTTGTTGGATACTAGTTTTTGGTTCCTTGTCTCAGAATGCTGAATCTGTTGTCATAGATGTTGAGATGTGGATTAAGTTGAGAAACCAAAACCTGATCGTTAGCAGCTTACCCCGCAATTACTTAAACACGGTGTTTTGCGCAGTTTTTCATTCTCTGTACTTTTTAATTCTCTCCTCAAATACTTTTTTGAAAGTCAGAAGTTTAAGGATTGCCCAATCTTGTATTTCAGTCAGTGTCTTTGAGTCCTCGTCAATACTACCTTGTCGGTAAATTGCAATTCTTGCTGCTCTTTTGTCGGGTAGGTCTTCCCACGATAGTTTTTCCCCAAACTCTCTTTCAATCTGTTCCTCTTCAGTCTTTAGTTGTCTGAATATTTCCTTGTTCCTTTCCGCTTTTCCTGTGTCGATATATATTTCTGCTCTTACTTTCTCACCTCGGGCAAATGAGGTACTGTAAACGAAACCTCTCACGCCACTTGAAAATGAATACCAACTTTGTGGTTGTCCTACTCGTGCATTAGTGAATTTGTGTTTTACTCTTAATTCGTCAATAAGATTTTGAAAGTATGCTTGATATGAGTTTTGTGTTTCGGAATTCTCGGTCTGCGAAACTTTCTTGTTTGATTTTGTCCACTCGTTGGGATTTGCTTTCAATTTGAAATTCAATGCAGGTTTGGAATTGTCGATTTGAATAACTTCCAATTCAACTGCGAAAAATTCAATTTCGTCATTTGTGTTATTATTCAGCCAATCGATTGCTGACCGATGTTCTTCCCTTACTTCTTCTGAGATCCAAATAATCACATTGGCTTTGTAATATGAAGCGTAGGTAATCAATTGTCCGAGATGTTTATGGTCTGTCGGGTTAAATTGATTCTCAATTACAACGTTCCTGTTTGTCGAAAGGTCTTTTGCTAATAAGTCCAGCGAGAAGTCGCCTACTTCCGCTTCTCTACTTGTCAATTCAAGGTCTAAACCGATTAAGTCACTTAATTTTTCCAAATTGTCGGCAAGCCACGGTGTGAAGTTGAGTGCTTCATTTTTCCAAATGGTCTTGATGTCAACTTTTTTAATCTGTCCGAATTCTATCATAGTGCAAATCGTTTTTTGAAAAATAGCACACAACGTTTCTGTTTATGCAGTGGGGGGAATAGGAGGGCTTAAAAATGAAGCGCAGCGAAATGTTTAGCCCGATCATTCCGAAACCTCCAACGTTACGCTCTAAGTTAACAAACCAATTTGAATTGGCACACCACACCCCGCAATTAATTAAACAGGGTGTTGTGTACAGGCGTTCTCAGACTAAGCTAGTTCCTACGTCTTTTCTGAAGAGGTAATAAATGTCTCCATCAATTGTTTTAATTCTGACTCTTTCAAAGTCCAACGAGTCTATAAACTTTTTTAAGTTCTTATCCCGAATTGAGTTTTTATTGTCCGAGGTTGCTTTGGTTGGAAAGTTGTCCGCATTTGGATTCCTGGTGTGAATATAAACGCAGTCGGATTTACTCTCATGTTCGTCAATCATTATCCATAATTGAAAGTCGTTCGGATACGTCTTTAGTTTTGATTTTAACTGGTAGTATGTCTCAATTAGTTGCTTCAAGTATTTTTCTCTTGTCTCCCAGTCTTTGTTTCCTCTTCCGTCCCTGTCAACATGAATATGCCAAAAGTCAAACCAACTTTTTTGCCCGCCAGAGAAGTCTAAATTTAACGCTTCGTCCTTCGTCATATTGGCGTTTGGCTATTTGCAGTTGGGGTGCGGGAAGGCTTAAAAATGTAGCGCAGCGGAATGCTAAGACCGACCTGCTCCGAAACTGTCCCACGTTACTGAACGAAATTAAGAAATTGCTCTTAATACCTACACCGACCCCCCGAATTGCATAAACTTTTTGTTACCGGCTGGCCCCTAGTCAAATCTTAATTCCATTGATTATTTTAACGAGTCCTTTGTTGTCAAAGGGAATTTTATTTTTATTATAAAATATTTTTAGGTTATAGTGATAGGAGTTAAAATTTACTTTTTTCTGAATTCGTTTTAATCGTCTTAATAAGATTTCTTTTCTCTTTGTGTCGATATTGTTGTAAAGTTTGTTTATAAACCACCAGTCCAACCTACTTAAAAATTCAGTCTCGGTAAATGAGTCAAATAGTCCATTTTTTTGCTTTGAGTTTAGTAGTCGAAAATTAATACTTACAAGTCTTTTTAAAACGGAACTCTCACGAAACGAGACATTGTATTTTTTGTAATGAAAATACTTACTTACTGCCTTCCTGACTTTCTTACGGTCACTCATGTCGTCAAGTAACTCAAAGATTTCAAAAGCCCAATACTTCTCAAATAGCGACTTACCTTTGAACTCAATGACCTTGGATGAATTTATATCAAGACCAATTTTGAAGAGTTGTTTTGATGATTCAAAAAGTATCTTTCTAGCAATTTCTTTATTTGGACAAAAAATGACTTGGTCGTCCGCATATCTTAAGTATTTACTTTTATTTTTCGTGCATAAGCGATAGAAGAACTTGTCATAGTCTTGGAGATAGAAATTAGCTAACAGTCTTGAGCAGTCGCCTACTTCGTCCTGAGGTAAACCAACTGTCTTTGTTGAGAAACCTTCAAATTTCTTATTCCAGTTTCTTAAGAAGTGAAACAGTAATTCAACATAGCGAGTCTTACTTTTTGGAATCGCTGCTAAAACCTTTCGATAAAGTATATCCAGATTTACATTGTTGTAAAAGTTAGCAATGTCAAATTTTATGAAATACTTAAAATCACCAGAATTGCTTATTTGGAGCGCTTTCTTATTAAAATCCTGTAGATTCTTTCTCCATAAACTAGGGTCATAACTGTTAGACGGGACTGAACTCTCTAGTTCGAGAAATAGTTCTTCCTGCTGCTCTTTTAGTTTTATTTTATTCCCTAGTCTCCATCCGCCAAATGTCCCACGAACCCGTCCCTTTGATAAATCTGTCTCAATAAGCTTACAACAAAAGTATGTTAGTAAATAGTCTTTTGTCGAGAAGGTCGTAACAATTCTTGAAACGTAATTGTGTTTATTCGAAACTATATAATCTCTCGGTGGAGATGGATGATATGTCAGGTTTGTAATTTGTTTATATAATTCTTTTACTGTCGCTTTGATGTCAATGTCTTGATAGGGTACTATACTTTCCTTGAGCTTTGATTTAAGTCGTCCAGGAAACACTTTTATAAAGTCCTTTTCTTTAATCATTCAATTTCATTTGGGGCTTGCCGGCAACGTTTTGCAGCTACAAGAAGTTGGCGATTTCGGAGTCGAAAACTGTCTGCCAGCACTGAACTTTCTGCGAAGCACAAAGCTTCATTTAACCACTGAACCGCCAATTTCTTGTAGGTGCTGTTAGCGGCTGGCATTCTTTGTTGTTCTGTTGTCAAGTTATTTAATGTCGTTACTATTATATTTTATTGAAGAGAATTCAAAAGTTCCATATGTCAAGTCTCTATCAGGATAAGTGTAAATAGTTTCTGCATATCCTGCTAATTTATATCCATTCACTTCCTTGTAGTCCCTTAGTGGAGTCGCCCATGGTAAAATCGTTCCAGCGTCAGAGTTGTATCTATCGTTAGATTTAAAGTTTACAAGTTCCCCGACTTCATTAAAGAATAAATCAGCAGTTATGGTAATTCCGTTATTTGTAAACGTTGCTTTAACTATATTTTCAGATGTTTCTTGCCATGATATACGTTTGTCAATTAATGTTGCAGGAGCCATACAACACATATCATTAAAAAATGTCACTGTTTCAGCCTTGTCCATTTCATCTCCATCTTGATACTGAACTTTAAATAGAGAAAGAAGGCGTATATCCATATATGCATCCCCGTTTTTATAGACATGATAACCTGCTAAAGGAAGACTCTTCATGACTGCTTTCATGAAAAATAAACGAGTAGGGATACCCATAAAGTTATACTGCTCTGATGCAAATGGCATCCATTCTGATTGTTCGTCTTTTCTGATTTTACCCCTAAATTCTATTTTAAAATTATTCACTTTGGGTTTACCAATTGAACCTGTATAACGGATATATTTTTTCACGGGTTCTGGCAAATGCTGGATGTCCATTTCGGTAAGTTGGGAATTTTGAAAAAACTCTTTATGTTGTAAATTAGTTTTCACATCATTCTGATATTTGTTATAATAACTCCATGTACCATACCCAATAATGGATGCAAGTAGAATTAGCACATTTGCAATTGTTCCGAACTTCGCATCGTGCCAACTTAGTATGATTACAATTTGAGAAATCACCACTGCGCCAATAGCAAAAATGGTCCAATAGTCTTTTTTTAACAGGAATAATATTGCAGTAGTAACAAACAACAATGTTGCCGTTAACCACATCAAGCCAATGGGTTTTGAAATGGCGATGGTTAACTGTTTCATTTCAGCATATTGAAATGCTTTTGCAAAGCCCATCAAATGTATGAGGCCATGAATTGTCACGAGTATTAAAAATAATATTCTAATCATATCAAATTTTATTGGTTTTGTAATGTTTCATAACACCAGGAGTTAAAGAGCAAATAAGAATGCTTAACCCAACTAATATAATCACGGGTTGGATCCAAAAATATTCTGTAATCAGGAGCTGAATTGCTATCCAAAGAATGGTTGTTATACCCGTGTATAAAGAAAATGCCCAAGCCCAATGTCTATCTGAATACATGTTCAAGGTATTGAGAATTTTGAAATTGAATTTAAATGCTAATCCACACAAGGTAACGTAAGCTTCCCCTGAGTAGCTACACTCAAATTTAGTAATTGTCATCGTAAACCCCTTGTTGGAATGTGGGATACTCGGTGTCGGCTTGTGCGGCTGGGAGTTTTCCACATTTCAACAGGAACGCCCGTGGCGTGATGTT
>JBKCJM010000048.1:0-4687 GCA_046301755.1 Cyclobacteriaceae bacterium
GCGCATAATCATCGGTTCGCTGAGTGCGTTTCTGTTGGGGCAATTGATTGACGTGTTCGTCTTTCAACGACTGCGAAAGGTGACGGGGCCGCGGATGCTCTGGCTAAGAGCAACCGGCTCCACGCTGGTGTCGCAATTCATCGACAGTTTTGTGGTTTTATTCATAGCCTTTGCCGGAACGTTTTCATGGGCGCAGTTGGCCGCCATTGGCGTCACGAATTACATCTACAAGTTTGCTGTTGCCCTTCTGCTTACCCCGGTGATCTACCTCGGGCACTACTTAATTGACCGTTACCTGGGAAAAGAAAATGCTGAGAAAATTTCTGCTGAAGCTGCCGGTCAAAGCCAGTCATTTTTGTGATCGTGTGAAATTGTCCAGCACGATGGCGGTGGCAATGGCCGCATTGAGCGACTCGGCCTTCCCGATGCGGGGAATGGTAATGGGTTGATGAACCACGGGCTTCACCGAGTCCGAAATTCCATGGGCCTCATTACCAATCATAATCACAGCCGGAGACTTCCACGACACCGCATGCACATCCGTTCCCTGAAGAAAAGTGCCATACACGGTGGCGGGATAATTGCTTAGGTACTCGTGCAATGACGTGTAGAAGACTCGAACGCGGGTGAATGAACCCATGGTAGCTGTAATCACCTTCGGGTTATAGACATCGGCAGTTTGCTCCGAGGCGATCACCGTCTCCACACCAAACCAGTCGGCCGTGCGCAGAATTGTTCCTAGGTTGCCGGGGTCTCGAATGTCATCCAGGGCCAGCACCACTGGCGGCTGGTGATCCGGAGGTGTATTGGGCTTCATACGCACTACAGCCAACCCGGTGGTATTGGTTTGAAAGCTTCCGAGGCTTGCAAGGGCAGATTCGCTTACCTCGTACCGATCACGTGGCGCCCGCGCATGGCGCTCCATCTCGCTTAGAAACGCTGCCTTACCCACCAGCATGACCACATCAAAATCCGATTGCAGAACCTCGGCCACACTTTTGCTTCCCTCCACCAGAAAGCATTGTTCGGCTTGGCGGTATTTCTTTATTTGCAAAGATTTGACAAAGGACGACTTCGGTTTGGAGAACATAGCAAAACGATTGCTGATTTTGACGGTACTATCCGTGATGTTAAGCAGTTGTTTGGGAACGCAATACCTCCAAGGAAATCAAAAGTTGCTGTATAAGCAAAAAGTCACCGGTACCCGCAGCACGGGACTCTCCGACTTTAATAACCTGTATACCCAAAAAACCAACCGGAAATTCCTGGGGCTGCCGGTCCACTTACTGGTGACCATGTACTACACGGGGCAAAAGCGGTACAATCAGCAGAAGTTTATTGACAAGAAGGCGCGGGTGGAGAAAAAATTTGACGCGCGTATTGCCCGTACCACCGACCCCCGAAAAATCGGAAACCTTCAATACCACAAACAGCAGAAGGTCGAAGAATTAAACAAGAAGATTGAGAACGGGAATAACTTCATGCAATGGGGTGAGCCCCTCACCGTGTTTGATTCTGCCCAGACCGAACAAACCGCCCAGCGTATCACCGACTACCTGGTTACCCACGGCTTTTTCCTGGCCAAAACAACCGCTGAAATCAGACCGGAAGGCAAGCTGGTGCACATCAATTACAACGTGCAGCCGGGCCCGGCCTACCTGTACGATACCATTTTCTACCAGATTGCCGACACGGCCGTAGCCCGCATCATTCTCGACAACCAAAGTAAGAGCCTGATCAAAGTGGGCGACCGCTACCAACAGGATTTGCTAAGTAAGGAGCGCGATCGCATTGATCTGCTGTTGAAAAATCGCGGGTACTTTGACTTCTCGCGTGAGTACATCGATTTTGAAGTGGATACCGCGTACCGTCCTCGCCAAATCGCGGCACTGATGAACGTGCGCAACCCACCGCGCAAGACGGAACACCGCATCTTCCGCATCGACTCGATCAGCTTTACAACCGATGCCTCTCCGAATGCCCGGCAAACGGCTGTGGGCCAGCGAACCTCGAAGGTTTTCCGCAACATCACCTTCAACTATTTCCGCGATGAGTTCAGTCGCAAAATCTTGTCGCAAAGGGTATCACTGGAAAAAGACTCCCTGTTCAGCCGCGAGAAAACATTTTTTACTCAGCGCCAATTGGCCAATCTGGATATCTTCAAGTTTGTAAACATCAACTACGATACTGCGCACCATCGGTTCACGGCCAATATTTTCACCAGTCCGCTCGACCGGTATTCCTGGTCAAATGAATTTGGAGTGACGGTAACCCAGGGGTTCCCGGGCCCATACGTAACCACCAGTTTGAAGAAGCGAAATCTGTTTGGTGGTCTTGAGATCTTTGAAGTGAGCGGCCGGTTCGGCTTTGAAGGTGTGGCAGCCGCAACTCAGTTAGGAAGCTTTTACCGCAGTGTGGAGGCCGGAGCCAACGTCTCGGTCACTTTCCCGCAAATACTCTTTCCGTTCAGCCCCGATGTCGAGTACCGCATTGCGAAGTACAGCCCACGTACCCGCCTCCTTGCCGGTATCACCTACACCGACCGTCCTGAATACAGGCGCGAGATCAGTTCCCTGGCCGGCACGTTTTTTTGGGAAAACCACCGGTCGTCACAGTACCAGTTTACCATCACGAGCTTGAACATCATACAATCCAAACAAGACAGTGCCTTCAATGCGCTGCTGCTGGATCTTCAATCGCAGGGCAACAACCTGATCAACTCGTTCAAGCCTTCGTTTGTCACCAGTATGATCTTCTCGTTCACGTACAATCCCAACAACTACGGTAACTCCAGTCGCAGTTCATTCTTCTTCCGCACCCAGGTAGAGAGCGGGGGCACGTTACTGAACCTGTATGAGCCACCCATTCTGGAACAGAACGGACTGGAGACGTATAAGTACATTCGGATCAGTGCCGATCTGCGCAGATTGAAAGTACTGAACCGAAATACAGTGCTTGCCAGCCGGATCAATGCCGGCTTCGCCTATTCCTATGGCGCCAACGAGGCTTTGCCCTATGAAAAGTATTTTTTTGTTGGCGGCAGCAACAGTATACGCGCCTGGCGACCGCGAAGATTGGGAGTCGGATCGCGTCCTCCCGTGCTCAGCACCAACCCTTCGGCCGATGGACTTTTTGATTACCGTTTTGAACAACCCGGGGATATTTTGCTGGAAGCAAGTTTTGAACTGAGAAAGAAGCTCTTCGGCTTCGTGCACGGGGCGTTTTTTGTAGACGCTGGTAACGTGTGGACCTTCCGCGAACAGAATTACGTGCCCACCGAAAATGCTGCACCGTGGACGGGCACAACCCAGTTTAAACTCTCGGACTTCGTTCGCCAGATTGGTGTAGGTACCGGGCTGGGCGTCCGTCTGGACTTTTCATTCCTGGTGTTCCGCTTCGATGTGGGTGTTAAAGTATACGACCCTGCCCGTCAGGAGGGCGATCGTTTTGTGCTGACAAAAGCGAAAGCTTTTGGTCCTTTTAATGATCGGGAGCCTATGATTTACAATATTGGCGTGGGTTATCCCTTTTAGATATGCGGTTCACCAGTAAAAATAATCGCCTCGCGTACTGGATATTGGTCGTGGCAAGCTGGCTGCCAGCTACCATGCACGCGCAATGCTGCTATTTTGGTGTTCGGGCAGGCGCCTCGTTCACAGCCGAACCACCCCCCGGTGAGTCTTCGTGGGGAATTGGCGGAGAGCTGAAAGGCTCGATTACCTACGACATCAACGATCACGTGTGGGCGATGGCCGAAGTCGGTTACGGAGTCAGAGGGCAAAAAGCAACCATCGACTCAATGTGGTCAAGTCAAACCAGAAACGGCTTCATCGAAACCTCCCTGTTGCTGGGCCGAACGTTTACAATTCGAAAGCACAAAGATCACTCCGTTTCGTGGTACCTGGCTGCCGGCCCCCGACTCGGTTTATGGACGGGCGGAAAATCCAAATGGCAGAATTCCACCGAGGCTTTTACTCTTCGTACCAAATTCTCATCGATGGAGGAGTCGGTGCCTGATCCCAACTACGTGTACATCTCGGATCCGAACCGCTGGCAAGCGGGTGTTGATGTAGCTTTTGGTGTGACTGCCCCCTGGCGCCCGCTGCGATACTTTCAAGTGGAAGCGCGATATACCTACGGCCTCACCGCTTTGGGCGAAAGCGCACAGACAACGCTGACCAATTCAATTCAACCACTTGACGATCCGTTACAAACGCTGACGATTTCAATAGCATACCGAATCAGCGATCATATCAAGGAAGAAAAGAAAGGGAACAGCACAAAAGGGCGCCCAAAAACAAAAAAGCCGCGCAAGAATTTCGATTCAATGATTCGCTAGTACGCGAGTAGTTCGCGCAACCTGGCCTTCACCTTTTCCACATTGGGCAACATCATTTTTTCAAGGTCTACGTTTAGCGGAACAGCCGGAAGGTTGGCGGCACCGATGGTCATGACCGGAGCGTCAAGAAACGCAAAACAGTGCTCACTGATTCGACCTGCCAGCGACTCAGCAAAGGAGTTCATCAGGGGCTCTTCCGTAACTACCAACACCCGCCCGTGTTGTCGCGCCAGCGTCATTATTGTTTCCTCATCCAGCGGGTTAAGCGATCGCAGATCAAACACGGTTACCTGGTTGCACCACGCCTCGGCTGCCGCGGTGGCCCAATACACGCCCATACCGTAAGTG
>JBKCJM010000049.1:0-6674 GCA_046301755.1 Cyclobacteriaceae bacterium
CTCCACCAGTTTCATTACGGGAACCGGATTCATAAAATGCATGCCGATGACCAGATCGGGGCTTTTGGTTACCGAAGCAATCCGCGTAATGGAAATTGAAGACGTGTTGGACGCCAGGATGGTACCGGGTGCTGTGCACTCATCCAGTTCGCGGAATATCTTCAGTTTGAGATCCAGATTTTCTGTGGCCGCTTCAACAACCAACTCTGCATTTTTCACACCCTCTTTCATGAAGGTGGTCGTGCTGATGTTCGCGATGGCGTTCTTTTTTGTGTCGGCAGAGATGGTGCCCTTCTCAACCTGGCGATCGAGATTTTTTTCGATGGTTGCCACTGCCTTTTTCAGCGATTCTTCCGATATGTCAATCAGCGAAACGGCAAAACCATGTTGGGCAAAAACATGAGCAATACCGTTGCCCATCGTTCCCGAGCCTATCACGGCTACATTTTTCATCTACTTCGGGTTAATTTGGTGCAAAGATAGAATCTGACCTATGTCGTCAAAGCCGCGCATTCGAAACCTTTCTACCCGATTTCTTACTATTTACCGGCATGGCACAGCGCTGGTCATTCTCAGCCTGGCCGTTATCTTTCTGTGGGGGGCCGTTCAACAAATGGCAGATGGCGACTATTTCTCGTTCCTGATGCCGATTTATTGGGGATACTTTCTTTACCTGTGGTACCGTGTCAACCGTAGTGTTTACCCCGTAGAATTTGATGACGAGTTTTTGTACGTGCGGTTAAAACAAAGTGACTTGATCATTCCGCTCGAGAACATCAAGGATGTTAACCTCGTGTCGCTGGGAGGTGTTTACCGGGTGGATTTATATTACAAAGAGCTGATCGGGGAGAAGTTCTATTTCAAGCCCTCGTTATTGTATCCGTTAAACCACAGGAAAAAAGAGGCGGTCGTTGATATCCTCTGGCAAAACATCAACAAGGCCCGACAAAAGCGCACGGTGCTGCCGCACAATGCGCTGCACAGTTAGCCCTGCCATTTCCGCAAGTGTGGTAAAACTTCTTCGCCAAAGGATTAAGCCCGGCCCACCTGTCAAGGCTCACTCTACCAACACCTCTTTGGCCAGCCCCATGGCATTGAAGCGGATAACGAGCTTGCGCACCGTGTCGGCCGGTGTTGGGCATCGGGCTGAGGGATTGAGAAAGTAGGTGTAAAACTTCTGGTTGCGTTTATACAGTTCGTTTTGGTCGGGTTTGCCGAACAAGTCCACAATTTGCATCTCACTCAGCGCTTTTAGCGACTCGCACTGCCGGGTGAGTGCGTCAATCGAAGCCGCCCGATGGCCCGAACAGCCGTTCTTATCGGTTTGCCAGCGTGGCAAATCAACTCCCTCGAGATGGGGCAGGGGCTTTCCGCACGACAACAGGAAAAGTAGAAAAAACAGCCAGTAGGATTTCACCATAGGTGTGGGTTAACTTGCGCGCAAAAGTAGAAACATGATCTCGAAGATTTTTAAGGTGGTGTGGGTGTTTTCTCTGTTTGCCGTATTAGGGCTTTTTATGTACGCGTATGCGGGGCTACCCGATCCGGTTGTGGTCTTCGAAGCAGACTTGCCGGTTCAAATCTCACGCGATATGCTGTTTTACGGTTCCCTGATGATCATTACACTGGCTAATTTCCTCGCATTTGCCAACGGCAACATCCTGCGCCATGAGTCAGATCCCTTCAAGTCCTGGTTGTATGGTCTCATCATTGTGTTGAATATCTTCTTTATCGTGGCGCTGAACTTTATCAGCCTGTACAACAGCGGAGAGCGGTTTGACTACAGCCGGCTCGGAGTAGTCATTTATGCCATTGTCATTCTGGTGCTCCTGTGGGCGATCGCGTGGCCGGTGCTAGCCATCAGCAAACGCCTTTTTGCTAAAAGCTGATCTTTCTTGATCTGGATTTGAGGGATTGATAATCAGGCATTTAGAGCTACTCAGTTCTTGAAAGATTGTAACCATACTTTTGCAGCGTCTGTTCCGCGGGTGTTAAGAATTGTCGTTCTTTAAGCAGCAATCCTGATTTTTTGGACTGCATCTTCCGGCAACGGAATTTTTTCAACTTTGCGCACCTTAAAAAAGGAGTCTGTTCATGGCGAAAGAAATCGAATACAACGAGTCGAGTATTAAATCACTGGACTGGCGGGAGCACATCCGGCTGCGCCCCGGCATGTACATCGGAAAGCTGGGCGATGGGACGTCCAAAGACGATGGCATTTATGTGTTGGTAAAAGAGGTGATTGACAACTCCATCGATGAACACATGATGGGGTACGGCAAGGCCATTGATGTTAGCATTACAGAGTCGAAAGTAACGGTGCGCGACTATGGTCGCGGTATTCCCTTAGGCAAGGTGGTGGACGTGGTTTCCAAGATCAACACGGGCGCCAAGTACGATTCCAATGCATTTCAAAAGTCGGTAGGTCTGAACGGAGTAGGTACCAAGGCGGTGAATGCCTTGTCCAACTTTTTCAAAGTGCAGGCCTTCCGCGAAGGCGCCACCAAGCTGGCCGAATTCAAAAAAGGAGTTTTGGTCAGCGACCCCAAGCAGGGGAAGTCTTCAGAAAAGAATGGCACACTGGTCGAGTTTGAGCCGGATGATTCCATGTTCAAAGGCTACCGGTTTATTCCCGAGTACCTGGACGACCTGATGTGGAACTATGCCTTCCTCAATGCTGGGCTTACCATCAACTACAACGGCCGCAAATTCTACTCTAAAGACGGGCTTCTGGATTTGCTCAGGCAAAAGAGCGATCCCGAAGAAATCCGGTATCCCATTATCCACCTGAAAGGCGATGATATTGAAGTGGCACTTACACATGCCAATCAATACGGGGAGGAGTACTATTCGTTTGTCAACGGCCAGAACACAACGCAGGGCGGTACCCACCTGGCTGCTTTCCGCGAAGGTTTGGTGCGGGGCGTACGCGATTACTTCGCCAAAGACAAGAAAGATTTTGATGCAGCCGACATCCGCGCCTCGGTTATTGCCGCTATTGCCGTGCGGGTTCAAGAGCCGGTGTTCGAGTCGCAGACCAAAACCAAACTCGGCTCCGTTAACATGGCGCCCGATGGACCTTCGGTAAAGAACTTTGTAGGCGATTTTGTGGCGAAGGAGATCGAAATCTTCCTGCACAAAAACCCGAAGGTGGCCGAAGAAATGCTAAAACGCATTCAGCAGTCGGAGCGCGAGCGCAAAGAGATTGCCGGTATTAAGAAGCTGGCCAATGAGCGGGCCAAGAAGGCCAACCTGCACAACAAGAAGCTGCGCGATTGCCGTATTCACTTTGATGATGAAAAGACGATCAAGGGTCAGCAGACCATGATCTTCATCACCGAGGGCGACTCGGCCAGTGGTTCCATCACCAAGTCGCGCGATGTGGAGATACAGGCGGTGTTTAGTTTGCGTGGAAAGCCCTTAAACTCATTTGGCCTTACGAAAAAGGTAGTGTATGAGAATGAGGAGTTTAACCTCTTGCAGCATGCCCTCAACATTGAGGATGGCCTGGAGGGACTTCGCTACAACAAGGTGATAATCGCCACCGATGCCGATGTGGATGGCATGCACATCCGGCTTTTGCTGATGACCTTCTTCCTTCAGTTTTTCCCCGAGTTGGTCAAAGCCGGCCATGTCTATATCCTCGAGACTCCGTTGTTCCGCGTACGCAATAAAAAGGAGACGATTTACTGCTATAGTGAGGAGGAAAAGAGAAAAGCCGTGGAGCAGTTGGGTGCCAAGCCCGAGATCACCCGATTCAAGGGCTTGGGCGAAATTTCACCCGATGAATTCGGGGCGTTCATTGGCGAGCACATTCGCCTGCAGCCGGTAACCATCGATAAAGAGAAAAACCTGGTGAAAACGCTGGAGTTTTATATGGGCAAAAACACGCCCGACCGCCAGGAGTTCATCATCGATAACCTGCGGGTAGAATTGGATAAAATTGAACTAATTGAAACGGAGGAAGCAGCAGTTGATTGATTGTTGCATTTTTTTTGAACCCTTGTAGAGCGATTTTTCATGAGCAAGAAGAGTAGTAAGCCGGACGCGGCACCAAAATCCAGAGACGTGATTCACACCATACCACTGGATGGTTTGTATAAAGACTGGTTTTTGGATTACGCCTCGTATGTGATTTTGGAACGGGCGGTGCCCCGCATCGAAGATGGCCTGAAGCCGGTGCAAAGGCGCATTATGCATTCGCTGAACGAAGTGGATGACGGCCGGTTCAATAAAGTGGCCAACATCATCGGCCACGCGATGCAGTATCATCCCCACGGAGATGCCGCTATTGGCGAGGCCATCGTCAACATCGGGCAGAAGGATTTGTTGTTTGACACCCAGGGCAACTGGGGCGATGTGCGTACAGGCGATGGCGCTGCCGCACCACGCTATATTGAAGTTCGCTTGTCCAAGTTGGCGCTCGATGTGGTCTACAATCCGCAAACCACCGAATGGCAGCTTTCGTACGATGGCCGCAAGAAGGAGCCTGTTACACTGCCGGTGAAGTTTCCGCTGCTGCTCGCACAGGGCGTGGATGGTATTGCCGTGGGGCTTTCCACCAAAATTCTTCCGCACAACTTCGTAGAGCTAATCAAGGCTTCCATTGATGTTCTAAAAGGCAAGAATCCCAAAATCTATCCTGACTTTCCTACAGGTGGCATTGCCGATTTCTCTGAATATGATCAGGGTTACCGGGGCGGACGAATTAAGGTGCGGGCGCGGATGGAGGTTGCGGATAAGAAGACGCTGATTATCCGGGAGATTCCGTTTGGCACCACCACCACCTCGCTGATGGAGTCCATTGTGAAGGCCAGCGAAAAGGGTAAGATCAAAGTTAAGCAGGTGGTGGATAACACCGCCCGCGATGTGGAGATCGTTATTCACTTGCAGAGTGGCTTGTCGCCCGAGATTGCCATGGATGCGCTCTATGCGTTTACGGACTGCGAAGTATCAATCTCGCCCAATGCCTGTGTGATCGTGGATGACAAGCCGCAGTTCATGAAGGTGAATGAGATTTTGAAGGTCAACACCGAGCAAACCCGTGAACTGCTGAAGCGCGAGCTGGAGATTCGCAAAGGGGAGTTAATGGAGAAAATTCTCTTCTCGTCACTGGAGAAGATTTTTATTGAAAAGCGCATCTACCGAAGCATCGAAGAGGTGGATACCTACGAAAAAGTGATTTCCACCATCGACAAGGGGTTGCAGCCGTACAAGAAGCAATTCTATCGCGAGATCACCCGGGATGATATTCTTCGGCTAATGGAAATCCGGATCAAACGTATTTCCAGATATGATTCATTCAAAGCCGATGAGGCGTTGCGCGACCTGGAGAAGGAATTGAAGGAGACAATTAATCACCTCAAGCACCTGACTGAATACGCTATTGCCTATTACCAAAACCTGTTGGATAAATACGGTAAAGGCCGCGAACGTAAAACGGAGATCAAGAGCTTCCAGTCGGTGACAGCCGTTGAGGTAATCGCCAACAACCAGAAGCTTTATGTAAACCGTGCCGATGGTTTTGTGGGCTGGGGCTTGCGCAAGGATGAATTCATTGTGGACTGTTCGGAGTTGGATGATATCATCGTAATCCGCAGGGACGGAAAGGCGCTCGTCAGCCGGATCGGGGAGAAGAAATTTATGGGTAAGGATATTCTCCACGTGGGCGTGTGGAAAAAAGGAGACGAGCGGATGGTGTACAACATGATCTACAGCGATGGCAAGAGCGGCAAGACATTCGCCAAGCGTTTTGCGATGCCGGCCGTCATCCGCGACAAAGAGTATGCACTTGATCAGGATACACCCAACAGCAAAGTGCAGTACCTCAGTGCCAATCCGAACGGGGAGGCCGAGATTGTGGAGGTGAAACTGAGCCAAAGCAGCACCGCCCGAAAGAAAATCTTTGATTTTGATTTTTCGGAGCAGGAAATCAAGGGCCGTGGTGCTCGCGGCAACGTGGTCACCAAGTACCCGGTGCGCAAAGTTGATTTCAAGGAGGCGGGTGGCTCAACCCTGAGCGGGCTGGAGCTGTGGTTCGATGAGGCCAGCGGGCGCCTTAACAAGGACAGCCGCGGCCGGCACGTGGGCAAGTTCGATGGTGATGATCAGCTAATCGCGATCACGACCAGTGGCAATTACAAGATTACCAATTTTGAACTCACCAATCGCTACGAGCCGGAGAAGACTATTCTGGTGGAGAAGTTCAATCCCAAAAAAGTTATCTCGGCTGTGTACTGGGATGGCGAAAGCAAGCAGCATTTCGTGAAGCGCTTTCAGATTGAGACCACGACCCCGGATAAGGAATTCAACTTTATCTCCGAGGGTATTGGCTCGCGGCTGGAGTTTGTTACCACGGCAGAAAATCCGGAGGTCGAGGTCGAAATCGTAAGAGGTAAAGGAAAAGATAAAGAGGTTGAGGTGGTCAGCGTGGACGAAATCATTGATGTTAAGGGCTGGAAGGCAATGGGCAACCGACTCAGTCAGTATAAGGTTGTGAAAGTGCGGCCGGTCGAGGAACCTGAAGATACCGGCCTGGAAGATGGCGATGACGAAGGCGAGCTGGCGACCGGAACCGGAAAGGGTACCGGGTCGCCAAAAAAAAAATCAGGCAATGAAGAAGAGCCCTTCATCGAAGATGACGGACAAGCTGCGCTCTTCGGAGAAAGCGAGCC
>JBKCJM010000050.1:0-74587 GCA_046301755.1 Cyclobacteriaceae bacterium
TCAATCATCTTTTTGCCTTGTTCCTGTTCTTTGAGGATGCCAATAATCTGGCTCTCCGTGAATTTTGAACTTTTCATTTTCCCTTAAGTTTAACGATTATTCTCTATTTTTAATCGTGACAACTTTTAGGGAAGCTTTCACAAACACAGACGTGAGGGTTGCAGTTGGTCAACTCTCAGAGGGTGGATTGAAAAAAACTAAGATTTTATCGGTTGAAAATAATATTGCAATCTACCGCGAGACTTTTCATGAAAAAGGTAACTATACGTTGATAACAATTGGTGAGATTAGGGATCAGCATCGGACCGTGTTAAGACGAGATTCAATCAAGACCTATATCAAGGTAGTAGATTAGGTTTCCAAAATGATCCTTGCGCAAGTTGCATTTCTCCCATTGAAAGCTTCCCTTAAGAGGGATGCACTGGTGTTTTTGTTTAACTGATTGCTTTGCTAATTTGATCTACTTAATCTATTTTTATTTTTAGATTATAAGCAAAAGTATGGTTAAAAACTTTATTCCATTTTTTCTGGGGTTGATCTTTTTCATTTCCTGTTCCGAAGGAAGCGAAGAACCCAAAGTGTCAGGCTGCACGGATAGTCTTGCTGTAAATTATAATGAACTTGCCAACGCGGATGATGGCAGTTGCGTTTTTCCAGCAGATGAACTTGTCGGGACTTGGGCGGGAAAAGATGAAGTAAGCTTTTTTAGCAGTTCAACGCTGACTACGACACCCCTACCAACTGTTAACTATACAGCAACAGTTACCAAGACAGATAAATTGGTGGTTACTATTGTAGGTAATCAGCCATCTCAAGTCTATATTTATAAAGGACCACTTACGATTGATTGGAGCAAGAAAACAATTGGTGTGAGGGGAACTACGATTACCGGTACAATTAATAGTGACAAAAGTTTCACGCTCAATTACGTGTACGGATTGCTTGGTGGGGCCTACACAGTAAAGCAAACCTATACTCGATAGCTCATAGGATCAAGTGCTCCAGAAATGAAGACGTTGCAAAAGTTTTTTGACACAAAAAACGTATCTACCAGAGAGTGGCTATGGCGAGGATTTTTGATTGGGTTCGGTTGCGGGGCATTAGCGGCAGTCAATGCTCTTTTGCGTTGAATTGTAAGATTTTGCTACCGCTTTTTTTTGGTGTCCTCAACTAGCAGGCGAGTTCATCGAAGTGACAGAACTCGGAGTAAATGAAAGCCGTCTCGGATATGGTGTATGATTTTAATTTATTTTGCTCATCGCCAGCCCACTCACCGTCTCCCCAATCGCAAGCGATGAAGTGGCTGCGGGCGAGGGGGCGTTGCATACATTGATCACGTTCTTGCCTTCCAAAATCAGGAAGTCATCAACCAAGCCGCCTTCGCGGTCGCAAGCCTGCGCCCGCACACCGGCACCGCCTTCCATCAAATCACTTTCCTGAATTTCCGGAATCAGTTTTTGCAACGCCCGTGTAAACGCGGCTTTACTGAACGAACGGTACATTTCCCCCAAGCCGGTGCGCCAATACTTAGCCGCCACTTTTTGAAATCCCGGCCACATTAGCGTTTCGCCCAATTCGCGCAAGTTGATGTTCGACTTTTTATACCCCTCGCGGCTAAAGGCCAGCACGGCATTCGGTCCGGCCTCCACACCTCCTTTGGCCATGCGCGTGAAATGGACGCCCAAGAACGGAAAGTTCGGATCGGGAACTGGGTAGACCAAGGTGCGCACCAGGTATTCTTTCTCCGGGCGAAGTTTGTAGTACTCACCACGGAACGGCACGATCCGCACGTTCAACTGGGGAAAGGAGAGAGCGGCAATTTTGTCGGAATAGAGGCCTGCGCAGTTGATGAGCAAGCGGGTTTCAAAGGTTCTTCCAGGTGTGATCACTTCGAGACCGTCACTTTTTTCGCGCAGATCGCTAACACGCGCGTTCAGGTGAATTTCTCCTCCCTGAGCACGAATCAACTCACCGTATTTCTCGGCCACACGCTTATAGTCGACAATGCCGGTATAGGGGACGTGGATGCCGGCCAGGCCGGTAACGTAGGGCTCATATTCGCGGATATCGTCAGCAGTTATACGCCTGATTTCTCCCAGTCCATTCTGCAGACCGCGTTGATACAGATTTTCCAATAATGGCAGTTCGTGTTGTTCGGTGGCCACAATCACCTTCCCGCAAAGCTCGAACGGCACATCATGTTGGCGACAAAACGCCAGCAGCAATTCATAGCCGCGAATGCAGTTCTGCGCTTTCAGGCTTCCGGGTTTATAGTAAATGCCCGAGTGAATAACTCCGCTGTTGTTGCCGGTCTGGTGGCGAGCCAGCTCGCTTTCTTTTTCCAGTACCGCCAGCTTAAGACCGGGTTTTTGTTTTTGGAGCTGCAGGGCCGTGGCCAGACCCACAATACCACCTCCCACTATAAGCGCATCGTACTTCACGCGATTGAAATTTTCGAAAAATAGGTGAAAAGCTGAATTTATTTGCTCCTTCTGCAGCTGGAATCTAGAAGATAATGTACAAGCAAATCAGTAGAAAAATCCCACTTATTGCACTAGCGTTGAACGCAAACTCGGAATCTCTTTTGTAAAGTATGCCGAGTACAGACGCGACCAGAAGCGTCAAGGGAAGGAAAGCGAGTTCACGATAAACATAGCCGGTAAAAATATCGAACTTATCTGTAGTCACGGTCATGACCTTGACAAACACAACTGTATGTTTGAGCGTCACCCTCTGGCCAATCGGCATAAAAACCTCCGTTGAACGAAATTCTTTGCCAGTCTCAGTAATCGCCACGAAAGTTGTCGCCATTCTTCGACCGCGCAAGGTGTAGCCACTCACTACGTGTTCGACTGACTTCTGGTACGGCAACAGGAAGTCGAGAGCCATCAGCAACGCGAGTGCTGCTCCGGCCCAGCAAAGCCAATGTACGTAAGGGAGAGATTGCTTGATTAACTGAGCCCGGCTGCTACCTCCATGCCTTGTTGTGGGCCTCGCCCGCGTTCTCCGGTAGGCGGGATCGCGGTGGGGGGTAGGGCGAATGATGAGCACCTCCTCCAGGTATTGCCGAAGGAGACCGTCATAGATTGCTTTTTTCCGCGGATCGCTCAATACCTCGTACGCTTCGTTGGCTTCCTTGAAGATTTCTTCCGCGTTTGGATCTTGATTTCGATCGGGGTGAAATTGAAGTGCAATTTTGCGGAAGGCGTTTTTTACTTCACCTTCCGAGGCGGTGACCGTTATTCCCAAAATGGTGTAGTAGTTTTTCATGCCAGCTCATCGAACAAACTGCATGGACATGATCAGGGATTGAGCCGCTGCCGTTGCCATTTGCCTTCTTCGGTTCGGTTGTATACAATCCGGTCGTGCAGGCGGCTGGCGCGGCCTTGCCAGAATTCCATCACGCCTGGAGCCAGCACGTAACCACCCCAGGTCGCAGGCCGCGGTATCGGCTGCCCTTCAAATTTACGCTCAAGTTCGTGGAAGCGCTGATCCAGTTCCTGCCGGCTCGCCAGCGGCCTGCTCTGGGCTGAGGCCCATGCACCCAACTGGCTCGAACGGGGCCGGCTTTGAAAATATTCGTCCGACTGACCGGCACTGAGCGGGGCGATGTGGCCCTCAATTCGTACCGACCGAAAAAGCTCAAGCCACAGGAAGGTGATGGCACCCTGGGGATTTTCAGCAAGTTCGTTTCCTTTCCGGCTGTTGTAGTGAGTGTAGAAATGGAAGCCCTGCTCGTCAAAGCCCTTCAGCAGCATTACCCGGCCCGAGGGCGCGCCCTGCGGAGTGGCGGTGGCCAGGTGCATGGCGTTTGGCTCCGGGATCTTCGCTTTTACGGCTTCCTTGAACCAGGCTTCAAACTGTTCAAGCGGGTCGGCCGCCATGCGGCTTTCATCCAGGCCATGCGCCAGATATTCGTTGCGGAAATTGGCAACCAACTGCCGTATCGACTTGCCGCGAATGATGTTCATACGGTGTAAAAAAAGTTGATTTTTTCACGAAATGCGAACAGATCACCTAATGAATTATCAGGATTCAATACTCTCGTTAGTCGACAGGGATTGCTTCTCCCGCTTCGCGGGATCGCAATGACGGGAGGTTCGCGCGTTATTTCGCCTTCACAAACTTAAGACTGGCGGAATTCAGGCAATACCGAAGTCCAGTGGGCTTGGGTCCGTCATCGAACACGTGGCCGAGGTGACCACCACACCGGCTGCACACCACTTCTTCGCGAATCATTCCGTAGCTGGTATCGCGCAGCAGCTTTACCGATTCCGGCTGCACCGGTTGAAAGAAACTCGGCCAACCCGTACCGGACTCAAACTTGGTTTCGGAACTGAACAGTGCCTGCTGGCACGCTGCACATTGGTACATACCAACTTCGTGGTTGTTCCAGTACTCGCCCGTAAAGGCTTGCTCCGTTCCCTTCTGGCGCAGGATGTAGAACTGCGATGGAGTCAACTGCTTTTTCCACTCGGCCTCGGTTTTGGTCACGGGGAATTTTGTTTCGTTATCCGGGCTTTTCTTGTTGCCCTGGCCGCAAGCCGTAAGGGCGATGGCGATAAACAGCGCAGGTAGTACGTATTTCATTTTCGGTAATAGTGAAAGCGGTGAAGTGGGATATAAAAGCAAAAAACCCCTCCGCCTGAGGGGTTCTTTGTTACCTAAACCTAAACCTATGAGAAGATTTGCTCTACTCTTGCTTATATAACGGTACGAGGGGGCAGAAGTTGCGGGTGAAATCATTAAAAATTTGTTAACGGCTATTTCTTTAAACGGGCACTGTACTGCTTGCGAAACTTCTCGACCTTTGGACGCACAACATATTGACAGTAACCCTGTTCCGGGTTGAGCGCGTAGTAATTCTGGTGGTAATCTTCAGCCGGATAAAACACTGAAAATGAGGTAATTTCAGTCACAATAGGTTGACGGAAGATCTTGCTGGCGTCCAGTTGCTTCTTATAAGCTTCTGCGGTCTTTTTCTGGTCTTCGTTGTGATAGAATACCACCGAGCGGTACTGCGTACCCTCATCTGCGCCCTGTTTGTTTAGGGTCGTGGGGTCGTGTGTATTCCAGAATACTTCCAGTATCTCCTCGTAGCTTACCACAGCCGGGTCGAACGTGATCTGAATAACCTCAGCGTGGCCCGTAAGCCCGGAGCACACCTCGCGGTAGGTGGGGTTCTTAACCTTGCCTCCTGAGTAACCTGACACCACTGACTCCACTCCCTTCAGCTCAAGGAACACCGCTTCGGTGCACCAAAAGCAACCACCGCCCAACGTGGCGGTCTGTATTTCTTTCATTTTGGATGTATTAGCTTGAGCGAACAGGCCGGTAAATGCCAGAAGCACCAGAACTACCGAACCGAGAATACGATTTTGCATACCAACCAATAACCGGTTTACCGGCCCAAAGGTTTATCTCAAAACAGGCTTTTGTCGGCCCGCAGACGAAAATCAGGTTGGAGACAAATCTGAACCTGTCAGTATTGCGCGTAGAAGTTACTCAGCGTGTTGGCCAGTTTGTTGTCCAGCTCACGTTTAACCTGATTCAGCAGGAAATTGCGCTCCATGTAGGGCTCGCGTTTTTCGCAAAGTCGTTTAATGCCTTGCGGAATGGCCCGTGCATCGCCTCCGCATTGAGCCCATGAGTCGCGCCAGGCTTCGTTGGTGACCACCTCATCGCTGCTGACTCTGGCCCGGCTCTGTCCATCCACAACTTCCAATCTCACGGAACCACGGCTGGTAATGGTCTTTTCGTAAATGGTGGCTTGTCCTGATACTTTCTCGTAGACCGGCACTTTCTGGCCGCCCACCGTTTTCTCACCGGCCTTCACGCTATCCGCGTAGTTTTCAGATCGCTTTGTAATGTTTGGCCTGCTTTCCTGGTAGCCATTAAAGGACACGCGCAGAAACTGGTCGATGCGTTTGAGACTGTCGCGCTGGGCCTGCTCGGGTGTATAGAACTTCACGAATTCATTGAGACGTGCGCCAAACACAGCCGATTCAAAGTCCCAGCCGTACGAGTTATCAAGCATTGGCTCGACAATGACTTTTAACGTTGCATCGAACTTGGCCTGATCCCGCATTTCGATCGATTCGCGATAGCCGGGCGAATATCCGTTGGCTTCGGTAAACAAAAAGTAAGCTTGCTTTGCGTCCTGGCGTGTGTTCTTCATCATGTATTGAATGCCGGCCTCGTAGGTTTCGGCTGCTGCTTTTTGTTTCAGTTCATTCAGCTCTTTGTATCGGTTAACGGGGTTGGTGATCACTTTTTGCGCTCCAGGTGACGTCCGGATCTGCTCGTACAGGTTGTTAATCTTTTCGTAGTTGCTTACGGCATTTCGCCATTTGAAGTTGGCATTCGAAGTAATCTGGTTTTGTGCGTCATTCTCCAAATACTCCACCGCGGCCGTATAGCTCATCCGCAATACCTCTATGGATTTTTTATGATCGGGTTTCTGCCGCAGCCGGTTCACCGCTTGCAACACGGCATCATAGTAATCGCCCCGCTCGAAGGCTTTCTTGCCGGAGCTACACGAGTCCAGGAGTAGAAAAACAATTAACCCAAGGGATGCTGCCGGTAGAAGTCGTCTCATATCAGTTTTAAATAACAAGGCTTATGCCAGTTCGATCAGCCTGCGAAAATAACAAAAACAACGCCTTTGGGTTGTGTTCACGGTTTAAAAAAGCTCACCAGAATATCATCAATCAGGTTGCGCCAGTTGCCCCAGCTGTGGCCTTCGTTCACTTGCCGGTACTCAAACTGGCAAGCTGTGGAGCTTAGGATTTCTTTCATTTTTTCCGTTTCCTTGAACGTGTCGTTCATCGTGCCGGTCGACATGAATACCCTGAGGGTTGGATTGTCCGGGTTCTTGCAGAGTTCATAAATCTGGGGCTTTGTCCAGAAGGCGGGTGATTGAATGCCAGCCATTCCAAATTGTGCATTCTCTGAAAAAGCGAGGTAGGCGGCCGTGAGTCCTCCCATGGAGGTGCCGAGTATCGCGCGGCCGGCCGGAGTGTTGTCTACAGGGTAATTCTTTTCTATGTAGGGCAAAAACTCTTTTGTGATAAACTCGGCATATCGCGGGTTCATGGCCAGTTCGGTCATGCGCCTGTTGTTCGATCGGTTGATGGGCTCCCGGTGGTCAATGAAAACGGCTGCAACGGGTTTGATTTTCTGATCTGCGATGAGGTTGTCCAAGATCGTGATCATGTTTCCCATTTTCGGGTGCATGTATTCATATCCATCGGTAACATAAACCACGGGTAACTTACCGGGGTGCTTGCCGTGAGCCGGCAGGTACACGTTGTAGGTAATCTGGTAGCCCAGCACTTTACTGGTGAACAACAAGTCGGAGGTAACGGAGCCTTTGGCTACATCGGCTCGGGGTGTCAGCACAGGGTCTTCTTTCCATTCCGGCATGCGCAGTTCCGAGTTTGGGCTTCCACCGCCAACGCCCGACCATTGCTGATGCGGGTTGAGCGGATCAATTACCCAGTCCGAACCATTGATCAGGATTTTATAATCGAGCCGTGCGTTGCGCGGAAACGAGGCTTTCAAATACCAGATATCCGTTTGGCTTATCTGGGTCCCGCTGTTCTGAAAATTTTTGTCGTAGCCCCAACCGTTGAAGTCGCCCATCCAGGCAACCCGTTGTGCATTTCCTTTGAAGAGAAAAACAACCGAGTCATGGCTGACCAGCGGTATTGTCTGCGCATCGACCAGTTTGTTCCAGGCTTGTGTGCGGGTGGCGGAATCCGGGGAAGTCAGGTTGTGAAACGTATCGGAGAAAGTGCGGTAATCCTGCGCACGGCCACCGGTTGCCCAAAGGGCAATGGAGCAGATAGCAACTAAATGGATCAGCCACTTCTTAATGGTTGATTTATTAGGTAGCCTCCTTGACAAACTTGACACAGGCACCACCCAGCAGCATGGCAACACCCGCGATCACGAGCATCATCACGGCATTTCCATCGAACAGGTAGGCAATGATACTGCCGCCCAGAAGTCCGCTGACGATTTGCGGCCCGGCAATGGTGAAGTTGAATATGCCCATGTAGATACCCATTTTTGTTTTGGGGAGCGCGTTGGAGAGAATGGCATAGGGCATAGCCAGAATCGCAGCCCAGGCCACTCCAATTCCGGCCATGGAGAATATCCAAACAAGGCCGCCTGCCGGTACCTGCGCAGTAGTGATCAACAAATTGACGGACACCATTTCGCCCGGCTTAATCAACATTACCGAGAGGTAGCCTAGCCCGCCCGCCACCAGCGAAAGGGCGTAAATCGTTTTCCGCCCAAAGCGGTCCGCGAGCCGTCCAAGAAAGCCTGAATAGACCGCGGCAAAAAGCGAATACGCGGCAAACAAAATGCCTACCCAGTCTCCGGCACTTCCCATTTTTTTCAACACGTCTTCCGGAATGAGTGCTTTGTCCATGTTATAGAACTCGGCATCAATGCCCCAAAGCGCCTGACCTACAGCCGGTGTTGTATAGACCCACATCAGGTACAAGGCAAACCAGGAGAAGAATTGTACGATAGCCAATTGCTTCATAGTGACTGGCGCCTCTTTGATCAGTTGAATGACGCGCACGAAGAAGTTACCTTTTTCGGGTACCTCGGCCGGTGTTTCTGTTTCTTCCTCTTCCTGGAAGGAGTGGAAACGATCGGGCGGATATTCTTTCGTTGATATGATGGTCCACAGCACGGAACCCAGCAGAACTGTGCCCCCGATATAAAATGACCACACCACGGTGGAAGCAACTTCACCGGGCTTTGATGCATTGTCCAGGCCGACCAGGTTGGTCAGCACAAAAGGCAGCACGGATCCGATCACGGCCCCGGTATTGATCAAAAGCGATTGCACCGAGTAGCCAAGATTGCGCTGCTTCACCGGAAGCATATCAGCCACCAGCGCCCGGAACGGCTGCATGGTGACGTTGAAGGCACCGTCCATCAGCGCGAACATGATTCCTCCAAAGACCATGGGGGCAACAAACCGTACAAACAAGGGAGCGTTGGGCATCAACACCATACCCAGCGTGGCGAAAATGGCACCGCCTAAAATGAAAGGTCCCCGTCTGCCCAGGAAATTCCAGGTATTGTCGGAGGCCCCTCCAATAATCGGTTGCACAATGAGGCCGGTGACAGGCGCGGCCAGCCAAAACAACGATAGCGAATGCAGATCCGCCCCGAGGTCACCCAGAATCCGGCTGACGTTGGCATTCTGGAGAGCAAATCCGAATTGCACGCCCAAAAAGCCAAAACTGATATTCCATATCTGCCAGAAGCTAAGCTGGGGTTTTGTAGAGTTGAGGTTTGGATCGGGTGTAGACGAAAACGAACTGCCAGCAGCCATAGGGTTTAGTTGTTTACCGTGATAATCTCAAAGGAATAGGCAGGTAAGGTAAGCGTTGCCTGTTCTTTTTCAAACTTCAGTTTCCCCGAAAAGTGCGGAGTGGCGCTGTCGGCCACAGGCAGCGCGTAGGTTTGCGGCTGTGCTGATTTATTGAACACCACCCACACCTGGTCGCCAAAATAGTTGCGGCTGAATACCAGGCGTTGATCGCCCACTTCGTGCCACGTCAAGTCACCATACAGCAGCGGTAAACTGGATCTGCGCAACTCCACCAGGGTGGCGGCAACTTGCCGCGTTAGCATTTCATGTTTGTTCAGGTTTTCAAACCGCATCATTCTGCGGTTGTCCGGATCATTGGCACCGGGGTCGCCAATTTCATCGCCATAGTAAATGACGGGCACACCGGGTATAGTCATCATAAAGGCTGTAAGCGAACGAAGCTTGTTGTAGCCCAGTGTATCGCGGATTTCAATCGGGCGTGTCCAGCCGGCTTTCTTGGCGTCTTCATCGAAGCGAACTGAGCCATCGGCATAAGAAATAAAGCGAGCGCGATCCTGATTGCCGGTGATGTTCCCCATCAGGTGATGGTCGCCAAACCAGGATACACTTTCCTTTACCGAATTGGCCAGGCGGCTAAAAGGCACTTCATCTCGCGCGAATGTATTTACGGCATCATCGTAGACGTTGAAATCAAACTGACCATCCAGCATTCCGGTATTCACGTAACTGCCAACGAGCTCGCGGCTCCCGTACGTTTCGCCAATCTGGTAGATCGGGCGCTTCACTTCACGTTTGATTTTTTTTGTGAGCTCACGCCAGAATAGAAGATCGATGTGCTTGGATGCATCATGACGGAAGCCATCCAGCTCGTAATCGGTGATCCAAAACAAAGCGGTGTCGGTCATGGGCCCCACCACCTCGGGTTTTCGCAGGTCCAGCGTTGGCAGAAACACATCGAACCACGTGGTAAGGCGTTGGTCCTCCCAGCGTTCTGTATTCAGGGTTCCATCGGGCAGATACAACGAGGTGAACCATTCGGGTTTTTGCTTTACCAGAGGATGTTCCTGATGAACGTGGTGTGCCACATAGTCGAGAATCACGTTTATGTTTTTTTGGTGTGCTGCCGTTAGCAGTTCCTCCAGTTCTTGTCGGGTGCCATAGCGATAGTCAATTTGTTTCAGGGAAACGGGCCAGTACCCGTGGTACCCCGAAAATGTCGTAGGCGGATTGGGATACTTCCCGTAGGCACCTTTGGGATTTTGCGTGATGGGGGAGAGCCACAGTGTGTTGATGCCTAGCCGATCGAAATATCCTTCTTCAATTTTCTGCGTGATGCCGGCCAGGTCTCCGCCAAAGTAGTTGGCTTTGGGGTGGATCATCTTGTCTTTTACCGGTTCATCATTTTCAGGACGCCCGTTGACAAACCGATCGACCATCATGAAGTAAAGCACCTGGGCTTCCTTGTCATGCCGGTTTAACTGATCGCTGCTGAACACGACTTCACCCTCGTGCAGTGGGATGAGGACGTCATTGCCGATACCTTCTTCATTTGCGGCCCACACCCGGACAAACGAGCGTTTCGATTCGCGTGCCTGCGTAGGAATGGTGATCGTAATCTCATCTCCGTTTCGCGCCAACTGGGTGTCGGGGAGTGAAAAGTTCTGCCAGTAAACGCGTAGTTCGTTGGCGGGGTTGGCCAGGCGCAGCGTAATCGTTTGCCCGTCTGCGGTTTCTGTTTTGATCAGCGGGAGTTTTGCCGGGTCTGGTCGCGGCAAGCGCAACACCGAGTTCCAGCCGCCCATGCCGTTGTCCACCGAATCGCGGTTGGCAGGGTCACGTTTTTCTTTACCATCCACCACAAACAAATACTGATAGGTGCCGGGGTTCAGTTGCAGATCGATGGAGAACTCGTTTTCGCCTTTCGTCAGCACGGTGCTTTCCGGGTTCCAGGAATTAAATTCGCCTTTTGCCTTCACCTCCTTGCCCGTTGCCGGATACCGGAGTGTTACGGGTAATTTGGATGCCCGCTGCAGCGGAATCGCGTAGGCCTGACCCCGATGCCAGATTAGGACATCACCTAACGACATCGGTAGCGGACCAGTGATTACCAGCCGGTTTTCATTGCGCGAAAAAGGAACGGACGGCTGAATGTGTATAGAGTCAATCAAGCTCGTGTCGCGCACATAGTCCTCCAGGACCAATTCGTTGGTTCCCGGTACGATGAGCACCGGAGTGGCCAGACCTGTTATCAACGCCTGATCATCGAACCGGATTTCGGGAGTTGACTTGCAGGCAACGGCTACGGCCAGGCTACCAATTAAAAACCATCGCATGCTTTTCATACGGCACCAGGGCTGACGGAAGTGAAGGAATGTGAGGAGCATCGGGCTGTGTATTGATTGGATCAAAATTGCTGATCGGGTTCAGGAACTGATAACGGCTACGTTCAACCGAAACGGTATTCGAATTCACGGTTACCGAAGACAGTTGTTCAAAGCCATGGAAAAAGATGCGCAGCCAGCAGTAAGCCGAAGCGTAATTTCCCTCTTGCTCGTGTACGGTAATGGTTCTGGCAGTTGGATCGAACGTGATTTTGCGCAATGCGTACGCGCCCGTCTGGTAGTCGAATGTCCGGCCGTCATCTTCGTAGAATTCAAACTGACCAACAGTACGTCCGGCATAAACATGCATTTCGAGTGTATCGCCCGTGTCGGCCGAATTGCGGCCTGCCTGTGCGCGCATCGGCAGGATGGAGGAGCCGCGTACGAAAACGGGCAGCACGTCAATCGGAGCTTCGGCCACCATTTCGTGCGATCCGGCAAAGGGTTTATCAGTATAAAAGTCGAACCAGTTGCCTTCGGGCAGATAGACTTTTACGAGGTCCTTGTTGCTTTCCACCGGAATGACCATCAAGCCCGGGCCGAAGAAGTATTGGTTTTGATACTTCCCGTCATAGATCTTATCATCGAACGGATAGTCAAAGGCCAGGCTTCGGTTTAGCGGCATTCCATTCTTCGATGCCTCATAAAACAACGAGTAGATATACGGCAGCAGCCGGTAGCGCAACTTCATGTAGTTGCGTGAGATTTCCTCCACCCGCTCGCCATAGCTCCAGGGCTCGGAGTCGCGGCTGTTGATCATGGAGTGGCCCCGGTAGAACGGAGAAAAGGTGCCGATGGTCATCCACCGCGCGAACAATTTTTCATCTGCATTGCCCACAAAGCCGCCAATATCATACCCTGTGAACGCGAGCCCCGACAAGCCCATGCTGTTAAGCAGGCGCACGCCCGTGATCATGTGGGCATCGTAGGCTACATTGTCGCCTGTCCACACGGCTGCATAGCGTTGAACGCCCGCGTAACCCGATCTTGTTAGGTTGAAGGGTCGTTTGTTGCCAAGCAATTTTTTAGTGCCCTCGTAGGTGCTGCGGGACATCATCATGCCGAACACGTTTCGGCCCTCACGCGTGCTGGTTTTTTCGCCTTCAAAATCGAACTGCATTAACTCCGGCAGCGAATTTCCCCACGTGGCGATTTCATTCATGTCGTTCCAGAAACCTTCCACGCCCAGTTTCACATACTCGTTGAATTGCCGGGCCCACCATTCTCTTGCTTTCGGATTGGTGAAGTCGGGGAAGTGGCACCAGCCGGGCCACACCTGGCCGGAGTATAACCCGCCATCCGGGTACTTGAGAAATACATCCTCCTGTTTGCCCGATTCATAAGCCGGATAACCTTCTTCAATCTTGATTCCCGGGTCGCACATCACAACCACTTCAAAGCCCATCGCTTTCAGCTGATCGATCATTCCTTTCGGATCCGGGAAGTGCTTCTTATCCCACGTAAAAATCTTGTAGGCCTCCATATAATGGATGTCGAGCACGATGGCATCGCCCGGAAAATCGCGCTGATGAAAGTTCTCGGCAATCGCGATTACTTCTTTATCGGGGTAGTAGCTGTACCGGCACTGCTGGTAGCCCACGCTCCAAAGCGGAGGCAGCGGCATGCGCCCGGTAAGCCATGTGTAATGTTCAAGAATTTCGCCTACCGAGTTGCCGTGAAAGAAATAGTAGTTCATTTCACCTGCATCGGCCGAGAAGCTGGCGAACCGATCGTTGGATGCACCAAAGTTGAAATGTGTTTTGTGGCTGTTATCAAGAAACAGACCGTACGCCTGACGGCTGTGAATGCCGATGAAAAACGGGATGGTACAATACAGCGGGTCGGTGTCAGGCCCGTAGGCATAGGCATCGGTATTCCAGTTCACGTAGCCCCGGCCACGTTTATCCAGCGGGCCATTCTTTTCACCCAACCCCACAAACCGCTCACCCGGTTGCAACTTCTTGTAGGTAGTGAGTTGCTCTCCGATCCATTGCGTGCCGAGACCCGGATCATCTTCATTGATCACCTTTCCGTCTAACGTTTCGCACCGAAAGCGAACGGGGGATTTTGATACAATCACCTGAAACTGCGATGTAGCCAAGCGCAGGTGTGTATCGTTATCGGTCACGGAAAACGCAACTGACTGCGGTTCCTGCACTACGGCATAGGAGAACGCACGCCACGCATCTTGCGGCCCTACGCAGAAGCGCACGACTGAGGGCGAGAAGAAGGTGATCTGAAAATTACCGGATGGTGTTTTGCCCTCGAGCCCGTGGGCTGTCTTTTTATAGCACGAGAGCGTGTCCAACCCGTGGCTGAGCTTCTGATTTGTGATTGACGACATGTACTTGGAGGACTACTTTTTCTTAATGGACGATTGGCGGACGATAAGCCTTGTTTTCAGCACCTTGGTTTCTGGCTGAGGCTCGCCCTGATCCTTGTCTTTCATTTCAATATGGCGAATGAGAAGTCGCGCGGCTTCCTGGCCCATTTCATAGCCCGGCTGGTCCACCGAGCTCAGCGGGGGATCCATAAGCTGGCTGAAGAACCAATTGCTGAATCCCATCAGCGCGACATCTCCGGGGATCTTAAGCCCTTTTTCTTTGATCGCCTTCATGGCACCCATGGCCAGCATATCGTTGTTGGCAAAAATGGCATCCGGTGCGGGCGACAGCGCGAGCAATTTGCGGGTGGCCTTCTCGGCTTCGTCAAGTGTGCCGCTGGGGCACTGGAGGATGTAATTGTCCTGGTAGGGTAGGTTCGCTTCGCGCAGGGCATCCTTGTATCCGCGGAGGCGATCCTCGCTGATCAGCAGGTTAGGCGCGGCTTGCAGGTGAGCAATTCGCTTGCAACCCTGGTCGATGAGGTGGTTGACGGCCTCCTTGGCTCCGATGTAGTCGTCCACAATTACTTTACTTGTGTTCGGATTGTTGTACATCCGGTCGTAAAACACGATCGGCACTCCCTTGGAGATAATCGACTCGATGTGGTCGTAGTTTGTAGTCTCACGCGAGATGGAGAGCAACATGCCGTCTACCCGGCTATTAAATAAGGCCTTCAGGTCGGTGACCTCGCGGTCGAACGATTCGTTGGATTGGGTGATGATGACGCTATAGCCGGCCTCGTAGGCCACGTCCTCAATGCCAGAGATTACGGTAGAGAAAAAGAAGTGGACCAGTTCAGGAATAATCACCCCGATGGTGTTGGTTTTCTTCTGGCGCAGGCTGAGGGCAACAATGTTAGGCTGGTAGTTCAGCTTATCGGCCAGGGCGTTTACGGCCTTCTTGGTTTCCGAGCTGATATCGGGGTGGTCCTTCAGGGCACGCGAAACCGTGGAGGGGGATATGCCCAATTCGCGGGCGATGTCTTTAATAGTTACCTGGTTGAATTTCATGATAGTTCAAAGATACTATAACCTGACCGCAACTTGTTGCACGAACGGTTGAAACCATGTTCAACGGCCGTTTCCCCTGCTACATTTTACAGCCGATAAACCTAAACAAACCGTTGAACAAACGATTGTGAAACTCGAGTTGGTTTTGAAAGTCGGTTTTCATGCGCTTTTTTGAGACATTTACGACACTATGAAAAAGATCGGCTCGTTGCTCTTTTGGATTCTTTTCTACGGTTTTTCTTTCGGTCAGACTGTTGCTGTAACGCCTACGGTTTCTCCCGCATTTTTTACAGTCAATACCCCGATCACAGTCGAGTATGATGTTACGGGTACTTCGTTGGCCGGATTGAGTAATGCGTACGCGTGGGTCTGGATTCCGGGGCAGAACATAGACGCACGATATAACATCAACCCGGCTACCGCTAACCCTGGTCTTACTGACAATGCTAAGTTCACCAAATCTTTGGTGGCGGGTCGCACACTGTTCACAATCACGTTTACGCCATCCGCTTTTTTTGCAACCAGCATTGCCAATCAAACCCGTATGGGGATTTTGTTAAAGGCAACGGATTGGAGTGGAGGACAAACCACTGATTACCTGGTGGATTTTTGGGACGGTTCCTTCAAGCTTCAGCTCACCCAACCAACCTCGCGCCCATTGTTTGTCACTACGGGCCAGTCAATCGCCATCCGGGCCAATACCCCTGTGTCAGCCGATTTTGAGTTACGCCTGAATGGAGCTGTGATTAACACAACAAGCGGCACCAACACCTATTCGTACGATCATTTTGTATCGGAGGTTTCGGGATTTTCAACCATTAAATTGACCGCTACGGCTGCTTCGTCCAGCGATGACGAGCAGTTTCAGTACATCATTTCGGGACCCAGCCCCGTACAGGCTCGACCTCCGGGTGTAATTGCCGGCATTAACTACCAGCCTGATCCGACTAAAGTAATTCTTTGTTTGTGGGCTCCGGGCAAGTCATCTGCCTATGCGTATGGTGATTTTAGTAGTTGGCAGGTGTTACCGGCCAATCAAATGAAACGAGACGGGGAGTATTTTTGGATTGAACTTACAGGTTTAACCAGTGGGGTGGAATACGGTTATCAGTATCTCTTGAATGAAACCGTGAAACTGGCAGATCCGTTTTCGGATAAGATTCTCGATCCAGACGACCAGTACATTGGTGCCGCAACCTACCCGGGCCTTAAGCCTTACCCGGCAGAGGCTGTCAACGCCCAATGGTATTATAACCGCGTTTCCGTTTTTCAGACTGGCCAAACTTCCTATCCCTGGCTCGTTTCTAATTTTCAAAAGCCGGCCAAGCCAAAGCTGATTATTTATGAACTGTTGATCCGGGACTTTTTTGAAAACGGAAAGCGGAATTATCAGAACTTGATTGATACCATTGGCTATTTCAAAAGGCTGGGCATAAATGCCGTACAACTGATGCCGATCATGGAATTCAACGGCAACGAAAGTTGGGGCTACAACCCGACATTTATGTTTGCTCCGGACAAGTATTACGGCACGAAGAATAAGTTGAAAGAGTTTATTGACAAGTGTCATCAGAATGGCATCGCGGTGATTCTGGACATTGCCATGAACCACCAGGATTTGCCTAATACGTTCATCCTGCAGGACTTCAATTTTGCGAACCAGAATGTCGCAGCCACCAATCGTTGGTTTAACACCGCTGCGCGTCACCCATTCAATGTCTTTTTTGACATGAACCACGAGAGTGCGTACACCAAAAAGTACCTGGATACTGTAAACTATTATTGGCTGAATGAATACAAAGTTGATGGGTTCAGATTTGACTTGTCGAAGGGCTTTACGCAAACCAATAATCCATCGGATGTGGGAGCCTGGTCGGCCTACGATGCATCCCGGATTGCCCTCCTGAAGCGAATGGCGGATAAGATATGGTCTCACTCTCCTGACGCTTATGTGATACTCGAACATTTCGCACAGAACTCCGAAGAACAGGAGTTGGCCGACTATCGCTCGGGCGAAGGAAAGGGGATGATGCTATGGGGAAATCTGAATCACTCCTACAGTCAGTTGGTAAAGGGGGTAACTGATGGTTCGGATATAGCCGGTGTTTATCACAAGAACAGGGCGTGGTCATCGCCTCACCTCATCGGGTACATGGAAAGCCATGACGAAGAGCGCGTGATGTACCGGGCTTTGACCGAGGGCGCTTCAGCCAGCGGGTACAGCACGCGAAACCTGAATACCGCTCTCGCCCGAATGAAAGCGGCCCATCTCGCCTTATTGGCGGTTCCCGGGCCAAAAATGATTTGGCAATTTGGTGAGATGGGCTATGACGTGAGTATTAATCAGTGCGTTAATGGCACGATTAACAGCAATTGTCGTCTCGATATTAAACCGCTGCCCTGGGATTATCTGGACGAGCCGGCCCGGCTTGATCTGTTTAATCATGTTGCCGACCTCAACCGGCTGCACCAGACATACGATATCTTCCACTCGGGCGATGCCCTTATGACGTCTGGAAACGGTTTGGTTAAAACAATCATTTTGCGCAATTCTCCATTTACGGCAAATCCGGCCATACCTGAAGATATGAATGCCGTAATCGTGGCGAATTTCGGGTTGACGTCTGCGAATGTTAATGTCGGATTTCCCCATACCGGTGTTTGGTTTAGCTACTATGGATATGGTGCACCAATCAACGTGTCGGTCAACCCGCTGAGTATTACGTTGGCTCCCGGGGAGTTTAGGCTCTTCACCGATGTGGTTATTGAGAATGAGATTGTGGTGGCGACCGTTGAGGAGCAGGACATTGATGTTGTGCTACATCCCAATCCGGCCGATTCCTGGGTTTCGTTTTCCGGAATCATTCCGGAGACCGTCCGCGTGTTGCACCCGGATGGACGCACCCAACTGCTGGAGCAGGACGGGAACGACCGGTGGCTGGTGGGTCAGGTTGGCCGGGGGTTGGTAGTGCTTGAGATTTTTGCTCATGACAGGATTGTTTACAAGAAAGTGGTCCTGCGGTAGCAAAAACCGTTAAACAAAAAGATGTCGCAATCGTTTGCGGGCTCGATTCCGAAAAAAAAATCGTACATTTCATCATTAAGCGTGCGTTAACACAGTATAATCTTCTTAAAATTGCCTCATTCAAAAAGTTATCCAACCTATGATTAAACCTTTACGAAACCTTATTTTGTTTGCCGCTGTAGGTCTGATAGCCACAGCTTGCGACAACGGTAATGCCGATGTTACGGTGTTTGATTCACCTCCTGCGGTCTCGGTAATTCGCCCTGGAGCAGTGACAGCAAATGTCAATTTTGACATGAAATTGTTGTTCAGCGATGGTGCTGACCCCTCTATTTCAAGTTCTGCCCTAGCGTCAGCAACCTACAAAATTAAACAGGGTTCGAACACCGTTCGTGAGGGTACCCTGACGTTGTCGGGCGTATCGCAGCAGACATCAACTTCCATTCAGGCCCTCAGCCTGGGTAGTTATTCTCTGGAGGTTATTGCCATTGACGCCAACAATAACCGGGACACGGTTACAACCGATTTTCGTGTGGTTTCTTCTGTCGCTTTGATTGGCAGCGCAACGCCTAACGGCTGGGGCGGTCCTGATCATGATCTGACCCGGAGCGCAGCTGACCCGGATGTTTATACTATTAGCAACTTCATTATGTCAAGTGGCGAAGCAAAGTTCAGGGCGGATAACGCCTGGGACACGAATTGGGGTGCATCTACATTCCCAGGTGGCAAAGGCACCTTTGGGGGGCCGAATATTCCCGTGGGGCCCGGAACCTACAACGTGACGTTTAACTCCGCCACAGGGGATTACACCTTTACGAAACTCAATTAAACCTATACCTAATATCCAATAACTATGACAAAACTCTATCTGCGCATACGCAGTTGCCTTTTGCTGTTACTGATGGTGTTCACCGTCTCGGCAATGGCTCAAAGCCGCACGGTGACTGGTAAAGTAACAGACTCGGGTGACGGATCGCCCATCCCGGGCGTTAACGTGCTCGAGAAAGGCACCAGTAATGGAACCGTAACGGATGCCGATGGCAATTACTCCATTTCGGTTGGTGCCAATGCTGTGTTAGTATTCTCATTTGTTGGCTACACCAGCCAGGAAATGGCCGTTGGCAGTCAGTCAACAGTCGACATCGGCCTTCAGCCGGATGTCACAGCGCTATCGGAAGTGGTGGTAGTAGGTTACGGAACCCAGGAAAAGAAGGAGATTACGAGTGCTGTGGCCAGTGTATCGGCTGAGAATTTTAACCGTGGTAACCAAACTACGGCAGCCGGTTTGTTGGTGGGTAAAGTGCCCGGTCTTTCAGTAACGCGTCCCGGTGGTGACCCGAACCAATCGCCTACGCTTCGCCTTCGCGGTATTACCACCTTCGGTGGCAATGCCGAACCCCTTATTGTTATCAATGGCGTGGTGGGTGCTTCGCTCGAAAACATTGACCCTAATGATATTGCCACTATGGACATCCTGAAGGATGGTTCTGCGGCTGCCATTTATGGTGCTCGCGGTTCTGGTGGTGTAATCTTCATTACTACCAAATCTGGCAAAGGAGGAGGAACTTATACAAACATCAACTACAACGGATTCGTTACTATGGACCAGGTAGCCAACAAAATTGATGTTTTGTCAGCTTCTGAGTACGTAGCCCGTGGTGGTACAAATTTTGGTTCCAGCACGAATTGGTTTAATGAGTTGACCCAAACTGGTTATTCTCACACCAATAACATTTCGGTTGATGGAGCAAACAACAATTTAACTTACTCAGCCGCGGTTAACTACCGGGATAATCAGGGGATTGTAAAAGGGGTGAACTTCCAGAGATTGAATACGCGCCTGGAGGTGGGTAACTCATTTGTCGATGGAAAACTCCGCGCTAAAATCTCGTTGGCGTACAATGACCGCGATCAGGAGTCAATTAACCTGGCAGCATTCCGCTACGCAACAATCTATAACCCTACGGCACCTATTTTCGAAGGCACCCCAAATGATGCTACTGGCGGTTATTTTCAGCGCGACCTTTTTGATTTCTACAACCCGGTGGCTTTGGCGAACCAGCAGCAGTTTGTGGGGGAGCGTAAGAACTCGCTTGCCAACTATCGCGTGGAGTATGATGTGATCGATAACCTGACTGTTGCCCTTAACTACGCGGTGGACCGTGAGGATGGTTTAAATGGTGGATATTGGAGTACGAAAGACCGCGTGGTTGGTTTTGGCGCAAAAGGCCAGGCCAGGAGAGACACCTATAGCAATCGCAGCCGACTTTTAGAAGCCACCGCTCGCTACGATCGCAGGTTTGGTGATTTGAACACCGAAATTTTGGTCGGTTTAGGAGACCAGCGCAGAAGCTTTGAAGGATTTGCGGCTCAAGTGCGTCAGTTCCTCTACGATGGTCCCGGATTTAATGGCCTTGATTTCGGAGCGATTCGCCAGGGCCCCGGTACAGAAGTGTCCAGCTATTATAACGAAGACGTGCTCCGCTCAGTTTTTGGCCGCGCTAACTTCAACTATAAGAATACGTACTTCTTTTCAGCTACGGTCCGCAGTGAATCATTCAGCGGATTCGGTAAAGATGAAAAGACGGGTATCTTCCCGGCCGTAAGCGGTGGTGTGCAGATTACAGAGTTGGTTGACTTAGGAGTGGTGAGCTCATTAAAGTTCCGTGCATCGTATGGTGTAACCGGTAACTTACCGCCAGCTAACAATCTTGCTTTAGCAAACTACGGTCCTGCCGGTATTGTTGATTTTGACGGAAATCCTTTGACATCGAGCGATCAGTTCGTTCGTGTTCAATTGGCCCGTGACCCTAACCCGGGTCTGAAGTGGGAAGAGAAGACCGAAATAAATGTTGGTTTTGACTACGGCTTCTTTGACAACAAGTTGACGGGTTCAATTGAATACTACACGCGAAATATCGATGACCTGTTGTATGGCGTCAATTTGCCATCTGGAGCTCCCAATCCCTTCGGTGCTGGCGTGAACAATATTGCAAACTTCGCGTGGGCTAACATTGGAAGCATCCGGTCAGCGGGCTTTGAATTCAGTGCTACTTACAATGGTTTAAAGTTTGGAGGTATTACCTATACGCCTAGCTTTAACTTCACTCTGTATGACAAGGCAACGATCGAATCCTTTAAAATTGGAGACTTAGGACCCAGCGAGATCCGTTTGGCAACCCCAGGTTCTCCTGGCCAAAATAACAATGAGATCATTCGAAATAAGCCGGGGGAGACTTTGGGTAACATGTATGGTCCCGTATTCCAGGGTATTGATGAAAATGGCAGGTATGTTTTATCAACAACAAACCCGGATGAGTTTCAGGTGGTTGGTAATGGATTGCCTGATGGCGAGTTCGGATTTACGAACGACTTCCGTTTCAAAAACTGGGATGTTAACTTCCTGTTGCGCGGTGCCTGGGGCCATGATTTGTACAACTCCTACCGGGGTTTCTATGAAAACCGCGATGCTGCGTCTAAGACGTGGAATAGCGTAGTGACCGACAAAACACCATTTGTAACCCAGAGTCCAACGTTCTCTTCTCTTTACGTGGAGGACGCCTCCTTTATTCGGTTGGACAACTTTACCGTAGGCTACAACCTTCCAACTAAGAGCAATGTTTTTTCATCAGTTAGATTCTATCTGACTGGACAAAACTTGTTTACCATCACAAAATTCACAGGAATTGACCCTGAAGTGAGGTATACCGATACGGAAAATGGCGATCGTTTCCAGGCTGCCCTGGCGCCTGGACTAGAGAGACGGAATACGTATGCAACAGTCCGCTCGTTCACATTGGGCCTTAGCTTTAAAATAAAATAATGAGTGTCATGAATAAGATGAATAAATTTGTTTTCGTTCTGGTTGCCCTCATGGCGTCTGTTAGTGCGTGTGAGGCTCCTGATCAGGAAGTGTTTGATGAAATTCCCAGTGAAGATGCACTGAGTACAACTAATCCTGATGCATTGGCTGCCTTTGCGGCCAGTGCGTACCGCCAGTTGGTGGGCACCTGGGGTGGCCATAATTCACTTTGGTCGCTTCACGAAGTAGCCTCAGATGAAATGGTGATTGCTCAAAAAGGTGCCGACTGGGAGGATGGTGGTCAGTGGATTCGGGTGCACCGTCACCAGTACCTACCATCGGAACAAGCTATTGGCAATGGCTGGGGCTATTGCTTTACAGCGATTGGTAACATTAACAATCTTCTCAAGACTTTTGGCAGTAACCCACTCTTGAGATCCGAGCTTGAGGCTACACGGGCGATGGTTTATCTCTGGCTCATTGATGCCTATGGAAATGTGCCGATCATTACGGAGGAGACAACAGATACCACTCCGCCCACGGCAACCAGGGCCCAGGTATACGCCTTTATTGAAAGCAGCATTCTCGATAATCTTGCGAATCTGAGCGCGGCAAAGACCTACGCCACGATGAATCGTTGGGTTGCTAATGTAGTGCTGACGAAGTTGTATTTGAATGCAGCGGTTTACAAAGGAACACCCGAGTGGCAAAAGGCGGCCGATGCAGCCCAGGTTGTTATCGGCAGTGGCTTGTACTCCCTGGCGTCTACTTTTAAGGATAACTTCACGGCCAATAATGCGGGCTCACCTGAGAACATCTTTGTGATCAACTACGATGAGAATAACGCTGAAGGATTCAACCTTGGCCAAATGACTGGGCACTACCTGACCCAGCAGACGTTTAACCTGACCGATCAGCCCTGGAATGGATATGCGACCTTGGAGGCGTTTTACAACTCCTTTGAGACAGCCGATGCCCGTAGAGGCGCGAGTTTCCTGGTGGGGCCCCAGTTCAGTTCTGGAGGTGTTCGTTTGAAGGACATCAGTGCAGAACCTGGTGATCCTGATGGGCAGGATCTAACGTTTACCCCCAATATCAATATGTTGGCTCCGAACAGCTTCCGCCAGGCGGGTGCCCGTGTTGGTAAATGGGAGTTTCGCCTGGGTGCACGTCCCAGCCTTAGCAACGACTTTCCGATCTACCGTTATGCCGATGTTCTGTTGATGCGTGCCGAAGCTTTGTGGAGAATAAACCCTGCAAGTGCTGAAGCCCTGACCTTGGTTAATCAGGTGCGCGCACGTGCGGGTGTGGCGGCTTTCCTGGCAGCTCAAATGACAGCTGATAACCTTCTGGCAGAGCGCGGTCGTGAGCTGTTCGCGGAAGGCCATCGCAGGTCTGACCTTATCCGCTTCGGAAGATATAACGATGCATGGTGGGAGAAAACTGCTTCTGCGGCTACCAGAAACTTATTCCCTATTCCGCAGGGTCAGATACTGGTTAACCCAGATCTTGTTCAGAACCCGGGATACTAAAAGTCATTTGATGATTTTGGAAGGCGATCCAACCGGATCGCCTTCTTTTTTTTATAGATAGGCGTACTTTTGCCTTCTGCATGAAGGGGATTGCCATTGTTTTGGTTGGATTGGCGGTTATGGCCTGCGAAAGCCAAACGGAGGAGAAACCATTGTTGCTTCGGCTATTACCCCCAGCGTCAACCGGCATCGATTTTGAGAACAGGCTGACCTATACAGAATCCTTCAATTGTTATACCTATCGGAATTTTTACAACGGGGCGGGCGTAGCCGTAGGGGATATCAATAACGATGGCCTGATGGATGTGTACCTGGCAGGTAACCAGGCCGATAATAAACTCTATTTGAACAAAGGTGGACTTACGTTTGAGGATATTGCTGACCGGGCCGGAGTAGCCTGCCCGAAGGTATGGTCGACCGGTGTGAGTATGGCCGATGTAAATGGCGATGGATGGACCGACATCTTTGTGTGTAAGTCCGGGCCACCGTTCGGAGGCACTCGGCATAATGAGTTGTTTATCAATAACGGTGATCTAACGTTTCGCGAAGAGTCCGAGAAATGGGGTGTAGCCGATGAGGGTTTGTCGCTCCATGCCGTTTTTTTTGATTACGACCATGATGATGACCTTGACTTATACTTGCTTAATAACTCGAACCGGCAGGTGGGAATCTACGACCTTCGCGAAGGCCAGCGAGAGTTGCGCGATCCGTTTGGAGGGAACAAGCTTTACCGAAATGATGGCAATCGGTTCGTGGATGTTAGTGCGCAGGCGGGTATCTATTCAAGTTCGATCGGGTTCGGGCTTGGGGTGGTGGCAGCTGATATCAATCGCGATGGTTGGCAGGATCTTTTTGTTTCTAATGACTTTTTTGAGCGCGATTACCTGTACCTGAACCAGAAGAATGGAACCTTTCGTGAGTGCCTCAATGAATTTATCGATGAGACAAGCCTCGGATCGATGGGGGCAGACGTAGCTGATCTTAACAATGATGGCTTTGCCGAGATCTACGTAACTGAAATGCTTCCCGGCAGCTTTGAACGGATTCGAACGAAAGCGTCTTTTGAGGATTGGAATAAGTTTAGTGAGAACGTTCGAAGTGGGTATGGCCGGCAGTTTTCCAGAAATGTCTTGCAGTTGAATAACGGTTGGGTTCCCGGTGACAAGAGCGGGGTTGCTTTTAGCGAGATCGGGCGTTTTGCCGGTGTACATGCAACGGATTGGAGTTGGGGAGCATTGATTTTTGATATCAATCTGGATGGGCTAAAGGATATTTATGTGGCGAATGGAATCCCAAAAGATCTGCTCGATCAAGACTACATTCATTACACGTCACCACCTATGTTGGCTTCGGCCGAGTTAAGGCGCGACAGTTCCCTCATGACGCGTTTGATTGATGCTATTCCGTCATCCCCTCAGCGCGATGCCCTGTTTTTGAATCGGGGCGATAGCACGTTTGAGGACGTAAGTATGGAGGTTGGAATGACTGCGGATTATTCCAATGGTGCCGCCTATGCGGATTTTGATAATGATGGAGATCTTGATCTGGTTGTAAATCGAATCAACGAGACAGCCGCGGTGTATGAAAACACTGCCCGTGAGACAGATGAAAAACTGCATTTTCTCCAGATCAAGCTGGTGGGTAAGGGTTTGAACACATCGGGCATTGGCGCACAGATAGTTGCTTTCTGCGGCCAGGAAAAGTTCTATGTGGAACAGTCTCCGGTGCGAGGGTACCTGTCTACGGTGGACCCGCGGATTCACCTCGGGTTGGGTTCTCATCAACGAGTAGATTCACTTGTGGTGAACTGGAATGACGGTACCCGATCTGTAACTTATGATGTTTCGGTCGACCAGTTGCTCGTGATCAAGCAGTCTCAGTCTGACTTTTCAATCGCGACCGCGCCTGCAACAGACGTATTGCTGGTACCCGATAGTGCCGGGTTCGCAGTTTCCAGGCGCACAACTGCTGAATTCAATGATTTTGATCGAGATCGGCTGATTTTTGATATGATGAGCAACGAGGGCCAGCGCATGCAAACCGGTGATGTAAATGCAGATGGTCTTCCGGACTTGTTTATTGGAGGAGCAGCAGGCCAACCTGGCGAGGTGTGGATTCAGAAGGCAGATCTCCAATGGGAGAAGTCATTACAAAATGGGTTGATCAACGATGCGGGGTACGAGGATCGTGGTGCCGCATTTCTTGATGCCGATGGAGATGGTGACCAGGATTTGTTTGTGGCAAGTGGCGGATATCAGTTTGGTTTAGGCTCAAATCTTCTCGAAGATCGGCTTTATCTGAATGACGGGAGAGGAAGCTTTCAGCGAAAACGAGATTGGCTTAGTTCGCCAATGGTTTTCGAGCCCACCTCCGCGGTGGTGGCAATCGATGTGAACCGTGACGGTTTACCCGATCTAGTAACGGCCAGCCGGTTCATTCCTTTTGCCTATGGACGCCCGACAGATGCACACCTGTTCCTGAACCGAGGCGGATACTTTGAAGAGGTCACTGACCGGGTAGCGCCAGGGTTCAGGCGACTTGGGTTACTCACCGATGCGAATAAAATTGATTTTGATCAGGATGGTGACGATGACATCGTGTTCTCGGGTGAATGGATGGGGGTAAAAATTTTCGAGAATACCGGGGGGCGTTTTGTGGATCGGTCGCAGGACCTGGATGTCGATGAATTGAAGGGCAGGTGGATGAGTCTGCATGTGTCCGACATCAACGGAGACAAATATCCGGATCTGATCCTCGGTAACGAAGGAGAAAATGTCCGGTATCCGTCAACTTCAGGAGATCCTTCCTGGCTATATGTAGGTGACTTCGATCAGAATGGTTCAATTGAGCAACTGTTATGCGCCCAAAGGGACGATCGGGTTTGGGCACTTTCACTTCTTCCGGATCTCGTCAAACAAATGCCCTCGCTGCGCAAGCGATTCCTTACATTCTCGTCCTATAGTCAAGCATCGATTTCCGACCTGTTGCTGCCTGAGCAAGTAGCACGAGCCGAAAAGTATATGGTCAATGAGTCAAGATCAATGACCTTGATCAACGATCGTGGACGACTGTTTCAACGGATTCCCTTACCTTCTGCGGCCCAGTTAACAAAAGTTTATGGAATTGAGGTAGCGGATTTCAATGGGGATGGCTTTCCGGATCTGGTACTTGGAGGCAATCAGTATCAGGCGAAGCCTGAGATGGGTATCCAGGGTGCCGGGTTTGGGTTGATTCTAACAGGCGATGGTTCTGGACGGTTCAAACCCTTGCCGGCAAGCCGGTCCGGTGTGTTCGTTCGCGGTGAAATCCGGGACTTCGTTTGTGTCAGCGGGAAGAGTAAAGGGCAGCTTTTGGTGTTGCGTAACAATGATAAAATGAAAGTGTATAGATATGGTGAAAGGTAGAACTAATTTGATTTTTCTGGCAACCGCTCTCGGATTTGCCATGCTTTGGTCAGGCTGCCGTGAGTCAAAGTATGATCGGCTTGTTAAAGCCGAGTTGGCGCGCAATGTCAGGTATGACAGCCTGTTTCTTGGGCTTTCGTTCAATATGCCCAGAAAGGCTTTTTTTGAGCACTGTTGGAATTTGAACAAACAGCACGTTGTAACAAATGGCCCCGGTCCCTTATCTGTTCAACATTTCCTTGATTCATCCTATCTCGGCTATCCTTCTTTCATGCGTTTTTACCCTGAGTTCACGGAAGATAAGATCAGCAAGATGCCGGTTGAATTCACCTATGAGTTTTGGGCTCCCTGGAATAACAATTTGTCGGCTGACTCACTTGAACTGCGTGTCAAAAATCTGTTTGAACGCTGGTATGGGGGCGAATTTCTGTTGCTGGAAAGCAAAGAAAAAGGTGCGAGGGTCTGGGTGAAAGTTGACGGTAACCGGAGAATTCGTATTTATAAAAAGAATATTTCAACCGTCAGGGCAGATTTTGTGGATTTGGTGAATCCCGCCAACAGTAAGCCAAACGACTGATGAATCTAAGAGAGAAAGTGAGTTGGTTGAGCCTGTCAGTATTGATTCTGATGGGAAGTTGTGGAGACTTTAAAACAACCGAGCCACTTTTCCGCAAGCGGTTGTCGTTCGAAACGGGAATGAAGTTTCGGAATGATCTGTCATTTTCGCAGGAGTTCAACATTTTCACCTACCGCAATTTTTATAACGGGGGAGGCGTAGGAATAGGTGATATCAATAATGATGGTAAGCCAGATGTTTACCTGACCTCCAATCTTGGTGAGAATAAGCTTTACCTCAACAAGGGAAACTTTGTCTTCGAAGACATTACCGAGAAGGCCGGGGTGAAGGGTTCGAGGGGTTGGAGCACGGGGGTGGCCATGGCGGATGTGAATGGGGATGGCTGGCTGGATATTTACGTATGCAATTCTGGCGATGTCGATGGGGATAATCGACAAAACGAGTTGTTTCTTAATCAGGGTGATCTTACATTTTCTGAGCGGGCTGAGTCATATGGTTTGGCAGATTCCGGGTTGTCCACCCACGCAGCATTTTTCGACTACGACAAGGATGGAGATCTGGACATGTATCTCCTCAATAACTCGTTCACAGCAATCGGCACTTTTAATCTGATGAATAATCTGCGGGAGACCCGGGACGCCCGTGGTGGGGATAAACTATTTCGGAATGAAGGAGAACGTTTTGTAGACGTCAGCGAGGCTGCAGGTATTTATGGTAGTGAAATTGGCTTCGGTCTGGGTGTTACCGTGGGCGATGTAAACAATGATACCTGGCCGGACATTTTTATTTCAAATGATTTTTTCGAGCGGGATTACTTGTATATCAACCAGAAGGACGGAACATTTCATGAGGAATTAACCAGCCGGCTTCAATCGATCAGTGCAGCCTCGATGGGGGCCGACATGGCTGATGTCAATAACGATGGTTGGTTGGATATTTTTGTCACCGACATGCTGCCTGGCGACCTTAGGCGGATGAAACAGATTACGACTTTTGAAAATTGGGATAAATTCAAGTACAGCGAGCGCAACGGTTACCACTACCAATTGACGCGCAACATGCTTCACCTCAATCGGGGTGAGGGCGTTTTTAGCGAAGTTGGCCGGCTTTCGGGCGTAGAAGCGACCGACTGGAGTTGGGGCGCTCTTTTCGTTGACATGGACAACGATGGGCTCAAAGACATTTTTGTAGCAAACGGCATTTATCAGGACATTACCGATTTAGATTATCTCAATTTTATTGATAGTGATGAAACCAAGCGAAGGATAATTTCCCGTCAAGGAGTTGACTACAAGGCGTTGATTGATCCCATTCCGATAAATCCTGTGCCGAACTACGCGTTTCGGAATGTAGGAGGTCTCCTTTTTGATAACCATGCAGCTGAGTGGGGGCTGGGTGCGCCATCTCACTCAAATGGTTCGGCATATAGCGATCTTGATGGGGACGGTGATTTGGATCTGATAGTAAGTCAATTGAATGATGAGGTGGCTGTTTTTGAGAACACGGTTCAGCAGCAAGAACAACCGCCCGCTTTTTTGAGAATCAAGCTGGTCGGGGAGAACAAAAATACGGCCGGTGTTGGTGCGCGAATCTCAGTCTACTCAGCAGGACAGGTTGTGTCGGTTGAGCAGATGCCCACAAGAGGCTTTCAGTCATCAGTTGATCCGGTCCTGGTTGTTGGTCTGGGCGGTGCAGTGTCAGTTGATTCTCTACGTGTTAGCTGGCCGGCCGGGAAGGTGTCACATTTAAAAAATGTTAAGACTAATCAGACTTTGGTGGTGCGGGAGACAGAGGCAGAGTACCACCAACAAGGGCCAATTTCCAGGCAAGCGGCTGTGTTTTCTGAAGTCAAGAAAATCGAAGGACTGACCTACGCTCATGTCGAGAACCCCTTCGTGGATTTTGATCGGGAGCGGCTACTGTACCAAATGCTGTCGACCAGCGGACCTCCTTTGGCTGTTGGCGATTTGAATAGCGATGGACTTGATGATGTTTGGCTGGGCGGATCTGCCGGCATTTCGGGTGAAATCTTCCTCCAGAATCCTAATGGAACGTTCAGTCGGTCAATTCAAACGGGACTTGCTATAGATAGAGAGAGCGAAGACACCGACATCGTGCTTGGCGATTTAGACGGAGATGGAGATCTGGACGCTGTGGTGGCCAGTGGAGGAAGCGAGTTTAGTTTGGGTTCTCCGGTTTTGCGCGACCGGGTTTACCTTAACAACGGGAAGGGAGAGTTTACCCGGCTGTTGGGAACCGACCTGGACCAGGTAACCGAAATCACGTCCTCATTGGTCTTGGCGGATTGGGATCAGGACGGGGATCTAGATCTCTTCACGGGTACCCGTATGGTGCCATTTGCATACGGAATGCCTCCAAGTAGTCATCTGTTTGAGAATCTTGGAGGAGCAAAATTTGTGGAACGAACGCGTGAGCGATCACCGGTACTGAGAAACCTGGGAATGATCACGGATGCGGTGGCAATTGACTATGATGGGGATAATGATCAGGATCTTGCCATAGTGGGTGATTGGATGTCTCCGATCATGTTGGAGAACAGGGATGGGATATTTCGTAGGTCAGATAATACGCTTTCCGACTATAAAGGGTGGTGGAATTCAGTTCAATGTTCCGATCTTGATCGGGATGGAGACATGGATTTGGTGTTGGGTAACCATGGATGGAATTCCCGCTTCAAGGTTACTGAAGGACGAAAACTAGGCCTGTTTGTAAGTGATTTTGATACCAATGGATCGATTGAACCGGTGTTTGCCCTAAATGAGAATGGACGCTGGCAGCCACTTGCATTGCGGCACGACCTGGTCGCGCAAATGCCCGTACTCAAGAAGAAGTTTTTAAAGTATGCGGATTACAATAGTCTATCGCTTAATGAAATTTTTGGTGATGAAGCCATTGCGAAGGCCGTTAAGTCGGAAGCTAACTACATGACAACTTCGGTTGCGGAGAACCTGGGCAATGGGCAGTGGGATTTAAAACCACTGCCTGTAGAGGCGCAGTTTGCTCCGGTTTATGCCATCACGCTAATGGACTTCAACCAGGACGGAATCGATGACTTGGTAATTGGTGGTAATCTGTTTGATGTGAAGCCGGAGGCAGGCCGTTATGATGCGCTCCTGGGGGGCGTACTACTTCAGGGGAAGGGGGGTATGCAATTTGAAGCGGTTCCTTACCTAAAGGCTGGCTTGACCCGGGTGAGGGCTGCGCGCGCAATACGAACACTTGAACTCGGTGGCAGGCACCTGTTGATCGTGGCGTCCAATCAGGATAGTCTCGCGCTTTATTCATATTCCAAATGACCGCCAGCAAGTCGCTTTGCCTGCCTGTTCTCTTACTCATGATGGCTGCATGCGGCCGGCCCGATACTTCGCCCATGTTTGGTTTGGTATCACCAGATACCACCGGTATCAATTTTGAAAACAGGCTCAGTGAAACCAAGTTGAATATCGTCCAGTACCTGTACTACTACAATGGTGGAGGGGTGGCTGTTGGGGATATCAACCACGATGGGCTAGATGACTTGTTTTTTACCGGAAATGAGGTTGGCCACTTCCTCTACCTCAACAAGGGTAACTTTCGTTTTGAAGATATTTCGGCCTCATCCGGAATTAATAAAGGTCGGGGAGATTGGTCGACCGGTGTCACAATCTGCGATGTAAACATGGACGGATGGATAGATTTCTATGTTTGCCAGGTTGGAGATTACAAGGGCGTTACGGGGCATAATCTTCTGTATGTCAACCAAGGGGATATGACGTTCATCGAGCAGTCTGCTGAGTACGGTTTGGACTTCAAGGGCTTTTCGACACAGGCGGTTTTTTTTGATTACGATAGGGATGGTGATCAGGATGTCTACCTGCTCAATCATTCTGTGCATCAGGTTAGCAACTACGGCCCCTCTTCGCTAAGGAGAGAAATTGATCCCAAGTCCGGTGACAGGCTATTTGAACGAGTGGAGGAGGGTGGCAACGTTTCCTTTAAAGATGTTACTCAACAGGCAGGTATTTGGTCGAGCTCAATTGGTTACGGATTAGGGGTAGTAGCTACTGACGTAAACCAAGATGGCTGGTTAGACCTTTATGTTGCGAATGACTTTCATGAGATTGATTACCTGTACGTGAACAACCGGAACAAGTCATTTACAGAATCGTCATCCGGCTGGCTTGGTCATACCAGCCGGTACTCGATGGGAGTAGACGCAGCGGACCTGAATTCGGATGGGTATCCGGAGATCATGACCCTTGACATGCTTCCGAATGATTCAAAAATACTGCAGAGGTCAGCTGCGGAGGACACCCAAGAGGTGTCTGATATTAAGTTGGCGTTTGGTTATGCACCTCAGAATGTTCGCAATGCACTCCAACTGAATCGTCACTCCTTTTTTCAGGAATTGGGACAGTGGGCGGGCCTGGAAGCTACGGATTGGAGCTGGTCATGTTTGATGGCGGACCTTGACAATGACACCCAGTTGGAGGTTTTTGTAACCAACGGAATCTATAAACGCCCTAACGACCTTGACTATGTCAACTATCAGGCGAATACGGCACGTACTGGTAATCAGATATCGGATAGCCAGCTGATTGAAAAGATGCCCTCCCTTAAGATCCCGAATTACTGTTATAAATCAAAAGGCGATTTTAAGTTTGAAGATGTTTCGGCACAATGGGGTTTGGGTGAAGCTTCCTACTCCTCCGGTGCTGCATATTCGGATCTGGACAATGATGGCGATTTAGACCTCGTGGTCAATAACGTTAACATGAGTTCCTTTATATACCGCAATAACGCACCACGCGAAAAGTCAGATTTCCTCAAAATCAAGTTGACCGGCAAGCGTTGCAAACTCGGGTTGAGCTCCAGCGTTACGGTTTTTTCAGAAGGAAGACGGCTCATGCGTGAGAATGTTGCCACTCGTGGCTTTTTGTCTGCCGTTTCGCCAGTCTTGCATGTTGGGTTGGGCAGTGGAAAGGTTGACAGTATTCATGTGAGATGGGCGGATGGTCAACAGGAAGTTTTTTTCCGGAAAGAGAATGGTGAAGTGGAGTTGGAACAAGGTACCGGAGTCGCCAAAGTTGAGATGATTCCAAAAACGGAGAAGGCGAAATGGAGCGCGCAACCCTTGCCATTTGTTCATCGCGAGGATTCTAGCTTTCGGGATTTTAACCGGGAGCCACTTGTTCCTTATTTGCTTTCGAAGGAGGGGCCGGCTTTAGCTACAGGTGATGTCAACTCAGATGGCCATGATGATGTTTTTCTGGGGGGCGGGCGCGGTCAGGCTGCCGAGTTGCTTGTTCAGACAGATTCCGGCTTTACACGATCTGCCCTTGGCTTTGCATTTCAACAGGATTCGGCTTTTGAAGATGTTGACGCAGCTTTTTTGGATGTTGAACCAGATGGTGATTTGGACTTACTTGTCGTGAGCGGGGGTAATGATGTGCCTGAGCAATCTCGACTTCTGGAAGTTCGCCTTTACGTGAACACGGGCATGGGCAAGTTTACCCGTTCCTCCCGATTTCCCTCAATCCGATTAAATGCTGCGTGTGTAAGAACGGCCGATGCGGACGGTGATGGAGACGCAGATATTTTTTTGGGTGCACGTTCTGTGCCCGGTAAGTATGGTCAGGTGCCGATCAGTTATTTGCTTCGAAATGAGGGGAAGGAAGTGTTTTCGGTTTCGCAGCGCTTGTCGATCGGTATGGTAACCGATGCGAAGTGGTTTTCGCGTGTTGAAGGAGGCCTGCCGGACCTGGTGGTAGTGGGGGATTGGATGCCGGTTACTGTATTCCAAAATGAAAAGGGTGTTTTGAAGGAAGCCCGTGTCGCTGGCCTTGCAAAAACCGAGGGTTGGTGGCGAGCGGTCACCGTGGCTGATTTGAACGCAGACGGTTCGCCCGATTTTTTATTGGGCAATCTTGGTGGCAACACAAGGCTTAGACCGGGTGAAAATTCTCCGGTTCAACTTTGGAAAGGAGACTTTGATCGAAATGGGAACACCGAAGCTGTCTTGTTTTATCCCCAAGACGGCAACTTAGTGCCGCTTTTTGCACGGCAGCAAATGGGTAAAGTAATGCCTTTTTTGAACAGACGGTTCCCAACTAACGAACAGTTTTCAAAAAACAAGGGGCCGTTTGATGTGCTCAATGTTTCTGACGAAACCCCATATTCAATCATGTCTATCTTTAGCGTACAGTCGGGTAGTTTCATTTCTTCGGGCGGTGACTATATTTTTCAGCCGTTTGCCTGGCAGGCACAACTGAGTTGCATCAATCAGATTGAAGTGATTGACAGTCTTGGAAACCTTTTGCTTGCCGGGAATACAAATTCAAATGTGATCAGCCTGGGTTCTCTTGACTCATTTGGCTTGCAGACATTTGACCCGCATTCGGGTGCCAGCGAGGTTGTTAACCCTTTTTTGCGATCTGTTGTTCGGAAAGTAAGACCGATTAAGACTTCTGCGGGCAGCGGATGGATAGTTGCCGTTCAAAGCGGGCGGGCGTACGTATTGGTTCCATCGCATTAACGGTATACCAGCTCGGGATGTCCGGCCTGTGCTAGTTGCCAAACCAGGGCGGCCCAGTTCCCGAACCATTCGGAAGTTTTCCACAGTCGATGCAGACTGCTGGGTACTTATCAAAAGGCTTTTCCGGGTCGTACTCGCAGTATGGCTCGAGGTAAAAGGGTATCCAACCCGGCACAAGAAAGAATCGATCATAGGACACGTTGGCTACTTCAAAGTAGCCAAGCACTTTCTCACTTTGATCATTGGGATTATAAAAATTTCCAATCACGGTAGCAGGTGGTGAATCGAAAGGTGAGCCCCGATTGTTCAGGACCTCTCTTACTTTTCGCCAGTAGGTGTGGCATGTTGACGTTATGCTTAACTGACGAACAGTGAAGTAATGGCGGCTTTTGAACGTAAAGTCAACCTCGCGACTAACCAATTGCTGATCAATTTCGGGGCCGCTTAGCTCGGCCGCATTGACCAGGTTGATTTTCTGGGGGTTTACGCGATCGGAGGCATAGCAGGGCGGGGGTGGTGTATTAAAGGGATCTGGAAAATCGGTGAGGTCGAAGTAATAATTTTCCTCCACCTCCCATCTTACGAACATGTTGGCTGAACGGGGTATGGTTGATTTGGAATGGACATAAATCAGCCGAACAACCCTTTTTCCATCGCTGCTGATGACGGACTCATTTGAAAACGTATGGTAAGCCGAGTCCCGCCCCACGCTCATCGGCAAGGTTTCAGGTTGAGAGAGGTAGGTTTTACTTCCGATGCGAACAGAAAGCGAGTAGGCTTCTCCGGATACCCCTTTCGTAAGCCCCTGCACCAGATATTGACCGGGTTTTACCTCAACGGCAGGGTAAGTAGAGGAACCATCGCGCAGTTCGATTAGCGCTCCGCTGACTGGTTGAGGCGGCTTTCCGTAAATGGACGAACGCGCCACCTGAATCAAATGGGGTTCATCCAGATTAGTTAGTTGGCCGTAGATGACGACATAGCTTTTCTCGTTCACCGGAAAGTCAATAACTCCGATACAGGTGCTGAGCATGATTGGAAAGAGCAAAAAGTAAAGGGCGGAGCGCATAAATCAGAATCGGACGGTATAAGAAACAGCAGGCACGGCAACGCCAATCAGAGATAGCTGATAAGGCAAAGGGCGCGGTTGATTTGGGGCGGGTTGAAAAAACACGGAGAAGGCGTTATCGCGGTGGAGTAGGTTATACACGCTGAAGGACAGGCTGTCATCAATCTTCTTGAAAACGCTTCCTGTAGTTACCGAAAAGTCAATGCGGAAGTAGTTTGGAATGCGGTATTGATTGCGATCAGAAAAATTGGGAATAGCCACTCCATCCTGGAAGTAGTAGGTGTCCACAGCCGTAACTGGTCGCCCCGTGGCATAGTTGGCGGTAATACCCAGGAGGCCTTTCGGCCAAAGTTTTCGGTTGATCACCAAAGCCGCGACATGCGGACGGTCGTGGTTAGCTGCAAACCAGTCGCCCCGGTTAACATTGAATTCCGGGTCTTGACTGTTCAGGCGCACGAGGGCCCGCGAGAACGTGTAGGATAGCCAACCGGTCCATTTGCCCATGTTGCGTTTCACTTGTACTTCCAGGCCATAAGACTGACCCTGGCCCTGCGCAATCTCAGTTTCTAAATGAGGGTTGAGATTGAGATCGGCAAAATCTTTGTACTCGAGTTGATTTCCCGAGGTTCGGTAAAACACTTCAACAACAGTTGACCATTTGTTAGATGCGAAATTCCCATAATGGCCAAATGAGAAATTATGGGAAGCCTGCGGTAAAATGTGTGGTGAACTTAATTGCCAAAGATCAATAGGTGTTGGGGAGGCTGTGTTGGAAAGCGAATGAATATACTGGAACATGCGCGAGTATCCTATTTTGACGGATTGCTGCGCTGAAAGCTTGACGCTCATGGATGCTCGTGGCTCCCACCCATCGTATAGTACGGTTCGTTCGTTGGCTGAGTAGTACGCTGTATCAACAATGGTGTTAACTGACCGGGATTGATTGTCGGCATACCCGAAGACCCGATCAGGTCCAAGTCCTTGAAAAATTGAATAGCGCAAACCAATGGAAATTGATACGGCTGACGACAAGGTCCATTCGTCCGAGGCGAAGAATGAGGATTCGATGCCTCTTCCTCTTTGAATTTGGTCGGGAACAACCACGGAAGAAGTGCCCGCAGGGGTCAGTACTTCAGGGCGCATCCGGTAACGAACCGCCTCACTCCCAATTGTTATCTCGTGCCCTTTGGTACTCCAGAAGGCAGTTAGCCTTGCCTGGTCATAACCTAGCCCATTATTGAGACTGGCAGCCTGCGGGCTATTCAACTCAAAAAAGCCGTTCTCAAAGTTTCCAGTGGCGATTAGCGCAGAAACTGCAAATTTGTCGGAAAGGACGCCTTTCCAGGATAAAGACCCCACATAGCTTGACCATTCATATCCAAATCGCCCACCGATCTGAGAATAGTCTTGCGTAGTCAGCAGCGCCACGTCCAGAAAATGTTTGGAATTGAGTTTGGCTGAAATGGTTGAATAGGAATCACTGAATTTTACCCGGCTGGCATTTACATCCGGGTTCCTGGCCCGGTCAAGCATCCAGTTAATTGAGCTGATGCGACCAGTGCTAAGGACACTGATTTTGTTTTTGAGCAAAGGGCCTTCCACCAATACCTTTTGAATGGCCGTTCCACCCGACAGTTGCGTTTTCCATTTTTCAAAATCCCCTTTTCGCATCCGAATAGCAAGAGTAGAAGCCGAGCGGCCTCCATAATAGCTCGGCATAACCCCTTTATACAATAGAAAACTTTCAGCAACTTCAGCGTTAAATGGGGATAGGAAGCCGGCTGCGTGATTAGCACTCAATACGATCGCATCGTTTATCAACATCAGGTTTTGATCAGTTCGGCCACCGCGGATGTTACTCCCGGATGCCCCCTCACCGGATGAGGTCACACCAGGCAAGAATTGGAGAGACCTGGCAATATCAGCTTCACCAAGCAAGGCTGGAATCGATTTGAGCTGCTGTTGACTAAGCGAAACCACGCCACTGAACGGTTCCTTCAATACTGTTTTGAAATCTGATGATTCTACTACAACCTCATCGAGTGCCAATGCCTTTTCCTCAAGTGCGATATGCAACACGCCATGCCCATACAGGTCAATAGTCACCGTTTTGGGTACACGCGTGACGTGGCGTATGGTGAGTCTATGTGATCCAGGATTTAGCAAAATGAAGTAACGGCCCGTGGAGTCCGATGTGGTTCCTGTGGTGAGACCATCTACATAAAAATGTGCTCCCTCAAGTGGGGCTCCGTTTTCAAGTTGGGTAACTTTGCCGGTAATCGACCATTGCGCAGCCTGAGGCAGACCGGAGTCACCAAATTGGTGGGTGTCCTGAGCTGCCGCTGAAAACCAACAGGCGAAAAGATAAAGGATAAGGTACTTGTGCAAACTTATTACGGTCGGATTTCCTCACTTACGCGAGATCAGAGAAAAAGTTTTCCCTGATATTGGTAGAAAATTACAATTTATAGTTAGGCAAACCTAAATATCTTTGTTACTGGTAGCCATTGAATACTACCTGATTTTTGGTGAGAAGGTATTGACTAGATACCTTGACTTCCATTTGTTGAAAAGATAATTAATATGCTCATGAAACGCCACTGCATTTTGTATTTTGTGATCCTGGGAATCATTCATTCAATCGGCTACTCTCAGGATGCCGGTAGCTGGAGGGTTATGGCCAGAACTTCGACAAATTCCGCTTACTACGGTGTCACCCTCGGCAACGGCATGATTGGCTTGGTGTCATCTTCCGAGCCCATGCGCGTGAAGGACGTGGTGCTCAACGGTGCGTTCGACAACTACGGGCGCGGCCGGGTCGATAACATCCTGAAGGGCTTTAATTTTCTCAACGTTAATCTGGATGTGGATTTCCAGCGCATCAACACGGGTAACATTACCGGGTTTCAGCAGTCGTTGGATATGAAATCGGCTTCGTTGATTACCGAGTTTGACTTTGCAGGAAAAGTGCATGTGAAACAAACGATGCTGGCACTTCGGCACCTTCCTTACTCAGCTTTGTCGGTAATTGAGATTGAAGCTCGCCAGGATTGCCGCAGTACACCAGCAAGTGTGATTGAGGCGCCCGATATTCTCCGGGAAGTACGCAACCTCTACGCGGTGATCGATCGGGAGGTGGTGAATCCGTATGCGAAAAACCCGCATAAAGTCAGGATCCCGTTGATGACCTCGGTGGGCAAGAGCCCTTCTGGCCGTCACACCGTGGCGGCTTCAACCAGTTTTATCTTCGACAAAGGCGAGGAGATCAACCTGATTCACGAAGATTGGGATTATAACATGCACTTGGCCAAGTTCAGCAAAGACTTGAAGGCCGGGCAGAAGTTTCGGTTCTGTATCGTTGGGTCCGTCATCTCGTCTGCACATGTTGCAGACGCGCACAACGAGGCCGAGCGATTGACTGTGTTTGCCGCCCTTGAGGGATATGACCGATTGTTTGGGCGACACCAAAGAGAATGGGATGAACTGTGGAAAAGCGACATTGTAATTGAGGGTGACCCCGAGCTTCAGCGCGATGTGCGCTTTATGCTATACCATCTGTATTCCTTTGCGCGCGAAGGCACTGCATTCAGTTTGTCGCCCATGGGTTTGTCGGGCCTTGGGTACAACGGCCATGTATTTTGGGATACAGAGCTGTGGATGTATCCACCCTTGCTGGCTCTTAAACCGGAACTTGCCAGGTCGCTTTTGGAGTACCGTTTCCAACGGCTACAGGCAGCACGCGAGAATGCATTTAGCCACGGCTTCAAAGGCGCAATGTTCCCCTGGGAGTCGGCAAGCGAAGGGCAGGAGGCCACCCCGGTCTGGGCACTAACCGGCCCCTTTCAGCACCACATTACAGGTTGCGTGGGGTGGGCTTTCTGGAAGTATTACCAGGTTACGAAAGACAAGCAGTGGCTTCGCGATCGCGGTTACCCCGTGCTGAAGGAGGTTGCTGATTTTTGGGCGAGCCGCGTGGAGCGCAATGGCCCCGGCAAGTATGACATTAAAAACGTTATTGGCGCTAATGAGTGGGAAGAGAACATCGACAATAATGCGTTCACCAATGCCATGGCGATAACGGTACTGCGATATGCCACTCAGGCGGCAATGGAATTAGGTTTACCGGCTAACCCCGACTGGAATCACGTTGCACAAAATATCCCGATTCTTAAATTTCCCGATGGCGTGACTCGGGAAAATGCTTCCTATGATGGAGTTCGCATCAAACAGGCCGATGTTAATCTGTTGGCTTTTCCCCTTGAATTCTATACCGACAAATCGCAAATCGAGAAGGATCTGAATTACTACGAGCCGCGCTACGCACCTGACGGTCCGGCCATGGGCTTTTCCGTGCTGGCTGCTATTGCTGCCCGGCAGGGAAGTATGGATCGTGCGTACGATCTCTTGATTAAAAGCTATCGACCAAACCAGGTGCCACCATTCGGTGTGATTGCAGAGACGGCAGGGGGCACTAATCCGTATTTCGCCACTGGAGCAGGTGGTACTCTTCAAACATTGCTTTTCGGTTTTGCCGGATTGCGGATATCTGATGCCGGTATCACCCAGGTGAAAGGAAAACTTCCATCGAAGTGGAAATCCATTGAGGTGCGGGGAGTTGGCCCGAACAAGACCACCTTCACGTTGAAATAGTTTGCGCCACTTTGGCTACATTTCAGGCAAATTATTCTGACTGACATGAAAGCCCTTCGGGTTGCACTTATTGTGGTTTTTGGCACCCTCGTTCACTCGTGTGGCGAACCAAATACGGAGTATGTTCAAAAGGCCGCCAATCCTGACTTCCTCCATCGGTCGGTAGCCGCTGTTACTGATCGAATCGTACACGACATCTTTTCGCCTCCGGTGGCCAGCCGCATTTATGCCTATAGCAGTGTGGCTGCTTTTGAAGCGCTTGTCCCCTCTGACAGCAGCCTGATGACATTGGCCGGCCAATTAAACGGCTTTACGCCCGTGCCACAACCCGAATCCGGTCAGGCATATTGCTTTCCGCTTGCTTCCGTTAAAGCGTTGCTGAAGGTAGGCCGTGCACTTATTTTTTCAGAGTCGGATCTGGACGAATACCACGACCAGATCATGGCGGAGTATAAGGCAACCGGAATTCCCGATGATGTGTTTGATCGATCAGTGGCCTATGGCGAATTGGTGGCCGATCATATTTTGAAATGGGCCGATCAGGACACTTACAAACAGAGTCGCTCGTTCCCCAAGTACAGCATCAGCAGTGATCCGTCAACGTGGAAACCTACACCTCCGGCTTACATGGATGCCGTAGAGCCACATTGGAATAAGATACGGACTTTGGCGATTGATTCCTCCGGCCAGTTTAAGCCTGCTCCACCTATTCCGTTCTCAACCTCTGTTGCTAGTGATTTTTTCAAGGAGGCAAAGGAGGTTCATGTAGTCGGCAAAGAATTGTCGGAGGAACAAAAGACGATTGCGGCTTTTTGGGATTGCAACCCGTTTGTGATGAATGTTCGCGGCCATGTGATGTTTGCAACCAAAAAGATTTCCCCCGGTGGCCACTGGATGAACATTACCCGGGTGGCGTGTGAGCAGAGCAACTCCGATTTTGTGAGTTCGGCCGAGGCGTACCTTCGCGTTTCTGTTTCGCTCTTTGACGCCTTCATCAGTTGCTGGGTTGAAAAGTACCGCAGCCGCCTGATCAGGCCAGAGACATACATCAATCAGTATATCGACAAAGACTGGGTTCCCTTTTTGCAGACACCGCCTTTCCCGGAGTATACCAGTGGTCATAGCACAATCTCGGCAAGTGCGGCTGTCGCGTTGACCGGGCTGTTTGGCGATAACTATGCGTTTACGGACTCTACGGAGGTTCAGTATGGGATGACCGTGCGTAGCTTCCCCTCGTTCTTCAAGGCAGCTGAGGAAGCATCGATCAGCCGCCTGTATGGAGGCATTCACTATCGAAGAGCTACTGAGCAGGGATTGATTACCGGCAGAGCAATCGGAGAGTTTATCTTGAATAGGCTTAAAACACGGAAGAAGCCGGCCTGACGACCTAGTATGAAGAATCGCATTGCCGTTTTACTTGTCCTGTTGGTTATCGCGTGCTCGCAAAATGAGCAGCCGGCAACGTTTCTGAATACCCCACTGTTTCCGGCCGTCCAGCAGGCTGCGATTTTTCCGGATTCAAAAACATTTGCGGATGCTGTGCCTACGCGCCCGCTGGCAGACATTCTTCAAGATTATGACGAACGAAAAGGCGAGTCGGGGTTCAACCTGAAGAGTTTCATTGACGAGAACTTTATCGTCCCGGTTTCGTACGCCAGGCGCGAAGAAACGCCTGAAGCCGACCTCGAACTCCATCTCAGTCATTTGTGGGATTCGCTCACTCGCCCGGCCGACCGCCCGGTTGCCGGTTCCACGCTCGTTCCGCTTCCTCACCCGTATGTCGTTCCGGGTGGTCGCTTTCGCGAGATTTACTACTGGGACAGCTACTTCACCATGCTTGGCCTGCAGGTGCACGATCGGTATGATCTTATCCGGAACATGGTGAACAACTTTGCATTTCTGATCGACAGCGTTGGACATATCCCGAATGGAAATCGCACGTATTATTTAAATCGCTCCCAGCCACCTTTTTTTGCCCTGATGGTTAATTTGCTGGCTGACCGGGATTCGGCAGCGCTATTGCATTACCTGCCGCAGTTGGAAAAGGAGCATGCATTTTGGATGAAAGGCAGGGAAAACGTGCAGAATCCGGGCGATGTTGCAAACCGCGTGGTCATGATGCCGGACGGCACAATCCTCAATCGCTATTGGGATGATCTGCCAGAGCCGCGGCCCGAGGCGTATAAGGAAGATGTGGAGATTCAACATCAGTCGGGCAGGAGCGCCAGCGATGTGTACCGTCATCTGAAAGCGGGAGCCGAGTCCGGCTGGGATTTTTCTTCTCGTTGGTTCGATGACGGAAAGACATTTCAAACGATACGCACCACTGATTTTGTTCCGGTCGACCTAAACTGTTTGTTGTTTCAGTTGGAAACGACTATTAGTCATGCCTGGCATCAGAAGGGAAATGCAGAACGTGCACGGGAGTTTCGGGCATTAGCGGCCGGGCGTAGGCGAGCTATCCTGACGTTCATGTGGAATCCTGAGATTAACTTCTTCGTGGACTATGACTTTCGGAGTAAGTCGTTTTCAGCGGCTCGTCATTTGGGCGGGATGTTTCCGTTCTTCATGGGGTTCCCCCAGCCTGACCTGTCGGAAAAAGCTGCGAAGGTGCTTGAGCAAGACTTTCTCAAACCGGGCGGCCTCACCACGACTCTTGTAAATTCTGGCCAGCAATGGGATGCACCCAATGGCTGGGCTCCGCTGCAGTGGATTGCCTACAAGGGCCTCAGGAATTACCGGCAAGAACGGCTTGCTGAAGAAATCCGCGTACGCTGGACCCGCCAGAATGAACGTGTGTACCGGCAAACCGGCAAGATGATGGAGAAGTACAATGTGATGGATACCACATTGGTAGCCGGTGGTGGCGAGTACCCAAACCAGGACGGCTTTGGCTGGACGAACGGTGTCTACCTGGCCATGAAGAAGCGGCCCTGAGTTGGTTGTGAGATTAAACCGGCCTGCTTACCTTTCTCCGTAAACCTACCCCTATGCAGCCGGCAAAGCCCCGCCTTACGTTCGCCCAGATCATCAACATGAACGTGGGGTTTTTCGGCATCCAATACAGCTTTGGGCTGCAACAGAGTGCCGTCAATCCCATCTACGATTTTTTGGGCGCCAGCCCCCATGAAATCCCCCTGTTGAATCTGGCTGGGCCGGTGACAGGTCTGATTGTGCAGCCAATTATTGGCGCGCTCAGCGACAAGACATGGCACCCGCGGTTTGGGCGAAGAAAACCCTACTTCTTTATTGGGGCCATGCTCTGCAGCCTCGCCCTTTTTCTTTATCCGTTCAGCAGTGCGCTATGGATGGCCGTAGGCCTTTTGTGGATTCTGGACGTGGGCAACAACACCGCCATGGAGCCGTACCGCGCTTTTATTGCCGATAAGCTGAACGATGACCAGCGTGCCACTGGTTTTCAAACGCAAAGTTTCTTTACCGGACTCGGGCAAACTCTGGCCAATGTGTCGCTCTTCGTTTTCCCGATTTTCTTTCTCGGCAAAACCGGTGCTATTCCCAATTGGGTATTCGCTTCTTTCTTTCTGGGCGCCATTTGTTCGATTGGCACGATCTGGTGGAGCATGCGCACCACCCCTGAAATTCCCCCCACCGAGGACGAGCTTCGCCACATGCGATCATCACCCTTGAATTTGTTTTCATCTTTCATTGAAATTGGAAAAGCCATTGGCAGCATGCCGAAAGTGATGTGGCAATTGGGCCTCGTATATCTTTTTCAATGGTATGCCTTGTTTTGCTACTGGCAGAATTCGTCTAAGAGTGTGGCGCTCTCTGTGTGGAAAACGACTCCAGCGGAAAATTCCACCCTCTACGAAGAGGCTGTGGGTTGGACTGGCCTGGTCAACGGCTGGTATAACATTGTGACCTTTTTGTCTGCTTTTGCGTTGGTGTGGTTTGTAAAAAAATCATCGCCCAAGCTGGTGCACTTTGTCTGTCTGGTATTGGCGGGTGTAGGCTTTATCATCTTTGCGTTTGTCGAAAACAAGTTCCTGCTGTTTCCGGCTATTACCGGGTTTGGTATCGGGTGGGCGAGTATGATGGGTATCCCATACCTGATGGTGGTGCCCAGCATTCCCAAAGAGCGATATGGCGTTTACATGGGTATTATCAACATGATGATCGTTATACCCATGACCCTGCAAACACTCACCTTTGGTTTTATCATGGAGCATTTTTTGGCAAACAACGCGAGTCAGGCTATCGTATTTGCCGGTGTTCTGCTGCTGATTGCGGCAGCTGCTACATTGTTGATCAAATACAAACCGGGCGAAGATGAGGTAGTGCTATCGTCCTCAGGTCATTAACCGAAAATTGTTGAATATGAATATCTATTTGGCTGAATTTTTTGGAACGCTGTTGTTGGTGCTCATTGGCAATGGTGTAGTGGCGGGTGCCCTGTTAAAGGGTAGTAAGTCGGAGAGTCCGGGTTGGCTCACCATCTGCTTCACCTGGGGTTTAGCTGTGACACTGGGAATTTATGCCGTTGGTAGCGTCAGTGGCGCGCACCTCAATCCGGCAGTGACATTAGCCTTTGCCGTTAAAGGCGATTTCGATAGCGCGCTTGCACTGGGGTATATTCTCGCTCAGTTGGCAGGCGCATTTGTGGGTAGTTTGCTGGTTTGGCTCCATTATCTTCCGCATTGGCGTGGCACCAGCGATCCGGCTGCCAAACTTGCGGTCTTCTGCACAGCTCCGGCTATTCGCGCTCCACTGTTGAATCTGCTCAGCGAGATTTTGGCTACAGCTGTTTTGGTCCTGGGTTTGTTGTTCATCGGCACCAACGAGTTTGCGCAAGGATTGAATCCTATTGTAGTGGGTTTGCTGGTGATGGCAATTGGACTTGGGCTGGGGGGCACCACTGGTTTTGCCATCAATCCTGCCCGCGACCTCGGACCTCGTCTAGCCCATGCGCTCTTGCCGATACATGGCAAAGGAGCTAGCGATTGGGCTTACGCCTGGATACCTGTGGTAGGACCTTTTGCTGGCGGACTGCTTGGTGTTGGACTTTTTTCTTGGCTTGGCGCATGAAATACATCATTGCACTCGATCAGGGAACCACCAGTTGCCGCGCGATCCTGTTCGATGATGCCGGTGCAATAAGGGGCGTAGCACAACAGGAATTCACACAGATTTTTCCTCAGGCCGGCTGGGTAGAACACGACCCGAACGAGATTTGGAAAACGCAACTCGGTGTGTTGCTTCGGGTGATGCTCGAAGGCAATGTTTCGGCAAAGTCGATTGCGGCCATCGGTATCACCAACCAGCGCGAGACTACTGTAGTCTGGGATAGAAAAACAGGAGAGCCCATTTACAACGCAATTGTGTGGCAGGACAAACGTACTGCGCCCATTTGTGAGGCGCTTAGAAGCCGCGGATTGACCGATCATGTGCGTGAAGTAACGGGCCTCGTCATCGACTCTTACTTTTCGGCCACTAAGTTGAATTGGATTTTACAAGAGGTGAAGGGCGCGGCTGAGCGGGCCGCACGGGGTGAACTGGCGTTTGGAACAATTGACACCTGGCTGATTTGGAAGCTTACCAATGGCCGGCAGCACGTTACAGACTATTCCAATGCATCGCGCACCATGTTGTTCGATATTCGCAGTCTCACCTGGGACAAGCGTTTGCTGAACGAGCTAAAAATTCCCGACAGTGTCTTACCAGCGGTGAAACCTTCGGCCGCGGAGTTCGGCACTTGGCATTACGATGGAGTAGACATTCCAATCTGCGGTGTGGCAGGCGATCAGCAGGCCGCCTTGTTTGGCCAGGCCTGTTTTGAGCCGGGCATGGCAAAAAACACCTATGGCACGGGCTGCTTCATGCTGATGAATACGGGCACAAAACTCCAGTACTCAAAAAGCGGGTTGATCACCACCGTTGCCTGGGGTCTCGATGGAAAGGTAGAGTACGCCCTGGAGGGCAGCGTGTTTATTGCGGGAGCAGCGGTGCAATGGCTGCGCGATAGCTTGCATTTGATCGATCAATCTAAAGACACGGAATATTTTGCGGCTAAAGCCCTGGGATCAAACGAAGTATATGTGGTGCCCGCATTCGCGGGATTGGGCGCACCGTACTGGGATATGTATGCGCGTGGAGCCATTTTTGGGCTTACCCGCGATACCGGCAAAGATCACATTATCAAGGCTACTCTTGAATCGCTGGCCTATCAGTCAAAAGATATTCTGATGGCGATGGAAGAAGATGCCGGATTGACATTATCCGCACTTAAGGTTGATGGAGGCGCATGCGCAAACAATATCCTCATGCAGTTTCAGGCCGATATCCTTAATACGCCAGTTGAGCGGCCCGAAGTCATTGAGTCAACTGCACAGGGTGCAGCCTACCTGGCCGGTATCAAGGCAGGCCTCTGGCAAAAAGAAACCATCATGAAGAACAGACGTGTGCAGCGCACATTCCTGCCGGAAATGAAAGAAGAGGATCGGGCACGTCTGTACAAAGGCTGGAAGAAGGCCGTGGCGCGATCAATGAAATGGGTGGACTAAATCCATGACTTTTTCGGCTCACCATCGCGGGGAATTTATTAGTCAGTTGAGGGCGCGGTCTTTCGACCTGCTCGTTATTGGAGGAGGAATTACCGGGGCAGGCATCGCTCTTGATGCGGCTACCCGCGGGCTACAGGTGGCACTGGTTGAAAAGGAAGATTTTTCGTACGGCACCAGCAGCCGGTCAACTAAGTTGATACACGGTGGTTTGCGTTACCTCAAACAACTGGAGTTTGCCCTGGTGAAGGAAGTGGGCAGCGAGCGTGCCATTGTCCACCGGCTTGCACCTCATCTGGTGGTGCCCGAAAAGATGTTGTTGCCTCTGTACGAACGCAGGGGACTTGGGTATTGGCTAACTTCGGTCGGCCTGAAGATCTATGACTGGCTCGCAGGAGTTAAGCGTGAAGATCAGCGAAAGATGCTCACGCGATACCAGGCGCTGGCTGCGGAGCCACTCTTGAAAGCAGATGGGGTAAAGGGCGGAGCTATCTACGCGGAATATCGCACGGATGACGCGCGGCTCACTATTGAGGTGATGAAATCCGCTGTTGCCGGTGGCGCCTGTGCTGTCAATTACCTTAAGGTCGATGATTTTGTTGTAACGAATGACCGGGTCGAAGGCGTAACAGTTACGGACATGATCACACGTCAAGTCTTTACCATCAAAGCGACAGCCGTAGTTAATGCCGCTGGCCCCTGGGTAGATGAGTTACGTGAGGTCAATCAATCCCGCACAGGCAAGCAGCTACGCCTGACAAAGGGTGTTCACATTGTGGTTCCGTATCACCGCTTGCCGGTGCGGCAGGCAATCTACTTTGACGTGCCGGACGGACGGATGATTTTTGCCATCCCACGTGGACGAGTTACCTACATCGGTACCACAGACACCGATTACGTGGCCCGGATTGATGATGTCCGCGCCAATCGCGGGGATGTTGACTATCTCATTCATGCGGTGAACGATACATTCCCTGCGGCTTTGCTCACGCTGGCAGATGTAGAGTCAAGTTGGGCTGGTTTGCGTCCGTTGATTCATGAAGTTGGTAAGTCGGCTTCTGAGTTGTCGCGGAAGGATGAGATTTTTGAGTCCCCCAGCGGCCTTATCTCGATTGCCGGAGGCAAGCTGACCGGCTATCGCAAAATGGCCGAGCGCGTGGTTGATCGTGTTGTCGATTTGTATTTTTCCGATGCTGGCACGAAATCCTGCCAGACAGCAAGTCACCGATTACCGGGCGGTGATTTCGATTCGTATGATGCCGTGATCCGGATGCAGGCCGAATTAGCGGAACGCCTCGGCAGGTTGAATATGCGCGGCAACGAAGCGGCAAACCTGGTTCATCTGTACGGCCGTCAGGCGCTTCAGATTGTTTCTCACCTTGAAGAGAAAACAGAATGGCAGCATCAGCCCGAAAGAGCATTAGTCCTGGCAAAGGCGTGGTTTGCCATCCATTTTGAAATGGCGATGAATCCGGTCGATTTTCTGATCCGAAGAAGTGCGTTGGTTTACTTTAATCGCCCCAAAGCGCAGCGCTATTCCGATGGTGTGGTGGAGTATTTTGCAGAGGAGTTGAATTGGTCGGCAGAAGAGAAGGAACGCCAACAGCACCGGCTTCGAGTTGAAATGGATCATGTTCTTACTTTTGACCCAACGTCATGAAGGAGAAAGTTAAATACGCGGCTGCTGTAACAGGCACTTTGCTTTTGATTTCGCTGGAGATCAGCCGGATTTATTACATCATGCCGTTTCCAGGCAGTCAGCGGAGTGAGTCAATCGAGCTCGCCTACTGGCTTCATCAAAATGCCGGCTATATCCGTCTACTTCTGCTTGTTCTATTGACATATCCTGTTTTCCGGGTATTCAAGTCCGGCTCACTCTCAGCGAAGGTTACGGGCGGTATTTGCCTGGCTCTTTACCTCATGGTTTTTTATCAGGTCAACTACCGAATGTCGGCTGATAAAATGTTTCTTCAGCCCACGAGTGTCGGGCTGGCCTCTGCTGACAGTAGTAAGATTGATCGGAGCAAACTGGTTTTGGGTGTGGTGGTTAACGGGGTGGCCCGCGCGTATCCAATCGAGCTCATCGGATATCACCACCAGGTGCGCGATACGTTGGGGGGCGAACCGATCATGGTTACCTATTGTACGGTTTGTCGTACAGGTCGAGTGTATAAGCCACGTATCAACGGAGAGTTGGAGAACTTTCGCCTGGTGGGTATGGATCATTTCAATGCCATGTTTGAGGATAGCCGCACCGGTAGTTGGTGGCGGCAGGTGAGCGGAGAGGCTGTAGCCGGCCCTCTTACGGGTTCGATTCTGGAGGAGATTCCATCGCAGCAGGTGAGTTTATTGGCGTGGATTGATCAATACCCCGGTACGCTGATTCTTCAACCAGACAAGAGATTTTCCGATGCCTATCAGGAACTCGAAGAATACGATGAAGGAACGATACTGAGTGGCCTGGAGAGACGGGATAGTTTGAGTTGGAAGGAGAAGTCGTGGGTGGTAGGAGTACAAAACGGCACGGTAGCAAAAGCGTACGATTGGAATGACTTGCTGGCGCTACGGGTAATCAATGACACGGTTGGGGATTTGCCGGTAGTAATTACGTTGGAGCCCGATAGTGTTTCGTTTCATGCATGGCAGCGTGATTCGCTCGTGTTCGAGCTGCGAAATGATCAGGTTTACGATAAGAACACCAGCTCGCGCTGGAACTGGCGCGGGCAATGCGTTGAAGGGCCTCTGGCAGGTTCGAAGTTGAGATTTACTCAGGCATACCAGGAATTTTGGCATTCGTGGAAAACTTTTCGTCCGCACACAGCTACATTTTCAATACCCGAAAAATAGATGCTATATTTGATTATGCGCACACTGACAGTGGAAGTTCCCGATCAAATTGCCTCAATTCTTGAGTCTATGTCGAAGTCTGGAAAGAACCAGGTTATCGCTTTGGCTGCCTTGATGGCCGACTCCAAGTCGATTTCGTTGAGTGACATTTTTGCGAAAGTCGACAAACGGATGAATGAACTTGGCCTGACGGAAAAAGAAATTGAGGCCATGATTAATGATGTCTCGTAGTTGAATCGGGTTGTGGTCGATACCAGCGTGATCGTAAGCGCTTTCCTGAAGCCAGACGGAACTTCACGAAAAGCGCTAAGTCGTGTTGTAGAGAATCATCTGCTGCTTACCTCATTTGAAATCCTGGCTGAACTAAATAAGGTTCTTGTTAAACCTAAGTTTCAACGTGTGTTCACTCCGGTTATCTGTGCAGAAATACTTGCCTTGCTTTTACGCGTGGGTGAAATGATAGAAGTCAAGTCAGCCATTAAAATCTGCCGCGATCTTGATGATGACAAGTTTGTTAACCTTGCCCTTGACGGGCATGCTTACTTTTTGGTGTCCCGTGATCCGGATTTATTGGTATTGAAGAGCGTGCAGTCTGTTAGAGTCGTTTCTCCCGGTGATTTTCTTTTAGAGTTACCTTAGCGCATGGAAACCCCCTGGTGGAAGCGGGCGGTGGTGTATCAGATCTACCCGCGCAGTTTTTACGATAGCAATGGCGATGGCATTGGCGATCTCCGAGGCATCATCCAAAAGCTAGATTATATCCGCGATTTGGGCGTAGATGCCGTTTGGCTAAACCCCATTTATCAATCGCCCCTGGATGACGGTGGCTACGATATCAGCAATTACTGCGACATCCTTTCGGAGTTTGGCACGCTAAACGATTTTGATGAGCTTGTGGCGGGGCTTCACCAGCGGGGCATTCGCCTCATTATGGACCTTGTGCTCAACCACACTTCGGACGAGCATCCGTGGTTCGAAGCTGCCCGCACCAGCGCCTCCGATCCGCACCGCGCATACTATTTTTGGCGAAAGGGAAAAGGTGACGCTCCGCCCAATAACTGGCCTTCGTTTTTTGGCGGCAGTGCCTGGGAATTTGAACCACTGTCGCAGGATTATTATCTGCACCTCTTCTCGCGAAAACAACCGGACCTGAACTGGGAGAATTCAAGATTGCGGCAGGAATTGTATGACGTGCTTGAGTTTTGGCTCAAGCGTGGCGTTGACGGCTTGCGGCTGGATGTGATTTCTGCCATTTCGAAGCGCACCGATTTTCCGGACACGGATACCGATGATTTTAATGAGACTATTCGTAAGTACTATGCCAATGGCCCGCGGCTGACGGAATTCATCTCGGAAATGCGCCATCGGGTGCTTGACCGGTATCCGGCCTGCATGACCGTAGGAGAAGGTCCGGGTATTACACCGGAGAACGCCATGGCTTATCTTGATCAACAGCACGGCCTCAATATGATCTTTCATTTCGGCCACATGTTTATGGATCAGGGACCGGGCGGCCGGTTCGACCCGATACCCTGGAAGCTTTCGGACTTTAAGCAGGTGTTTTCGATCTGGAACAACGCGCTTGGCGAGAAGGGGTGGGGAAGCGTGTTTCTGGGCAATCATGACTTTGCCCGCATGGTGTCGCGGTGGGGCAACGATAAAGAGTTTTGGCGCGAGTCGGCAACGCTGCTGCTGACGTTGCTGCTGACGCAACGAGGCACGCCCTTTGTCTTTGCTGGCGATGAAATTGGTATGACCAATACCCGGTTGAAACGGGTTGCCGAATCAAACGATATTGAGACCGTGAACGGGTGGCGTGAAGCCCAAAAGAAAGGCATGACCGAAGAGGATTTCCTGGCGCGTGCTAACTACAGTGGGCGCGACAACGCCAGGACGCCTTTCCAGTGGTCGGGTGAGCCAAACGGAGGTTTTACCCGTGGCAAGCCCTGGGCCCCTGTAAATTCCAATGAGGGGTTGATAAATGCCGACAGACAGGGTAGTGAACCGGGTTCAATCCTTTCTTACTTCAAAGCCCTGCTGCGGTTTCGCAGGGAACATGATTGCCTTTCGGTTGGCTCGGTGGACGTATTGGAAAATGTTCCGGATCAACTCTTTGCCTACACCCGCCAAACGAGTTCAGAAAAGTTATTAGTGGTGCTGAATTTTTCCAACGATCCTCTTATTTTGGACGATTCATTGCTCCCCGGGCACCGCCTGCGGCTGGTCAGTAACTATTCGGATAGTCTGCCAAACCGAATGCGCCCATGGGAAGCATGGATAGAGCAATTATGAGCGCACGCAATCATCTTTGGGGAATTGATCTGGGTGGCACCAAAGCCGAAGGAGTTGTCTTGGGCCAGGGTGGTGTCAATGATATGCTTTTTCGCGATCGCGTACCCACCGGAGCCGAAAACGGCTACCAGCACATTCTGAATCAGATCAAAACGCTGGTCGGGCTAATGGAGAAGACAATGGGTTATCGCCCGGCCCGGCTCGGCATTGGCACGCCCGGCACGCTTGATCCCAAACTCGGTACCATGAAGGGCTGCAACTCCGAGTGCATGAACTTTATGCCCATGAAGGATGATCTCAGGAAACTGCTGAACATGGAGATCGAAATTGCCAATGATGCGAATTGTTTCGCTCTGGCTGAGACCCGGCTTGGCGTAGTAGCACAGAAGTTCCCGGATGCCCGCGTTGTTTTTGGCGTCATCATGGGCACGGGCGTGGGCGGAGGGTTGGTCATCGATGGTCGGGCAATTGGCGGTCTTCAGGGGATAGCCGGTGAGTGGGGTCATAATTTTCTTGACGACTCCGGTGGTCCGTGCTATTGCGGAAAGGCTGGCTGTATTGAAAAGGTTCTGGCGGGGCCGGCCCTTGAAAAATTCTACGCCTCAATTGCCGGAGAGAAGAAAAGTCTGAAGGAAATCTACGCGCTTTACAAGTCGGGTGATCCCCGGGCTGTTGAAACCATGCAACGCCTTACCCTTTACTTCGGTAAGGCACTTAGTGTGATTGTGAACATCATTGATCCGGACGTGATCGTTATTGGCGGAGGCGTAGGTAACATTCCGGAGATCTACACCGATGGCGTGGAGTCGGTAAGAAGATTTGCTTTTAATAATGGCGTGTTGGATACGCCCATTGTAAAGCCATCGCTGGGCGACAGTGCCGGTGTATTTGGAGCTGCTTACCTGGTTGCCCCTTAATTACGCGATATGAAGAAAATTGCCATTCTGGGCCCAATTCCAAAAGACCATATTATCACCCATCAGGGTGAGGAGATTCAGAAATGGGGGTGCGTAACCCATCCGGTAATTGCGCTCTCCACGCTGGGCGTAAAAGGAATTCAGGTTGTGCCGGTGGCCCACGTACGGAAGGGGGATCAAAAAGCAGTGAAGGCAGTTTTCAACGGGTATAAAGGTGTTAAGGTCACACACATTACGTCCCGGCTCGATCAGGGTGATATCATCAGTCTTCGGTTTGTTGATCAGAATAACCGGCTTGAGCGGCAAACCGGCTTTATGGATCCCATCACGTCTGCAGATCTGGGTCGCTTGACCGATTGCAAGGCCTTCGTATTTATTCCCATCAGCGATTATGAAATAGCGCTGGATGCCCTGATGTTCTTGAAGAAGAAAAGTAAAGGAACAATTATTTTTGATGCGCACGGCCCCACAACCGCCTGCCTGGCCAATGGAGAGCGGCAGCGCAAATTCTGGGTAGACCGCGATCAATGGTTGCCGTACATTGATGTCTTGAAGATGAACCTGGAGGAGGCGCAGTCATCCTGGTTCAAGAAGGAATACGCGGGTAACGACTTTGGTTTGAGTGAAGAACCCGACCGCGCCTCGCTTCGCCAGTTTGCCGTCCATTGTTTGAAGATGGGGGTGAAGTGTGTCTATATCACCGTGGATTCACGCGGGTGCCTGGCTTACTTCAGAAAAGGCGGGCGTCTTCAGGAGCACATGGTTCCGGCCATTAAAGTGAACAAAGTAATCGACACCACCGGCTGTGGCGATTCGTTTGCGGGAGGAATTGGTTTCGCCCTCACGCAATGGCCGGGCGATTTCGTGAAGGCAGCACGGTTTGGCAATGCGCTCGGTGCCCTGCGCACCCAGGGGAAAACGTTTGCAGTGTTTAAAAGCATGGCCGAAACAGAAGAAATAATCCGGCAGGGCTATATTGCCAACCGTTGATATTTATACCCGTGATTAAGGCAATTATTTTTGACTTGGATGGCGTGATCGTGGACACGGCTCATTACCATTTTGTGGCCTGGAAGCGATTAGCCGGTGAACTCGGTATCTCCTTTACAGAAAAAGACAATGAGCGACTGAAGGGAGTAAGCCGGATGCGGTCCCTGGAGATTATTCTGGAGATTGGCAACCGGCAAATGCCGGAAGAGGAAAAGGAACGATTGGCAACACGGAAAAATGCGTGGTTTGTCGAATACATCCAGAACGTGAAGCCCGATGAAATTTTTCCGGGCGTGGAGGACCTGATCCGGAATTGCAAGGCAGCCGGACTTAGAGTAGCCCTGGCATCGAGCAGCAAGAATGCGCGCACCGTGCTTCGCAACCTGCAGATCGAGAACTTATTTGAGGGTTTTGTAGACGGTACGATGATCACACACTCCAAGCCCCACCCCGAGATTTTTTTGAAAGCCGCAGCCCAGCTGGGTGTTGAACCTGCTGAATGCGTGGTGTTTGAAGACGCGGAAGCAGGCGTGGAAGCCGCGCTTGCAGCCGGCATGAAGTGTGTGGGCGTGGGCTCGCCCGAAAATGTCGGTAAGGCCGATCGAATTGTAAAGAATACAGCCGACTTCAACCTGAATGAATTGAAGGGCTGGTAAAAGATAAACAACGTTATGAAGAATTATATCAAGCATCACGAATGGCAGATTGTTGAAGATGGCTTTGACCCTCACCTTCACCGGGTGTCGGAGAGTTTGTTTAGTCTCGGCAACGGACGAATGGGCCAGCGGGCCAACTTTGAAGAAGAGTACTCCGGAGAGATGCACCAGGGTAGCTATGTAGCGGGTGTCTATTACCCGGACAAAACCCGCGTGGGATGGTGGAAAAACGGCTACCCGGAGTACTTCGCCAAAGTCCTGAATGCCCCCAGTTGGATTGGTATCCGGGTTCGGATTGACGGACAATCGCTCGACCTGGCGAAATGCAGAGTTGAAAATTTCAGGCGCGTCCTCGACATGAAGCAAGGTGTATTGCACCGCACGTTCACGGCCACGTTATCGGACGGAAAGCGCGTAGCTGTAGATGCCAGGCGCTTCTGCAGCATGCACAATGGTGAGATTGGAGCAATTCGGTATGCCCTTACACCACTGAATTTTTCTGCTGATGCAACGCTCGTTCTGGATGTGGACGCAGATGTGGTGAACAAAGATTCAAACTACGATGAAAAGTTTTGGGATGAAGTAAGTCAGCAGGCAGATGCAGCCATGGCAATAGTAACGGCAGAAACGCGAAAGACGCATTTCCACGTTACAACAGGAATGACGTATTACCTTGAGCAAGGCGGCAAAGCGGTGAGCGTGGCGCCAAAAGTCGTGGCACGCCCCAAGTATGCCGGACATGAAGTTCAGATTCGGGTAAAGGAAAACGAGCCGCTTGTTGTCTTCAAGTATGCTGCGGTGCTGTCGTCCGAAAACCATCAAAAGGGTTCGCTGGAACAAGCAGCCCGGCAGCAGTTGGAAGGGGCCCGCGCACAGGGCTTTGAGAGCCTTCTGCAGGCACATGCGCAGGTTTGGGCGCACAAGTGGGAGGAGTGCGACATCACCATCGATGGAGATATTGCGGCACAGCAGGGAATCCGGTTCAATATCTTTCAACTCATGCAAACCTACACCGGTGACGATGAGCGACTCAACATCGGCCCCAAAGGTTTCACGGGCGAGAAGTATGGCGGCAGCACATATTGGGACACGGAGGCCTACTGCCTTCCGTTCTACCTCGGTACATCTGATCCGAAGGTTGCCCGGAATTTGCTCGTATACCGGTATAAGCACCTGCAGCGGGCTATTGAGAACGCTGCCAAATTGGGATTTACAAACGGTGCCGCCTTGTACCCGATGGTGACAATGAATGGTGAGGAATGCCATAACGAATGGGAGATCACCTTCGAAGAGATCCATCGAAACGGTGCAATTGCGTATGGCATTTTTGATTACATCCGGTACACGGGTGATGAGCCTTATCTGGCGCAGTACGGCCTTGAAGTACTTATTGGCATTTCCCGATTTTGGGCCCAGCGCGTCAATTGGTCGGCCGACAAGAAAAAATATGTGATGTTGGGCGTAACCGGTCCAAATGAGTATGAGAACAACGTAAACAATAACTGGTACACGAACACAATCGCGGTCTGGACGCTCGGCTACACCCAGTATGCCGTAGAGTACGTCAGGAAGAATCATGCGGGTAACTTTAACGTGATCAAAGCCAAGGCAAATCTGCAGGATGATGAACCTCAGAAATGGCACCATATCGCTTCTAATATGTATTTCCCAGAGGATAAGCAGCGTGGTGTATTTCTCCAGCAGGATGGTTTCCTGGATAAGGAGTTGCTGACGGTCAAGGATTTGAAACGCGAAGACCGACCCCTCAATCAGAAGTGGTCATGGGATCGGATCTTGCGTTCGTGCTTTATCAAGCAGGCAGATGTTTTGCAGGGGTTGTATTTCTTTGAAGATAACTTTGACCGTGAGGCGATCAGACGAAATTTTGATTTCTACGAACCGATGACCGTGCACGAATCTTCATTGTCGCCCTGCGTTCACGTTATTCTTGCCTCTGTGCTGGGCTACAAAGAGAAGGCCTACGAGATGTACCTGCGCACCGCACGCCTCGACCTGGACGATTACAATAACGACACGGAGGATGGCTGTCACATTACCTCTATGGCCGGCACATGGATTAGCCTGGTGAAAGGTTTTGGCGGCATGCGCGTGCGCGATGGTAAACTGCATTTTAGTCCCTACCTGCCCGATCAATGGAGTTCGTACTCCTTCCGAATCGAGTTCCGGGGTCGTGTGGTAAAAGTAAAAGTGCGCAAAGACGGAACCGAGGTAGTGCTGGAGTCAGGCGAACCGTTGGAGGTTATGCTCAACGGCAAAGCCACCGCGCTTTCGGCTTGAGTCAATGAAACACACCCTGCGCGCTCACGGATTTTTGTTGGCGTTGTGCCTTGTGTTCGCTTTTTCGGCAGCAGCACAGGGCTACTTGGGCGAAGCGAAGGTGTTTTACGATGCTGTGAAAGTGCACGATTTTGCTGCTGCGGCAAAGTCTGTCAATGTGTTTGCCAGGGCCAGTGCAGATGACCTCGAATCGCAGTTGGATACTGAAAACAAAGCGAAGGCTTTTTGGCTAAATCTGTACAATACGTTTGTCGCTTACTCGCTGGCTCAAAATCCGTCACAGTTCGATGATCGGGGAAAGTTCTTCAAAACGGAGTTCATTACCATCGCAGGCCAAAAGCTTAGCCTGGATGACATTGAGCATGGTATCATCCGGCATTCCCGAAATAAGCTGAGCATGGGGTATCTGGGCAAAGTAGCGGTGCCCGACTTTGAGAAGAGATTTCGGCTTGCAGATATTGACTGGCGAATTCACTTCGCGCTTAACTGCGGAGCAAAAAGCTGCCCCCCGGTATCGTTCTACGACTGGAAACGGCTGGACCAGCAACTGAACCTGGCCACAGCCGACTACCTCGCCCGTAATACCCGATACGATGCCCCGGCCGATGCAGTGTTCGTTCCTATGCTGTGCTCGTGGTTTCGGGCTGATTTTGATGGGGAGGATGGCGTTCGGGAGATCATGAAAAAGCATGGCATTGTGCCGGCTGCCAGGAACCCATCGGTGAAGTACAATGATTACGATTGGACACTCTTATTGAACAATTACAAAGAGTGGTAGTCATATGACATTGGCGATATCGGTCATCATCCCTGCGGTTAACGAGGAAGTGTTTTTGCCGCGGTGTCTTGGCCCACTCAACCAACAATCTGATGTCGAGATTATTGTGGCAGATGGTGGAAGTACCGACAATACTGCCCAGATTGCCCGGGCTTCTGGAGCCAGCGTGGTAGCTTCCCGGGTTAAGAGTCGGGCTGCGCAGATGAATGCGGGTGCGCGTTCAGCACGTCACGACTGGTTGTATTTTGTCCATGCCGACACGATTGTGCCGCTTACATTTCAGGCAGATATTGCGTCTGCGATTCGCAGTGGATATGCTTCGGGCTGCTACCGGTTCAGGTTTGATGACAACCGTGGCCTTCGGGCGGTAAACTCGTGGTTCACCCGATTTCACTGGCTCACGGTTCGCGGTGGCGACCAATCGCTATTCGTCAGCCGTTCGGATTTTGATGCCTTGGGGGGCTTCAACGAGCACTACACCATCATGGAGGAATATGATTTTATCAGAAGGCTGCGGAAAGCCGGAAAATCATTTACCGTAATGCCCGGTGAGGTAATTGTTTCGGCCCGGAAATATGAAACCAATTCCTGGTGGCGTGTACAAATGGCCAATGCCCGCGCAATGTGGATGTTCCGACAGGGTCGTCATCCGGAAGACATCCGAAAGGCGTACCGGTCCGGCCTCAACTACCGTCAGGAGAGTTATTGAGCTTTTGCCTTTCGGCTGCGCATATACAATACCAGTCCGCCAAATGCCAGGACCAGCGCAATCGGGATATACAACGTGAGGTCGAGAATTTCGGGGCCCGCTGCCCGCTTTGCCTGGACAAGAAGATTAGCCATTTCGGAACCAGCCGGAGCAGCCGTGTATTCGACCAGCGAAGCGCCCTCCGGAAGTTTGGACAACAACAACTGATCGTACTTGCCACCCATAAAAATCGTGTAAAGCGAAACGGCAAACATGCCGGCTCCGCCCATCAGGTTAATCCCGACTGCCCCGGTCTTCGGCAGATTCTCCGATACGAAGCCCAGCATGGTGGGCCAGAAATAGCACACGCCCATACCAAACACCAGCGCACCACCAAAAATCATATTACCCTCTGTATGCCCCAGCATGAACAAGCCAACGGCTGAGAGCGCAGCGGAAATCAACAGAACGCCCTGGGGTGAAAAGCGGTGCACGACCGGTTCTGCCAATCCTCGCCCGATTACCATAACGCCTGTGGTGATGGTGAGGATCAGAATTGCATTCTCGGTAACGCTCCGCAGCAGCACTTCAATCCATTGGCCGGTAAACAACTCGGTGATGGCCGTGCCAAACATGCAGATGAACATGAAAACAAACAGCGGGCTGGCTACGGATCGGTACATCTCGGTAGTGGATACACCCGATGCTACCCGTTCGGTAACCGGGAAGTCAAGCCGCGAGAAGAGGTAGCCATACACAAGGGTTGGAATCACCATCATGCCAACCTGAATCTGCCAGCCAAGTCCGAGGTGATCAAACAAAAACACGATCAGCGTACCTATCACGATTCCACCCGGGAACCAAAGATGAAAGTGATTCAGTTTGGTGGTTTTGTTATCGGGATAAAGCGCAGTGACTAAAGGATTGCACGCTGCCTCTACGGTTCCGTTGGCGATACCAACCAGGAGGGTAGAAATGAACAAAGTCCAGTAGCCACCGGCAAAAATGGTAAGCAGAATACCCAGTAGGTGAAAGATGAATGCCAGCACCAGGAGGCGTTTCATGCCAATAATATCCACCACAAATCCTCCAATCACGACCGCCAGTGGAAAGCCCCAGAATGCTGTAGCCGCGATTGTGCCGAGTTCAGTTGCGTTAAGTTGAAATTCAACCCCAAGCCGGTTCAAAATGCCTGCCCGGATGCCAAAGGAGAGAGATGTTACCAGCAGCGCCAGGCAACTGGCCCAGAACAATGCGGTGGGTTTTATGGTCTTGCTCATGGTCGTGTTAGAATGCTTCAAGATGAGGCGATTTCTCTTTTTGTGCAAGAGGTTTATGACATGTGTTGCGCCCTACCTACCTTGCCTGTATGGCGTTGGCTTTGCTCGGTATCGATGTCGGTAGTTCGTCTGTCAAAGTCTCTCTTTTGGATGCCGACCGCGGAATCACCTTGGCCTCGGCCCAGTCACCCGATGGCGAAATGCCGATCGCTGCACCACACCCCGGGTGGGCCGAGCAAGACCCTGATGACTGGTGGCGCCATGTTCAGATCGCCATCCGTCAGGTGCTGCAACAGATGTCAGGTGTTGAAGTTCAGGCGATCGGAATCGCGTACCAGATGCATGGGCTTGTGCTGTTGGATAAACATGGTTCTGTGCTTCGGCCGTCTATCATTTGGTGCGACAGTCGTGCGGTTGACACGGGCGATCAGGCATTCCGCGAATTGGGCGAGAATTTCTGCCTCACCCATTTTCTTAATTCCCCCGGTAATTTTACTGCGGCCAAGCTCAAATGGGTAAAGGACAATGAACCCGCAGTGTACGAACGCATTCACACCATGCTGCTGCCGGGCGATTACATCGCCTATCGGTTAACAGGCGAGCGATGCACCACGCCTTCGGGATTATCAGAAGGAGTTCTTTGGGATTTTCAAGAGCAATCACCCGCTTATTCCCTGATGCGCCATTGGGATTTTCCGCAGGCTATTGTCCCCGATGTCCGGGACACTTTTTCGATTCAAGGTCAGTTGTTACCAGAGATTGCCCAGAGCCTTGGCCTGCCCGTTGGTATTCCCGTGAGCTATCGGGCAGGGGATCAGCCCAACAATGCCTGGGCGCTGGGCGTGACACAGCCGAGCGAGGTGGCTGCTACGGCCGGTACATCTGCGGTTGTCTATGCGGTAGCCGGTCAACAGGCTGTTGACGAGAAGATGAGAGTGAATACGTTTTTGCACGTTAGTCATTCGCCAACTGCGCACCGGCTGGGCGTATTGTTGTGTATCAATGGTTCAGGGATCTTGTACAATTGGATTCGCAATGAGCTCCTGGGAAGCAGGCTCACCTATACCGAACTTAACAGCGCGGCTGAGCTTTCGCCCATAGGATCGTCAGGGCTACGTTTTTTTCCCTTTGGCAACGGGGCCGAGCGTGTTTTAGGTAATCAGTTCCTTGGGGCTTCGGTTCAGCAACTGGACTTCAACCGGCATGGGTTACCAACCTTTGTCCGGGCAGCTCAGGAGGGTATTGCATTTGCCATGGCCTATGGCACCGAGGTGTTAACTCAACTGGGGCTCGACATGAATTTGGTTCGGGCCGGGCAGGGCAACCTCTTTCAGAGTGCCGTTTTCAGGCAGGCCTTTGTGAACACGCTGCAAACTCAATTGGAGTTGTTTGCAACAGATGGTGCGGCCGGGGCTGCACGTGGAGCTGGTGTAGGAGTGGGTTACTATCGAAGTATTCAGGATGCGTTTTATAACTTGAAACCGGTAAGTCGGGAGGAGCCAACAACTGAATTAGCCGGTCAATACCGGGACGCCTACCAAGACTGGAAAGTAAAATTGGAACAAATGTTAAAGCATGGCTAAGGAGGAATATTTCAAGGGTATTAAAAAGGTGGCCTATGAAGGCCCCGAATCTGACAACGCGCTGGCGTTCCGGCATTACAACGCTCAGCAAAAGGTAGGTGGAAAAACCATGAAAGACCACCTGCGGTTTGCGATTGCCTATTGGCATACGTTTACCGGCACGGGTGCCGACCCTTTTGGTGCTCCAACAAAGAACTTTCCATGGCTTCGGGGTGCTGACGCGCTTGATCGGGGCTACCGGAAGATGGACGCTGCGTTCGAGTTCATGTCCAAGATCGGTGCGCCCTTTTACTGTTTTCACGATTTTGATTTGGTCGAAGAAGGTGCCAATTGGAAGGAGTCGGAGCTGCGTCTGCAAAAAATGGTTGACCATGCGCGGGCCTGGCAGAAACAAACAGGCGTGAAACTACTTTGGGGAACAGCCAATTTATTCTCACACCCCCGGTATATGAGTGGGGCCGCCACAAATCCTGATTTTCGGGTGGTGGCCAGTGCAGCACTGCAAGTAAAAAATGCGATTGACGCGACAATAGCACTCGGTGGCTCTGGCTATACATTTTGGGGCGGGCGTGAAGGGTATCTGTCGCTGCTCAATACCGACATGAAGCGCGAGCGGGAGCATCTGGCGCGGTTCCTCAGTATGGCACGCGATTACGGGAGGTCACAGGGCTTTAAGGGCAGCTTTTACATCGAACCGAAACCCATGGAGCCCAGTAAACATCAGTATGATTTTGATGCAGCAGCGTGCTTATCCTTTCTCCGTGAGTTTGGGTTAATGAACGATTTTAAGTTGAACGTTGAAGTGAACCACGCCACACTGGCACAGCATACGTTTCAACACGAACTTCAGGTGGCAGCCGATGCCGGCTTGCTGGGGAGTATTGACGCCAATCGCGGAGATTACCAGAATGGCTGGGATACCGATCAGTTTCCGAATAATGTCTATGAGCTGACTGAGGCGATGTTGGTGATTTTGGGTGCCGGAGGATTCAAAACGGGTGGGATCAACTTCGATGCAAAGACACGCAGAAACTCCACCGACCTGGCGGATATCTTTTATGCGCACATCGGGGGCATGGATGCGTTTGCTCGCGCGCTGGTGGCTGCCCACGCAATTTTGGAAGATGGTGAATGGCAACGGTTGATCCGGCAGCGGTATTCTTCATTTGATAAAGGGACGGGTAAGCAATTTGTGTTAGGCAAGCTTACCCTGGCCGACCTGGCGGATAGGGCACGTAAATCGGCAGAACCCGAACAGATAAGCGGCCGGCAGGAGTTTATCGAAAACCTGATTTCACGGTATGTTTAAGCCACCTGTCCGATTCCTCATTTTTGTAAACCAGATTTTCTTTACTTTGAAACGTTGACTTTGAACATTATGAAAAGAAAGATTCGCATGGGTATGGTAGGAGGTAGCATTAACTCCTTCATTGGTCCAATCCACCGTAAAGCAGCGCTTATGGATGGCCAGATTGAACTGGTCGCTGGGGCGTTCAGTTACCTACCGGAGGAATCAAAAGCTACGGGTGAGGCCCTGTTTCTAAATCCACACCGGGTATACGCTACCTACGATGAGATGTTTGAAAAGGAGAAGAACTTGCCCGGTGACCAGCGCGTGGATTTTGTCTCGATTGTAACGCCTAATCATGTTCATTTCGATCCGGCAAAGAAAGCGTTGCAAAATGGGTTTCATGTGGTGGTGGAAAAGCCGATGACGTTTACGGTAAGCGAGGCGAAGCATTTGAAAAAGGTGGTTGATAAGAAAGGATTGATACTGGCCCTCACGCACACCTACACTGGTTACCCGATGGTGAAAGAGGCACGGCATCTGGTGGCGGCCGGTGAACTGGGCACTATTCGAAAGGTTTATGTGGAGTACCCCCAGGGCTGGCTTTCGACCTTCCTCGAGGGTACGGGCAACGCCCAGGCCTCGTGGCGAACCGACCCTAAGCGGTCGGGGGCAGGCGGTGCTATCGGTGACATTGGCACCCACGCGGCCAACCTGGCCGAGTACATTACGGGCTTGAAGATCACCGAAGTGTGTGCTATGCTGAATACAACGGTGAAAGGCCGAAAACTGGATGACGATAGTTCGATGTTGATCAAATTTGAAAACGGAGCCACGGGAGTGTTGCTCGCTACACAGGTAGCCGCTGGTGATGAGAACAACCTGAACATAAGGGTCTATGGCGAGAAAGGTGGATTGGAGTGGCGCCAGGAAGAGCCAAACTCATTGGTAATGAAATGGCTTAATCGCCCCCGCGAAATTGTAAGAGCCGGGTGGCCCTACCTGTCGGATGCCGCGAAGAACTTCATACGCACCCCGGCCGGGCATCCTGAAGGCTACCTCGAAGCGTTCGCCAATATCTACCGCGCGTTTACAAATGCATTCAACGACTACAAACCCGGCCGGAAGATCGATTCAAACAAGTATGATTTTCCGGGAGTTGACGAAGGCATTCGGGGCATGCAGTTTATTGAGACGGTGATCAAATCATCGCGGGGCACTGCCAAATGGACAAAGCTGAAGTAGCATGAAGACAATCAAAGGACCGGCCATTTTTCTTGCCCAATTCATGGGCGATGAGCCACCGTTCAATTCGCTGCGAAGTATTTGCAAGTGGGCGGCAAAACTTGGATATGTGGGTGTACAGATTCCTTCCTGGGATCCGCGGTGCATAGACCTTCGCAAGGCGGCTGAAAGCAAGGATTATTGCGATGAGATAAAAGAAACCGTAGCATCTGCCGGATTGCAGATTACAGAACTATCCACTCACTTGCAGGGCCAGTTGGTGGCAGTGCATCCGGCATATGATGCCATGTTCGATGCGTTTGCACCTAAATCAGTACACGGCAAGCCAAAAGAGCGCGCCCGATGGGCAGTTGAGCAATTGAAGTTAGCGGCCCGGGCCAGCAAGAACCTTGGCTTAAATGCTCACGCCACATTTTCCGGAGCACTGATGTGGCCTACCGTTTACCCCTGGCCGCAACGGCCAGCCGGGCTGGTAGAAGACGGGTTTAGGGAGCTGGCCAAACGTTGGCTTCCCATTCTCAATGCTTTTGACAAGGCAGGGGTAGATGTGTGTTATGAAATTCACCCGGGCGAGGACCTGCACGATGGCGTCACCTTTGAACGCTTCTGGGAGGCTACGGGCAAACATAGCCGGTGCAATATTCTGTACGATCCCAGTCACTTCGTTTTACAGCAGCTCGACTACCTCCAATACATCGATTTCTACCATGCCTTCATCAAAATGTTTCATGTGAAGGACGCGGAGTTTAACCCTACAGGTAGAAGTGGCGTGTATGGTGGTTATCAAAACTGGGTTGATCGCCCCGGGCGGTTTCGATCACCGGGCGATGGACAAGTGAACTTTAAATCCATCTTTTCCAAGCTAACCCAATACGGATATAACGGTTGGGCGGTACTCGAATGGGAGTGCTGCATCAAACACCCCGAGCAAGGTGCTGCTGAAGGTGCCCCGTTTATCCGAAGCCACATCATTCGGGTAACGGAAAAGGCCTTTGATGATTTTGCCTCGGCAGGAAAAGACCAGCGATTAAACAAACGTGTTTTAGGACTTTAAACAGAAAGACCAGCGATATGAAGCATACCTTTTTTGCATTAGTTGTGGTGGCCAGCCTGGCCGCGTGCACATCAACAAAAGAAAGCAAGAACCAGGAAGATTACGGCACACCAAATGAGTCGGCTCCCGGTTCAGAAATGGCGGGGCCGGACGTAATTGCGCAGGGCGAAGCGCTCGTCAAGACAAGCGACTGCAAAACCTGCCACCACACGGTGAACAAGATCATTGGACCGTCCCATACGGATGTTGCCAAGAAGTATGAGTTTACCGAGGCCAACGTGAAGTACCTGGCTGAGAAAATCATCAAGGGCGGATCCGGAGTGTGGGGAGAAGTGGTGATGACCACCCACCCTGACTTGTCGCAGGCGGATGCCGAGAAAATGGCGCGGTATGTGTTGTCGTTAGATGGTGAAAAGGAGCATTGAAAACACCCTTCCTGATCGTTTGCCTGATTGTGGTATTGAATGCCGGTTTTGCCCAGCATCGCATATTGGTATTCTCTAAAACAACTGGGTATCGTCATGCTTCTATCGGTGCGGGTAAACTTGCTCTGATGGCGCTTGGGCGTGCCAATAAAATTGAAATGGATACCACCGAGCGTGCCGATGTGTTCACGAAGCAAAACCTGGCCGGGTACGATGCAGTAATTTTCCTTAGTACCACGGGAGATGTATTGAATTCACCTCAGGAGGCCGCCTTCCAGGAATATATTGAGAATGGGGGTGGGTTTCTGGGCATCCACGCAGCAGCCGACACTGAGTATGATTGGCCGTGGTATGGACAACTTGTTGGCGCCTATTTCAAAAGTCATCCGAAGATTCAGGGGGCGCGGCTGGTTCGGGCAAAAGCATTTGGCAGCGCACAACTGCCGGACGTATGGACACGGACTGATGAGTGGTATAACTACCGCTATGTCAGCGAAGGGCTTGACGTGCTGTATAACCTCGATGAGTCATCCTACAACGGTGGCGAGAACGGAACTGTGCATCCGATCTCATGGCTAAACTATATGAAAAATGGCCGGGTGTTCTACACCGGTATGGGCCACACGTCTGAGAGTTTTTCTGAGCCGGGCTTTCTGGCTCACTTGTTGGACGGGATTGAATTTGTTCTGAAAACGACCAAAACGAAAACAAAATGAAGCGGAGAGAATTCCTCAACATCAGTGCAACCAGCTTTGCTGTGGCCGGATTCTGGCCAGCGAGCGCCATGAAACCCAGGCGAAAGATCGGCCTCCAGTTGTATTCTCTTCGCGATGTAATACGCGAGGATGTACCCGGCCTGATGAAAACGTTAGGCAGTTGGGGATATCAGGAACTGGAAGCCTACAGCTATGCCGATGGAAAATTGTTTGGCATGACTGCAAAGGAATTTGCAAAACTAGCGGAAGATAATGGCATGAGGATTACAAGCGCCCACTATGGCTATGGAACCGCAGGTGGGGGAACTAAGGGCACTGTACTTAACGGCTGGGAGCAAGCGGTTGCCGATGCGAAGGCTTGCGGGCAGAAGTACATGGTGGTTCCGTACCTCGATAAGTCCGTTCGCGACACGCTCGATGGGTATAAGCGCGTTTGTGAAGAATTGAACAAAGCTGGCGAAGTATGCCGGAAGTATGGTGTCCGCCTGCAGTACCATAACCACGAGTTCGAGTTTGATGTTCTTGAAGACAAAGTTCCCTATCAGGTAATGCTTCGTGAACTCGATCCGGATCTCGTGGGCTTTGAAATGGATTTGTACTGGGTCGTCTATGCCGGACATAACCCGTTTTTGTATTTTCAACAATACCCGGGTCGATTTGAGCAATGGCATGTCAAAGACATGGACAAAGTTGACCGCAAACGAAATGCGGACATCGGTACCGGTCAGATTGACTTTGTGAAACTCTTTGGTGCTGCCCGGCAAGCGGGCCTGAAGCATTTCTACATTGAGCAGGAAACATATCCGGTCGACTCGAAGACCAGCGTTAAGAACTCCATCGATAACCTCAGGAAGCTAATCGGGTAGAGGTCGGGTTGGCGTTGGTAGCCAAAAGCGGTAACTCACAGGCATGGTTATGCTGATTTTTGATAATGAGCATGTCACCTGCGAGTTGGATGACGAAGTGCCGGTTCTTCGGCACAAGTGGAAGTACAATGTGCCGGGAGAGGAGTTCAAGATCAACCTTTTGAAAATACTTGATCACGATCGCGAGTTAGCAGGGTCGCACGATCACCTGGCCTGGCTGGCCGATACCACACTGTTGGGGGAGTTGGACGAAAACGTGGAGAACTGGCTCGTGTCCTCCTGGGAAGATCTGATATTTCGTGAAGGGGGAGTTAAGATTCATGCGGTGATTCTGGGGCAAAGTATCTATGCCGACTACCCGATGGAGAAATTCAAGATGGATGCCGAACAGCGATTCCATAGTCAGGAGGTAAGGCTTGGGGTTTTTTCCAGCCTGAACGATGCCTATGCCTGGATGAAATCCGCCCGGTAGACCGGGTGCTCAATTCTGATAACAATCATAAAATCAATCGATTGCGCAAATTTTATTTTGTAGCCTTTTGGCGCTAATTTGCCTACAAATCAGAAACAAAACATCTACAACTATGGTAGCCGAACCTGTGACGATGAAATACAAAGTAGCCCATACCGAACTGAAGGAGTGGGTAAAGCAAATGGCTGACCTGATGAAGCCCGAGCATGTGTACTGGTGCGATGGTTCTAAGGAAGAATACAATGAAATGTGCGAGAAGCTGGTGCAGAAGGGAACATTCATCCGGCTGAACCCAAAGAAAAGGCCGAACAGTTTCGCGTGCTTCTCCGATCCCAGTGATGTGGCGCGCGTGGAAGATCGCACGTACATCTGCAGCAAACGCAAGGAAGATGCAGGCCCCACCAACAACTGGATGGAGCCAAAGGAAATGAAGAAAACCCTGAAGGGTCTTTTCAGTGGGTGCATGCAAGGCCGCACGTTATATGTCATCCCATTCAGTATGGGCCCGGTTGGCTCTGACATTGCGCAAATTGGTGTTGAAGTAACAGACTCAGAATACGTGGTCGTGAATATGCACATCATGACACGTGTGGGGAAACGGGTGATGGACGTGTTGGGTGAAGATGGAGAGTATGTCAAGTGCCTGCACTCAGTGGGTGCACCATTGAAGCCTGGCCAGGAAGATGCCAAGTGGCCGACCAATGCCACAACCAAGTACATCGTGCACTTCCCGGAGGAGCGCCTGATCATGTCCTACGGATCAGGATATGGTGGAAATGCGTTGCTTGGTAAGAAATGTTTTGCCCTGCGCATTGCCTCAGTAATGGGGCAGGAGGAAGGCTGGTTGGCCGAGCACATGTTAATTATGGGTGTGCAGAGCCCCGATGGAAAGAAGGACTATGTAGCTGCCGCATTCCCGAGTGCGTGTGGTAAAACGAATTTCGCGATGCTCATTCCGCCCAACGGCATGGACGGCTGGAAGGTGACTACCGTGGGCGATGACATTGCCTGGATCAAGCCTGGGAAAGATGGTAAACTCTATGCTATTAATCCCGAAGCCGGATATTTCGGTGTAGCACCGGGCACCAACGAGAAAACCAACCCCAATGCGATGGCCTCCATCGCCAGCAACACCATCTTTACCAACGTAGGTATTACACCCGATGGTGATGTGTGGTGGGAGGGATTAACAAAAGATGCCCCAAAAGACCTGATTGACTGGCGCGGCCAGAAGTATGACCCCGCTTCCGGCAAGCCTGCAGCACACCCCAACGCGCGCTTCACGGCCCCGGCTTATCAGTGCCCTTCTATTGATCCGGAGTGGGAGAACCCGAAGGGTGTGCCGATCAGCGCCTTTGTGTTTGGCGGCAGACGCAGCACTACCATCCCGCTGGTATATCAATCTTCCAACTGGGCATACGGTGTTTACCTGGCCGCCACGATGGGCTCGGAGATGACCGCTGCTGCCTTTGGCGAAATCGGGAAGGTTAGGCGCGATCCCTTTGCCATGTTGCCCGTCTGCGGATATCATATTGGTGACTACTTTAACCACTGGCTTCAGTTTGGCCGCAACCTGCCGGCACCGCCTCGCACGTTTGGCGTTAACTGGTTCCGTAAGGATGCGAATGGTAAGTTCATTTGGCCCGGCTTCAGCGACAATATGCGCGTATTAAAGTGGATCGTGCTTAAAATCCGGGGCGAATCCAACGCAGTTGAGAGCCCGATTGGCTGGATGCCCACCTACGAGGACATCGACTGGAACGGCAGCGATTTCACTCGCGAACAATTTGACAGCATTATGTCCATCGAGTCGGAAGACTGGAAGAATGAGCTGTTGCAGCATGCGGAGTTATTCGAACGCATGTACGACAAACTTCCGAAGGAATTCATCTTCATGCGCGAGTTGATGCTTTCGAGCCTGTGGCGCTCACCTAAGAAGTGGAGCCTGGCACCCGAACGGATGGATGACCATTAACACCAACCCAAACAAACCCCGGCAACCCCGGGGTTTATTTTTTCCTTTTGGAAAAGCAGGGACGATGGTTTACTTTAACAGCGCCTAAACCTTTTCTTCATGACGTTAGCCCAGCGCTGGCAGGAAATTCGCACCGGTTTTCATCCTACTTTTTGGGTGGCTAATGTGCTTGAACTATTTGAGCGTTTTGCATTCTATGGATCTAAGGCTGTGCTTACTGTTTTTTTGGCCAACCGAGTGGGCTTGGCCGATGAAGCTGGAACACTTGCTGGGTTGTTTTCCGGAGTAATTTACTCCTTGCCCATTGTTGCTGGCGTTTTTGTGGATAAATTCGGCTTTAAAAAGACACTCATTGCGTGTTTTTTTATCTTTTGCATCGGCTACTTTTTGATTGGTCTGGGTGGTATGGCCTGGGGCTCCACTTTGGTGGAGAAGTTCGGACAAAAGCCCTACATGATTACTGTTTTGATGTTGACCGCTATAGGCGGCTCGCTGATCAAGCCTTGTATCGTGGGTACTGTGGCGCGCACTTCTACGGAGGACGCACGCGCGCTAGGCTTTTCCATTTACTATACACTGGTGAATCTAGGTGGTGCCATCGGCCCGATGATTGCTATGACTGTACGAGAGAACATTGGGATTGAGTTCGTGCTGGTTATGTCTTCCATAACCAGTGGTCTACTGCTGCTTGGTACGGTCTTGTTTTTTAAAGAGCCCGAAGCCGTTGGTGCTGAACCCGAAAAACGCACTTTTGCGAAAGTTTTCACGGATATGATTTTGGTGTTCGGCAACCTAAAATTCATTCTGTTTTTGACGATCTTCTCTGGATTTTGGATCATGTTTTGGCAGATTTTTTATTTGTTACCGTTTTATACAACCGATGTGTTGAAGTATTCCCGCTTTGAGGTGATAGAAACAGTGGATGCATGGGGTGTCATCATCTTCACTATTCCGATGACTGCGCTCGCCAAAAAGTGGAAACCGTTTACCGCCATGATCATTGGCTTTTTTATCGCAAGCGTGGCCTGGATTTTTGTCGGAGCGAGCACTACAATATTGTTAACGGTGATAGGGATTGCCATATATGCGATGGGGGAGGCCACACAGGCACCTCGTTTTTATGAATACGTTAGCAGTCTCGCACCCAAAGACCAGATTGGAACGTTCATGGGTTTTGCGTTTTTGCCGGTAGCTATTGGTTCTTTCAGCGCGGGCAAAGTAGCCGATGTGCTGCGACTTGGATATATGAACACCGATCCCTCGATGATGTGGTACGTGGTATCTGGCATTGGCTTTGGCTCGGTAGCGCTGATGATTATTTACGATCGACTGAATCCATGGATTGACAGTTTGGAAAGAAAATTAGGTAGTGTTTTGCCAATCATTCTTTTTGCCGTGTATGGCCTCGGTGTTTATAGGTACGATTTCTGGTTGCTGCTTGGTTTGCTGGTTGTTAGTGGCTTTGTTAGTCTCTTATACAGCCCGGCCGAGCGAAACCGATCCTTCATGGCATTTAGTATTCTTTCAATCTTTTTACATGCGCTTTTATTTCTAGTAATACTCTAAATCACTGGTATGGATGCAAAAACGTTTAAACCCTACATCGCACCCGAGCAAAACGTAGCTGAGTTCACCGTCAAGTCGGTGGTGTTTGGTGTACTGTTCGGTATTCTCTTCGGATGCTCCACCGTGTACCTGGCCTTAAAGGCAGGCCTCACGGTCTCCGCGTCCATACCCATTGCCGTGATTGCGATTACGCTGGGGCGAAAATTTCTAAAAACAACCATTCTTGAAAATAACATCATTCAGACCACAGGCTCCGCTGGCGAATCCATTGCTGCGGGGGTTGTTTTTACCTTGCCGGGATTTCTGTTTCTTTCCCCGGGCGAAAATGGAGTAAGCGTAGGTGAGGGCTACTTCAATTACCTCACGATTTTAATCCTCGCTGCTTTCGGGGGTATGCTGGGCACATTGATGATGATCCCGCTCAGACGTTCGCTGATCGTAAAAGAGCATGGCACACTCCCTTATCCGGAGGGTACAGCCTGTGGCTCAGTATTGCAGGCAGGCGAAAAGGGTGGCGACTTTGCCAAGACCGCCTTCATCGGGATGGGTGTAGCGTTTGTGTATGCCGTTCTGCAAAAGGTATATCTCATCATTGCGGAAACCCCTGCGTACGTTACCAGTCAGGTAAACAAATTTTGGCCGTCTGCAGCTACGCGCGCTGAGATAACGCCTGAATATTTGGGTGTGGGGTACATTATTGGATTTAAGATTAGCGGTGTATTGGTAGCAGGCTCCGTATTGGCCTGGTATGCTTTTATTCCATTGTTGGCCACACTTGTTCCAGCCGATACCATTGCGCTGCAATTAGTGAAGCTGGGCTATCTCGCTGATATTAATGTTGCAGGAGGCGGACCTGTAAAATGGGACCCTGTTACCCACACTTTTGGGAGTTATGCGGATGCGATTTACCGCGCCTACATCCGCCAGATTGGTGCAGGTGCTGTGGCCGCAGGCGGATTGATTACATTAATGAAGACAATTCCCACTATCGTGAATTCCTTTAAGGAGAGCATGAGTTCGCTGAAGGAAAAAAGCGGTGCAACGGTGTTGCGTACCGACCGCGACTTGTCTTTCAAAGTTGTAATTATCGGCAGCCTTGTTTTGGTGGCATTGATTGCTCTGCTGCCGGGCCAGATCATTCCAGGAGATACCATCGTTGAAAAGCTTCTGATTGGTTTTCTGATTATCGTATTTGGGTTCTTTTTTGTCACTGTGGCCAGTCGCATTGTGGGGTTGGTTGGTTCCAGCAACAGCCCGATTTCGGGGATGACGATTGCGACCCTCATGGGTACATGCCTGATCTTTACCGCGGTAGGTTGGAGCGGTAAGTTGTATGAACCGTTGGCACTGGTGGTGGGGGGCATGATTTGCATCGCGGCTGCCAATGCAGGTGCCACCTCGCAAGATTTGAAGACCGGGTACATTGTCGGAGCTACACCGAAGTATCAACAGTTAGCGCTGTTTATTGGCGCCATTGTTTCTTCTATTGCCATTGGTGTTGTCGTGCAAGTTCTTGACAAGCCAACTTCCGAAATGGCTGCTCAAGGCATTACACATGCCATTGGTAGTGAAGAATTTGCTGCACCGCAGGCGACATTGATGGCCACATTGGCTCGTGGCATTCTGTCGTTCAATCTTGACTGGCAGTTTGTGATGGTGGGTGTTTTTATTGCCGTGATGATCGAACTGTGTGGCATCAAGGCGCTGGCATTTGCCATCGGGCTATACCTGCCCCTGGCTACCACACTGCCCATTTTTATTGGCGGAGCGATCAAAGGCTATGTGGACTATCGTGCAGAAAAGCGAAATGAGGCTAAGGAAGAGGATGAATTGGGCAAGGGAAGTCTGTTTGCAACCGGACTAATTGCAGGAGGGGCGCTAACGGGCGTGGTAGCCGCTATTCTAATGGTGGTCAATGAGGACCTTATGAAAGAACTAAGTCGTGAGCACCACATGGTAGATGGCCTCGGGCAAAACGGCTATTACCTGTTGGGTGTGGTTTTCTTCCTCGCCATGTGTGGCATTCTCTACCGCACGGCCGTAAAAAAGGATTGATGCCATAAGGGGGCGCTGTGCTCAAGGCTCTCAGGCCGTGAGCACAAACAGTATTTCGCGCAGGCGTTTCATCATTTGCGATTCTTCCTCCTGCACGCGCCCATCGGCATTCACGATGGCGTAGAGACTTCGGATGAGGTGCTCGCGATCGCGCTCCGCAACGGGCTGTAACCGTTGGTAGTTTTCGGTCAGAATCTCAGTCATTTTTGACGTGTCAGTGCTGCGCGCCTGGTCAACAGCTGTATCCATCCATTGCCTGTAGTCGTTGCCGAAGTGCTGTAACTTCTCCGCTACGGTTGCCTCTTCCAGGTGGTGAAGCTGACCATCGGCCATGGCTACGTGCGCCATCAGGAAGGCGGCAAACTCCGGAAATGTCTGAAAGGTGAGCATGGGTGGAGGCTAAGATGGGGCTTTTGTCGAAAATAAAAAACCCGTCCCGCAAAACGCGGGACGGGTTTTTATGTTGGTCACGATAAGATTACATCATGCCGTCCATACCTCCGGGAGGCATGGCAGGGGCTTCCTTCTTCTCCGGAATCTCGCTTACCACAGCTTCGGTGGTGAGCAGTAAGCCGGCAATGGAAGCAGCATTCTCCAACGCCAGGCGTGCCACCTTGGTCGGATCAATGATACCCGCTTCAAAGAAGTTCTCGTACTTGTTTTCACTGGCATTGAAACCGAAATCCTTCTTGCCATCGCGAACTTTGTTCACGATTACCGAACTCTCCTGACCTGCGTTCGATACAATCGTGCGCAGCGGAGCCTCCAGAGCAAGGCGGATGATGTTCACGCCCGTTGCCTGATCTTCGTTGCTGGTCTTCACATCCTTCAGCGCTTCAATGGCGCGGATGTAAGCCACACCGCCACCAGGGATGATGCCCTCCTGAACGGCTGCACGGGTAGCGTGCAAAGCATCGTCAACGCGATCCTTCTTCTCCTTCATTTCTACTTCAGTAGCAGCACCGATGTAGAGGATTGCTACGCCACCGGACAATTTCGCCAGGCGCTCCTGCAACTTCTCGCGATCGTAGTCTGAGGTAGTAGTTTCAATCTGAGCTTTAATCTGATTGATGCGACCGGTGATCTCAGCCTTCTTGCCGGCACCGTTTACGATGGTGGTGTTGTCTTTGTCGATGTTCACTTTTTCGGCACGTCCAAGGAACTCCAGGCGTGCATCCTCCAGCTTCATACCGGTTTCTTCGCTGATCACCTTACCACCGGTGAGGATGGCAATGTCTTCCAGCATCGCTTTTCTGCGATCGCCAAAGCCGGGGGCCTTAACAGCCGCTACGCGAAGAGCGCCACGGATTTTGTTAACCACCAGGGTGGCAAGCGCTTCGCCTTCTACTTCTTCGGCAATGATCACCAGCGGCTTGCCGGTTTGTGCCGATGCTTCCAGAACGGGAAGCAACTCTTTCATTGAAGAAATTTTCTTGTCGTAGATGAGAATGTACGGATGATCGAGGTCAGCTTCCATCTTCTCCGTGTTGGTCACGAAGTAAGGGGAGAGGTAACCGCGGTCGAATTGCATACCTTCCACGGTCTTCACTTCGGTTTCTGTCCCTTTGGCTTCCTCTACGGTGATCACGCCATCTTTGCCAACTTTCTCCATGGCTTCGGCAATCATCTTACCGATTTCCTGGTCGTTGTTCGAAGAGATCGTGGCCACCTGGGCAATTTCCTGAGAGCCTTTGATGTTCTTGCTCTGTTTGTTGAGGCTGTCGACAACGGCTTCAACAGCCTTGTCGATGCCGCGCTTCAGATCCATTGGGTTTGCACCGGCTGCCACGTTCTTAATGCCATGGTTGAAGATGGCTTGTGCCAATACGGTGGCGGTGGTAGTACCATCACCAGCTGCGTCTGCGGTTTTGGAGGCAACTTCCTTCACCAACTGAGCACCCATGTTCTCAATCGGATCTTTCAATTCAATTTCTTTCGCTACCGATACACCGTCCTTAGTTACAGTAGGAGCACCAAACTTCTTGTCGAGGATAACATTACGACCCTTAGGGCCCAACGTTACTTTTACTGCATCAGCTAATTTATCAACGCCCTTTTTAATGCGGTCGCGCGCGGTTGTATCGAATGTGATTTCTTTTGCCATACAAATTGGATTTTTTGGATTTCAGTGAATTAAATAATTCCGAAAATGTCGGAGTTGCGCATGATCAGGTATTCCTTGCCATCGATGGTGATCTCGGTGCCGGAGTACTTGCCGTAGAGAATCTGGTCGCCAACCTTAACGGTAACGGGCTTGTCCTTGAGGCCTTCGCCAACGGCAACGACTTTGCCTTTTTGAGGTTTTTCTTTTGCCGTGTCCGGGATGATGATACCGGACGCTGTTTTCT
>JBKCJM010000051.1:0-50460 GCA_046301755.1 Cyclobacteriaceae bacterium
CCAGCAATGGCCGTGTGCAGGGCAATCCAACCGGCATCGCGGCCCATCACTTCCATGATCATCACGCGGTCATGGCTTTCAGCTGTGGTAACAAGCTTGTCGAAGCTGTCGGTGGCAATCTGGACGGCCGTCTGGAAACCAAACGTCATATCCGTTGCCGACAGGTCGTTATCGATTGTCTTGGGCACACCCACCACGCTAAGCCCTTTCTTAGAAAGTGCTTCAGAAATACGCTGGGAGCCATCGCCCCCGATATTGATCACGGCATCAAAGCCCAATGACTTTATTCGTTTCACCAGCTCTTCCGTGCGGTCGATCATTTTGATAGAGCCGTCCGGCTGCGGCATAGGGAAGTTGGTTGGGTTTCCCTTGTTGGTGGTTTTCAGTATGGTGCCTCCGCGTACATGAATACCGGCTGTCCGTTTGCGGGTGAGCTTTATTAATTCAGTGGGTTCGCTGAACACACCATTGAAGGCTTCAATGCTTCCATATACCTCCCAGTTCTTCTCTTTACGTGCACGCTTGCACGCAGCACGAATCACGGCATTGAGACCGGGGCAATCGCCACCACCGGTGAGGATCAGTAACTTCTTCTTCTTTTCCATATTGTTAGCTTAACGTTTGGCCGCTGCTCTGCGCAATCGATCGTTGATCGCGCGACCAAGGCCCGTATCCGGTACGGGCTCGGCCAGCACCAAGGTAATATCCATTTTGTCAAATTGCCGAAGGGCGGCAAACAAATTTTGCGCAGCCTCCTGCAAGGTGCCTGACGGAGCCAGAATGATTTGCTGCACATTTGTATCCGGCAATCGATTGTGGAACCGAAGCAGCGCCACTTTTTCGTTCCTGTTTTGGGCGAGTAGCTCCGCTGCATTCCCCAGTAGAATTTTTTTTGCGGGAGCGTAGTGACTAGCCAACTGGCCGGGTGCCATTGGGTTTGACGCGGAGTGCATCATCACCCGAACGCTGCCCACCACGTTTTCAATGTCTTCGAGCGCGATACCACCCAGGCGATAGACCACCGGTGTTTCTTCAAAGCCAACAATAGTCGACTCGACACCTACGCGGCAGGGGCCACCATCCAGGATGTAGCTGAGCTGATTGCCGAGTTGTTCCTGCACATGTTCAGGCCGCGTTGGGCTCACGTAACCGAAAGGGTTGGCGCTCGGTGCTGCCAGGGGGTAGTCGAGCGCAAGAAGCAATTCCAGCGTAAGTTCATGTGCGGGACAACGAATCCCGACCGTAGATAGCCCGGCTGTTACGAGGTCGGGGATTTGATTTTTCTTGGGAAGCACCAGGGTGAGCGGTCCCGGCCAGAATGCGCTGGCCAGGGCCTGCGCGGATTCCGGAAAATCGGCAACATACTCGCCCACGCGCAAGGGCGTGGCTACGTGGACGATCAACGGATCGAAAGAAGGTCTGTTCTTGGCCGCGAATATCCGGGCGGCTGCCCCGGCATCAAGTGCGTTGGCCGCCAGTCCATAAACGGTTTCGGTGGGGATGGCCACCAGTTCACCGCGGTCCAGCAGCGCCTTTGCACGGGCAAGATCTTTTCCGATTTCGGCCATGGGGTAAAGATAGGGATTATCACATGCGGTAAGACTACGTTACGAGCAGCAGGAGAGTGCGCTCTCTGGTTGTCCTGATCGTCCCTGATTCGTCATTTACATTTTGTTGCTGCGCTGCGCCTTTAACAGGTTAAGAAGCTTTTTAGGGTCTTGGCGGTTATCCCAAAATGCCATAACAACAATAGTATCTGGTGTCACCTTGTAGAAGAGACTAAAATGCCCCATCGTTGCCACGCGTACATCTGCAAATTCCGACTGCTTAAAAAGTAGAGGATTTTCTGCCACAAGCTCAGCTTTCTCGTTGCTCAGGCGGAGTAATTTAGACGGGTAAGTTGATGATTTATTTCGCTGAAGCCAATACTCTAAAATCGACCTTCGCTGTTTCGCTGCCGTTTCCGTCCAAATTACTTTCCTTTTAGCCACCGCAGTTCCCGTTCGTTAAGCGTGATTTGGTCGATGATTCTACCTGTGTTTAGATCTTCATCGCTCATCGCTAACATGATTTTCTGTTCTTCTGTAAGGGGTATGATATCTTGCTCGACACCGGAGCGATCAATGATATTAGATAACGCCTTTAGGTAATCTACATCTTGGATAGCCATCAACTTGTCGATTAGCTTATTTCGGATATCTGTGGCTGACGTCATCGGTATTGTGGTATCTAAAAGTAAAGGTAAGAAAAGTCAGAAAAAAGGAAGCACATCTTAAACTCCGCAGAGTTTAGTCGGAGGCGCACCCCCATCGACCAGACGATTTTTCACAAAGACGCAGCACAGATTCTTCCTTTGTGAACAGATGAAGCTCATCAAATGACACCCAACGCACGTCATGTGATTCTTCGCTCACTTGAATTTTTTCTGCCGGATCGGCAATCAGCCAGAAGCGGAAATCGTAGTGGTCGTGTGCCGGAAAATCAGGCCGGGTGGGAATGGGGTGAATATCGATGTCGAAGAAGGCAGGGGTCACGACTTCGAATTGGACAACTCCGGTTTCTTCATGGGCTTCGCGAAGGGCTACCGCCAGCAGGTTTTCGTCACCGTCTGCATGGCCGCCCGGTTGAAGCCATCGGTTGAGCTTGGCATGATGCACGAGCAACGTGTGCGTGTGTTCGCGGTTTGTAATCCAGGCCGATCCCGTAAAATGACCCGGCAAATGGTCGCGATGGAAGCAGCGCGCGTGATTGAGCAATTCCTCACATTGCGGAATGAAGGATTTTTCCTCGGGATGGGGAATGTATCGTTTTAGCGCGCTCGCGAGGTCGGCCCGCGTCATTGAATCACAATGGTGACCTTGTTGAGTTTGTTTTCCTCAAGCTTCCCAATCATCTCGCCACCACCGGCATTGTCTTTGTCATCTTTGCGCACCAGCACCCAGTAGGCAATGGGCTCCAGTTTCTTGAGTTTCACCATGCCCTTCTCATCGCTCACGCCTTCCGCGAACGCGTTTTCTTCTTTCAGATAATCATCTTCCTTACGGAACAGTTTGAGCGTGGCTCCGGCTACGGTGTTGCCGGCTTCATCGCGCACGGTTACGTTCAGGTTGGTGTTGAATACTTGTGCGGGCTCGTGGACAAAAGCCAGCGCCCAGATAATCAGCATGATCGTTTTCATGCGTCAAATATAGCGCAGATCAACGCAACAAAAGTACGCCACCTCGTTTTTCCTGAATGCCCTGCTGGGGCCGGTATACGCTGACATACTTGACCACGTAGGTGTACGTCCCCACGGGTAACGGCTGATTAATATTGTTGTTGTAGCCGCCATTCCACATAAAGTCCCGGTCGCTGGATTGGAATACCAACTCACCCCAGCGGTTGTAGATAAAGACCTGGAAACTGTCGGTGACGAAGAAGCTGAAAATTTTGAAGGCCTTGTTTTCGGCTGCCGAACTGGAGGGCCTGAATGCGGTAGGCGCGTTGAGCACGGGCAGACAGTCGTTGCGCACATCGGTTTTATCCCGGCTCACACAGCCAAATGTGTTCGTGATGTCCACTTCGTAAAGGCCTTCGCTGGTAGCTGTATACACGCGAGCGGTTACTCCGAGTGGCACCTGGTTTTTGAACCAGTTGAATGTGACGAACGCCCCGGGATCCAGATCAACCTGCGAAGTAGCGGGGTCTGTATTGTCGGGATCGTTGCAAATCACAACGCGATCGCGCAGGAGCCCGACCGGAACAGGAGCTTTCGTGATGAGGATCGAGGCACTGGTCGTGCATGTCGATTTACTGATGTCAACCCGGTAAGTGCCGGCCTGAGATTGTTGAATGACGGGAGTATTCGCACCGGCAATGGCATTGTTATTCAAGAACCACGCATAGGTAACACCGGTAGCGGCTGTTCCGGAAGTGAGCGTAAAGGGCTGGTTATTGTCACACGCCAGCGAAGCGGTTAATGTCGCATCAATCGGGCCTACCACCGAAACATTTTTGTTTGCGGAGCGAACCACACAGCCGTTCACCGTGCTCACCACCTCAACTGCGTAGGGTATACCGTTTTCTGAGAGGCCCAGCGAAACCGTACTGCCGCCAAGCCCTGGTTGGAGAACACCATTCCGATACCAGCGGTAGGTGAAACTTCCTGTTGGCGTGGCATTCAACTGTACCTGACTCGCACACTCGGTTGTTTGGGTGAAGTCGGGCGTTATGGTGCCAATGACATCTACCGTTGTGGTTACCGTGGCCGGACACAGACCAGGAGGGCCGTTGGCTACTACCTGGTAGGTAAATTGGCCGATGCCCGGATTGATCTGAACGGTCGCGCTGTTCGCTCCGCCCACAATGCCCGGGCCGGTCCACGTATACGAGGTGCCTCCAGCGGCCGTAATGGTGGCCGGACTAACGCACAAATTGTTGGTGAACGTAACCGGCACTTGCGGATTAGGCGCTACGGTTGCGTTGGTGGTGGCGATGCAACTGTTGTTGTCGGTTACTTCCACGGTGTACGTACCAGCAGGCAAAATCGGAGACGTATCGAAGGTGGTTGTGGTGGCGGTGAAGGGACCTTGCACGGCACCCGTACCGTTGTTCGTGATTCTATACTGGAAATTCAGGGCACCGCCTGTGGCCACTACCCGAAGTGCTACCGGGTCGCAATTGGGTGGCAGCGAAGATGCCGAGATTGCAAAAGGTGCATCCGTCAGACCCACGGAGTTGGACAATGTACACCCGGAGATTTGGTCCGTCACAATCACCGAGTAGGTGCCGGCCTCACGATTGGTGAAATTGGCCACCGAAGGCACGGCCTGATCAATGCCCGGCTGGTTGAACCCGCTGGGCCCGGAGAGGAAATACGAATACAGCGGGCCACCGGGAGGAGCGGAAACATTTAGTGCCAGATTGATCGTTCCATCGGTTGCGTTACAGGTAGTCGGGTTCGTTCCCGACAATACAAACGCTGGCGAAACTTTGATGTCGTATATTTTTGTTTCAACCAAAAAGCACGTTGTCACAGGATCAGTCACCGTCACTTCGTACGTGAATACTCCTGGAACGGTAACATCCACCGCCTGCGTTTGAGCATTGGATGAATTAACACCATTGACCCGCCATTGGTAGACCGCACCGGGGTTAAGTGCATTGAGTGCGGGCGTGGCATTATCCTCGCAGATGGTCAAATCGGGTCCGAGATCCAATTGTGGTCGGTTTTCGACTACAATCGACTGAGCCGAACTGAAGCAGCCGTTGGTATCTGTGGTGGTGATGGTCACCATCATTTGCCGCGACACCACAATGGTACGCGTGGTTTCACCGGTCGACCAATCGTAACTCAATCCCGGCAGGTTGCCCGTGTTGGCATCAAGCGTTACGGCACCGGTGCATAACGCAATCGCACTCGGCACGGTAGGCGGTGGCGGTGGCGCGAAAATCTGAACGGGACGTGTGAGCGTGGTGTCAAGTCCGCACCGGTTGGTCAACCGCATGGATACGCTGAATGTGTTAGCTGTGGCGTACGTGTGTACCGGGTTCGGTACGTTATCACTTCCGCCATCACCAAAAAACCAAAGAAACTCATCAATCGCATCGGTAGGTGTGCCGAAGAAATTGGTGGGTTCTCCGAAGCACTGCCCGGCAAACTCGAAGCCGGGGCCACCAAACGCGTTGCCTACTTGTTGCACAAAACTGGGAAGGCCCAACCGGCTGTTGGTGCCACCTGCCAGGGTAAAGCCGCTGAAGTTCACGGCTGACACACGCGTGGTGTCTTCGTCAGCCTGAATGGTACCCAGCACTCCGCTGCCGTTGATGGCCATATAAATCTGGCCGTCCGGGGCGAGTTGCAATGCGCCCAGTTCCCCGGCATTTACAATCGCATTGCGGAAGAACGGACGATCAAGCGAATCGAGAAAATATTCAAACACGCGCGAGGGCGGGCCTTTCACCGTGGCGAACACCTTGTTGCCTCCCGGTGAAAACTCGACACCGTACACCTGCCCGGGCTGGCCTCCGCGAAGATTCAAATCGATTTTGCGGTAGTTCGTGATAACGCCCGATGAATCTACAAGGGTGAACAGTTCCACCAGATTACTCACGTTCGGTTCAGACAATGCCACAGCCAGGTTACCGCGCGGACCAAGTTTCATGTAGCCTTCACCGTTGGCAACCGTCTTGAACGAATGAGCCGAACCGATTTCAGAAACAACAGGCGATCCGATTCCCTGACCGGAGATGGGGTAAGCCCGGAAATAGTTGTTTCCGTACTCGTGCGCCACCAGCCAGCGGCCATTGGCTGCAATGCGTTCAGTGCTTTGCGCGAAAAGAAGTGTATTTTTTTCAACCACCGCACCGAGGCCGGAGTTTTGCTTTAGGTCAAAAAGGGAGTAACGAAGTTCGTAAGGCCCCGTTCCGTCAACCGCCCGTGTAGTAAAGATGTAATACAAGGTCTCGTCACCCGGCACGGGCACAATCAAAGCCGACTGTGCCGACTGCGGTTCGCCCCCGATGCCCGTATCGATCACGGCATTTGTCTGATCATACACCTGATCGCCATCGGTGTAGAAGATGACCTCCCCGTTGCGATCGCAGATGATGGAGCAGCCCTCCGGGGCATTCATCTGGCTTGTGTTGAGCGCTACGGGTGGTTGCTCGTTAAAGTCGATGCCTGCCCGGTTTCCGAAGTACCAGACGTTCGCGCGTTGGTCGGCCAAATCGTATTCTTTTACATTCACTCCGGCATAGCCCGAACAGCCGCCAGCATCTGTTGCTACTACATAGTAATAGCCGGCTGAGTCGGGTGTTAGTGTTAGCCCGTTATCACCGTTCGACCACACTACTGAAGTTGGCGTGCCACCTTGCACCTCAAGGGTGACTGAAAACTGGGTGGGAGAGGAGGAGCCCCTCGGAGGAGGAAACTCGCTCCGGCAGGCGGTGGTGTCCTGAACCAATTGCAGCGTGAGCGGGAACGGGTTGATGGTTACCGGCTGGGTTACCGATTGAGTTTGTCCCTGGAAGAACGCCCGCAGGGTAACGTTGTATGTGCCGGCAGCGGCATACGTGTACACGGGGCTCCAGGCGGTTGTATCCACGCCAGGTTCAAACTCCCATTGCAAGCTGTCTGCTGCGGGTTGAACATCCGGGAAAAAACTTGTGGGTGAGTTCTGGCAAATGCCCCGCGTAGTGAATGATAAAATAAAATTGATGTTCGATCGCGGAATAAACGAGGGAAACTGGGTTGCGTTGAAATTAGTGTTGCCAAGCGGGAGAGGCGTGTAGGTAACGGCTGCTGCAACCGTATCCGTGTTCGAAAAATGCCCAAGCAAAAAGGGGCCCCCGCTGGCAGCCTGGTACAAATGGTAAATCGAGCTGTCCGGGGCCATCTGCAAGCCATAACTGCGGAACAAAGGGCCGGTAATCAGCGGAGCAAGTGTAGTAGTGGGGTTGAGGTAATCGTATTGAAATACCTGTGGGGCAATGCCGGCTTCTCCGTGTCGCGAGAGATACAGGTACTGGCCGCTGTTACTCCATTCGATGTCGTAAATCGCCTGATTGGTGGTAGACGGTATACCGGTGTTGAGAATGAAACTATCGAATGTTAAACCTCCGGTGGCGGCATTGAAGCTCATGATGAAGGCATCGGTGTTGGCGTCTTGTGGCGATACGGCAATACGATTGACGCGGGCTGAGTATGAGAAGTTTGCCACGGTGGTCGGAAAGGCAATACCTGAAAAATTGGTGGTCGTGAATGTACCGGCCGGGTAGCTGGCGGCATTAATGAGTGTTACAGAATAGGTTTGCGAGTTTACCTGCTGTGTGATGAGCCAGAAGTCGGTGCCGTTGGCATGCGGCACTGCGATCATTCCTTCGGACCGTGTCGGTAACGTGGCGATGATGTTATTCTTTGGATTTTCAACCTGCCCAAGTGCAGGGGCGGGGAATAGGGCATTGCCGAACAAGGCCATATCCACAACACTCCAGCGGATGCTGCCACCAGTGGTAAAGTTGGCTGAGTTTGTGAATACAAAATACTTGGTTGGCTGCCCCGGCACCGGCACGATTACCGCTGACTGGTTTCCGTTGGTGTTGCCGCCAATGCCAGAGTTTGGCATCAGCAGATGGCAAGCGTCATACACGCGGTCGCCATCGGTATAAAAAAGGAGGTTGCCGGTAGTGGGGTCGGTGGCGGTTGCGCCTCCTGCGGTGCCGAAGGGAGTGGCCTGGTTGGTTACGACACTGGCGGTATTGTTTCCCCGGTTGAAGCGGAGGCCGGAATTGGAGTTCCCGAAATACCAATTGTGTTGGGCGAGTGTCTGCGCCAAACTGGCATAACTACCCAGGCAGATGAATGCCAGGGTTACACCCGACTTATAAATTCTCCCCCACATGTGTTTCGCACCTGCCAACGTACAATAAAGGTTAAGCTTCATCAAAATCTAAAACGCCCGGTTTACACGAAAGTATACAAATTGACCAAAAATAACGTTAAGCAGAAGATTAACCGTCAAGCGTGGCGTGCTTTTATAAGTGTACGCAAACCTCGTAATTTGCTCTTATGTGTTTCGGAAAAAAGCCGTTGGTCTTGTGGTGCTTCTGTCTTGCAGCCTTGATGCTGGGGACCGGGCTTTCGGTAACTGCACAAGACCCGCAGTTCTCGCAGTTTTATGCTGCACCGCTCTACCTCAATCCCGCCTTTGCAGGATCGACCAATCAGGCCCGGGTGGGTATGAACTACCGGAACCAGTGGCCGGCCATTGACGCCAACTTTAACACGATCAGTGCTTTTGCTGATTTCTACATCGAAGACAAGAATAGTGGAGTCGGAGTACTGCTAAATCAGGATCGCGAAGGTATCCTGGGGTTGAAATCGTTCAGCCTGGCCCTGCAATACTCCTACAACCTGGAAATCACGAAAGCCATTTCGTTTCGCCCCGGCATCCAGGCGGCCCTGTATAACCGCTCCATTAATTTTGATCGATTAACCTTTGGCGATCAGTTTGATGCAACCACCGGGCAGGTGGTGAATCCAACGTCAGTCGAAAACCTGAATACCGGAGAACGGGTTTTCTTTCCGGATTTCTCGGCTGGCGGCTTGTTCTATTCCAAACGCGCGTGGCTTGGGTTTGCGGCACACCATATTAATGAGCCCAATCAATCGCTGATAGGCGAGCAGAGTCCGCTACCCATGAAACTTTCGGTTCATGCCGGTTTAAAGTTTTTTTTCAAATCCGGTGTTATGGGCGAGGGGTTTTATTCAAAGCCGCGCGAGCGAAGTGTTGCCCCGGCCCTCCAGTATCGGAACCAGGGCCAGTTTGATCAGCTTGATATTGGCGCCTACTTCACATTCGAGCCGATCATCATCGGTACGTGGTACCGGGGCGTGCCGTATAAAAAGGTCAACGACTTTGCCAATAACGAATCCATTGTGTTGCTGATCGGCTTCACGCGAAAGGGTCCGAAGGAAACATTAAACATCGGGTACAGCTTTGACTATACGATCTCCAAACTTGGCCCGGGCAGTGGGGGAGCTCACGAAGTAAGCGTGGTTTATAGCTGGAGCAACCGCAACCCGCGCAAGCCCCCGAAGGAAAAACTGATGATCCCCTGCCCGGATTTTTGATTTCCAAGAACAACTCGTGGGCTGTCAATATTGAAATTTTTGCATTGAAAGACGGAGATTTTCATTTAGTCAGACGGAAGTTATGGTGTTAAAAAATCTACTATTTTTTTGTTTTTTGCTGTTACCCTTACTGGGTGAATTGAAAGCACAAGTCCTTGAAATTGAACAAATTTCAACACCGAATAAAGCAATTTCGTATTCAATTAAAACCAATGAAGACCGGTTTGACGGTAAAGTCACTAAGTTGGTGCAATTCAATAATACCAATGGTTTACAGGAGAAATTCGAGATTGACGGAAAGCAGGGATTTGGAGCACATCTGCTTTCTGTCATTTGCGATAATGAGTACCTGTATTTCGTAACCAGTAAAGATGGTAATGAAGCGCATGGAAAGAAGAAGGTCGTTGAAAAACTGATATTAAATCGAATACATCATAAAACTAAGGCTCATTCCACATTTATTGTGGAAACGCCAGCGATAGAGGGCGGTGACGAGAGTGTCTTTTGGTCATTCATAGGCAACAATAGTGATACTCAATTTTACTCCTATAAGCGAATTGATGAAAAGTTGGATAGGATTAAATTTGTTGTGATAGGTGTTTCACAGGAGGGTAAGATTGTCAGTACCACTGAGTTTTTTTCTTCCCTTTCCAGTGGGAAATTTACGAGGCCCTCCTACAACAATAGTGAACCTTCAAGTTCAATGATCGTGCGAAGGTTAGATTATCGTGAAAAGAAGGTAACAAACGATGGGGGAGGAATGCGCTCCGCCTATTTGATAACCTATGCTCTGCCAACTGCTCACGGTCAGGTGATTTATGACCAGCGTGAAAACAGGTTCCTTGTGTATGGCTTGTTTGGAGATTCTCCCCATAAGGCGATGGCTTCGCAATACCGCGGGTTGTATCTGGCGGCCTTTGATTTGGAAGGCAACAAAAAATGGTCAATTCTACAACCAGCACCTCCTAAGTTAATCGGTGAGCCATTCTTTAGAATTCACGGTACTTCCACTGATCGTGGTCTGGAAGTTTTTTCAGTCCCGGAAAACAGGATTGTCTTCATAGTCGCATTCAAAAATTTTGTAGCCCCTTTTTTGTTTTCCTCCGATGGAAATTTGATAAAGAGTGATTTGATCAAATCCACCGCAAAATCCTCCTTCGATATAATCAGTTTCCTGAAGTAAAGTTGAGTTTTTGACTGGCGCCTCTCATGCTTGGTCGCAGGGAATGATGGGTTCCCAGTGCAACATGGAGAGCCGCTAATCTTCACCGCTGCCGTCAATCTTGCAGAGATTATCCATGCCGATGTGCAGCAACGCATCCCCGGCATTTACCACCGGATTGTTATTAAGACCTACCACATGACCGGTTGAAGGTGATTTCACCTGCTCTTTGTATTCACCAAACGGATCGGTAAGGGTTCCAATGAGTTGGTTCTTATGAATAAGATCTCCGCACTTGATGGCTGGCTGAAACAATCCTGCCGTGCGGGCGCGCGCCCAGGACGAGTGCCACACGATGCGGTTCTCTTCTTTGGCAGCCGGTGCCCAGTCGATCATCTTCAGGTGCTTCATCAGGCGCAGCGTGCCGTTGATTCCCTCTTCGATGGCGTGGTGATCCATACGTAGGGATTCGCCTCCCTCGTACACAATGATGTTCTTCCCACGCTTGGCAGCTGTTTGCCGCAGTGAGTTTGGCCGGAAAGGCGAGTCGATGGTGAAGGGGGCGCAAAAGGCAGCGGCCAGTTCCACATTTTTAGCTTCCTGCATCATGCACCGCACCTGCGGGTAGTTGGTGCGCATGGCGCCTCCGGTGTGAAAGTCGATTCCGTAGTCGATGTACGGAATAATGTCGTGTGTAAGGTGGTAGGCTACGCGGGCTGCCAGCGAGCCTGTTTTGCGTCCCGGGAAACTCCGGTTGATATCCTTCCCGTCAGGCACCTCCCGCGAGTAGTTTAAAAAGCCGTAGACATTGATGATTGGCATGCACACAGTAGTGCCGCGCAACACGCGGTTGTGCCCGCTGTCGATAATTCTTCGCACGATCTCCATCCCGTTGATTTCATCGCCATGCATGCCCGCGGTGAGGGCCAGCACCGGACCGGGCTCCGTGCCGTGGTACACGTACACGGGCGTATCGATTTGCGTGCGCGAAGGCAACCGGGCGATGTTAATCACCACTTCTTTGAATTCTCCGGGGCGAATGTGCTGGTCAGCTATTACAAAATCTTTCATTCCTTGGATTGGTTCGTCTACAGGATTCACATCGGCTCACGACTTAACACCACGCTGCTTGCGAGGCATCCGCACTGCATAGCCGTTTGGAGCGGCCCGCGGTGATTCTGGTGGTCATGCGTTCACCTTGTCCTTCTGTATTTTTTTAGAACCCGCATTCTCTTCGATGTATTTAAAGATTTTTCCTGCGATGTCCACTTTGGTGGCGTGCTCAATTCCTTCAAGGCCGGGCGATGAGTTTACTTCGATGATGAGTGGTCCTCGTTTCGAGGGCAACATATCGACACCGGCTACCTGTAACCCAATTTTCTTTGCGGCTTCAATGGCTGCGTGTTTCTGATGGCGGTCGAGTTTCACCACCTCAGCATGACCTCCCCGGTGGAGGTTGCTGCGAAACTCGCCATCGCGCGCCTGGCGTTTCATGGCTCCTACAACTTCGCCATCCACGACAAAGGCACGTATGTCAGCACCTTTGGCTTCCTTAATAAACTCCTGCACAATAATGCGTGCTTTTACTCCGTGAAAGGCCTCGATTACCGATTGCGCAGCTTTTTTGTTCTCAGCCAAAACTACACCTAATCCCTGTGTGCCTTCCAGTAGTTTAATTACTACAGGGGCTCCACCCACCGCTTCAATCACACCTTCGGTGTCGCGCGAGTAGTCCATGAAAATCGTCTTCGGGAGGCCCAGCCCGGCCCGCGAGAGAATCTGAAGGCTGCGCAGCTTATCGCGCGAGCGGATCAGTGCCTGCGACTCCACGGCTGTAAACACTTTCATCATTTCGAACTGGCGCACTACGGCTGCGCCATAAAACGTAACGGAAGCCCCGATGCGGGGGATGATGGCATCGAAGTAATCGAGCCTGCGCCCATTGTACCACACCATGGGGTTTTTCTTTTCAATCACGAGCACGCATTTCATGTGGTCGATGATTTCGATATGATGACCGCGCTTTTCGCCTGTCTCTTTCAGGCGTTGCGTGGAGTAGAGTTTAGAGTCGCGGGAGAGGATGCCAATATTCATACACCGGGAGTTTGAGGGGCGGAGGGATGATCGGCTTGTGAAGCCTGAAATGACAAATCTATTTTGGTGACATCGATCAGGAACCGATGACGCAGCGTTTTGCGGCCGATTAAAACCGGGAACTTGAGGTTACCCCGGTTGCTCAGCGAGAATTCTGCGCGTATCAAATGATCGAAAATCCGAATCTGGGTTTTGATCACGTAGCGAAGCTCGGCCTCGCCAAATGAATTCTTAATTTCGCGCTGCTCAAATTTCTTTACGCGAAACGGCATGCCCGTGAACTCGGGATGTTCTTCATCCAGCAGAATGAATTCCAGTTTTCCGTTAACGACCTCAACCCGCGAGCAATGCAGCGAGCAGTTGTAGGCACCGGTATCAATTTTAGCCATGATTCCCTTCAGCCCTAATCCGGGGAGATCGACACGGTCGGAACGGCCAAGAATTTGCATACCCGAAAAGGGAAAGTTCAGGAAAATTAAAGGAAATAAAAAAGCCCCCGCGTGGCAGAGGCTTTATTTTTCAAGGTGCGAAATGATTATCCTTTGGCTACGGCAAAAGACACTTCGGTGTTTTCCCACCGCAGCACTACCTTGTTGTTCTCAATGGTGATTTTGAAAGTCTCCACAAAGCTCGCAGTTTTTCCGGGCTTCACGGTAAAACGCACTACATCATTGGCCTGTTTATAATCATAGGCACCCCACTTAATGTCTTTGTTGATGATAATGGTCCACTCGTTTTCGCCCGGAATGGTGTATAACCCGTATTTGCCTTTGGCTACCGCATTGCCTTCCAGCTTCACGTTGTCACTGAATTCAATTGCAGTGGTGGCATTGGCACCCGTGCGCCAAACCTCTCCGAAGGGAACCAGGCCGCCCATTACTTTCCGTCCTTTGGCAGAAGGCTGATGATAATCGACTGTGACGGAAACACCACCGGCTGTACTCTGCGCTTTATCGGGCGGGCTAGGCATTTTTTTGTCTTGGGCGGTGGCAACGGCTGCAATGGCCAGCATCGCCAGAAGGAACTTGATTTTCATAGAGTAATTATTATTGGTTTTTGGTTATCCGATCAACTAACGAAAAAATGCCCCGAAAGATTTCCGGGGCACTTCCTCTAACAACTTATTATCCTGTAAACGTATCGTTAAAACGGTTAACGCCTTGTCCGGGTTCTGCCGCTAAAGACCTGTTTTCTCCTTTTGTCATAAAAATCAGCGCTTAAACGGGTTTAGGGCCGACAAGGCACGTTTGCCACCTCCCATTTTGTTCATCGTCTTCATCATCTTTCGCATATCTTCAAATTGCTTCAGCAGTTGGTTGACCTGCTGCACCGAGGTGCCGCTGCCTTTGGCGATACGGTTTTTGCGACTGTTGTTGATCAGGTCGGGGTTTGCGCGCTCCTCAGCGGTCATGGAGCGAATGATGGCTTCCACCGGCTTAAAACTATTGTCGTCCAGGTCAACATCTTTCATCGCTTTGCCTACTCCGGGAATCATTCCCAGCAGGTCCTTCATGTTGCCCATTTTTTTGATTTGCTCCAGTTGGGTAAGAAAATCACTGAAGTCGAACTGATTTTTGCGGAGTTTCTTCTGCAAACGGGCGGCCTCTTCCTGATCAAACGTCTGCTGCGCTTTTTCCACGAGCGTAACCACATCGCCCATGCCCAGAATACGACTGGCCATACGGTCGGGATAAAACCGATCGATGGCGTCCATTTTTTCGCCCGAACTAATGAACTTGATCGGCTTCTCCACCACTCTGCGGATCGAGAGGGCGGCACCCCCGCGGGTGTCTCCATCCAGTTTTGTGAGTACAACGCCATCAAAATTGAGGCGATCGTTAAATGCCTTGGCGGTATTCACGGCATCCTGACCCGTCATGGAGTCTACGACAAAAAGGGTCTCGGAAGGATTCAGCGCCTCTTTGAGCCGGGCGATTTCGTCCATCATCTCTTCGTCTACAGCCAGACGGCCGGCAGTATCCACGATGACGATGCGCGCGTTCGCATTTTTTGCATGGGCAACTGCCGCTTTGGCAATTTTTACAGCGTCCTTGTTATCAGGTTCGGAGAAGACCTCAACGCCAATCTGCTCGCCCAATACTTTTAACTGGTTGATCGCGGCCGGGCGATAGATATCGCAGGCAGCCAGCATCACCGTGCGGCCCTGGCGCTTGAAGTAACTCGCCAGTTTGCCGCTGAAGGTTGTTTTACCCGATCCCTGAAGCCCCGCGATCAGGATGATGGCCGGGTTGCCTTCAATTTTGATGTCCTGGCTTTCTCCGCCCATCAGGTGGGTGAGCTCGTCATTGGTGATCTTCACCAGCAATTGACTGGGCGAAACCGCAGTGAGCACGTTCTGGCCCATTGCCTTGGTCTTGATTTCGTCCGTGACCTCCTTGGCGACCTTATAATTCACATCGGCATCGATCAGGGCCTTACGGATTTCCTTGATCGTGCCCGCTACGTTGATCTCCGTAATGCGGCCCTGCCCGCGCAGGGTTTGAAATGCTTTCTCGAGTTTGAGACTTAGACTATCGAACATATTCTCTTACGTCCTCTTTGGGGCGGCAAAGTTAATGGTTTTGCTATAACCCGGCTTTTACTTCTGATTCAAGTATTCGCTTTCCTTGCGAAGCTTTTCCGCTCTATAGATAGCGTACAATCCGTAACCAAGCGAGCCGATGTAAAGAAATTTCCAGAATATTCCCCGGAGCAAAAGTGATGGATCTGAAAAAGCTGTGAACAAATAGCTTAAAGTCAACAGCAGTAGTGCGGTTGACATTATGAATTTTGGGCTTTTTTTAAGCAGCAGGCCGAAAGTTAGAAACAGCACACCGAGTGCAATGATTACTACTTTTTCCGGGACCGCAAGGCCTCCGATTAAACCGAGTAAACAGTTGATGCCTCCGATAAAAAATAGTATCATTTGTGCACGCTGCAGCGCAGATTTTGACTCTGAAATCACTCCTTCCTTTAAGACTTGTTGACCAATAAACTTGGATTTTTCTGCGTCAGTTCCAGTTAGGGGAAATCCGCAGATAACGCAGAGTTTCTCAGTCTCGTTGTAGGGCGATTTGCAATTGGGACAGTTCATTTGATTTTATGATTTAACAACGTTTGCTCGATCTCCATTGAAATTCAAATCTTTTGCCTAAATGAGATTAAGGGCACTACCTCACCAGAATTTAGGCGCAATGCTGGGTTGATTTCCAAAAACCCATCTACATCTTTCAGGTTGGCAAAATCGCCCGAGCCACCGCCCGGTACAGCTTGAGCTACCCACCGCCCGTTCTCGTTCCGGATTTTAACCTGCAGGAAGTACGTCAGAGTCAGTTTGTTATGGAAGTCGGAGGCCAGCATTGCCATGGGCCAATCAAACCTCTCCATCAGCCATGGCTTAATGTAGCGATGAAAACACATAAACGTGGATACCGGATTTCCGGGCAAGGCAAACACCGTGTTCCTTTCTGAAACGCCAAACCACAGGGGTTTGCCGGGCCGTTGGCTTACCTGATGAAACTTTTGTTCCACGCCCAACGAACTCAGCACGGCAGGCACAAAATCGAACTTGCCCTGCGAAACGCCCCCGCTGAGAATTACCAGTTGATGGTGAGCGAGGATGTGCTCCAGTTCCCTCGCGATGATGCTGGCGTCATCGGGGAGGTGAAACAGTTGGGAACTTAAACCAAGTTGCCGGAGTGCTGCCTGCAGGGCATAGCTGTTCGAGCGCCTGATCTGATGAGGTAGTGGGGTCGATTTCACGTCCACCAGTTCATCGCCCGTGGAAACAATGGCTACGGTCGGCCAGGCCAGTACGTCAACGTGGGTTTGGCCCACGGCCGCCAGCAGGGCTACCTCAGCCGGTGAAATCAGCTGACCAGGCGCAAGGAGTAGGTCACCCTGCCGTGCATCCTGGCCCTGCCGGTGAATACTTTGACCTTTAACGACCTCGTTTGCTGTCACGGTAGCCACGCCCTTCGCAATGGCGAGATCTTCGTAACGTATTACCGTGTCGCAGCCTGCGGGTAAAACGGCTCCAGTCATCACCTCAATAGCTGTCGAGCGATCATTGAGTGTAAGTTGCGGGGTTCCCGCGGCCTGCAGGCCGAGGAGGGAAAATGCGCGTTGCCCGTTTTCGAATGCGGAGAAGTCGATGGCAATACCATCCATCGCCACCCGGTGAAAAGGAGGAAAGTCGCGGTCGGCCTTCACACTGGCGGCCAGCACCCGGCCAACACTGTCCGGCAGGGGAACGCGCTCGGTGGTACGGTTACGGGGATGCGCCTGAATTATCTTCGTAGCCTCGGCTACACTTACCATGAAGTTGTACTTTTAGCTTTCAATATAGCAAGATGGCCAGTAAGCTTAGTCACGTGGACAAAACGGGGCGACCCCGTATGGTGGATGTATCTGCAAAGAAAGTCACCTCACGCCTGGCGCGGGCACGGGCAACCGTATGGCTTGGGAAAGACGTACTACGCGGGCTGCAGGCCGGGGAGTTGGCCACAAAAAAGGGGCCGGTGTTTCATACCGCCATCGTGGCGGGTGTCATGGCGGCAAAGAAAACAGCCGAGCTGATTCCGTTCTGCCATCCGCTGGCGCTCCACGACTGCCAGGTGAAGATGGACCTCGAGGGCGACCGGGTCGTGATAGTGGCCGAAGTGAAAACCGAAGGTAAAACGGGAGTGGAGATGGAAGCGCTTACGGCAGCCTCGGTAGCGGCACTAACGGTGTACGACATGTGCAAGGCACTGGGCCACGAAATGGTGATTGAGGAGGTTTGCCTGCTGGAAAAGCGCGGTGGAAAGTCGGATTTTCGCAGAAAGGGCTGACATCTCACGCGGGGTTTTCGATATGTTTAAACCGGGCGCGGGGCTGAATAAAGTTCAACGAGCCAGCGAGTTAGAAAAGCTCATCTGGATTTGCAGATGAGATGGCCGCGAGCAATTGTGCAGTAAACCATACACTGCGGCCAGTTTAATCCAGATTGACGAAAATAGTTTTGTGCAACTGGCCACTTTCGTGAAACCGAAAGTTGGATATGAAAAACTCACCCCGAACTACCAATGGAATGTATGTTGATCTCTTGCTGATTGTGTCAGCAGGATTTTTCGTTGCCCTGGCGCTGGTGACCGTGGGCTTCATGGTGTTTCATTAATACTAACCTTCTGGGCGGCAAAGGGTGCTTGCTGCGTGAGGGATCGGCAAGCCGACCCCGCGCGGGCAAGCGCGAGGGGGCACGCCACGAAAAAGTGCTTGTTAGTTCGCCAGAGATTTCTCCGGTTTGGCAGAGATCCACTCGGCACCATCTTCAAATACTTCTTTTTTGAAAATGGGTACGTTCGTCTTGAGTTGATCGATGATGTATTGACATGCTTCGAACGACTCTTTTCGGTGGCGGGTAGACACGGCCACCACTACAGCTGTCTCGCCCGGTTTCAGTGTGCCCACGCGGTGCGCCACGGCCCATCCCAACAGGGGCCATTTTTGGGCGGCTGCATCAATGATTTTGCGGGTTTCGGCAACGGCCATGGCTTCGTAGGCTTCGTATTCGAGCCACACCACTTTCTTTTCATTGGCCGTGTTGCGCACGTTCCCGATAAAAACATTAACGGCCCCCGCATTTAAGCTGGAGGCCGTTTCCACGACTTTCAGAATATCAATCGGGTTTTCGGTGATCTTGATCATAACGGTAGCATTTAAGGGTAAATGAACGACACTGAAAATGTACGATTAAAAAAAGCCAACCAAAAATGACTTTGATCATTTGAGGCTAACCCCCGCTGACGGGCGGAATCAGCGCGATTTCATCACCTTCGGCTATCGCTTGGTGATCGTTTGCGTATTGGTGGTTTACTGCCAGGTACAGCGAACGCAGTTCGCCCAATTGCGGGTAGCGCGCCACCAGGAACTCGCGCAGTTCGCCTGCCGTTGCTCCCGGAAAATCAACCTCTACCTCGCGGCCCCCAAGGATTTCGGCCCCGATCCCAAATACTTTCAGGCGACACTTCATGTGTCAAAGGTAGCAAGGGGTTGCCGAAACCTTGCTAATTTTAGCCGATGACTCCCGTGTTGCACGATAACCATGGCCGCCCGATTACCTACGCGCGGTTGGCCGTAACCGACCGGTGCAACCTGCGTTGTTTTTATTGTATGCCCGAGGAGGGCATTCGATACCTGCCCAAACACGAGTTGCTGACATTTGAGGAGATTGAGCGGCTGGTGACACTGCTGGCGGAACTGGGCATCCAAAAAATCCGGATTACCGGAGGCGAACCGTTTGTGCGCACAGATTTGATGGATCTCATACGCAGGATTAGTAACGTAGACGGCATCCGCTCGCTGCACCTGACTACCAATGGTGTGCTTACCGCACCTCATATTCCCGAGTTGAAAGAATTGGGTGTACGCTCGGTAAACCTGAGCCTGGATGCGCTGGACCGGCAGCGCTTTCGCGCGATTACCCGAAGGGATGAGTTTGACGCCACGTGGCGCACGCTTTTGGCACTGCTGGAGGCCGGAATTGGCGTGAAGATCAATGCTGTGGTAATGGAAGGAAAGAACACGGAGGATATTCTCCCGTTTGTGGAGCTAACCCGCAGCCTGCCTGTGCAGGTCAGGTTCATAGAAGAGATGCCGTTTAATGGCGAAGGAGCTCATTATGCGAAACTGAATTGGACATACCGAAAAATACTGGAACATGTACAGTCGCGCTATGAGCTGGAGAAGCTCAGCGATGAGCCGCACAGCACATCTTATAACTACCGCGTGCCGGGTTATGCGGGCGATGTGGGTGTAATTGCGGCCTTCAGCCGTACGTTTTGTGGCACCTGTAACCGCATCCGCATCACCGCGCAAGGAATGCTAAAAACGTGCTTGTATGATGACGGAGTGCTGGATATCAAAGCGCTGATGCGCAGTGGCAAACGTGACGACCAGATTCGGAGCGAACTGGTAAGCGCATTTCGCCAGCGACCCAAAGACGGATTTGAGGCGGAAACAAATCGCACGAAAACGGTAAGTGAATCTATGTCAACGATTGGCGGATGAGAAGAATTCTACTCATGATAGTGGCGGGGCACCTGGTGCTTGCCGCCCTGGCGCAGAGTCCCGGCCCCACAGCTTCTTTTGTGGTACGGGGCGCGGTGAAGCGGGAGATAACGATTACACAAAGCGATCTTGCAAGCTTGCCGGTGCACACCATTGGTGATGTTGTGATTACCAATCATCTTGGAGAAAAGAAGAGCGAGATCCGTCAGGTGCAAGGGGTTCGTTTGCGCGAGGTACTTCAGTCCGTTGAAATTAATGAACAGTCGCCCCGGTTGCTCAGTGAGTACTACTTCGTTTTTCACAGCAACGATGGTTATACGGTGGTGTATTCGTGGAATGAGATTTTCAATGCAAAATCAGGCGAGCGGTTTTTTCTGGTGGTAAGCAAAGACGGGAAGAAACTGTCCGAGTTGGACGATGCCATTTTGATGTTGGCGCCCGATGATGAGCGCACGGGCAGGCGTTACCTGAAGAGTCTGGCCACGGTGGATGTAAAGCGGGCACCTTGATGGAGTGGTACCTGCTCATCAATCTGTTTTTCATCATCGCTCTGGTGTATGCCTCGGTGGGCTTTGGCGGTGGCTCCAGTTACCTGGCGCTGCTGGCGGTGGTCGGTATTTCGCTGGTGGTGATGCGGCCCACAGCCCTGCTCTGCAACCTGGTGGTGGTGGCGGGGGGCACCTGGGTTTTTATTCGCGAGGGGCAGGTTCATTGGAAACGCGTTTGGCCGTTTCTCATCTCCAGTGTTCCGTTGTCGTTCTGGGGCGCTACTATTTCGTTTCCGCGTGAAGAAATCTATTTTCGAATACTGGGATGGTCATTGTTAGTCGCTGCGCCTTTTTTATGGATTCAGCCAACGGAGCCACAGTCTTCATCGCGCACGTTTCCTGTCTCACTGTCGCTGCTGTTGGGGGGCGTCATCGGATTTGTGTCGGGTCTGGTGAGTATTGGCGGAGGAATTTTTTTGTCGCCTGTGCTGTACTTTTTGGGCTGGGGGCGCGCGCGAGAAATTTCGGCTGCCGCTTCGTTGTTTATCTTAGTCAACTCGCTCAGTGGACTGGCCGGGCAGTGGCAACAGGTGCAGACTCTCCCTTGGCGTTTTGTACTGCCACTGCTGGTGGCGGTGGTGGCAGGCGGGCAAATTGGCTCCCGACTGGGGGCGCGCAAGTTTGATCCGCTCTGGATCAGGCGCATCACGGCTGTGTTGATTGCCGTGGCGGCTGTGTTCGTGTTACGCGATCATTGGTTTTATTGAAATTCCAATCAAAGACACAAAGGCACGAAGGATTTTCCTTATGCTGCCGTTATTGCCGGTTCTTTTTGTTATTTACTAGATAAGCGAACTCACCTAGATTACCGGGCGTGTTTTCGGTCCATTGTGATTCTTCGTTCCAAAGAGTCGTAAGTTCTTCGTTAAGCTTGGGAATGAATTTGATTTTGATTTTGTGAGATTGATCTTGAATTTGAATGCTCCAAAAGGGCTTTAGACCAACCAAGTTCCCTTTATCAATTGACCTTATTTCGAGGATACTAAAAACCTTCGTGCCACGAAAGCCAGTTACATAAAGAAGGTCATCATCAAATGAGACTGATTTTAGGGTTAAGAATGGCACTGCCGCAAGTATCATTATCAGAATAATCAAGGTGGATTTCTCGTTGGATTCAAAAAAGATAGTAACGGCAAAAAGGGATATCCAGACAGCCCAAATTAAGGGGAATCCAAACTTGTAAACCCAAGTTAGCCGGGAGGATAATCTCTTCTTCATATCAAACATTGGCCGAACATCTAGTTGCCTGCTTTTGGAATAGTCGCCCTCCCATTCCACCCCGGGCCGCGCACAAATCGGCCGGGCCTCGCATTGGTGTGTTCTCCGTCTTTCAGCACCTGGGTGCCGTTCACAAACACATGCACCATGCCGGTGCTGTACTGGTGCGGATTTTCAAACGTGGCATGATCCTGAATTTTTGCCGGATCAAAAATGGCCAGGTCGGCATAGTAGCCCGGTTTGAGCGAACCGCGTTTCTGAATTTTCAGGTTGGCAGCCGGCAGCGAGGTTAACTTCCGAATGGCTTCTTCAAGCGGAATTACTTTTTCATCGCGCACATATTTGCCAAGCAGTCGTGCAAAATTGCCGTAGGCCCGGGGATGCGTTGGTGTTTTGATGAAGTTGCCCGAAGTTGTCATGGAGGCGGCATCTGAGCCGAAGCTTACATACGGCAACGCAATCTGCCGCTTTACATTCTCTTCCGACATCAGGAAATAGGCCGTACCCACCCGTGTGCCATCGGTGATCACCAAATCCATGGCGGTTTCCTCCGGGGACTTACCGTAAATCTCCGCTACCTGCTTCAGCGTTTTGCCGGTAAAGTTTTTTCGGAGTGAGTCGTTGGTGAAACCGAGCAACAGCACTTTGTCAAAATCTCCGGTGAGTTTCATCAGGTTTTCCCACTTGTCGGTGGGCGTGCGCATTTCCTGCAGCGCTCTTTTGCGGGTAACCGGGTCTTTCATTCGCCTGATCCACTCGTTGATGCCACCCTCCTGAATCCAGGGAGGCATGGCCGCATCCAATCCCGTTGCACCGGCCGTATAGGTGTACATGTCGGCTGTGATCTTGATCCCTTCGCGGTTGGCCTTGTCAATCATCGCGATCACCGAGTCGATTTTATTCCAATTTGTGTTGCCGCTGAACTTAAGGTGATAGATTTCAGCCGGCAATCCGGCTTCGCGTGCGATCCGAATGGTTTCGTCTACGGCCTGAAAAATTGCGTTGCCCTCGCTTCGCATGTGGGCGATGTACATACCGTTGTACTGTGCGGCAACTTTGCTCAGTTCAATCAGCTCCTCGGTGCTGGCGTAGAAGGCCGGGGCGTAAATGAGTGCCGTGGTAATGCCCATGGCGCCCTCTTCCATTGCCTGCTTCACCAGGGCTTTCATGCGCTCCAATTCTTCGGGCGTGGGCGCGCGGTTGGCCTCTCCGAGTTCGTGCACACGCACCTGGATGGCGCTTACAAAACTGGCCACGTTCGGGCTCACGCCCCGTTTCTCCAGCTGTTCCATAAACTCGCCATTGGTTGTCCACGTGATGTCGTATTGCCAGTCGGGGTCGCGTTTCATCATTTCTCTCTGCGCCTGCTTCATAGACTCGCTCAGCGGCCCCATCGAAACTTCACCAAATACTTCCAGGGTTACGCCCTGCCGGATATCGCCTTGCGAATTACCATCGAAGAGAAGGGCGTCATAGGTGTGGCTTAGCATGTTGATAAAACCGGGTGCCACTGCCAGACCGGTTGCGTCAACCTCCTGAGTGCCTTGCGCATTTTTCAGGTCACCGACAAACGCCACGGTATCCGCGTTAATGCCCACATCGGCTTTGACGCCCGGCTGGCCCGAACCATCGTAAACAGTCCCGTTTCGGATAATGACGTCATATTTTTTTTTCTGGCAGGCAGCCAGTGCAATGATCAAGGTAAAAAAGGCAAGCAGTCGGATCATAATGGCGAGTTTTGAGATTGGAAGGTAGCCATTTTCTGTGCCGTGTCATAAGAATTTGATGGATGGACGCCAACCCTGAAGCCGAACGGCTATTTTTGATTCCACAACCCAATTTCGTTATGCGAAACTTCAGCTTGATTTTTGTTTTTGTCGGTCTGGCATGTAACGTGTGGGCGCAGTCGCCCAGGCGAATCAATCCGGTGGTGGAAGAATACGGTGGTATCTTTCCTATCCCGTATGCTGTAGAGCGGCCGGACTCAACACAGGTGTACAAGATCGTGATTGAAGTGGAGCAGGTGCGGGAAAAGCCGCATGAGCTTAGTTGGGCAGTGAACAATGTGGCGCGCCTCGTTAATCTGCACGCGTCAGCCGGGGTGCCCCGGCAAAACCTCGAGGTCGTGATGGTCATTCACGGTGAGGCAACATATACCGCCATGAACGATGAGGCTCACAGGGCAAAGTTTAAAGTTGAGAATCCAAACAAAGGCTTGTATACGGCACTGGAGAAGGCAGGCGTAAAGATCGTGATCTGCGGACAAAGCCTGATCAACCGGAATGTCGATCGCTTTAAGTTGTTGCCGGAAGTAAAAATTGCGACCTCGATGCTCACAACCCTCACGCACTATCAAATGAAGGGCTACGCGGTTTTAAAGTTTTAACCTTCAGGGTATGAGAATCCACGCATGTGTTTTTCTTATGATGTGCCTTACAACGTTCGGGTTACGGGCGCAAACATTCGATCTTGTTATTCGAAACGGAAAGATCATTGACGGGTCGGGTAACCCTTGGTATTATGCCGATGTCGCCATCTGGAATGGCAAGATTATGCGAATTGGAAACGGCACCGACTGGAAGGCGGTTCGCACTCTGGATGCTGCGGGCCGTGTGGTTGCACCCGGGTTTATTGATGTGCATACCCACATAGAAGGTAATGACCTTCGCGTACCGACAGCCGGTAATTTCATCCTCGATGGCGTCACCTCGGTGGTCACCGGCAACTGCGGCAACTCAAATACCGACATGGCTTCGTACTTCCGCAAACTCGACAGTGTAAGAACGTCTATTAACATAGCCAGCCTGATCGGCCATAACAGTGTGCGCAAAGCGGTAATGGGTGACGAACAACGCGACCCAACGCCTCAAGAGCAGCAAAAAATGGAAGCTTTGGTAGCCGCAGCTATGAAGGATGGTGCAGTGGGTTTTTCCACCGGCTTGATTTACGTGCCAGGTACATATTCGAAGACGCCCGAGGTTGTTGGTTTGGCCCGCATGGCGGCCGTGCACGGGGGTGTGTACGCTTCGCACATTCGCGATGAAGGCGATCGGGTGACGGAAGCCATTGAGGAGGCCATTAACATTGGTCGCGAAGCCCGAATTCCGGTGGAGATCTCACATTTTAAAGTGACGTATAAACCCAACTGGGGCCGCTCCGCGGGCACTCTTGCGCAGGTTGAGCAGGCGCGTCAGGAGGGAGTTGACGTTACCATTGATCAGTACCCCTACTTGGCCAGCAGCACCACGTTGAACACGCAATTGCCGACATGGGCGTTTTCCGGTGGCACTGATTCACTGAAACTGAGACTGAAAGACCCCGCAACCCGCGCTCGCATCCGGAAGGAAATGCTGGCGAGTCTCAGTAAGAAATTAAACACCAATTACAGCTATGCGGTGGTGGCGTACTACAAAACCGACACTACGCTCAACGGAAAGAATATTTCTGAAATTAATTTAATGAAGAAGCGTAAGCCGACAGCCGCCAACGAAGCGGAGACGATTCTGGAAATGGTGGAAAACGGCAGTGCCGCCATGGTGTACTTCAGCATGAACGAAGATGACCTGAAGCGTATCATGCAATACCCGTTTAACATGTTTGCCTCCGATGCCGGAATTGCCCGTTACGGGTCCGGTATGCCGCACCCGCGGGCCTATGGAACCAATGCCCGTATCCTGGGGCAGTTTGTCAGGTTGCTGAAGGTGATCACATTGGAAGAAGCCATTCGCAGAATGACATCCTTGCCGGCCCAGAAGTTTCGACTGACCGATCGTGGTTTGCTGCGCGAGGGCATGGCGGCTGATCTTGTAATCTTTGATGCTGCAAGGGTGGGAGATCAAGCTACCTTCTCCAAGCCCCATGCATATGCCGAGGGCTTTGATTACGTCATTGTCAACGGTGCTGTTACGGCCGAGCATGGCAAACATACTGGCGTGCGAAATGGAATTGTGCTGAAGGGAACTCGGTAATTGTTAATTAAAAGTCTAGATTATTTGTGTCGCACGGAAATCGCGAATCTGGGTTCTCATATCCAACATCCAGCAGCGAGCATCCACCACTAACACGTATGATCATACACCACCACCCATTTGCCGTTTTTCTTTTTCACCAGTAGTGTAAACTGCCCGGTCGGCTGATCGTTGACCCTGACCAGCGTGTACTTGCCGGTTACGAGATAGGTGCCGGCATCAACAGGCACAATTTGCCAAAGGTCGAAGGTGAGCTGCCCCATGGCCGCCCGGTTGGGGTAGGTTTTCTGATACCGTTCCAGGGTAGCCTGCCAGCCCTGCGTGATTGCCTTCCCCACAAACTGCAGAGAGTCGGATTTCCAATACCCTTCCATAAACGATTCAATGTTGCCCTCATTCCAGTCGGCCTGCTGCTGCAACAAGGTAGCCCGGATCGTGGCGGCAGCATCTTCGCGCGCTGTTGGAGTGGGGGAGCACGAGGTGAACCCCATCAGACAAATGGCCACCACAATAGCAGGTTTCATAGCTTTTGGATTAATAGTTTCCCTATTTTGCGTTTTCATTTATGAAGAAAATCAAATTTACAGAACAGGTACTTCCGCACCTACTGGCCGTGGTTGTATTCCTGTTGGTTACCCTTATTCTCTTTGGTCCGGTGGTTTTCGAAAACAAGACGCTGCGCCAACACGACATCACCCAATTTCTGGGCTCCAGTAAAGTGCTGCGCGATTACCGCGAAGCTACCGGCCAGGAAGGGTTATGGGCCCCCAATATGTTCTCCGGAATGCCTGCCTACCTCGTGAATGTGCAATGGAGTGATGGCCCGGTGGTGATGCTAAAGAAAGTGATGACGTTGTTTTTGCCTCATCCCGTCAATAACATTTTTCTTGCCTTTGCCTCGTACTATATTCTCCTGCTGGTTTTTCGCGTGCGTCCCTACCTGGCTATAGCCGGTGCCCTGGCTTTTGGACTTTCCTCATATATGATTATTGGCCTCGCGGCCGGCCACAATGCCCGTATCGGGGCTATTGCCCTGATGCCATTGGTGGTGGCAGGAATTCATCTGGCCTTCATCGGCAAACGTTGGTTGGGGGCGGCCATCACCGCAGCGGGCCTCGCACTGCATTTGCGCGAAAACCACCTTCAGATAACCTACTACCTGATGCTAATCGTGGCCGGGTACGGATTACTTCAACTGGTGATTGCGTTCCGGCAAAAGCAGCTCGGGGATTTTGCCAAAACCCTTGGATTTCTGGCGCCAGCGGCTGTGCTGGCAGCGTGCACCTTTTTCGGGCAATTCTGGGCGATTGCCGAGTATTCACAGTTTTCAATCCGGGGCGCTTCGGAATTATCAAAGCCGGGTCAGAAAGCCGAGAGCGGACTCACCCGCGAGTATGCTTTCGACCACAGCAATGGCATTGCCGAACCACTTACCCTGGTTATACCCAATGTGTATGGTGGCGCTTCCGGTGATTTTCTGGTGAATGATCAGAACAGTGCCACGTATCGTGCATTGGCTTCATCAGGCAACAACGAACTGGCCAATCAACTGGCGAATTATACGTCAGCGTATTGGGGCCCCCAGTCGTTGACAGCACCATACTATGCGGGTGCGGCAATCGTGCTGTGTTTCTTGCTGGGGCTTGCATTTGCTGACCGCTCGTACGCGGCCTGGTTGGGTGGCCTGGCGTTGTTAGGTGTAGTACTCAGTTGGGGCAGCCATTTCAGCTCGTTCAATTATTTTCTTTTTGATTTTCTGCCCGGCTATAACAAGTTTCGCTCGGTCACGTTCGCGCTGGTCATCACCCTGTTCAGTTTGCCACTGCTCGGTTTGCTGGGTGTTGAAAAAATCCTGAGCACCGATCTTGCACCCGGAGTGCAAAAGAAATTGTGGTATGTGCTGGGTGGCGCGTTGGCGATCGTTTTTCTTCTTGCACTCACCGGTGGCTGGGGCAGTTATCTGCGGTCGGAGGAATACGAACTGCCCGATTGGTTCCGGAGAGCATTGGCGGCCGACCGCGAAGCTCTCTTTACATCCGATGCCTGGCGTTCGTTCTGGCTGATGCTGATCCCGGCCGGCCTGCTGGCGCTCGCGGTGAAAAAAATAGTGAAGCCAGTGTACTTTGGTGTGGCTTTAGTGGTAATGACAGCCGGTGACCACCTGTCGCTCGACAATCGCTATTTCACCAAGCAAAACTTCCAGCCGAAGCGCGAAGCAAGATTTTCGTTGACCGCAGCTGATCAGATCATTTTACAGGACAAGGGATATTACCGCGTGTACAACCTCAACGGAACGATGGCTGAGGCCAACACCTCGTATTATCATAATTCAATCGGGGGTTACCACGGTGCCAAGATGAAACGGTATCAGGATATCTACGATTCGGCCGTTGTTGCTGAAACACAGAGGATGATTCGCGATCTTCAATCGGGCGACCCGCGCTTCGATCGCTACGGAGTAATCAATATGTTGAATGTAAAATACATAACCTTTGGCACTGAGGCTGGCAACGTGATCCCCAACTCCGCGGCCAACGGTGCCGCCTGGTTTGTGCGCGAGCTGGTACCGGTGAATTCAGCGAACGAGGAACTTAGCGAAACGGGCCGTATCGATACACGGGTGCAAGCTGTAGTTGATCAATCGCGCTTCACCACTTCCCTGAAGGGCACGGCTGATTCACTGGCAACGGTTCAACTGGTGGACCACCGCCCGAATTACATGAAGTATGAATCAGAGGCGACAACAGCGGGTGTAGTTGTGTTCAGTGAAGTGTATTACCCCCGTGGATGGGCCGCCTTTATTGATGGCAAGACCGTTCCGGTGTTGAGGGCAAACTATGTATTGCGGGCGTTGGAGGTTCCGGCCGGTAAGCATGTAATCGAATTTCGGTTCGAGCCGAAGGCGTACGTGATTGGCAATCGCATTACCCAGGCTTCTTCGTGGGTGCTGGTGCTGGTTTTGGCAGCCGTCCTGGGTGTTTCTTCGCGCAGGGAGTAAATGCATGGTAGAGAAGCGCATTGAAGCCGAGTTTTCAAAATGGTTTAAAAGCCAACCATTATTGGTGAAGGCGCCCGGCCGGATCAACTTGCTGGGTGAGCATGTCGATTACCAGGAGGGTGTGGTGATGCCGGCCGCCATTGATCGTCATTTTGTACTGGCCATGGCAGCAGCCAGCGATGACAAATGCAATTTTTTTGCTGCTGATCTTGAAGAAGGTGTTTCGTTTTCCGTGTATGATTTAAACCCGGGAGAAACCTGGATTAACTACCTCATGGGTGTGCTGGATGGTTTTCATCGGCAGGGATTTCGCATACGGGGTGTTGATTGCGTGCTGGGTGGTAACATACCAGCCGGTGCCGGCCTTAGTTCTTCGGCCGCGCTCTGCTGCGGTTTTGCATTTGGTATCAATGAATTATTTGGCTGCGGCCTCGACCGCACCAGGCTGGCGCTGATTGCCCAGCATGCCGAGCACGAGTTTGCCGGTGTTCAATGCGGCATCATGGATCAGTATGCAAGCCTGTGGGGTGAGGAGAAGGCTGTGTTGCTGCTGGATTGCCGCGCGCTCACACACGAAACGCTTGTTGTTGACTGGAAAGACTACGCGTTGCTTTTGATCGATACGAACGTGAAACACGCGCTTGCCTCCACCGAGTACAATCAGCGCAGAGCTTCATGCTCAGAAGCGGTGGATGTGCTGCGTCAGCATAAGCCCTCGGTAAGGTCGCTTCGCGATGCTCAGGTCGCGGATCTGATTGCCTGTAAACAGGATATGGATCCAGACACGTTTGTGAAGAGCTTATACGTGGTGGAAGAGATGAATCGCGTATCCAAGGCTGCAGTTGCATTGAAAGCAAACGATCTGCAGGCATTTGGCCAGTTGATGACGGAAACCCATTGGGGACTCAGTCAGGCCTACGAGGTAAGCTGCCCGGAGCTGGATTTCCTCGTGTCGCTGGCCGAAGAGTATCCCCAATGTTGGCTGGGTTCGCGCATGATGGGCGGAGGCTTTGGCGGGTGTACATTAAACCTTGTACGGCAAAATGCCCTGGATGAAATTCGCAGCCTGGTTAAGAAAAATTATGTTGCGCAATTCAAAAAAGAACCTGACTTTTATTTAGTTAACCTCGCAGTAGGTGCACACCTCATTCATTAACCTAACCTAAAATTTGTTTCCATGGGTTTATCAGTTACAGATTACATTGTTTTCGGTGCATACTGTGCGCTGATTCTCGGCATCGGGTTGTGGGTATCACGGGATAAGGACGGAAAGCAGAAAAATGCCGAGGACTACTTTCTGGCCAGCAAATCGCTGCCCTGGTGGGCGATCGGGGCATCCCTGATTGCAGCCAACATTTCGGCTGAACAATTCATCGGCATGTCGGGCTCCGGATTTGCGATTGGCCTGGCGATTGCCAGTTACGAGTGGATGGCAGCTGTAACCCTGCTGCTGGTGGGTAAGTTCTTCCTCCCGATTTTCATTAACAAGGGTATTTACACCATACCCGAGTTTGTTGAGAAAAGATTCAGTACCAACCTGAAAACCATACTCGCAGTTTTCTGGATTGCACTGTTCGTATTTGTCAATCTTACCACCGTGCTTTACCTGGGTGCCCGCGCCATGGATACGGTGGTGGGTACTGGTGACGGAAGCCTGATGATGTACAGTATCGTTGGCCTGGGTTTGTTTGCCGCTGCATACTCGCTGTGGGGCGGGCTCTCGGCTGTAGCCTGGACGGACGTTGTGCAGGTGGTGCTGCTGGTTGTCGGAGGTTTGGTTACTACGTATATCGCGCTGGTGGATGTATCGCCCACCGGAAACATCATTGATGGATTTGTGCATGTATACAACACGGTGCCGGGCAAGTTTTCAATGATTCTGGAAAAGGGAGAAATTATTACACCCGATGGAAAGGATGCCTGGTGGGATTTGCCCGGGCTGGCGGTACTCGTTGGCGGTATGTGGGTGGCTAATGTGTACTATTGGGGCTTCAATCAGTACATTATTCAACGCACGCTGGCGGCCAAGAGCCTTCAGGAGTCGCAAAAAGGAATTGTATTTGCGGCTGCGTTGAAGATGATCATCCCCTTGATTGTCGTTATTCCGGGTATCATTGCCTACGTGATGAATGCCGATGCGAGCGGACAACTTACCACGGCAACTCTTGACCCCAGCTTCATCAATGCCGAAGGCAAAATTGCGAATGACAACGCATTCCCCTGGCTGGTGCGCACATTTGTTCCGGCCGGCCTTAAAGGTCTGGTAATGGCTGCGCTTGCTGCTGCAATAGTTTCCTCGCTGGCCTCGATGCTTAACTCAACGTCCACCATTTTTACAATGGACATTTACCGGCCCTATATCAATAAGAATTCGACTGACAAGCAAACGGTTAATGTGGGGCGGATCAGCGCTGCGGTAGCGTTGGTTGTTTCGATGCTGATTGCACCTGCACTTGGCAACCTGGGGCAGGCATTTCAGTTCATCCAGGAGTATACGGGCCTGGTGAGTCCGGGTATTCTGTCGGTGTTCATCATGGGACTTTTCTGGAAGCGAGCAACCAACAATGCCGCCATTTGGGGCGTGATTGTTTCAATTCCGATTGCGCTTTACTTTAAAGTGGGTCCCAATGGGTGGTCCGATGCGCCAGTATTTGTGGTCATCCCCTTCCTGCACCAGATGCTCATCACAGCGCTGCTGTCAATGGCCGTTATTCTGCTTATCAGCCACCTCGAAGGCAAGGGTAAGACAGATGCCAAGGGAATTATTCTAACGGAGAATTTCTTTAAGACCGAACCAGCCTTTAACATCGGGGCAATTATTGTACTCATTGTTACGGCCTTCCTTTACGCAGTCTTCTGGTAGCGAAGCACCGCGGCAAAAAAAGTAAGGCCGGGTGGTTGCCCGGCCTTATTTTGTTTTAGTTCGAACCTTGTCGCATCAGCCGCTCGGCATCATTGTTCACCGACAGAATAAGCAGACAGGTGGCGGTGCAGAACACCGGGCTGGTGATGCAGTGATGACCGTTCCAGCTACCATCGTTATTCTGAATTTTCAGCAATCGGCCGCTCATGTTGTCATACCAGTTCATCCATTGGTTGTCCTTGCCGATCACCAGACTTTCACCGGTTTGCAGATAGCTCAGGAATTCTTCGCCTCCATTATTGCCAAATCCTTCGAGCACGTCTTCCCGCTGGGCTTGCACTTTGGCCGACTGAAACACCTCATAGGCGGTGGCATATTTGATGGCCTCGTCTTTGCCGAAACCGATTTTCTCCAGATTTTCGGCTGACGGTGCTGCGCCTGGTGCCAGCCGTCCGTCACGCTTGGCTCTGTCCATTTCGTCTTTCACCCTTCGTGCTTCTTTAGCACTGGCCCGGGTCGATCCGGACACGGAATACAGCACAATGCCCGCTCCGAGTTCGGTGTTTACATCGCCTGTCTTAGTGTCGTAGTTATTTTTCTGGTAGGCACGTGCGCGGTCAAGGGCAGCATCGTCTACGTTGGCACCCTGTGCCTGAGCGGCTTCCAGAGCATTTGTGGCGAAGGAAGATTGCAATACGCCTGCCCAGCCTGAGCCGCGCATACTCCCATTGTTATCCTGCGCGCGTTGGATTTTGATTACACAAAGCTCGTTGGCCCGCTTCACGCGATTTTTCAGTGCCGCATTGTGCGCCAGGTGCCCATCGAGCAGGTTGGAGAGAAACTGCGTGGCCAACACGACATCAATGTTAGCGCCCAGCTTGGTTTGAATCTGAGTTCCAGTTTGTTCAGTAATGTTGAAGGAGGCGGCAGGCGCAGTTTCAATCATGGCGAGCAAATAGTCAAGCGCGTTGGTAATCGGCTCCCGGTATTCACCGCTCGTGAGGGTACTGCCGGTGCGCAACATGGCCATGGCCACCATAGCAGTAGTAGCGGGATCGGGCTGCACAGCATGCGGGTCCATAACCTCCTGGCGGGCGTGACTGCCGGCTCCCCATCCGCCATCAGCGTGCTGCGCCCGCACCAACCAGTGTAAGCCACGGTCAACGGACAGCGATACTCGCTCGGGGGTTTTGTAAACAAACATGGAGTCTGATGATTCTTCACCCATCACCGTGCGAAAAACACAACCTTTCGGGATTGGCCGCAGTTGCCTGAGCGCCTCATTTTTGTCAAACGACACAAGGGCCAGGGTGGCAAACACGGCCAACGCAACCGTGGTTGCTGCATACATTTTGGTGAGCTTCATATGATTTTTTTCCTACAGGATTCTAGGGCCGACCGGTTTCCATAAATCCAAAGCAAAAAAATCATTCTTCTAAATGCTCCTCAGACCAGGCTCGCAGCCGTAATCAAGAAAGGTTGGCTGTCCGGGTTAGGCGAATTCGTCCCGGCTTAGTTTGCCGTGTTCGGTCAAAAACTTGAACCGGCTTATTGGGGGCGGTGGGTGGATGCTAATGCCAGCAAGTCCTCCAGATTCAATCTTCGCGTATACATGTCGAGGCTGCCGTCTGGTTTTTGCGGCCACTGATCGCGAGGCTTGTCCCAATACAGTTCTACGCCATTTTCATCCGGGTCGTTCAGGTAAATGGCTTCCGATACACCATGATCCGAAGCACCCGTAAGCGGGTATGCATGATCCAGCAGCCGTTGCACTGCCACAGCAAGATCAACGCGTGTGGGGTAGAGAATTGCCGTGTGAAAGAGGCCTGGTGAATTTGTAGGAGCAGGTGGAGCATCCTGGCTGTACCAGGTATTCAGGCCGATGTGGTGGTGATAGCCTCCGGCCGAAATGAAGGCTGCCTGATCGCCATAGGTTGTGACAAGTTCAAACCCAAGCAGGTCGCAATAAAAACGGAGCGAGCGCTGGAGATTGGAAACCTTGAGGTGCACATGGCCGATGCGTGTGTGAGCGGGAATGGTATAGTTCATATGCGTTGACATCGGAAAGATAAACCATTGACCCGATCCGGAAGTTCCGCATCTAATCGTCCTGCTGATCACCCCACCAGAAAATCGACTCCTTTTGTCTGTAATAACGTTCGTAGTTGCTGCGGGTGGCGATGCCGACCGGCCCTTCATAAATGCCGCCCACGTTGCCCATGTCCTCCACAAAAACCTCAATTACATTTTCGCCTTTTTTGAGTAGGCCAGGGGGAATCGTGTAAGCCCTCAGCTGGTTGAAGGACTGGCTTCGGCCAAAGTCGCGGTTGTCTTTTGTGCGCCCGATTTGTTTTCCGTTGAGAAAGGTTTTGTCAAAGTCATCAATCTTGCCCACCAGCAGAACGAGTTCTTCGGTGTCGGTGGCAACCGCATCCGGAATCATAAACGTTTTTTTGTACCACGCATTGCCATCGTACTTCGGAAAGCCTTGATGCTCCCAGGGCGAAGGCACCATAATTTTCTTCCACTGGTCGGCATACTCAATCTTCTCGACTCCATAGGTGCGGTTGAAATCCCACGTGCCTTGCAGATCGAGCAACAGGTGACTCCTGGGGGCGCGATAGATACCGAGGCGGCCCTGAATAAGCCCGCCTGCGAGGGTTACATCATACACGCGAATGCTCAGCACGTTTTCGCCATCCCACCGGATGTGGTCGGCAGTGATATTGTACTTTCGCTCGTTATTGAATGCGGTTTTGAACTTTGGTGGCATAGAGCCGGAAAAGCCGATCAGATTTCCGTTCAGGAACACCTGGTCGCAATCATCGATGTACCCAAGCCCCAGGTAGTAGTTCTCATCCTTCGAAAGTTTTCGCCCGTCAAACCGGATGCGATACCACGCGAAGCCATCGTAACCGTTGAATCCTTCATCTTCCCAGGCAGACGGAGCATAAATGGTCTCCCAATTGGTGTCGTTGAAGGTTGGGGTAGCCCATTCCGCTTCATCCCCAATGTGAAACTTCCAGCGGCCGTCAAGGCTGATGACCTGGGCCGAAGCCGCGCTGATTATCGCGATGAGGAAGCAAGCCAGAGCAAATCGTTTCATGGTGCGGAGTAAAGGTAAGTGGTAGTGCGGAGCTGAAAAAAGAGTTTGTTTGGGTAAGAGCGGGCAGCCTGACCAAAGAACTGCACCACTCTCCCCAAACGTTAACCCTTACCGGGATGCTACCAGCGGGTAGTTTACAATGCTCTGTTCGAGTTGTGCTTTCCAGCGGCCGTCTGATCCGGCCGAAAGCTGGTACGTTACCGACACTTCAGGGCTGCTGATTTCCAAGCGAAGGTTTTTGTGCTTGTTTTGCAGCAGGCTGTATTTCTTGGTGAAGCCGCCCTCAAAGGTCTTTCCGTTGATCCGGTCTCGCCCAATGACATTGTTGCCATCCATGAATTTCACATCCACGGAGCCGGGAGAGTTGTAGGCGAAGATCAGCTTGATTTCATCTGAGCCGGTGGCATAAACTTTTACAGCAGGTTCACTCTGGGCGTGCGCGCGGTTGATGGTAACGGCACTTGCGATGGCGATCATTACGCCCGCGATAAGAATTTTGGTTTTCATAGTTATTGGGTTTTGTCTTGATGTTTGTTGTCCGATCACAATACAAAAAACGGCCGCACCCCGTCAGGGGATGTCACCCCGCGGTAAAGGATTGTAACATGATGTAACAGGGCAGAAAACCGGTAAAGGGCAATCAGGAAGCCAGCTTGTATCCGCTGCCGTGGGCGGTCAGAATCACCCGGGGTTGATTGGGGTTAGCTTCGATTTTTTGGCGAAGGCGCACGACAAAATTATCGACTGTGCGGGTGGTTGGCTGCTCATCGTAACCCCAGACTTTTTCCAGCAAATCGTATCGGCTTACCACCTGGTTTCGGTGTTGATGCAGGAAGGCGAGAATTTCAAACTCTTTGTGCGAGAGCTTCACCTCCTGCTGGTTTTCAAAAGCCGCGAAAGCGGCAAAATCAATTTTCAATCGCCCGATGGAAACGAGTGATTGCTCTTTCACTTCGTGCCATTCATTTCTGCGCAGCCGGGCCTTAATGCGCGCCAGCAGTTCGCGAACACCAAAAGGCTTGGTCATGTAGTCGTCTGCGCCAAGTTCCAGGCCCAGCACTTTGTCAATTTCCTCACCTCGTGCTGTGAGCATGATTACCGGTGTGGTAACACCGGCATTGCGCAGTTTCTTGCATACATCGAAGCCCGACATGCGCGGCAACATGACGTCCAGCAAGATCAAATCAAACGCGCTGGATAAGCCAGCCTCGGCACCAGCTTCACCATCCGCGGCAAGCGTTACCTCATAGCCTTCCATTTCCAGGTTGTCACGCAATCCCAGTTGCATGGCAGGTTCGTCTTCAACAATTAAAATGCGCGCCATAGTTAGTTTGCCAGCGGTAGAAAAATCGTGAACACGGAGCCCTGGCCAACGTCACTTTTAACGGAAATGGTGCCGTTCTGTTGCTCCAGCAGTTGCTTGACAAGCGACAGGCCCAACCCGGTGCCGCTGGCTTTGGCCAGGTTGCCTGTTGACACCCGGTAGAATTTGTCGAAAATATGTTTTTGATCAGCGAGGCTGATGCCCACTCCAATATCCCGCACCGACAGGTAGCCGTTGGTTCCTTCTCTTCCCGTGGTGAGTTCAATCCGTTTGGTGTCCTGGCTATACTTCATGGCGTTGTCGATGAGATTGATGATGATCTCAGCCAACGCAGCTTGATCAGCCATTACCCACAGCTGAGCATCTGATTTGAGTTCATAGCTAAACCCCTTGTTTTTAAGATGGAAATCGTACGTATTGAGAATTTCCTTCGCTTCATGTACAAGATCAAGGCGCTCGGGCTGCATTTTTTTCTTACCGGCCTCGGCCTGGCTGAAGTTCAGAATCTTATTCACGATTCCCGTGAGACGATGAGCTTCTTTATGAATGATCGCATAGTACTCTTTCTTTTTTTCCTCGCCCGGTACACGACCCATTTCGAGTGTTTCGGCAAACATGCTGATCAGGGCCAGGGGTGTCCGGATTTCATGCGACACGTTGGAGACAAAGTCGGCTTTGTTCTGTGCCAGTTGCACTTCTTGCCGCAGGCTTCTGAATGCGAGCACCAGGGCAACTACCAACATCACGGCCATGACGAGGAGGAGCAGCAAATTCGTTTGGGTGCGACTGCGCACGACTTCGTGCCAGGAAGATCCCGCAGATCCAATACCGATGACGTAGTCGGGGAAGAGCCAGAGATCTTTTTGCAGAATAAGGGTAGAGGTGGAGTCGCGAAGTTGTGTTGAGTAAATCTGCTGCCGGTCTGTTTTGCGTGTTACCGACAACACAAACTGGTTTTCTGAAATCTGCTGGAGCCGCGGCCCCATAAGCTCCTCCACAAACGCTTCGGGGTCAAGCACGAATCCGGTCACAGATTGTTGTTGCTCGTCACCTGCGATAAAGATCAGGCTCAGGTAGCGATTGAGCGATGTGTCGGCTTGGCTAAGCACGGCCGTCTTTTGAAATCCGCTCTTCTTATACTTCACCAATTGAGCGATTTCATCCTGTTGGGCAGCGAGGCTGGCGGCAATCCCGGATTCGCTGCGCTTGAAGAACGAGGTATCGAGGTATACAAAGCGGGGATCTTCGGGTGAGGGGTTCAGGGGGTAGGAAAAAAGCAGTTGAAGCGGAGCATTCACCAAAAGCAATTCGCGCCCTCCCGTTTCAAATTTTCCGGATAGCAACAGGTTTTCTGATTTGGCCACCCATTTCGAGACCAGGTCCTCCGAATATTGATTGATGGAGAAGAGGATGGCCTCCAGTTGTTTTTGGTAAATGGATTCGATCATTTTTTCATCCCGTGAGAGGGATGAAATTTCATAGGCCGAGAAAAACAGCACCGGGATAAGGAATACGGCCGTTAATAGCAGGGCGATACGCCTGGTGGCATTCATGCGGATTGATTTTCGCAAGAGTACTATAAAAAGCTGAATGGTAGACTGCTAGTTTGTATCAAATTGTCACCAATGCTGTTCGTCACTCTGACCGTAGGGTTTCGGTCGGGTTACCATTGGCAGTCCGCCAAGTGTAACGATCTGCTGCCCAAGAGCCAAGGGGTTCGACCACGGAGGATAAAATTACCACAAGAAGAGGGAAGTCGTTGTCGCATTGCTTTTCTGGGGTAGTGGTCGATCACGGTCAGGTGTTGCCAGCTTAGCGATGCTCACTCCGTCCGTAGCGATTTTATGGGATTACTCATGGCGGCTTGAACGGTTTGGATACTGATCGTAAACACGGTAACGGCAAGTGCGATTATGACCGTGAACATAAAAATCAAGGGGTTTAAATCCATTCGATAGGCATAGCTTTGAAGCCATTGTTGCGAAAAGTAGATTATCACCGGAATGGCCACCACGTTCGCGAGTAATACGAGCGTAATGAACTCGCGGGAGAGCAACGCAGCAAGACTCCAAGTGCTGGCACCGAGCACTTTTCGTACGCCAATTTCTTTGGTTTTGGTAGTCACCATAAATGAGACCAGCCCAAACAGCCCAATTACCGCAATCACAATAGTGAGAAGCGCGAAAACCGAAAACACTTTCGCCAGACGCTCCTCTTTGGCATACTGTTTGGCAAACATTTCACTTAGAAAGAAATAATTGAATTCGTTTTCCGGAAAATAGGTGCGCCAGATGCGCCCCATGCTTTCTATCAGCGTTTTTGTGTCAGCCACTGCAAACCGGATTGCGTACAAATAGGCGTAACTTGAATTGTAGTCGATGGCGCTGGGTGCAATTTTGTTTTGCAGGCCCCAGTCATGGTAGTTCTTCAAAACTCCAATTACGGTGCCGGCCGGTGTTTGTGATGGGCTAACGATTTTTTTTCCAATCGCATTTTCGGGTGTTCCCCAGCCCATTTGCTTGACTGCTTCTTCGTTGATTAGGAGTGCCTCTTCATCTGACTGGCGAGCAGGATCAAAGTTACGGCCGGCCAACAACTTCAGCCCTAGAGTGCTTACATATCTTTCGTCTGCAGCAATGTATTGCATTTCCACAACGTGGTCGGCATCTTCTTTGCCCTCGGGGTAAGCCCACTGACCCCGCCAGCCCGATACAGCCGGCAGCGCATTGCAGAAGGTTACGTCCTTTACAAGGGTTTGCGACTTGAGTTCGTTTAAAAAGCCTTCGTATGCGTTTCCGTCTACCGCTTTAGTTCGGGTGATGTTTAGCACGAAGATTTCGTCTCGGGTAAAACCAAGGTCTCGGCTTTGCATGAATTGCAGTTGATGGATTACAATGAGTGTGCCGGCCACCAAGCCAGCCGAAATCATGAACTGCGCAACTACCAATACCCGTCTTAATTGAACTCCGCCTTTGCCACCCTGGATTTTTCCGTTTAGAATTTCAGCCGGTTTGTAAGCTGACATCACCCAAGCCGGGTAAAATCCAGCTGCGAGAGTGATGAACATCAGCAGGGTAAAGATGCCGGCACCAATACGCCAATCGAGCAGCGCCATCAGCGTGTAACTTTTTCCAAGCAACAGATTGAACAGCGGCATCGCCAGTCCAAGTGCGGCTAAAGCAATGACTAATGCAACCAGTACAATCACCAGCGACTCGCTGAGGAACTGGCGAACCAAACGTGGCCGCGTTGAACCGACCACTTTCTTAATTCCCACTTCTTTTGCCCGATAAACCGAGCGTGCCGTAGCGAGATTCACAAAGTTGATACACGCGAGAAAGATTACAAATAAACCCACACCACTTAATAAGTACACGGTTGTTAGGCTGCCCAATGGCCCCATACTATTGCCCGCTTTGGAGGTTAGGTAAACTTCTTCGAATGGTTCGTAGGCCACGGTGGCATTTACGCCCCACTGCTTCATTAAGTCGCCCGCGTGTTGATTGTAAAGGTCCGCTGTTTTGGCAAAAAAGGTCGTAGGATCGGTGCCAGGTTTTAGCAGCACATAGTTGCGCATGTTGAAATTGCCCCAGCCGTCTTGATAGCTAAAGTCAGGGTTCAGTCGTTCCCAAGTGGTAAAAGACGCAATCAAATCAGCCTGGATGTGTGACTGCGCGGGTATATCTTTCATCACTCCGGTCACCTGGAACTCTAGCGTATCATTCAATGTAAGGGTCTTTCCCAATGCACTCTGTCCGGGGAAATATTTCGCCTCCATTTTTTCGGAGATCACAACGTTGTAGGGATCTTTTAATGCGGTCGCGGCAGCCCCTTTAGTCAGCGGAAAGGAAAACATGGTGAAAAATTCAGGGCCGGCAAAATGAGCTGCTTCGCGCACCTGCTTACCCCCAAATGACACCATTTGGCTGCCAGCACTGCGGGTGTACAACACCGACTCCACCTCGGGAAACTCCCGCCTGATGATATCGCCAATGGGCCAGGCGTTGGTTTCGTTTTGGCCACCGCCCTGATCATTGTCAAAAACAGCAATTATCCGATAGAGGCGTTTTCCATTCACGTGGAAACGATCAAAGGCCAACTCGTCAAAAACAAAAATCATGATGAGAAGCCCTACGCAAAGCGCTAACGCGAGGCCAATCAGGTTGATGGTGGTGTAGCCTTTGAACTTTAGCAAGCTACGGGCGGATATTTTCAAGTAGTGCTCGAACATGATGTAATTCGTTCAAATTGGTCACTCGCTGCGTAATCGCAACGCAGGGTTGGCAATAGCCACTTTTATGGACTGAAAACTGATGGTGAACAGAGCCATCGCGAGGGCCAGTAATCCGGCTCCCCCGGCCAATGCAAAGCTGTACGAAGTGCGAAAGGCAAACGTGGCGAGCCACCATTTCTCAAGTGCATACCAGGTTACCGGGATGGCGAGTACAAGTGCGATCAGGATCAGCTGCGTGAAGTCTTTCGTCATGAGCACAACTAATTGTGCCACGCTTGCACCCATAACTTTTCGTATGCTGATTTCCTTGGCACGTTGCTCAGCGGCAAATGTGGCAAGCCCGAATAGCCCCAGGCAGGCGATGGCAATTGCCAGTCCGGTAAAGATGGTAAACACAAGGCCCATGCGTTCTTCCGCCCGATAGGTGGCGTTGAAGTTATCGTTCAGAAAGCTGTATTCGAACGGTGCATCCGGTGCGTATTTTTTCCAGACCTGCCCGATGGAAGCCACCTGCTCGCGCACATCGCCCCCGGTAAGCCTTACGGCCATCTCAAAATTGGGCTCGGGGCCGAGGAATACCACCATCGGGCGTATGGTATTCTTCAGCGATTCGAAATTGAAGTTCTTCAGCACCCCGATGACCTCCACGTTATTCCCTTCCAGCGTGTTGAACCGCGAGAATAACTTCTTCCCTTCGAACGTCTCCCAACCGAATTGCCGCATGGCGGCTTCATTGATCAGCACATGGGCGGTGTCCGCCTTGATATCGCGCGAGAAAAACCGGCCGGCCACGAGTTCGTACCCCATTGTCTCCAGTGCATCGTGGTCGACCACATAAATGGATAGCAAGTGTTCTTGTTGCGCATCAACAAGCCTAAACGTGGAGTTCCAGTCGATATCCGGTGGCAACCTGTTGGCAAAGGAGGCATTAGTGACAAATGGCAATTGCTTCAGTTCGTTCTTGAATGCACCGGCTGCATTTCCCAACTTCAGGGTATGCATCATGCCCATCACGTTTTCTTTATTAAAACCGAGGTTTTGCTGCTGCACGTAACGCAACTGCTGAAAGACCATGAGGGTGGCAATGGCGAGTGCGATGGAAATAAAGAATTGGAATACTACGAGGGCATTCCGGATTCCGGAACTTTTTATGCCGGCCCTTACCTTGCCCTTGAGAACTTCTACTGGCTGAAAAGAGGTGAGGTAAAAGGCAGGATAGCTGCCGGCCACCAAGCCGATGATAACTATAAAAGCAGCAAGCCCGCCAAGGAACGAAGGCGTAAGGATTGCGCCAAACTGAATGCTTTTTGCTGTGATTTCATTAAAGCTGGTAAGGGCAAGAGAAACAAACATCAGCGAGAGTACCACGGCCAGTATGGTGTACAGGTAAGACTCCATCAGGAACTGCCCAATCAACTTGGACCGGAATGCGCCAATGGTTTTGCGAATGCCAACTTCTTTGGCACGACTGGCTGCGCGGGCCGTACTCAGGTTCATGAAGTTGATACAGGCCAGCAGGATGATAAAGCCCGCAATGAGCCCGAACAGGTACAGATAGCGTATGTTGCCGTTGGGCTCAAGCTCGTCTGGTAACTGCGAATGCAGATGGATATTCAACAGGGGCTGAGAAACGTACCGCACATAACTGCCACCGGCCCCGAATTGCTTTAAATCCATTTGAAAGAAATCACGGATTTCCTTTGCAATGTAGGTGTTGATGAAATAGTCGTACTGCTGGTCTACGCTGCCAATGTTAGCCTCGGGCAATATCTTGAAGTAGGTGATCACCGAGCTATTGAGCCAAAAGTCAGTACCAAAACGCGTGTTGGCCTGTATGGACAATACAAATGTTTGCAAGGACAATACGAAATCAAACTGCAAATGTGAGTTGTGAGGAACATCGGCCGCAATGCCGGTGACTTCCGCCTTGTTTTCTCCATTGCTGCCGATGAAGAATATTTTGCCAAGAGGGGATAAGTCACCCGGCCCCTTGTAGCCAAAGTATTTTCTTGCCGTACTCTCGGTGATGACAATTTTATCCGGACCTACTAGAGCAGTTTGAGGATTGCCGGCAACCAACGGAAAGTTGAAGAAGGTGAAGAAATTGGAATCGGCCAGCAAAAACCTCCGTTCAGTGAACACTTTGTCGTCAAACCGGATTGGTATGGTGGACCACTTGGTTACCCGTACGGTACTTTCCACGGCAGGCACATCTTTTTGTAAGGCATCCGCCATCGGAAAGCCGGTGAATACCGTGTTGATCTCCCGATCCTGAAGTTTGGCCTGCATGATGGACCGGTAAATCCGCGCGGCATCGCCATGCTGACGGTCGTAACTCAGTTCATCCGCGATGTAGAGAATCAGCAGCAGAGCACTGGTAATGCCCACGGTAAGACCAAAAATGTTAATGGCGGTGTATGCACGCTGCCGCATGAAAAAGCGAAGAGCCGTGACAAGGTAGTTAGCCAGCATACCAAATGGATTTACGATAACCTTTCCAAACAACACGCCAATGCTAAAACGCCTGGATTCAGCCTTTTTAGTTCATTTTACGGGTCGCTACCGTTCGTATTTGTTCACAACTGCCCGAAAGCGGATACCTGTCATTCACTTCTCAGGCTTCGGGTTGGGTTCATCAGGGCAGCCCTCATAGCCTGAGTTCCTACGATCACTAACGTAAGCGCGAGTGCAAAAAGGCCAACCACGAGGGGCACCCAATAGTCAAACGTTACCCGGTATTCGTAGCGAGCCAGAAATCGGTCGACACCCCACCAGGCTATTACCGATGAAATGGCAAACCCGATAAAGACGAGGCGTGTAAAATCTTTGGCTATGAGAAAAACCAATCCGGTGACGGTGGCTCCCAGTACTTTGCGGATGCCCAGTTCCTTGGTGCGTTGTTCGGCTGTGAAGGCGGCCAAACCGAGCAATCCCAAACTGGTGATGGCAATGGCCAGGCCGGCAAAGATTCCGGCCACGCGGCTGATTAAGTTGATGTTGGCAAATTTTTGGTTGAAGAGTTCATCCGTGAACCGGTACTCGAAGGGATAACTTGGATTGTGTTTTTTAAAGACCGCTTCGACTTTCGACAGTGCCTCAGTCAAATCGTTCGTTTTGTTGAGACGTATGGTAATGGTGCTACTCCAATCGGGGATGAAAAACATGGAAAGCGGCTGCACGATGCTGGTGGCCTCCGCCATTACCATGTCCGGCATCACGCCAATGATCTCATATTGCGTGCCGCCCCGCTCCAGTTTTTGCCCCAGAGGATCTTCAAAACCTATCATTTTCCAGGCCGCTTCATTGATGACCACGGCCAGCGAGTCACCAGGGAAATCGCGCGAGAAATCGCGGCCCAGGAGCATTTTCACGCCCATGGTTTGTGTATAGTCGTATTCCGTAGCAATCGCGCTAAAGGCCACACGCGAATCCGTGGGCATGCCTTGCCATTTTACTTCGCTGTCGGAAAAGATAGCCGTAACAGGGCTGTTGCTCTTGCAGATTGACGACACAGCACCCGTTCGCACCAGCTCTTCGCGAATCGTTTGGAAATTGGTTTCGAGTTCTCCGTTGGTCCAGATCTGAATCAGGTTTTCGCGGTCGTATCCCATATCGCGGTTCTTCATGTGCATAATTTGCTGATAGACCACAACAGTGCCGATGATCAAAAAGATGGAACATGCAAATTGCATAACGACTAATACTTTTCGGGGAGCGCTCCCACCTCTTGCCGCATCGATCTTTCCTTTCAGCACTTTTACCGGCTCAAAGCTGGAGAGGTAAAATGCGGGGTAACTTCCGGTAAACAGCCCAACTATCAGGATCAGTCCCACTGCGGCTGCCCACGCCATTGGGTTGGTGTAGTCCACTGATACTTTTTTCGCTACCAGTACATTGTAAGCGGGGAGCGCCAGTTCGACTAACGCCACAGCCAACGCGAACGCCAGCACGGTAATCGCCAGCGATTCGCCCATGAATTGTGCAATCAAATCGCGCCTGCGTGAGCCAATGCTCTTGCGGATGCCTACTTCTTTAGCGCGGCTTTCGCTGCGTGCAGTGGCCAGATTCATGAAGTTGATGCAGGCTATGACGAGCACAAATACGGCAATGGCGGTAAACAATCGTACATAGTCAATCCGGCCGCCCGTATTCACACCTTCTTCAAAGTTGGCGTGCAGGCGCCATTTGTTCATGGGGTGCAGGAACAGCGTAGCGGTTGGCGCTTTTGCGTTATTTTTCTTGATTACATCACGAATTTGACTGTTAACTTCTGCTTCCGTGGCACCTTCATTCAGTTGAACATAAATTTGAAAGGAGTTATTCTCCCAAATGGTTTTTCCGTTGCGTACCCAGGAATGCGTGGCCTCGTAGTAGGCAAAGGGTAACAGAAAATCGAAATAGAACTTTGATTGCCGGGGTACATCCCGCACCACGCCCGTGACCTTTTGTTCGCGGTTGTTGTCGATGCGGATAACTTGTCCCATGGGCTCGGCATCGCCAAACAGTGCCTTCGCTGTTGATTCTGTAATTACGATAGATGAGGGATCATCCAGTGCGCGTTGTTGATCTCCTTTGATCAGTTCAAAAGAAAACATCTTAAGGAAATCCTCCGACACGCTCAGTTGCATCTTATTGATTCGCTTTTCGCCCACCTGCAACAGGTTGCCTTCGCCCCAGTTGGTCATGGAGATGTATTGAATTGCGCTGCTTACCGAAGGCAAAGTTTCTTTTAGTGGATACGGCATGGAGGAGACGGTGCCGATGTGCCCCATGTTCCATTCCTGACTTTGGTACAGTTGGTAGATGTTATCGTAGTTCGAGTGAAACTTGTCGTACGCATACTCATCGGCTACCCAGAGAAAGATGAGTATTGAGGAGGCGAGCCCCACAGCGAGTCCACCGATGTTGAGCAGGGTGTACGCTTGCTTTTTCAGCAATGAGCGAATGGCGATTTTGACGTAGTGTTTAAGCATAGAGCAATTGTCGGCTTGGCCTTGCCACCTTCATGCCAACCTCATTCCCAGATCAAAAAAGGCCTTTTCTATCCCGACAGGCATCAAATACGAACATTATCGTCCGGATACGGGCGTTTTTGACACTGTTTCACAAACCTGGCTGGCGGCAGATTACCGGAGAATTATCAGGTGCTTATTGATTACTTCATGGGCCGTCACTAACCGCACGATGTAACTTCCGCTAACCAGACGTTCAACGGGCAATTCAATCGAATGACGACCGCTAGCGTGTGATTCGTTCATTAGCACTGGGGTTTCCCGGCCGGTAGCATCAAAAATGCTGACGGATATTGAAGTTTCCTCCGACAAGGAAAAATGGACCCGCGCCTCTCTGGAAGCAGGATTTGGAGTAACCACCCATGTGCCTGGCGATTCAGGAAGTGACGTAATCAAATCAGTTACGGTAAGGGTAAAGTCCGTTTGCATTCGTGCTTGCGCGGGGTCGATGGCTGTAACGGTAACTTCCGTGAGGCCTTTCGCTCGTCCTGTGATTGTCAATACGCTGCCGATTATCTCAAATTCACAGAGTTGGTTATTTCCTGCCTCAGCCTCGAACTGCAATGCCTGATTATTTGGATCCGTGATGTATGCAGCAAGGTTCAGGGAAACCGTACCATTCACGGGCACCGTTTGAGCCGATATGGGTGTTGACAAGCGCGGGGGCTCGTTATCGATAATCTGAACAGTTACCGGTATTCTAACTTCGGGCTGCAAAGGATCGTTGGATCGGAAAGTCAACGCTGTCGTGTGCGATCCAAAAGCAAGGCCGGTAGAATTTATCGTAAGGCTTACCTCGTGTGAAGTAACGGCTTCGATATTACCGGCCGATAGTGTTGAAAATCGTATCCAGTCAACCTCCGTGGAGATTGAACTCAGGAAACGTGTCATAATCAACGTCATTGCTGCGTTATCGATATAGGTGCCATTGTTACCTGCGAAAAGCAGGTAGTAGAGGCGGTTTGCACCGGCTAATCCGAATACCTCATGAAAGTCCTGGTCTGAATTACTGCTCATTCGGTGATTGGCGTTTGGATTGCTGGCCACCATGACCAGATGATTAACCGAGGGGTCACCTGCCCCAAACACCCGCTTTATAAACCCGGTGTAGTTCACCCCATTAACCGTTACGGAGATAATTGCTTGATCAACTGATCCGGCACCATCGGCACCTAAGTTACCGTCAATGGTAAACGTGTTAACGCCATTCAAATCCGCAGCCAGTGCAAAGAGCCCCTGGTACTTGCGTGTGAAATAGCGCCCCCCGGTTCCAAGTGAAGGTGCGGTCACGATTTCCCCGTTTGTGTAATTGAGACTGCTTCCTGATTGGTTCACCGAAATCAGGTTACCGCCATCGAACATATCATTTCCCCCATCATTGATGATTGTCCCGGTTTCGCCTTCAAAGAAGTCGAAGCGTGCAGGAATGACAGATGTAACCTGCGACCAGAGCAAATCTAACGATGACTTTACTTTTTCTAACTGATTAACACCGCTGCCAGATCCTACCGAGCCACTCCATTGCAGCGGAGACCCGCCTGTATTGGAAATGGTGACCGAACTACTTCTGATGTTATTGGGCAGCAAACTCATGCTGATCGACATTGGAGAGAACTGCACACCTGGTGCAACAACGACATTTGCAAAAAGGTCAATGGATAAACTGGCTTCATCAGAATCGTTGCTGCTTATTTGCAGCCGACCGGCAAACGTCCCTGTTGTAGTACTGAGAAGATTGACAGTAACCACTCTCGATTCACCGGGTAATATCTCAGCTGTTAGCACAGGGGTAGAAAATACATCGGGAGTTGTGCTAGTACCCGTTATCCGCAGGGTGTCCGTTCCGAGGTTGTACACTATTGTCTGTCTTTGCGAGGTTTGCCCGGAAAACACAGACCCGAAGTCAAGTGAGGTTGCAGAGACCGAAATCTCAGGTCTTCCCTGCACGTGCAGCGTAACCGGAAGGTCTAACGTTCGGTTAGCCGGGTCATTCGTGAAGAAATGAACTGTTGCATTATACAGGCCACCTGCCAGCCCGAGTGCATTGGCTGTCAGAACCAGTTCAAGTTGATTATTGCCAGCCACTATGCCGCTTCCCGGAGCTACGTTGAGCCAATAATTGAGACTTCGCTGAAAAACCCCAAATCGATTCCCCGGATAACCCTCTGTGAAATAAATCCCTTTACGCAGTCCGTAGGGATAAAATGTGACGCCACTGCCTGCAGGCGCAAACAGCGGAATGGGGGTATAGGTCCACGATTGCGTTGTTAGTGAGTAGCTTAAAAGCGTGTTGTTGTAATCACTCGCCAATGCCACATATGACCGACTGTGAAAGTCAAACGTGGAACCCGCACCAGCAGAAATTGCCAGTGAGCTAAGGATTGTCCAGCTATTGGTGGCAATCGAGTACCGGGCAAATTCATTATTAGCCCATCCTCCATGGCAATACAGGTTACCCTCGAAGAATTCGAGCCCCCCATTGGTAACAACAAAGGGGGGGCCTGCGAGCGTAACCCAGGAGTTGTTTTCAGGATCAAAGCGCTTCAGATCCTGGAGGTAAACTGAATACAAGTAACGCCCGTTTGTAGTTAAGGCAGACGTGTTATGAACGCCAGAAATCGTTGACCAAGTGTTATTCGCGGTCAGGTAGACGCATAATTCTGAACGATTCGTAGCACCAACATAGATTTTGTTATGCAGCAAAACGGCCTTCGCCCGGTTAGAAATGGGTAGGGGGCTTGGAGCTTTGGGCATCCAGTCTCCGGTTGAGGGGTTAAATTCATAAAACAATGTACTCCAGCTTTCTTGCGCAAAGATCATCCCGGAAGAAGTATTTGTTACCAACGCTGAAATGCGGGCTGGTGAATTCGGTGCTACGAAAAAAGTATCTACCGCGGAATGAGCGTCATGGGGCTGATACGAAATCAACGAGTTGAACGTTAGCGCGCTCGGGCCTGCATTATTGAGGGAGAGGCGGTCCACCATTATACTTCCACTTTCTCCTGTTATCGTTTTTTCGTGTGGGATAAGCGATACTATTGGAGGGCGGGACGCGCTTCCGCCAAGGGGCACGACCAAAACAGGTTCATCTGGATCGTTTGATTGAATAACGAGGTCACTCGTTTTCAATCCGGTGGAAACGGGAGCAAGTTTAATCGTTATTTGCCGTGTCTCCCCCGGTGCCAGATCAAACATGCTTTCCCCGAGCAAAGAAAACTCAGGGTTGTTCAGTGAGATAGAGCGAATAGATAACAAGTCAGTTCCTGCATTTGCAATATTTAATGGAAGAGACCTGGAGTCAGCTACAAAAACTTCACCAAATCCCAGCGAGTCGGGCGAAGTGCTAATGTCAGGCACTCCGATCACGCGAAGATTTACCGGAACGAATAACGGTGACCGGATTGAGTCGTTACTAGTAAGTTCGATTTTTGCCGGGTAGTCTCCACCGAATAGACCGGTAGCGTCAAACGTTACATGTATTGACGTGGTTTGTGCGGGTTGTACCGACCCTTCAAATGGATCCAGCCTGATCCAATTTATAGAAGAGAGATTTCGAAAATGAATAAACCGATAACCACTTTCACCTTCTACCATATACAAGCCCGCGTGAGGCAGCCCTCGGATAAAGCACATGCCCCCGTCATTAACTGTAAAACCGGGAATAGTGGCAAATGACCACTCGTTCTTCCTGATGTCAAACGCGTAAAGATTGTTTCCACCGTAGCTGCCGTAGGCATAGTAGATATCCTTGGCCCCATCGATGGCGGAACCCAGCACTGCTCCTCCTGGAATGCTGGGCAGCACTGTCCATGAATTGGTCGTGAGGTTGAATTTGGCAAATCCCGAGTACGAATTACCCACATGAACAAATAATTCACCATTTGAGAAGGCAGCTCCACCCCAGGGAGTGATTTCGATCGGACTGTTTGGCAAGGATTCCCAAACGCCAGACTCCGGGTTGTGACGGTACAGCAGATACCCAATGGTGAAATACAAATAGGTTCCATCGGTTGTAATGTTTCCGGTTGAAAAGACTTTTGAAAATGTTGTCCATTGATTGGTGGCGATATCGTAAATGCCGGATTCGGTTGTACCGGGATAGGTCGTGTATATCTTTCCCTTCAGGTAAACAGCACCACCATTGTTGCCGCTGAAAATCGGGCATGAAGCAAGTTGTTCCCAGGAATTGCCGGTAGGCAGGTATCTGTAAAACGAATTGCTTTGATTGCCTTGAGCATAAATAGTATTTGTAGCGGAGTTTAATGCGAGACACGTAAGTGGCAGACTACTGGATGCTTTTGTGGTGAAAACACCGTCCATTACTTGAACGGGAGCTGTACCTTCCTGAGTAATGGTTTGCCCTGTATTATTTACGCCACTGGAACGGGGCACATCCTCGAAATGGACGGTGCTCATCGAACTTTGAGACATTTCAATGACCCGCGTGCTGAAGGTAAGCTGGCTTCCGCCCGAATTACTGATGCTTAGCGTTCTTGTTGCAGTGTCATTACTAAACAGCGTAACGCCTAGCGAGTCGGGGCTGACCGAAATCACAGGTGGGTTGACGCCAACGCCCGCCAGCGGCAACCTAAATAGGCCCAGGTCCGGGTCGTTCGAGAAGATTCTTGCTTCCCCGGTCTCGGCTCCTAATCCTGACGGACCAAACCGTATGCGCAATACCCGGGTTTCGCCAGGGCGAACGCGAGTGGAAATCACGCCAATCTGCGAGAAAACAGGATTTTGAAACCGAACACTGTCAATAACCAAATCATCGGTGCCGTTGTTGCCGATTTGAATAGACAGCGTTTTTGACAATCCGACATAAACCTCTCCGAAACTGATTTCTGTTTCAGATGGCGATAGATTGGGTGCGCCAATAACGGTCAGGCTTGCAGGAATTGCAACCGATGGGGTCACAGGGTCATCCGAGCTGATCACAATATCTTTCCGGTAGAGTCCTCCCAGCAAGCCGTTAGCATTGAACTCAATTGGCACGATCAACGATTCCCCAGCGCCTACCGTACCCTCAAGTAGGTTGGGCTTAAGCCAGGTAGACCCGCCTTCGTCTGAGGCTAATGCACCTGAGTAGAATGAACTGATTGACCGAACCCTTACACCCGTTTTTGGGTCATACACATCAATTTGATTGGTTGAGGAATTTTGCGCAAACAATACTTGTTCCGCTTCCGAGTACCCCAAGCCTAAAATTGGCCCGCTCGGTAAAAACTGGTTTACGACTCGGCCGGTTGCGATATCCACTTCATAAATGC
>JBKCJM010000052.1:0-29039 GCA_046301755.1 Cyclobacteriaceae bacterium
AAACGGAAAGATTGTGCGGGACGCCACCTACTACAACAACTGCCCCTTGCCGTAATAGTAGATTGGTTTGAATTTTGAATGATGATCAGACGAATCGTTCTACCCATACTGGCAAGTTCGCTGTGGATTAGCCTCTCCGAATTTTTGCGCAATTCCTTTCTTCTCCATTCCCACTGGGCTACCCACTATCAAAGCCTGGGGATGACATTTCCTGAACAACCGATCAACGGGGCTGTTTGGGGAATCTGGTCGCTATGCTTTGCTATCACCATTTACATACTCAACAGGAAATTCTCGCTGATCGAAACTACACTTTTGAGTTGGTTCGTTGGGTTCGTGTTCATGTGGCTCGTAATTGGCAACCTGGGTGTACTGCCGTTCGGCATCTTGCCATTGGCCATTCCGTTGAGTCTGCTCGAGGCATTTGTTGCCAGCCTGATTATTCAAAAGCTCACAATAGAAAAAAGTGGCTGACTTTGATAAAACCGGCCGAACTCCATCCCTTCGAGTTGGTTTCCGATCTTGAGCACGACAATGTCCGGAACTGAACCCTTCAACGAAAACCTGTTTCGCCACGAATCGGGCAAACTGGTAGCCGCACTCGCCAACGTGTTTGGCCCCCACCAGCTTCAACTGGCCGAAGACGTGGCACAGGATGCGCTGCTCAAAGCACTGGAGCATTGGAAGTTTCATGGTGTGCCGGCAAATCCGTCCGCGTGGCTTTTTACCGTGGCCCGCAACAAAGCCCTCGACATCCTACGAACCAAACGATACGAGAAAACCTTTGCAGCCGAAATCAGCGCGCTGCTGAAATCCGAGTACACGGCAGGCACCGTGCTAAAGGAAACGCTCGACCCCTCGCGTATCGAAGATGAACAACTGCGCATGATCTTTGTGTGTTGCCATCCTGCTTTACCTACTGAAGCGCAGGTGGCGCTCACACTCAAGACTTTATGCGGATTTAGCGTGGCCGAGATCGCCCATGCCTTTCTCACGCAAGAGGAAACGATCACCAAACGTCTCTACCGCGCCCGCGAAACCTTGCGCGCGGAGAAAGTGGCCTTCACCTTACCTGCTGATCACGAGATTCAGGCCCGCCTGGAAAGTGTACTGTTGGCCATCTACCTGATCTTCAACGAGGGATACCATGCGGCTAGGCACCCGAATTTGGTACGCGAGGACGTTGTAGAAGAGGCCTTGCGACTCGCCAACCTGTTGGCGCAGTATTCTGCGTTTCAGCTTCCGCCCGTGTATGCGCTTTTGGCGCTCATGTGCTTAAACGCTGCACGCCTTCCCGCGCGGCTATCGCCCACAGGCGAACTCGTACCATTAAAAAATCAAGACCGCATGTTATGGAACCGGGAGTTAATCCAGCAGGGCCGAAAATTTCTTGAACGCGCAGCCACAGGCAACCAACTTAACGTGTACCACCTGGAAGCGGCCATCGCCTACGAGCATTGTTCCGCTGATCGTTACAGCAACACCAACTGGCCACGCATCGTGCAATTGTACGACTGGCTGCTTATGCAGAAGAATACTCCGCTTGTGCGACTCAACCGGCTCATCGCACTCGGTGAGTGGAAAGGGGCGGAAGCCGTAATTCCACTCGCACTAGAACCCGAAATGAAGCAAGCCCTAGCTAACAGCGCACTATACTATGCTACACTTGGTAGTTGGTACCAACAACTGGGCAATTTGAAACAAGCCTATACGCATTATCAACACGCTATTGAGCATTCAACTTCAGAAGCCGAGCAAAGTCATTTTCGAAAACGGCTGGAGGCAACAGTCAGCCAGCCATAATATGCTTGGTCACGAGCAGCAAGTTCTCCTCCCCCATTCCCACCACCTCGTGCAATTCGTTAACGGGAATTGCGAAAAATGAAATGGTCAACATAACGCGGTAAGGTACGAGGCGCCCTTACTTACCCTTTTTCTTGTCTTCGAATAACATGCGTACCGAAGGGCCGTAGGTATCATCAAACTGGCCTGTTTTCATGCTCCACAGAAAAGCTCCGAGGAAAACGAGCGCCACGGTGAGGCTTACACAAATCAGGGCGATGATGATATTCATGATCTCATGATCTTTCGTGAGGCGAAGTTAACGGCCAATGTTGAAAAACCTACTACGCTGATGCTGGAAATCGGCATCAGGATGGCAGCCACCAACGGTGTCAGGTGCCCGCTAACGGCAAACGAGAGCGCTATTACGTTATAGAAAAATGAAATAGCGAAGGCTACCTTGAGGATGGCAGTGGCTACGCGGCTCAATTTCAGAAACCGCCCCAGATTGGGTAGCTGCCGCCCCTCTAAAATACCATCGCACGCGGGAGTAAATACTCCGGTATCATCCGTGACGGCAATACCTACATCACTTTGCTTCAACGCACCGCTGTCATTCAACCCATCGCCCAGCATCATCACCCTGGCGCTATCCTTCTGCCGCTGCCGGATAAACTCCATTTTTTCGTGCGGGTTCTGATTGAAGTAGAGTGCCGCATCTCTCGGGAACACCTCCGTCATACGTTGGCGGTCGCCTTCCCCATCGCCCGACAATAAATACAGACTGTGGGGTGCCATATCTGTTAACAACTCTTTCATGCCGCTACGGATAGTGGTCTGAAGTCGGAAGTAACCACGCACCTCTCCATCAATAGCGACAAAAACCCGGCTCGACAGATCACCAATATTTCCGGTGAACCCTACAAAATCGGCCGAGCCCACCCGCACAACATGACCATGAATGGTCGCCTGCATGCCCTTGCCTGGCCGCTCGCTAAACCCAAGCAACTCATCCTGAGAACTCACCTTGAGCGAGCGCGCAATCAAACTGCTAAGCGGGTGGGTCGATGACTCCGTCATGCGTTTCACCCAGGCCAACTCGTCATCTTCCAGCACTCCGATGAATTCAGGATTGGCAGAGCCGTGCGTAACGGTACCCGTCTTATCAAACACAACGGCATCAATCGTGGCCATGCGTTCAATAACATCCGCATTCTTCAGGTAAAATCCGTGGCGACCCATCACACGCAACATATTGCCGTACGTGAACGGTGCTGCAAGCGCCAATGCACACGGACACGCTACCATCAGCACAGCCGTAATGACCAGCCACATCTGAGTCGGCTCAGTCCAATACCAGTAGCCGGCCGTAACTACCGCGATGCCTAACACTACCCAGGTAAACCTGCGCGCAGCCAGGTCAATAATTTTGCGATACCGGCTTTCCTCCGGCTTTTGAAACACTTCGTTGTTCCACAGGCTGGTGAGGTGGCTTTGCGAAGTTTTCTTCTCGACCACCATCTCCACGGGTTGGCCTACGAGGCGGCCACCGGCATAGACCCACTCTCCGGCTTTCACGCGCACGGGTTTTGACTCGCCCGTGACAAAGCTATAGTCGAAGAGTGCCTCCGCGGATACAAGAACGCAATCGGCCGGCACCACCTCCCAATTTCGCACCCGGATTGTATCGCCTCTCTCCAGTTCATAGATAACTACAGGTTTCCACTCACCGTTTGTCTTGCACTGCACCGCCAGCGGGAAATAGGACTTGAAGTCACGGTCAAACGCAAGGCTCTCATATGTCTTTCCCTGAAACCAACGGCCAATGAGCAGAAAGAAAACCAGCCCAGCCAGTGAATCGAGATAGCCGGGGCCTGTTTGCGAGAGAATGTCGTAGGCGCTTCTGAAGAACAAAGCAGCCAACCCCACGGCAATGGGAACATCAATGTTGATTTGCCTTTGGCGGAAGCTATGCCAGGCATTGGTAAAGTACTCCTGACCGCTGTAAAACGTAACCGGCACCGCCAGCGCCAGGTTGAGGTATGAAAACAAGAGCTTTAAATCCGTCTCGGTGCCCTCCAACCCCAGGTACTCGGGAAAACTCAGCAACATGATGTTGCCAAATGCGAATCCCGCTACGGCCAACTTCATGACGAGTGCCGGTGACGACCTGGACTGCTTCTTTTCCTCGCTCAAACTAACCTGCGGTGAGTAACCCAGGGAGTCGAGCAGAGCAGCCAGCCCGCTCAGCAAAACCTCCTCGGGGCGAAAATCGATTGTCACGCGTTTACGGGAGAAGTTCACCTGCGATTTAACAACGCCAGCATGCAGGCGCTGAAGATTTTCTAAAAGCCAGATGCAGGAAATGCAGTGGATAGCAGGGACAAAAAACTCTACCCGTGTCAGATGGTCGGACTTGAACAAAACGAGGCGTTGCTGCACAGACGGCTCATCCAGATAAGCATACGATTCGCTGTTGATTTCTCTTCGGTTGATACCCGGCTTATCGCTGAATGAATAATACTCGCAGAGGTTATTCTCGTTGAGAATTTCGAAAACGGTAGCGCAGCCCTGGCAACAAAACGAATGCCCCTCGCGTTCCACGGGTGCCGCTTCGCACGATTGGCCGCAATGAAAGCAAGAGACCTGGACGTCTGCTGGGGGGTACTGACGCATGCAAGCCTACATTACACGGAATAGAACAATGAACCTTTCCTTCGTATCAATCCTTCCATCCGATCGCTATTACTGAGGAAATGGGTGGCCGATTTACCCATCAGCAGCAGGGGCGCATCGGCCATACTCACCAGGCTGTCGAGGGTCGGCACTAAGCTACGTTGATGCACCGGCAGGGTGCCCACATTGCTAAAGTATTTCTGCAGAAACTCAATGAGGCATTTTTCGGTTACGATGTTGGATTCGTCATGCGAAATAACCGTAATCACAGTCATTGACTTTTCGCGCGACATTTTGCCATACAGCGAGAGAAAACTCTTCAGCGCAGTCAGGGCAGAATAATCCGGATCGAACGAAACAATGATCTCGTTAAAGCTTCTTGTAAACTGTGCGGTAATCATCACGGGGCAGCCCATATTTTCGAGGAAGCCAGCCGGCAACTCATGTGCACGTTCTCGCCATGAATTTTCATTCACCTGAATGGTGAGCAGATCGGCAAAGCGCGTTTGAAACTGCAGGGCGATCTGGTTTTGGGTATTGGCCAGAAACTGCAGGTCGACATCCAGCGCGCGCGCCTCCTTCTCAATCTCAAACCGAAAATCGAGCCGATCAGCCTCCGCTGCGGCATTTTCGCGCTCAGTATGCTTCAGAAAATCCTCCAGGAAGAACGCAGAGAATTTCTTATTATCAATATGTTCAAACGCCTTGGCATAATCCGCCAGATGCGCGTCTTGCGACTGCCAGTCGACTGGAATCAAAATGTTCTTCATTTCCCCTTCAGTTTATAGGTCCAGATCGGACATTCCACATGATTAACCACATCTTCGGCAATGCTGCCGCTCAACACGTGCGCCAATCCCTTGCGGCCGTGCGTTGTCATGGCGATTAAATCGCCTTTGATCTCGGTCGTGAAATTCCGCACACCCTCTTCTTCGCTCAAATCGTTGTAGACATTAAGCGTGTATTCTTTGAGCATGAAGCGCTCAGCAAATTCCTTCAACTGCCGATGGGTGATCGTGTCGCGGGTGAACATGGCAGGGGTATTCACGTACAGTACATGGAGCTTCGCCTTGAAAAAGTTCTGAAGGTCCTTTATATGATTAATCAAGTCTTCGTTCTCCGTTGTTGGCAGCGTAGGGAAGACAATATTCTTAATCGACTCAAGCGGAGTGTGTTTTTTGATCGTAAGTACCGGAACCGGTGACGTGCGGACAATTTTCTCTGCGTTTGATCCCAGGAACAACTCCTTCATGCCGGAGGCTCCGTGCGTACCCATGATCACCAGGTCAATTTTTTCATCTTCAATGAATTGGCGGATGGTTGGCGCAGTGGCACCATACTCAACGCGGTAATTCAGCTTTACATCTTTACCCCACTTTTCCTTCATGGTTTTGAAATGCTCCATCGCCCGCTCGCGAACTTCCTTCAAAAAGGCTTCTTCAAACGAGAGGGTTGGCATCATCACCGAATCATGCAACACCGGAAGTTCCACCACATTCAGCAGCAACACTTCTTCGTGATTTTCACGCGCAATCTCAGCTGCCAGCTTAAAGGCCTGCACAGCCGGATCGGAAAAATCACAGGGGACCAGTATGCGTTTCATAAATATTTTATTTAGGTCAAAAGTAGACCCAATCCCACGGCAACCTAATGATTGCCATCAAAGCAAAACATGACTTTTGTCAGGCGAAACCTGACTGAAAATATGGGATAAAAACGTGGTCAGGCTACAATGAGATCGGCTTGCTTGGCAAGTTTTTTCGGGTCAATAACCCGAATTTTCTTTCCTTCAAACGATATCAGTCCGTCTGATTTGAACTCGGAAAGAAGTCGGATAACGGTTTCAGTGGCCGTGCCCACAATGCTGGCCAGGTCTTCGCGCGAAAGCGCCAGATCAATTAACGAACTCCCCTCGCCTTCCATACCGTAGGTTTCCTTCAGCATCAGGAGGTTGCCAGCCAACCGCTCGCGCACCGACTTGTGCGCCAATTCCGCCATGCGCTCTTCCATAATGCCCATTTCGTGGCACACCGCTTTGATCACCTTGCGCATAAACGTAGGGTTGCGGTTGAGTACGGAGAAGAACTGCTCGCGGGGGATGAAACAAATCTTTGCATCTTCCAGCACCTGGGCCGTAGCTCCGTAGAATTCCTCGCTCAGCAACGCCCGGTAACCTAAAAAGTCGCCCGGTTTGGCAATGTAAATGATAAACTCCTTACCCTGGACGTTGTTTTTGAACACCTTCACCTTACCGCCATTAATGCAATACAACCCCATAGGGCGTGTGCCTTCATAAAAGAGATTTTGGCCCTTCCGGTACTGAATACACGTTTTGTGGAGGTTAATATGCTCCATGTCTTCCGGGTTAAGCCCGTTAAACAGGGAGTCCTTCAGGTATTCGCACAGGTTACACGCTATCGAGAATTCTGTTTTCGCCATAGTCGCCACTAAAGTACGCCAAATCTACAACCAAAAAAGGAAATTAGTTCATTAGAAGACAATCTGGGCTCCTCCGAAGAGAATGACGAACAGCAACGTGCTGAGGGCCATTTGCTTCAGGTAGGGATCAAGACTCTGGGGCGTGCGACTTGCGGCTGCTTTTCCATTAACCACCAACAAGGGAGTTACCGCCAAAAAAACAAAATGCCAGCCACTGGTGTAATGAAGCGCAACATAAATCACTGCGCTTAGCAAACCTGCAGCCAGCAGAAAATGATGGTAGCGTACCGCCCATTTTCGGCCGACCCGAACCGGTATTGAATACTTGCCTGCCTGCCGGTCGCTCTCCATATCGCGTATGTTGTTGATGTTGAGCACCGCGATGGAGAAGAAACCGCAACTCATGGCCGGCCAAACGATCGCCAGGTCGAGATGCCGGGTATACAGAAAGTAAGTACCCATAACACCGACCAGTCCGAAAAAAAGAAAAACCGAAACATCGCCAAGGCCAATGTACCCATAGGGCTTTTTGCCCACGGTGTAGCCAATAGCAGCCAGGATACTGAGCAAGCCAAGGCCGAGAAAAAAACCGACCAATTCCCACTGAAGCCCGAAAGCCATATACAACAGCAGACACCCGGTCAAAAAACTAGCTGATGCAAAGATGACTACTGCGGCACGCATGGCTGAAGCCGAAATTTTTCCCGACTGCACGGCACGCTGAGGCCCCAAACGGTCTGCATGATCTGCTCCGTGAACAGAGTCTCCGTAATCATTGGCCAGATTAGAAAGTATCTGAAGGAAAACCGTGGTGACACACGCCAGAAAAAAAATACTACCCTGAAAATAACCCTCGGCTGCAGCCAGACAGGTGCCCATGCCGATGCACGCCAGCGACAAGGGCAACGTGCGCAAACGAAACGCTTCAATCCAGTGTTTCATCATTCCGGGCGCAAATATACATGCAAGAGTCTTCCTACACGCCCAAAATTTCTTTCAGCTTGCCATAGCCGGTTTTGCTCACTGGCAACGACACCCCACTACGCAACACGGCCATATGGGTCTCCTTCTGATACGGCTCTATGCGCGTGATCTGATTAACTTGTACAATGTACGACCGGTGGATGCGAACAAACTGCTGGGGATCCAGACTGTTTTCATAAAAGCCCATGGTCTTGTTCTTCAAAAAGGAGCCCTCGGCCGTAAACACCTTTACATAGTCATCATCGGCTTCGAAGTAGAGTACTTCGTGCAACGGAATGATTTTCACTTTACTTCCGGTTTTCACCACCACGCGCTGTTGCTGGGGCTGTGTCCGGGCCATTGAATCCAGCACTTGATCCACTCCGTGCGGAGGCGGAAGTGTCATATGCGCTTTCCATTTCAGCAGGGCTTGGTGAAACCGTTCTTCGGAAACCGGCTTCAGCAGGTAATCCACCGCGCTGGACTCAAATGCCTGAATGGCGTACGAGTCATAGGCCGTTACAAAAATGACGGAGGGCTTTGACTCAATCAGTTCCAGCATTTCGAATCCATTGATTTTCGGCATCTGGATGTCAAGGAAAATCAAATCCGGCTGAAATTGCTGAATGGCTTTTACGCCCTCAAAGCCATCGCCACACTCGGCCACCACCTCAAGTTCGGGGAACTTGCGCAAGTGGGCTTTGATCACCGCCCGGGCCAGCGGCTCATCATCGATTACGATCACCTTCATATTTTTCCGGCAGAATAAGTTGCACAATGAATTGATTTCCTTCCGTACGGGTCTGCACCAAATCGTTGCGCGCGTACAACAGGTAGAGCCTGCGCTTCAGCCCGTGCAACCCAAACCCGGTGCCGCTGGCTGATTGCGCATCGGCATCAAACGGGTTGGAAATCTGAATCATTAAATGATCATCGACCCGGGAGGTGATCATGGTGATCTTCACCTGGTCAGTAGTTCCGTAAAGCCCGAACTTGATTGCATTCTCTACCAACGGCTGCAGAATCAAAGGCGGTATGAGCCACAACTTGAGCTGCTCATCCAGATCGGCTTCCACCTGCAAGCGATGGCCGAACCGGACCTTCTCAATGGATAGATACAGGTTGATATAGGTAAACTCCTCTTCGAGGGAAATCCACTGCTCATCCGCACGCTTCAGGGTTGCCCTTAGAAAATCCGAGAGCTGACCGATCATATCGCGCGCCTTTTCGGTGTCGAAAAGAATAAGCGCATTAATGGAGTTGAGGCTATTAAACAGGAAATGAGGCTGAAGCTGCAACTGAAGTTTCTGCAGTTCCGCTTCGCGAACAAATGCTTTTACGTCCGACTCCTGCTGCACCTCGGCTTTTTTCCGGTTGACCTCTTCGCTAAGCGAAGTACCCAGCGTGATGCCCACCATCCACAAAAAATGAATAACCAGCCGCACGTACTCGCTGTCGGACAGAAACTGGCGAAAAAGCGGATCGCTGATCCACGGATCAATGGCCTGCCCTCCCAGCCAAACACTGGCCCAAGCTGCCAGCAAACTCAAACCGACTGCAAATCCATGTTTACCGGACTCGGGCAGGTAGCGTAACAAAAGATTGCTTGCCGCGAAGGCGGCAATACCCAGGGTGGCTGTAAACACAGCTGCATCCCAACAGGCGAACTCCCATGAATGGAGGAACTGATAGCTCAAAACTGCCTGAACCAGCACCCACGCCAACGCCACGGAAACTACCAGCACGATCTTGCGCGAAATAAACCGGGAGTGAAATGCTGCCATCGCTCTGCAAATTACCGGGCTGCCACGCGGGGAGCAAACGGGGTGATCTCTTCGGCCTGTGGAGCAATCAGGCAGGCTCCTTCATATTCGGTTAACTCGACAACCTCCGCCACCTGAACAAAACGAGCGGCCAGGGTGTGCTCCTGTAGTCGCGCCAGCACCACAGCTTTTTCGCGTGCCCAACCCGCCTCATCGGCCTGCAGCATCATGTACCGCTCTTCAAACTTCGCCCCGGAGCCGATGGTCTCTGCAGCTGCGAAGTAAATCAGTTTCACCAGGTACCAGCTTAACATGACAGTTTGATTTTGGGATTTAAAAGGCGGCAGCCTTTCGGCTGCCGCGCTCATTGCGTTACACGTAGCTCTTGATATCCACGCCACCGAACATGACGAAGCCTGTGAGTACTATTTTTTTGGTTGTAGTAGTACCCAGCGAAGTACGCTTGTCCTCTACTGCTCCCATGATGGCGGTCACATCATTTTTTGTCTCCCAGTTAGAAGGAACAATAAGTTTAATACCGCCAAATACACATACCACGTCTACAACTACGGTGCCATTCATATCGGCTTGCGACAAGTCAATATCCACACCACCGAAAACGGACGTAGCTTTTCCTCCGCGAAACATCTTGGAGAAAACTTTGCGCTTGATGCCGCCAAAAACGGTCACCAGATCAAAATAATCTTCCCCACCTTCATCAGTGGCTACAAGACCATCGGAGTTCATAGCGGACTTGCGTGCTTCGCGCACTCCGCTACCGGCAACTGCACGGGTCAAAATGACCAAGCCTATCGCTATAATCGCTACCGGGAAAAAGTATTTGCGCAAGTCCCAGTCGAAGAAGATATCTTCCACCAGAAAAAAGGAACCCACTAAAATCAGAATCAACCAGCCGATGCCTTCAAAGCGTCTGTTAACCCCAATGATTACACCCAGCACAATCAGGAATACTTTCCAGGAAAACAGCCAGCGCGGAAAATCCAGCAGGTCCAGCCGGTCCAGCAGCAGAAAACTGCCAATGCCCAGAATAATCGCTCCTACCCAGAAGCTGTTACTCATTTTGTTGCGTTGATCGCCCATTTGTATTCGATTTATACCCGAAATAACGCAACCCAAAGGCGCACGAACAGCCCATAAAGGCAGACGATGCCAAAAAATCGGTGAAACCGGAGTTTTTTGCCGGTGAAACCGGAGGGCTTACAGCCGCCCAATCAGGCGGTCGAAGGAATATTTTCCCGGTCCAGTAGACAGAAGAGCAAGGTAGGGCAGTAAAAACAGGAGCGCATGCTCCTTATCACCAAACGGGTCGCTGCCATGGATGACGAAAGCGGCCACCGCCATGCAGATGATCAGGGGTATTAGTGCAAGCCGGGTAAAAAGGCCGGCCACCACCAGCAAGGTGCAAAACAATTCAGCAAAAACGGTAAGCGCCAGCGATACGGGTGATGACACGTGGAACGGATCAGGCCACTTTTCCATGCGGTCGGCAAAATGGATGAACTTGCTCCACCCGTGCGTCAGCATCAGCCCGCAACTCAGCCGCAGCACGAGCAAGCCAAGATCGTGCGACCACGCTTTTGCTGAAAGTAAAGCCCGAAGCATTACGGTTTTAAAATCAAACCCACTAACTGGTTATCCAGCGGCTGAACCGAGGATTTGAAAAAAGTCACCTGTGTTCCATCCTCGTTCACCAGGTATTTGGCAAAATTCCAGTCGGGCTTATGACCCGTTTTCGCTTGCAGCCATTGGTAGAGGGGATGTTGATCAGATCCCTTCACAGAGATCTTCTCAAACATTTGAAACTTCACGCCATAGTTACGCTCACAGAACTCGGCAATCTCGGCATTGCTGCCCGGCTCTTGCCACAAAAAATTGTTAGCCGGAAATCCCAGCACGGTTACCTTGCCTTGGTACTTCTCATGCAACTTTTCGAGGCCGGCATATTGCGGTGTTTTCCCACACTTCGAAGCTGTGTTTACAATCAGCAGTTTCTTTCCCCGATACTGACCAAAGTCGATCTCTTTTCCATCAAGGGTTTTCATCTTGATGTCATACAAAGAATTGGGCACAGCACCTTTTGGCGACTGATTGCCGGAAAGTTTGGCAGCTAACATGGAGGCTAATCCCATAACAACAATGGCGGTTAAAATAATTTTAGATTTCATCGAGTATTTCAGCCGGATTAACACCAGAACCAAAAAACGTAACGGTACCGTCCGGTTTCACCAGGTACTTGCAGAAATTCCAGGTTGGTTCCTTTCCGGTTTTTTCTTTCAACCACGCGTACAGCGGGTGGCGGTCGCTGCCAGCCACGGAAATCTTCTCGAACATCTGGAAAGTTACACCGTAGTTCTTCTGGCAGAAATCGGAAATCTGAGCGTTGGTGCCCGGCTCCTGGCCACCGAAGTTGTTAGCTGGAAAACCGAGAATCGTGACCTTCGAACCATAGGTCTTGTGTAACTCCTGCAAGTCGGCATACTGGGGGGTATAGCCGCAGCGCGAGGCTGTGTTCACGATCAACAGGGTTTTACCCTTGAACTGGCTAAAGTCCACCACTTTACCATCTAGTGCGGTCAACTTGAAGTCGTACAGATTGCCGGTAGAAAGAACAGTCATAAGCAGGATGGCGGTTAAGGTCTTCATACTATGTCAAACACCGCGCACGGGAAAAAGTTTACATCTTATCCGGAACGGCAATGCCCAACAACCCCATGCTGTGCCTAAGTGCACGGCCAACCGCGAGCGACAAACACAGGCGTGTGTTCACTTTGGCCTTATCCGTTTCACCCAAAATGCTGATGGATTGATAAAACTGATTGTACTCCTTCGCCAGATCGTACGCAAAGGCGGCCACCACAGCCGGTGAATACTGCCGACCCGCCTCCTGAAGACGAGCGGGGTAGGCATTCAATAGCGCAATAACAGAGCGCTCCGCTGCTTCTAATGGCGTAGACAAATCAATCATATCTGCATGTGGCGTTACCTTTAGCTCAGCCGCTTTGCGCAGCAACGCCTGAATACGGGCGTGGGTATATTGAATAAACGGACCTGTATGACCTTGTAACTGAATCGACTCTTCAGGGTCAAACAGCATCCGCTTTTTTGGATCAACTTTCAGTAAGAAAAACTTAAGCGCACCCATTCCAACCATTTCGAACAACTGGTGTGCCTGGGCATCGGTCATTTCATCAATCTTGCCTAATGCCCGCGTTTGGTTCTCCGCCTCGTCCAGCATTTCCTTCATCAGGTCATCGGCATCTACCACTGTGCCTTCGCGGCTTTTCATTTTACCCGTAGGCAAATCCACCATGCCGTAGGAAAGGTGATAGCATTTATCAGCAAATGCGAAACCCAGTTTCTTCAAAATCAGGAACAACACCTTAAAGTGATACTCCTGTTCGTTACCTACCGTGTAAACCTGGCCTTCAATATTCGGGAAATCGTGAAAACGTAAAATGGCGGTGCCAATGTCCTGCGTCATGTAAACCGAGGTGCCGTCTGCGCGCAGCAGCACCTTATGATCCAGTCCGTCACCGGTGAGGTCAACCCAAACACTCCCATCCTCTTTCGTGTAGAACACGCCTTCCCGCACTCCTTTTATCACCTCGTCTTTGCCGAGCAGGTAGGTCTCACTTTCGTAGTAAAGTTTATCGAACGCAACGCCCATTTGCCGATACGTTTTATCAAACCCATCGTACACCCAACCGTTCATCCGCTTCCAGAGGCCCAACGTATCCTTATCTTTCGCTTCCCACTTGCGCAACAGGTCGATCGCCTGCTTCATAATAGGTGCTTCTTTCTCCGCGTCAGGCTCCGACACACCCTGGGCGAGTAGCCCGGCTATTTCCGTTTTGTACTGCTTATCAAACAGCACGTAGTATTTGCCCACCAGGTGATCGCCCTTGATGCCGCTGCTTTCGGGGGTTTCGCCATCGCCAAACTGCAACCAGGCGGCCATGCTCTTGCAGATATGAATGCCCCGGTCGTTAATGATTTGAACCCGGTGCACGGTGTAGCCGAGTGCCCGGTAGATTTCGCTTACACTAAACCCCAAAAAATTGTTGCGCAGGTGGCCCAGGTGCAACGGCTTATTCGTGTTTGGCGAAGAATACTCAATCATGATCTCGCGACCGTGGCGCGCAGCCTGCCCAAAATCCGGCTGCCGCACAATAGCCTGCAGCGTGGTAGCCCACACCTTGTCGGTAAGCGTCAGGTTAAGAAAGCCCTTTACCACGTTATAACGACCAAACAGTTTGCCCTTAATGAGTTCTTCCCCAATGAGCCGTGCCGTTTCCTCGGGTGATTTGCGGGTCAATTTGGTCAGGGGAAAGCAAACCAAGGTGTGGCTACCTTCGAACTCGGGGTTGGTCGGTTGTACCTGAAAGCCCTCTACCGGTTGCCCCACAACCGAGCCGATGGCTCTCCCGATTTCCCCTTTGATTTGTTCGTCCAGCGTAACCATGTGTATGTTAATAAACTGCGAAATTAGAAATTTTCCTGTGGCCGTTCGCAGGTGTTCTGCCATCTTTGGCTCGTTATGAGGCTGCTTCTTGTACTGTTTGCAGTGCCCGTTCTGGCATTTGCTCAAACCACCGAACCGGTGGAAACGATAGCGTTCGGTTCCTGCTCCCGGCAAAGTTCAGATGATCAAATGTGGGCCGAAATTCTCCGCCAAAAGCCACAGGTGTGGATCTGGGGAGGCGACAATATTTATGGTGATTCGCACGACATGGCCGTGCTGAAGGTGAAGTATGATCAACAAAAAAATCGGGCAGACTACCAGGCACTTCGCAGTACCGCGGCCATCACCGGCACGTGGGATGATCACGACTTTGGCATAAATGATGGCGGCACATACTTCAGCAAGAAACGCGAAAGCCAGCAACTGGCTGCAGATTTTCTTGATCTCCCCTCAGACAACCCTGCTCGGCAGCGCGAGGGCATCTACCACGCGCGCACCTTCGGGCCGCGCGGGCGTCAGATCAAAGTGATCAATCTTGACACACGGTATTTCCGCGACACGGTGTATAAAGAGTATTACGTTGACTCGATCACCAGGAGCCGCACCTACCGATACCTGATTAACCCGACTGGTGATATTCTGGGCGAAGCGCAGTGGAAGTGGCTCGAACAGGAGTTGACTGATGAGCAACCGCAGCTCGTTATCATTAACTCCAGTATCCAGGTTATCAGCGAAGAGCATCGCTTCGAGAAATGGGCGAATTTTCCCAATGCCCGGCAGCGGCTCCTGAACTTGCTGGCACGCGCAAAAAGTAAGCGCCTGTTGATTATTTCGGGCGATCGGCACATCGCAGAGTTTTCGGAAATGCAGGTACCCGGCCTTCCCTATCCCCTGGTGGACTTCACCGCAAGCGGGCTTACTCACACCTGGAACACGCCCTCGGAAGAGAAAAACGAACACCGCTCCGGTCCGCTGGTGATTCAGAAGAACTACGGACTCATTCGCCTGACCTGGAAGAAGGCGCAGCCGATGGTTTCGCTGGAAATAAGAGGGCACAATGGTGCGCTTTACGCGTCAAAAGCCGTCTCGTTTGGGCGTTGAGCGCGTTCAACAAAACAATTTAAATGGCCCAAGCACTTGGTAAGTGCCGTGGGCGCCTATACATTTGCGGCCGAAATCGTAAAACCAATATGAAAAACCAAAAAGCAATTTTATTTGTAGGGATGCTTGCGGCTGTTGCCGTAATCCTCGCCAGCTGTGGTGGTGGTGAAAAAGCCGCCCGCGAAAAAGCCCGCCTTGATTCCATTCGCAGAACCGACTCGATTGCCGTAGAACAACGGAAAGCCGACTCAATAGCTGCACTTCCCAAGCCTATCGCGGCTTTTGTTATGAATACCCCGAATTTGTCAACACTGAAGGCTGCCCTCGATGCGGGTGAGCTGACTTCCGTGTTTGAAGGAACAGAAGCTTACACGCTTTTTGCCCCCACCAACGATGCGTTTGGTGCCGTGCAATCAACCGTTGACATGCTGCTGAAGGCCGAAAACAAGAGCAAGCTGCAAAGTGTGCTTAAGTACCACGTGGTAGCCGGAACCGTAAAAGCCGGTGACCTCTCCAATGGTCAGGAACTCACCACGCTTCAGGGCGAAAAACTGAAAGTGGAAATTAAGGATGGCAAAGTTTTCGTAGGCGGTGCCGAAGTAATCAACCCCGATGTTGCCGTTAACAATGGCGTAATCCACATGACCAACAAGGTGTTGGTTCCGAAGAAGATGTAATTTTTTAGTCGAACAGGTTTTCTAAAAAGGGGCCCCGCAAGGGTCCTTTTTTATTTGTCTTGGCCAGTACCAACTTAGCTGCTTCAAGCAGTGAATGCACTTTAAAGTCGGCCTGATTTTCTTTTTCGATTTCATTTCCCAACTGTATGGTGCGCATACCCAGTGCTCGGGCAGGTATGATATCGCGCCCACGGTCTCCAACCATCCAGCAATGCGCAGGATCCAGCGCAAAACGGGCCATCGCCTTTTCAAACATGAGCGTGCCCGGCTTTCGCGCTAGTGATGCCGTTACACTCGGGTGGTATGGCGAGTAGTAAAACGCATCAATCACATGGCCACAAGCCTGCTGCAAAAAGATGTGGCAAAGTTGCACCTGGCGGTGGGTGTAAATCCGCTGCGCAATACCACTCTGGTTCGTGACCACCACCAGCTTGAATCCGGTCGCTTTTAACCAATACAACGCCTCCGGCACACCGGGTAAAATGTCAAAATCACCTAACCGGTAGGTATAATTTGGATTATCGCGGTTAAGCACGCCATCGCGGTCCAGAAACACACACGCACTCATAGGGCCAAGATGCAAAGCCTCCTCGTCTTGTCCAAAAAAGTGCGTTTTACAGTTTTTACTAAATTTGGAATCCACCAAAGGCAAGTGAGCAACGTCATCGTCATTATTCCCACGTACAATGAACGGGAAAACATCGTTCGTATAATCGAAACGGTGTTCTCGCTGCCGAAAGACTTTGATGTATTGATCGTAGACGATGGCTCGCCCGATGGCACAGCCAGCCTGGTGAAGGATCTGCAATCCAACTTCAATACACCCGAGCAAATGCGGTTGCACCTGATGGAGCGGCCTGGCAAGCAGGGGCTCGGCACCGCCTATCTGGCCGGCTTTGCCTATGCCCTTGAAAAGGGGTACGACTACATCATGGAAATGGATGCCGACTTCTCGCACAACCCGCTGGACCTGGTGCCCCTGTATTTGCAATGCAGCGAGGGCGGTGCCGATTTGAGCATTGGATCGCGTTATGCTACAGGCGTCAACGTGGTTAACTGGCCGATGGGCCGTGTACTTCTGTCGTATTGCGCCAGCATGTATGTGCGGCTAATCACCGGCATGGCCATCCGCGACACCACAGCGGGCTTTGTCTGCTACAAACGCCAGGTGCTTGAAACTGTTCCGTTGAACCGGGTGAAGTTTGTCGGGTACGCGTTTCAAATCGAAATGAAATTTCTGGCGTGGAAGTATGGGTTCCGGCTCGTTGAAGTACCGATCATTTTTACCGATCGCACGCGGGGTGAATCCAAAATGTCGCCCGGCATTTTCAAAGAAGCGTTCTGGGGGGTTATTCAGATGACTGTGTCCAGTTGGTTTACGAAGTATATTCCCGGCCCGTCAGGCGCGCGCGTGTTGTAATTCCAGGGCCACCAGCCGCGCAATCATTAGCACGGGGTACAGCATGCCAGCCATGCCCTCAAAAATTACCGCAGCACGAACCAGCGGTGCCTCGGCTACAATATCACCGTAGCCAAGAGTGGTCATTGTCACAAAACTGAAGTAAATGAATTCAGCAAAAGCCCGGGGTGACGATTCAATCACTTCCGGACCTCCAAAACTGCCTGGTTCCAGAAGCCAGGCGCTGTGGTAGATCAAAGCCCACAGCAAACCCATGATCAAATACACGACCAGCGATCCCTGAATACGGTACTTGTTCACCGGGCCAATTTTGTATATGTGGCGTAGCACCATCCAGGCGAGCAATCCCAAAAAAAGAAACGTAATGGCATTGCTGAACACCTCAATCCAAACCACCGAAGCCGTAAAGGAAACAATTCGAAGTATAAAGGCAGCCACGGCAAGCGTGATAAAAAAACCAAGATGTCGCCATTTTGTAAACACGGCAAAAATGCCGGAAAGTAAGATCAGGTTAAACAGAATGTCGCGAATGACAAACTCCCACCATCGCATACCCGAAAGCGGTATCCAGGTAAGAATACTCAGCGTGAGGTAAATGAGCAGGGCACTCAGGCTTCGCTCATGCGTCCAAAACTCGCGGTTTTTGTGAATCAGGTTGATCACGGGTGCCAACTTAGCCCAGGCTGCGCCAACCGCCTATGATTTTGGTCAGGATGTGGCAGATTGAGTCAAGTTTATTTACTTTCGTTTCCGTATGGGTGCTGCGGTAAAAACGTGTCTGGAATGTGGCGAGCCGATCAAAGGCCGGCAAGACAAAAAATTCTGCAGCGACCAGTGCCGGATCAGCCACCACAACCGGCTCAATAGTAATGAGACCAATTACATCCGGAACGTCAACAATGTGCTCCGCAGAAACCGAAGAATACTGCAGGGGTTGAATACTACCGGCAAGACCAAGATAATGGGCATGCGCTTGAAGGAGCAGGGGTTCGATTTCCGGTTCCACACCAACACCTACACCACTAAAGAGGGAGCCATTTACTACTATTGCTACGATCAGGGTTACCTGCCGCTCGATAAAGACTACTACCTGCTCGTGGTAAAACCCGAACTTTCAACCTGATGTGGTCACTTAACAATAAAAAAGTATTGGTTACTGGCGGAACCAAGGGTATTGGGCTTGCCATCGTTCAGGAAATGCTTGAACTGGGAGCCGAAGTACTTATTGTAGCCCGCGACACCAGCGTGCTGGAAGGGAAACTAAAACACCCCAACCGCTGGTTTCGGCTCTCTGGCGATGTTACCGACAAGAACTTTCGCAGCCAGCTGCTGGACAAAGTAGACGCAAACTGGAAAAAACTCGATGTGCTGGTGAACAACGTTGGCACCAATATCCGAAAGGCTTTTGTCGACTATTCGGAGGACGAGTACCGAAAACTGTTTGAGATTAACTTGTTCAGCATAATTGATCTGACCCAGCGCGCATTTCCGCTTCTGAAGCAATCAGGGCATGCCAGTGTGATCAATATTGCTTCGGTAGCCGGATCGGTTGATGTGCAAAGTGGCCCGCCCTACGGCATGACGAAGGCCGCCATTATCCAGTTGTCGAGGCACCTGGCAGCCGAGTGGGCGCCTCATCAAATTCGCGTGAACACCGTATCGCCCTGGTACATTGAGACACCTCTCACCGAACCCGTTCTCAGCAATCCGGACCGACTCGAAAAAATTTTGTCGCGAACCCCGATGGGTCGTGTAGGGCAACCCCACGAAGTAGCCTCACTGGTGGCATTCCTCGCGATGGACCAGTCCAGTTACATCACCGGCCAGAACATTTCAGTCGATGGCGGCATGAGCATCAAAGGCCTTTAATTCAAGTAGCTTATGATTTCAAAAAAACTTTTCATCCTGTTCATCGCGTGTGCAATCGGCCGGGTTGTGGCACAGCCGTTGCCTGTTGGCAAACCGGAAGATAACGGCATGTCCTCCACCCGGCTGGCGCGCATCGACAAACTGGTAATCGACCTGGTTGACCGGCAGCAGATACCGGGTGCCGTGGTGATGATAGCACGAAATGGCAAAATCATTTATCACAAGGCTTTTGGCTATAGCGATGTTGAGAACAAAGCTCCACTCAAAAAGGACGATATCTTTCGCATTGCCTCGCAAACCAAAGCGATCACCAGCCTGGCCGTGATGATGCTGTTCGAGGAGGGAAAGTTTCTGTTAGATGAGCCGGTGTCGCGCTACATTCCGGAGTTCAAAAACCCGCGGGTTCTGGCCAGTTTCAACGCAGCGGATACTACTTACACCACGGTGCCCGCCAAAAGTGAGATCACCATCCGCCAGCTGCTAACCCATAGCTCGGGCATCGACTACGCCAGTATTGGCAGCGCAGAGTTCAAAGCCATTTACGCGAAAGCTGCCGTACCCAGCGGCATTGGCACCGACAACATGGTGCTGGCTGACAAGATTAAAATCCTGGGAGGCCTCCCCCTGAAACATCAACCCGGTGAACAGTATACCTACGGCCTGAATACTGATGTACTTGGCTACCTGGTGGAGGTGGTTTCGGGCATGCCGCTGGATCAGTTCTTCAAGACTAGAATTTTTGGACCCTTAGGAATGAACGATACCTACTTCTTTTTGCCCAAGGAAAAACAGCAGCGCTTGGTTTGGTTGTACCAAACACGCAATGGCAAAATTGAAAAAATGGACAAGCCCACCTACGATGGCGCCAATCCGCAATACCCAACGCTCAAGGGCACATACTTTTCAGGAGGGGCTGGGCTTAGCTCTACGGTTGAGGACTACGCAAAGTTTCTTCAATTGTTCATCAACAAAGGTGAGCTGGGCGGTGTGCGCTTGTTAAGCCGAAAGACAGTTGAACTCATGCTCACCAATCAACTGCAACCCCCGATCACCAATCAATTCGGACTTGGATTTGGGCTGGAGACGGAAAAGAACGACTACCAATCGATTCTTTCGCTAGGTTCCTTCTCGTGGGGCGGGGCTTTTAACACGCACTACTGGGCTGATCCGAAGGAGAAACTGGTCGCCATGATTTTCACCAACATGTACGCATCGCCCTACTGGAACATAGGCGACAAGTTCAAAGTGCTCACCTACCAGGCAATCACGGACTGAAGAGCCTTTAATTCGTACCTTTGCCCCGCAAGCCGGCTTGTCGCGCTCCTGAAATTTCGGGAGGGAGGAAAGTCCGGGCAACACAGAGCATCGTACTTCCTAACGGGAAGGCCCCGAGTGATCGGGGACAGACAGTGCCACAGAAAACAGGTAGCCCCGACTTGTCGGGGTGATAGTGAAAAGGCGGGGTAAGAGCCCACCGGTCTCGAAAGTGATTTCGAACGCATGGCAAACCTTACGAGTTGAAAGGCCAAATAGGTAGCATCTCCCTGGGGAGGTCCGCGGCTCGCGGTCTGCGCAAGCGGGTGCTACGGGTAGGCTGCTCGATTCCGGGTTGCAAAGCCCGGAACAGATAAATGACAGGCACCCTGACAAAATCGGGGAACAGAACCCGGCTTACAGGCTTGCATTTTTTACCCTCCTCACCTGGTGACGGAGGGTTTAATTTTTTCAACCCTTATCTTGCAGATCAATCTCAACTCATGCCCCGCATCCTCATCATCGAAGACGAAGCCAGCATACGTGCCGTGCTGAAAGATATTCTGCTTGACCAAAAAGAACTTAAGCTGGAAGTAGATGAAGCTAAAGACGGAGCCGAAGGCCTGGCCAAACTGGAACAACAAGCCTATGATGTCGTATTCTGCGACATCAAAATGCCGAAGGTGGACGGCATGGAGGTGCTCAGGCGTGCAAAAGAGCAAGAACACCCAGGCAATTTCATCATGATATCAGCCCATGGTACCACCGAGCTGGCCGTAGATGCAACAAAAGCAGGCGCCTATGACTTTTTGCAAAAACCGCCTGACCTCAACCGCCTGCTGGTAACCCTGCGCAATGCATTGGAAAAAAACTCGCTCGTGCGCGAAACCAAAACCCTTCGTAAAAAGGTAAATCAGAAATATGAGATCGTGGGTGAATCTCCGGCACTGGCCGAAGTGAAAGAGATGATTGAGAAAGTCGGCCCCACCGAGGCCCGGGTGCTGATCACCGGGCCGAATGGTTCGGGCAAAGAATTGGTGGCCCGCCAGCTTCATGAAACCAGCGCTCGCAGAGCAGGTGCATTTGTTGAAGTAAACTGTGCCGCCATCCCGTCCGAACTGATTGAAAGCGAGTTATTCGGACATGAAAAAGGATCGTTTACTTCGGCTGTCAAACAGCGCATTGGCAAATTTGAACAGGCAGAAGGTGGCACACTCTTTCTCGATGAAATCGGTGACATGAGTTTGTCGGCCCAGGCCAAAGTGCTTCGTGCGCTTCAGGAAAATAAAATCACCCGCGTTGGTGGAGAAAAGGACATCGCGGTAAACGTGCGCATACTGGCAGCTACCAATAAGGATCTCAAAAAAGAGATTGCCGAAGGGCGCTTTCGGGAAGACCTTTACCACCGACTGGCGGTTATTCTTATTAAAGTGCCCGCCTTAAAAGACCGTAAAGCCGACATTGGTTTGCTGGCTGAAAGATTTCTGACCGAAATTGCTGCGGAGTACGGGTCTAAGAAGAAATCAATCGGGCGCGATGCCCTCAAGGAACTTGAAAAGTACGATTGGCCCGGCAATATCCGGGAGTTGAAAAATGTGATGGAACGCCTGATAATTATGTGCGGGCCGGAAATAGGCCCGAAAGACGTGCAGAAATACCTCGCTTAGATGCGCTTTTCCGAGGTCTCATTCTTTACCTCCTTCTTGCTGTAGGTGGGGCATGTGTATTGGCTGCAGGCCGAAACAAAAGCCGCCAGAAGGACAAACAGTAAAAGCTTTTTCATAGTCAATCAGTTGGTAAGCAAAAATATCAATGTTTTTCTAGAGACCAAATTTTAACCCCCAAAAATGGCCGTTTGGCGATTTGAGCGGCTACCCGACCAGCAGGTTGCAGCCGCGCACATCGCTGTTGTCCATCCGGCCAAGTACCTCAAAGTAACCGGATTGGCCCAGAATTCCTAAATCCTCGGTTTCTATGAAACAGCATGAATGGATATTGGCAAGGTCGATAACCTGAATTAGACCGGTTCTGCCCTGCGGCAGGGTATTTTTGGGGTCATTCACATCCCGAATCTGGATTTTCATGCAGGAGGGAACAAGAAATCGACCCGCCCCGGCTGAATACGCCTGCGATAGCAGCTCCGTCATACCATATTCGGAAGCCACGCTTTCCACACTAAAAAGCCGCCTGAGTTGGTCGTGCAGCTCCACACGGGTAAGCTCGGGGCGCCTGCCTTTCATGCCACCCGTTTCCATCACCACGCAGCCCGATAGATCAGGCGCGTATTGCTCGGCCAGGTCAAGCAAGGAAAACGTAACGCCCCAGATCAGCACGTTCTTGCCATCGCCCAAGCTCCGCACACGGTCAATCTGCCGTATCAGATCATCATGGTTGTGTAGATAATATCCTGAGTAGGAAGAACCCGTACGCTGGATGAAATGCTCAATCATTACCAAAAGGGACGACCCCGCCCGCTCACCATATCCGGGCAGAAGCGCCAGCAAATGGTAGTCCGTTAACGGGCCAAAAACACGCTCAAAAAGCTGTGTGGCATGAGCCAGGTAAAAATCGACCGACCGCACATAATGCGAACTGGTAACTGTGCCCGTGGTGCCGCTGCTGGTGAATACCTTTTCCGGCAACCAGTTGCCGGTAACAACCCGGGCTGTCTTAAAAAACGAGATGGGTAAAAATGGAATCTCGTGCAGGCTGCGGATGGAAGACGCTTCGATGTTCCGGGCCTCCAGAAAAGACCGATAAACGGCATTTTCGCGGGCCTGAAATTGAAAAAGCTCCAGCGCAATAGAAGCGAATGTCTTCTCGTTTACATCTGGTAGCAGGCTCTCAAAACTTTTTATGTTGGGCAATTGTTGAGTAATTTTCAGGACGAATATAAACAGGACGTAATGAAAAGCTGGGCGACTGTGTTGGTGATCATGGTGTTGGGGGTGTCGGTGATGACGTGTTTTGACCCGCCCGAATTCCCGGCCGAACCGGAGATTCAGTTCAAGGACGTCTATTTTGGGGATAATCCGGTAGCCAATCAGCCAGATTCAATTGTAATTTCCGTGAGCTTCACCGATGGCGATGGCGATCTGGGATTAAGCTCAAGCGATGATGATTGTATTAGTCAAGACATCTGCTACAACAATCGTTTTTACTTTTACGATGTCACCGATCCAGGTTTCCCGGCCTGCATCAACCTCAACACCTGTACACTGGTCAAGTACTCCACCCGCAAAAAACCACAATACGATACCCTCCCTCCTTTCGACACACCGTTCAACTGCATCAATTGGGAGGTGATCCGAAACGGACAAACGGTAACGGATACGTTGTATTTTCAACTCAACCCCGATCATTACAATATTTTTGTAGACTACCTGATTAAGCAGCCGGATGGGTCCTTCCAGATCTATGACTGGAACTCGGAATTTGTGTACCCGGGCTGTGTAGTAGATCCGTATTATGGCCGCTTTCCAATTCTGTTTAAGGAAACTCCGGGCAGCCCACTGGAAGGTGTGATCAACTACGCCCTGAAAAGCTCTGCTTTCAATATCATCTTCAACACCCGCACGCTGAAACTTCGGGTCTATATCAAAGACCGCGCGCTTAACCGGAGCAACGTTATTGAAACTCCTGAGTTTACCCTGCAGCAAATCAGGCGATAGCTGTCTAGATGGCAGGGAAAAGGAGCGGATCGCTCTCGTGCATCATGCCATAGATTTTCTCAACCAGCTCCTCCAGGTTTGGCTTCGAGAAGTAATCGCCATCCGAGCCGTAAGCAGGACGGTGCTCTTTTGCCGGAATAGTTAACGGGGCGGCATCCAGATAGCGAAACGCCTGCTGCTCTTCCAAAACCTGCTGCAGCATAAATGCAGTGGCTCCTCCCGGCACATCCTCATCTGCAAATACCACCCGATTCGTCTTTTTCACGGATTCGACAATGCGATGATGCCGGTCAAACGGCAGCAATGTTTGAACATCAATAACCTCGCAGGAGACACCAAGAGTCGCCAGTTCATCGGCTGCTTCCATTACCAGTCGGCACATTGACCCGTACGTAACCACGGTTACATCGCCACCTTCCCGAAGTACCTCGGGCACACCCAGCGGTACCCTAAACGTTCCAATGTTGTCCGGCAGTTTCTCTTTCAGTCGATAGCCGTTAAGGCACTCCACAACAAGAGCAGGTTCATCTGAATCCAGTAGTGTATTATAAAATCCGGCCGCCTGCGTCATGTTGCGCGGAACGAGCACATGCATGCCCCGCAAACTGTGCAGCACCATGCCCATGGGCGATCCCGAGTGCCACACACCTTCCAGCCGATGTCCGCGTGTTCGCACAATCAATGGAGCCCGTTGCCCGCCTTTGGTTCGATACTGCAAGCTGGCGAGGTCATCCGACAAAATCTGGATAGCATACAACAGGTAATCCAGGTATTGAATTTCGGCAATCGGGCGAAGCCCGCGCAAGGCCAGTCCAATTCCCTGGCCAATAATGGTGCACTCCCGTATTCCGGTATCCGTTACCCGCAACTCGCCAAACTGCTCTTGTAAGCCGGCAAATCCCTGGTTAACATCCCCTATTCTGCCGACATCTTCGCCAAAAGCGAGAACGCGTGGATCGCGCGTGAGTGCGTCCCGAAAACAGGCCTGCAAAATTTCACGTCCATCCAACAGTGGAGAGCTATCAGAATACTGTGGCAACACCGCCTGCTGGCGCAGGGCCGATTGGGGCGACTGGCTATATAAGTGCGAGTTGAACCGGTCAAAGTTTTCGTTGGTTGTGCGGTCAATCCAATTCCGGATTTCTTCTTTTACGGATGAGCCACTGTCGCGCAGCAGCCGAAGCGCCTTCTTAGCTGCCCGTGCACTGTCCAGGCGAAGGGGGTTAATTGTCTTGGCCAAAGTTTCGCGTACCTCACCAATGTCGGCCACTTCCGTCTCGGCTCTGGTCAGGAGTTCAATTAACAGATTTTGGTCGCGTTGGATCTCCGCCATAAAACTCTTCCAGGCGGCTTCTTTGGCTTCCTTGGCCAGCACCTTACCTTCGTTCTCCAGCCGGTCAAGCTCCGCAGGCGATGCCAGTTCTTCGTCCAGTATCCACTCCCGCATTTTCTTCAGGCAATCGTGGTCGCGCTCCCAGGCGAGGCGCTCTTTCGACTTGTATCGCTCGTGCGATCCGGATGTAGAATGACCCTGGGGCTGAGTCACTTCCTGTACGTGCAGCAACACGGGCACATGTTGTTCACGGCAAATTTTTTCTGCTTTTTCGAAGGCCTGAATCAAACCAAGGTAATCCCATCCACGCGCGGTAATAATTTCAATACCCGGTTCATCGGCTGCGCGTTGAAGCCCGGCCAACGCCTTGGAAATGCTTTGCTTGGTGGTATGATATTCCTGCGGCACGGAGATGCCAAAGTCATCGTCCCATACGGACACCAACATGGGTACTTGCAAAACTCCCGCTGCATTCATCGCTTCAAAGAACATGCCCTCGGATGTGGAGGCATTTCCGATGGTACCAAAAGCAATTTCATTACCCTTGCGCGACAGTGTCTTATAGGTGTGAAGCGCCTTGTTATGCCGGAATAGTTTTGATGCGTAAGCCATGCCGAGCAACCGGGGCATTTGCGCTGCGGTTGGAGAAATATCAGCGCTGCTGTTTTTTCTGCTGGTCAGATCAACCAGGTCACCCGACTCATTGAGCATGCGGGTGGCATAATGTCCGTTCATCAGGCGCCCGGCTGAGGCAGGATCAGCCTCGACACTCGGGTGAGCATAGAGTTGCGCAAAATATTGTTGCAGCGTAAGCTCACCAATGGCAAACATGAAGGTTTGATCGCGGTAGTAACCAGAGCGAAAGTCACCCGGTTTGAATACGCGAGCCATGGCAATCTGGGCAACTTCTTTGCCATCACCGAAAATGCCAAACTTGGCCTTGCCCATGAAGACTTCCTTACGGCCCAACAGACTCGCCTCACGACTTGCCCAAGCCAGGCGATAATCGCTCAGCACAGACGCTACATCGCGCGAAGGTTTGGCGGAAATTGTTTTTGGTGCTGCCACAACAGGAGGTTTGCCAAGGTCAAAAATAGAGAAAAACCCAGCAGTCAGCTAATGAACAAAAAGGTACCAAACTTTCTACCGCGTGTCTTTTGGATGTCCAAAGAATTGAACCCAATCACCGGAAGGAACCAAGGGAAGATTGGGCGACTCCGGAAACAAAAAAATTCCGACTTCCAGGTTGTCAATCCGGATCGCCTCGCACCGATACCCTGCGCGCAACTCCAGATGCACGATTTCCTGCGCGATGTCAGCGCTCGTGATCTCCGTTACCTCAACCGTAATATCACCGTGCCCATGGGCTACCACCGGGTAAGCCGGCAACGGATACTGATCAGTTGGATAGGGCCCATGAACACGCATTTCGTAGCCGGAAAGGCGGGCGCTGAATCGGTAATGCAAATGCTCCCTGAACCGCTGGTGAAGGACCATTCCCCTGCGCAGCGAACCATAAAATGCAAAATACCTCAAGCCGTCAATATCCATATTCATAGCCTTTCAATCGATAACAGTAGTATATTTGCCCGATTTTCAACCAAACTCTATCATCATGATCATTGGCGTTCCGAAGGAAATAAAAAATAACGAAAACCGGGTAGCACTCACCCCGGCCGGTGCCCAGGAGTTGGTCCGCAAAGGACACACCGTTTATGTTCAAACCAAAGCGGGTGACGGTAGCGGGTTTTCCGATGCTGAATACACCGGTGCAGGCGCAAAAATTCTACCCTCAGCTTCCGAAGTTTTCAATATTGCCGAAATGATCATGAAGGTGAAGGAGCCGATTGAACAAGAGTACGGGCTCATTAAAAAAGATCAACTCGTATTTACCTATTTCCACTTCGCCTCGTATGAACCACTGGCGCATGCCATGATTAAGACCGGGGCGGTTTGCCTGGCCTACGAAACCGTGGAGCGTATTGACGGCAGCCTGCCGCTGCTGGTACCCATGAGTGAAGTGGCGGGCCGTATGGCCATACAGGAAGGAGCCAAGTACCTGGAGAAGCCATTAAAAGGACGTGGAATTCTGTTGGGTGGCGTTCCGGGCGTAATGCCTGCCAAAGTTTTGATCCTGGGTGGCGGTGTAGTGGGAACCAATGCCGCCAAGATGGCCGCGGGCATGGGTGCCGATGTGATTATTACGGATGTAAATATCAATCGGCTGCGTTACCTCGATGACGTCATGCCGAAAAACGTGCGCACGATGGTGTCCAATGATTACGTGCTCCGCGACTTGGTGAAAACCCATGATTTGATTGTGGGTGGGGTATTGATACCGGGCGCCAAAGCACCGAAGCTGATAACTCGTGATATGTTAAAGACCATGCGGCCAGGCACCGTGCTGGTTGATGTAGCCGTGGACCAGGGCGGTTGCATCGAAACATGCCGCCCCACTACGCACGAAGACCCTACCTATATCATCGATGATGTTGTGCATTACTGCGTGGCCAACATGCCGGGTGCAGTTCCATACACATCTACCCTGGCACTTACCAACGCCACGCTGCCTTACGCCATCAAACTGGCTAACCACGGCTGGAAGAAAGCCTGCCAGGATAGCATGGAATTGCGCAAAGGTCTGAATGTGATCAATGGCAAGGTGGTGTACAAGGCGGTTGCTGATGCCTTCAACCTACCGTTCACCGATCTCAAAGAGTTTATCGGCTAGCTACCAGCTGACGGCTCAAAGGGTGGGAAATCATTCAGGTAGGTAGGCGCCTGTCCGGGCGTAACTGCCTCGCAGCAGAAGTGAACCATGCCATTGGACACCGCGAGGTAACGCGCACCGATGGTCATGTTGTATACGGCCACCTGGTTGAATGCTTTTTGATTGAGTTTGATCGCAGGCGACTTGCACTCAATGAGCATCCATGGTTTTCCGTCACGATCAAAAACTAAAATGTCGGACCTTTTTTGACGCTGATTGTACAACAACCCGCCCTCTACCCGAAACAAAGACTTGGGGTACTGCAAGTGTGAAATGAGGTAGTGAAGCAGATGCTGCCGCACCCACTCTTCGGGCGTCAGCACGATGTACTTTTTTCGAATTAAATCGAAAATGAATACTTTGCCCTGCTCTTTGCGCAGCACTGGCTTGAATTCAGGAAGGTTCAACCGGTACACGGGCGCTAAATCGCTAAATAGAAGATGAAAACAAAACAAGAAATTGCCGAAAACTGGTTGCCCCGCTATACCGGCATGCCGTTGCAGGATTTCGGAAAATACATCCTGCTGACAAATTTTGACAACTACGTGCGCAAGTTTGCCGAAATGCACAACGTGGAGGTGCACGGCACCGACCGGGCCATGCTAAGCGCAACTGCTGAAGGCATTACCATGATCAACTTTGGCATGGGCAGCCCCAACGCGGCAACCATCATGGATTGCCTCACCGCTGTAAAACCCCTCGCGTGCCTGTTTCTGGGCAAGTGTGGAGGGCTAAAAAAGAAAAATGATCTGGGTGATTTCATCTTACCGATTGCGGCTATCCGCGGTGAAGGAACTTCCACCGATTACTTCCCACCCGAAGTGCCCGCCCTTCCGGC
>JBKCJM010000053.1:0-54718 GCA_046301755.1 Cyclobacteriaceae bacterium
AAAGATCGGCAGCGGCACTCCCGCCATCGTACTGCTTTAAGATTGACACAATTTGTGTCTCGGTAAATCGACTTTTCTTCATGGTTCCCTAAAGTTAAAATTCCTAGTTTTGAATTCTTCGCTTTTTAGGGAAGCTTACGACCCCATCTAACAGCTTTGTTTGATAGGTATGGTTGGAGCTCACCCTTGTTCTTATTCTTGTCCAGCATCTTTCCAAGACAGGAATCTGATATATCCCCAATCTTAAAACTCTTCCAATTATTCATTTTTCTAAAAGAGTTAGGGAATCTTTAATCACATGTTGCATTTCTTCAGATTCAGCGAACAGCGTATCGAGTGAAATTTTGAATGCCTTAATTTTCGCATCGAATTCTTTAGATGAAATTTCTTTAGAGTCAAATCTTACTTCAAAGTATTGGCCTGCACTAAATGAATAATTCTTTTCCTTAATCTGCTCGTAGCTCACTACTACCGCAAAATCATCAACGGTTTTGTGTGCATTAAATGTGTCAATAATAAGTTGTTCTTCATCGGGTCTTAACAGTGTCTTCTGGTTTTTTCCTTCCTTCACCGTTTCGCCTTGTTTGGAGGCGTCCATCAGCACAATGTCGCCTTTGGTGTTGGCCTTGTCTAAAAACAAAATGGATACGTTAGTGCCCGTAGTTGCAAAAATGTTGCTAGGCATGGAGATAACCCCGCGCAGCATTTTGTGCTCCACCAATCGCTCGCGTATTTTTCGTTCAATGCCGCTCTGTGCAGTAATAAAACCGGTGGGCACCACAATGGCAGCTTTGCCGGTGTCGCTCAGCGAGTGCATGATGTGCTGCAAGAACATCAAATAGATGGCCATGCTCTCCTTCTTGGCATTGGGTATATTGGGCACACCGGCAAAAAAGCGCTCGTTGTTTTCTTTTGTGTTGAGCTGGTTGCTGTAATCAGAGAAGTCGAGCTTAAAGGGCGGGTTGCTCACAACAAAATCAAACTTTTGTAGCTTGCCCTTTTTGTCCTTGTGGTAGGGGTCGAGCAGCGTATTGCCCTTCACCACGTTGGGGATGGAGTGTACGAGATTATTTAAAATCAAATTCAGGCGCAGCAGGTTCGATGATTTTTGTGAGATATCCTGTGAGTAGATGGTGCACTTGTCTTCGCCAATTTCGTGTGCGAGGTTCATCAGCAGCGTGCCCGAACCCGCACTGGGATCATAGCAGGTTACATTCTTCACCTTTCCCTGCACGAGGCACTTGGCCATAATTTTGGCTACGGCATGGGGCGTAAAGTACTCCGCATACTTGCCACCGCTATTGGTGTTGTAGTCTTTAATCAGGTATTCAAAAATGGTGGCGTAGAAATCAAATTTCTCGTGAAAGATGTTTTCAAAGCTGAAGTTCACCAGTTTGTTGATGATGGCCTTACAGAACTCATCGCGCTTGTCGGTTACATACTTGCTGATGTTTTCAAATAGCGTAATCTTTTCACCGCCTTCTGTAATCACCGAGAAGATATCGCTATTTTCTTTGGCAATGTCCAGCAGCGTGTTGTCGAAGATTTCAGCAAATTTTGGTTCGTTCTGCCGGGCAAACAGGCTGGAGATAAAATGCTCGGGCTTGAGGCGCGCGGTGTTTTCGTTGAGTTGGAGGGTGAGCATTTCGTACTCCTTGGCCTTTATGGCTTTTAGCGCCTCGTCAATTTTTTCCGCTTTGGCGAGTTTCTTGTCCGTAAGCTTTACCTCGTGAATAAACTTGTCGTTGAGAAACTTGTAAAGAAATACCTGCGTAATGATCTTAAATTCGTTGCCATCGTTGCCAAGGCCATAGTTGGCGCACACGCTTTTCAGGCTATCAATCAGCTCTTTGGTCTTCTTCTCAAATTCAATCGTTGTGCTCATTTTCCGGTGTATACCCCGAAGGGGTCGTATGTTTATCGCTATCTATTCAAATTTTGTTCGACCCCGCAGGGGTCGTATGTCCAATATCTAATTTGTTTCTATAGCTATGTGATCCCTTCGGGATCATGTAATCCAATTAAATAAGTATCTGTCGTCATGTTCAACATGAAATGAATTTAAAAACTCCTTGTATTCATCCTGAAAGGGCACCTGCCGATGATGTTCCTTTTGGTTCATGATGTAGCCGATTACGTCATCCAAAGCCGAATGGCTGTATGAAAACGCACCAAAGCCCTCCTGCCATTCGAACTTAAACGGAGAAAAACCCTGTTCATTGATGAACGCGTTCGAGGCCTTCTTGATCTCCCGCACTAAGTCGGAAAGACAGCAGGTGGGTTTCATGCCAATCAGAATATGGATATGATCCGGCATGCCATTGATCGCCAACAGCTTTTGCCCTTTGTTGCGAATAATGCCCGTTATGTATTTATACAGTTGCTCCTCCCAGGCCGCATGGATTTGCGCATTACGGTTTTTAACGGCAAATACAACTTGAATATAGATTTGCGAGTAGGTGCTCATGCCGCTCTTCCCAGGAATTCATTCAGGTATTCTTTTACAATCAACTGATTGATGCGCTTGGATGTGGCCGCATCCAGCGGCAACTGATGCTTGTTTTGGATTTGATCAATCACCAACCGCAAAAACATCCGCTCCACAAAGCTTTCGTTCTCTAAGATATTAGCGTTTTGTAGAATCTGGGTATCCACTTCTTTTTTAAGTCCGCTGAGCACGTCAAATAGCTTGGCTTCGTTTTCGGTTAGCGGGTCTTTTTCCATCAGGCGTTTGTGAATGCGGGCGTACTTTTCGTCATTCTGGTATTTAGCGCGCAGCAATTGGTTTTTTCGTTCCAGTTCACGGGCCTGGTCATAGATGGCGTTAAGCGCCTTAATGTTGGCCTCCATTTCTTCTTTGGTTACCTCGCTCAGATTTTTCTTTTTAAAGAGCCTTTCCAGTTCCTCTTTCAGGCTAATGAATACCGGGTCTTTTGGATCGAAATTGGCCGCCAGCTTTTCGCGTGTGCGCTGCAAGGTATTGCGTAATTGGTCGGCCAGTATCATTTCTTCCTCTTTTACTTTTGTGAAAGCGAAGATGACATCTTCCAAAGCGAGGTTAAGGAGGTTTGTCGTTTCATCGTGGCTTTCCAGGGCTTCCCGCGCATTAATGATCATCAGGCGGTTGTTCGCTTCGCGTGCCAACACGGAAAGTTTCTGGAAGTCAAGCTTATCCAACAAGTCGTAATTGCCGGAGAGCCGAATTACGTTGTATAATTCACGGGCGGTGTTTAATGCTTTTGTGATCTTCAGAATCTCCGCACGGCTTGTGATTTGAGAGATTTGCTGCGAGAAAACTTCTGCATTCTCTGTATCAAACTGAAAGAGTACGGCTTTGATATGCTCAATATCCTGTTCTATCTCAGCTGTAGTTTTGAATAAATTGGAGTAGTGCTCCAGTTCATCGCCCAATTCCTCTTGCAGTTCGTTAAAATAGTCCTGATTGGTTTTCTTAAACTCCTCTTCGATGTCGGCAAAGTCCACCACATAGCCGTATCGGAAGTTCTTGTACGTGCGGTTAACGCGAGTGAGTGCCTGTAACAGATTATGCTTTTTGATTAAACGGCCGAGGTATAGCTTCTTCAGCCGGGGCGCATCAAAGCCAGTGAGCAACATATTGTATACAAACAGGAGATCGGTTTTGCCGTCTTTAAAGGCTTCAATTTCGGCCTCGCGTTCCTGTTTGGTTCCAATGTCGTGCAGTATGAGGGCAGCCGATGCGGCACGGTAACGCTCTTTTCGCCCTTCCTGGTAACCGCCTTTTGGTTCTGCCGCGATTGGCAATGATTGCGATTCGTTTTTTGCTGCGTACTTGTGCTGAAAGATTTCAAAAAGCTTTTCAGCCTGTTCAGACGAGTCGCAGATTACCATGCCACCGATAGTTGGATCATCGTGTACCGCACGAGCTTTTTCAAAATCCTCTGCGATGTAATCCAGCATCGGTTCCACAAAGCGCGGATGGGCATATACGGTCTTCTTGTCGCCTTCACCCTTCAAAATATCAATTTCCTCCAGCGCTTTTTTCATCGACAGCTTGTACTTCGTCTCAATTTCCTCGCGAATCAAACGAAGCGTGTAGCCATCGGCAATGGAGGCATTGTAGTAGTATTTGTGAATGTAGTCTCCAAACAGCGAGCGCGAGTTATAATCGGAGCCAAGCAACGGGGTACCGGTTAATCCGATTTTAATGGCGTTGGGGTCGGATTCGTTGAGGTTCGCGAGAAAGCTCCCCTTCGGGTTGTAGCTGCGATGCACTTCATCCAAAAAGTATATGCGTTGGACGTTAAGGTTATAGTCAGTGTTGCGAACCACATCCGGATCATCTTTAAACTTTTGGATATTGACTACCGTAATTTCGCGCCTGCCGGAGTCGTTGTGAAGGACACTCGTGGTTTTTATGTCGCGGACGAAGTCGTTGCGCGAGTTGATTTCATGTACGACTAATCCCCGACTTCTGAATTCTTTCCCAGCCTGGATCAACAGATCGAGCCGGTCCACAATAAAATAGAACTTTGGAATGATGTTTCGGGTCTGAAAGTAATCCGTCAGGCATTTTACGTTATAGAAAGCCAGCGCTGTTTTGCCGCTCCCTTGCGTATGCCAGATAATCCCCTTTCGCAGACCTTCGCTTAACTTGGTTTGTATCGCCTTTGTTGCAAATAGCTGCGGGTAGCGCATGATGTGCTTCTGAAGACCTGAGCTAGCCTTCACGTAGGCGAATGCATACCGGAGCAGGAAAGACAGGCGCTCGCGCTGCAGCAGCGAAGTACAAATCCGGTTGGTTGGAGTATCCGGGTTTTTGTTCGTGATGAATTCCTGCGAGTGCCTGATCCCAACGTAGTTGTTATCTTTTAATACGGAAATTTCAACCTCTTCGTCAAGCGGTCGTAGGATTTGGCGAAGATCGAAAGATCCCTCTTCACGGAAGTAGTTAAGCGCGGGCTTTCCGTAGGAAGAGGTGGCATAAAAGGCACCTTCCAATTGCTGAAGCGCGTCTTCACGATATTCCATGTTATTGGAGAAGATCATGAGCTGCGTGATATTCACGAAGTTTCGGAACTTCTTGTTCTGCGAACGCTTCTGCATTCGATTGGCTTCTGCCTGAATACCGTCCTGGTTGTTCGGCTTTTTCACCTCGATGAAGACTAGCGGCAAGCCATTGATCAGCAAGGTGATGTCGGGGCGAAACTCTTCATCGTCCTTCTTATAGGGCAGCTCTGTAACTACATGGAAGGAGTTGTTGTCAAAGTTTTTTAAGTCAAGCAGCTTTGTTCCCGACTGATCAATCAGTTTTTCATGAAATGCTTTGCCGAGGTCTTCATTTTCTAAAGACAGCGCGATTTCATCATAAAGTTTGGAAAGGTCGCCAGGCGACAGGTTCAGATCCGGATTAATTCGGCTGACGCTGTCCTTGAAGATATCGGGGAAGATGTTGTTTGCCTCATCCCATTTTGAATCATTCAACGAGAGGTACGTATACCCCAGGCTGCAGAGGTGCAGCAGGGTTGGGATTTTTACACGAGAGTCTTCGTTGAAGGCCATTATCAGGAAACCTATTCAGATTTTAAATTTAACAGCTATCCCTCAAACCGTTGGCATGCATGGGCCAACCTTTTTTGGCATCTGATTAAACGTTTTTCCATGCCTACCCACAAACTCCGCCACGGCAGCCCTGTAGGCGTTGGGCAGCACCCGCTGGCGGGCCAGGGTTTGGTAGTGCACCCGCAGCCTAGCCGGGGCCTTGCACACTACCGGGCGGCCGCCTACTACGTTAAACACCACTGCCCCAGCATGCCGCTGAAACCCCGCAACAGGGCATTTTCCATGATCCACGCCATATCGTTTTTTCTCCAACTTCGGCCCCCGGCCCGTCACCTATTGTCGGGCTGGCGGTTTTTTTCGCCCGGTCCCTGAAGCGGCCTCCACCGAACCTTCACCAAAGGAAGAGTGGACAACGAGTGGACAATGAACCCGCCCTGGGGCAGCGGGCTTCGAAATCCGCCTTCGACAGCTCAGGCTGACATTCGGTCGGGATGGGTTGGCGTTGGCTTTGCCGAAGGGGATTGCTTGTCCCGGATGGGCGGCATGACGAAGTAATCCCTGCTGCGTCAACTGCCCATCATGCTTCGAACCCGGTTTCGACTGGCTCAACCTGACAGTGGGATGTGATGAGGGCGGTAGAGATTGCTTGTCCAGCATTTGCGGGATGAGGAGCCTGCTGCCGGGGCGGTGCAACCCGTGGGGGATTCTTCGCTTCAGTGCGGTTGGGGTGGGCCTTTCGCTTTTTTCTGTTACAGGTTCAATCAAATCAGCGCTATTTACCGCGCGCTCAGAATGCCTTTCGCGTCATTGCGAGGAATCACGCATGCGCGGGATGACGAAGCAATCCCTGCTGCGTCAACTGACCATAATGCTTCGAAGCCGGTTTCGACTGGCTCAACCTGACAGTGGGGTGTGATGAGGGTGGTAGAGATTGCTTGTCCAGCACTTGCGGGATGAGGAGCCTGCTGCCGGGGCGGTGCAACCCGTGGGGGATTCTTCGCTTCAGTGCGGTTGGGGTGGGCCTTTCGCTTTGTTCTGTCACTGGTTCTATACAATCAACTTTGTTTTCCGCCCGCTCAGAATGCCTTTCGCGTCATTGCGAGGAATCACGCATGCGCGGGATGACGAAGCAATCCCTCGGGTCTAAAATTGCGTCCATAGTATTCAGTTGGCTGTCGCCATTCAGAGTATCAAGCATCCAGTATCAAGTATCCAGCAACTAGTATCCAGCATCAAGTATCCAGCACCCAGCATCTAACTCCTTCCCACCCGATATCCCCGCACGGCATAGTAGAGAATGAACAAATAGCACGGCACCACGCAGGCAACAAATGCTACCTGCGTGCCGAGATGCTCCGCCAACGCGGCATAGCCCTGCGGAATAATCGCACCGCCTGCAATGCCCATGATGAGCAGGGCCGATCCGATCTTGGTGAATTTGCCCAGCCCATCGATGGCCAGCGGAAAGATGGCCGGCCACATCAGCGCATTGGCCAACCCCAGCAACGCAATGAACATCACGGACGTGTAACCCGAAGTGAGCACGATGAGCACGGAGAACACCAACCCCACGATGGCCGACACGCGCAAGGCAGTTTCCTGTTTTATAAACCGCGGAATGGTGAAGATGCCCACGATGTAACCGACTACCATGGCAAAGAGCGTGTACGAAGTGAAGTTCTTGGTTTCGTCCAGGCTGATGCCCAGTGATTTTCCGTACGGCCCGATGACGTCCCCAGCCATCACCTCGGCACCCACGTACACAAAAATGCAAAGGACGCCCAGCAGCAAATGCGGGAACTGCAGCACGCTGGTTTTGCTGCCGGCACGGGTTTGCTGCTCGTGTTCGGAAGCGGTTTCAATTTCCGGAAGGGGAGATAACAAGATCATGCCCGCCAGCACGAGCAGCACTACGGCCATGATGCCATACGGCCAGATCACGCGTTGGGCGAGTTCATCGAGCAGGAGCGCGCGGGCCGCACCATCGGTTGTGGCGCTCACCTGCGCCTCGATGCCGGACGCGCCTTGCAATACAATGGCGCTGAGCACCAGCGGGCTGATGCCCCCGGCTACTTTGTTGCAGATGCCCATGATGCTGATGCGCTGCGCAGCCGACTCAATGGGCCCGATGATGGAGATGTAGGGATTGGATGCGGTTTGCAGCAGCGACAGTCCCATACCCTGCACAAAAAGCCCGGTGAGGAAAAACCCGAACACGCGCGTGTTGGCAGCGGGAATAAAAATCAAGGCGCCAACGGCCATTACCACCAGCCCCCAGGCCATGCCTTTGCGGAAGCCGGTGATTTTGAGAATGAAGGAAGACGGAATGGCCAGAAAGAAGTAGGCCATGTAAAAAGCAAACGTCACCAGAAAGGCTTCGGCATCGGTCTTCAGGTCGCACGCCAGTTTGAGAAAGGGAATGAGTGTGCCGTTGAGCCACGTAACGAAGCCGAAGATGAAAAACAAGATGCCGATGATGGCGATGGAAAACGCATAGGAACTTTTGGAGGAGGAACGCATGAAGGGGTGTTTGTTATTCGATTCTTTTATCGATTTTCACGACTTGATTTTAGAACATTCCGATGAGTAACACAACAAAACCGGCACTTTTAGTGATGGCGGCCGGCATGGGCAGCCGCTACGGGGGCATCAAGCAGATTGATGGCTTCGGACCCAACGGAGAAACCATCATGGATTACTCCCTGTTCGACTGCATCCGCGAAGGCTTTGGCCAGGTGGTGTTTGTCGTGCGCGAAGAAATCCGCGACACGGTGCGCGACATGTTTCTGCCCAAGCTGCAAGGCAAGGTGCGCGTGGATTTCGTAGTGCAGTCGCTGGAGAAGTTTGTGCCGCCTGCCTACCTGCCGGTGAACCGCAAGAAGCCGTGGGGCACCACGCACGCCATGTTGTGTGGCCGCGAAGTGATCAACGGGCCGTTTGCCGTGATCAATGCCGATGACTTTTACGGCCGCGAGGCATTTGCTTCCCTGGCCGAATTTTTCAAAACCGCTCCGCCCCGCGAACACGCCATGGTGGGCTACACGCTGCAAAATGTATTGTCGGACCACGGCAGCGTATCGCGCGGGGTGGCCCAGGCTGACGCGCATGGCCTGCTGGTGACGATGGCCGAGCACACCACCATTGTGCACGAACACGGCAAGATCATCAGCAAGATGAAAGAGGATGAGATGATCCTCGACCCGCTGGCACCGGTATCGATGAACTGCTGGGGCTTTCAGGCGGAGGTGTTCGGCCTGGCCGAGAAGATGTTTCACGATTTTGTTGCCGCCAACCACCACAACCCGGGCGCGGAGTTTTACATCGCGCTGCTGGTGACGGAACTGATTCAGCGCAAGCTGGGCACCGTGCGGATATTGCCGGGCGGAAAAACCTGGTTTGGCGTTACCTACCAGGAAGATAAGCAGGCCGTGTCGGGTAAGATACGGGCATTGGTGCAGCAGGGTACCTACCCCGAAAAACTTTGGTAGAGCAGGAGCACCTCGCCCTGGTGCTGGCGCGGTTTGGCATGGCCAGCGATCGATGCACGGTGTCGCGCATCACCACGGGGCACATCAACTTCACGTACCGGGTCGATGACCGCGGGTCGGGAAAAGGGTTTGTTATTCAACGAGTGAACAACCGCGTGTTCCGGCAACCGGAGACGATCTCGCGCAACGTGCGGCTGGCAGCCGATTACCTGAACCAGTTTCATCCGGAGTATCTTTTTCTTCAGCCCATCCGCGGGCTCGATCAGCAGGATTTACAAGTGGACCCCGAGGGCTGGCCGTGGCGGCTGTTCCCGTTTTTGCCGGGCACGTACACGCTGGATGTGGTGTCGTCACCCGCGCAGGCGCGCATAGCTGCGGCTGCGTTTGGCCGTTTCAACCGGCTGCTCAGCGGTATGCCCCTGGCAGGCGTGGAGGAAACCATTCCGCGGTTTCACGACCTCACCTGGCGGTGGCAGCAGTTTGAAGATGCGTGCCGCGATGCTGCGCCCGGGCGCATGACGCGCGCGGCACGTGCGGTGGAGCAGGCGCGCAGCTTTGCGCCACTGGTGGACCACTACCGCGGGGTGACCACCTCGGGCGTACTGGTGAAGCGCATCTTCCACAACGATACGAAGATCAATAATCTATTGTGGCAGGGCAGCACGCATGAGCCCGCCTGTGTGATTGACCTCGACACGCTGATGCCGGGGTATTTTATCTATGACCTGGGCGATCTGGTGCGCACGCTGGTGAGTCCGGTGAGTGAAGAAGAAAAAGATTTGGAGAAGGTGATGTTGCGTAAGGAGTATTACGATGCGGTGGTGGAGGGATACCTGAGTGAGATGCGCGGAGTGTTGACGCCCGGGGAGCAGCAACAAATTGCCTTTGCGGGAAAGATGATGACGTACATTATGGCGCTGCGCTTTCTGTCGGATTTTTTGCTGGGCGATGTGTATTACCAGACGCACTATGACGATCAAAATCTCGTGCGCGCCTCGAACCAGTTGCGTTTGCTGGAGTTGCTCAGCGCACATTAAAAGCGAATCAGTATTCTGAGCGGCTGCCGTGTTACGAGGAAAAAAATCACTCAGGACTTTGGCAAAGCAGTAACGCCTTGAATGAATCGTACCGAAGCGAAGAATCCCCTTTTGTAGGGTCAGTTATCTCATCATCACATCCCACTGTCAGGTTGAGCCAGTCGAAACCGATTTCGAAGCATGATGGCCAGTTGCCGCAGCAGGGATTGCTTCGTCATCCCTCCCAAGCCCGTCATTGCGATCCCGCAGGTGCGGGAGAAGCAATCTCTGCCGCCATGATCAACAACGTGCTAAGGGTTACAGGAGGCTTTTGAGATTGCTTCGTCATGCCGCTTCTGCGTCCCGCGGATGCGGGATCGCAATGACGTGAAAGGTATTCTGAGCGGCTGTGTGTTATGAGGAGAAAAATCACACAGGGCTTTGGCAAGGCAGTAACGCCTTGAATGAATCGTACCGAAGCGAAGAATCCCCTTTTGTAGGGTCAGTTATCTCATCATCACTAACCCACTGTCAGGTTGAGCCAGTCGAAACCGGTTTCGAAGCATGATGGCCAGTTGCCGCAGCAGGGATTGCTTCGTCATGCCGCATCTGCGGCATTCCTCGCAATGACGCGAAAGGTATTCTGAGCGGGCGGAAAATAAAGTTGATTGTATAGAACCAGTAACAGAACAAAGCGAAAGGCCCACCCCAACCGCACTGAAGCGAAGAATCCCCCACGGGTTGCACTGCCCCGGCAGCAGGCTCCTCATCCCGCAAGTGCTGGACAAGCAATCTCTGCCGCCATGATCAACAACGTGCTAAGGGTTACACGAGGCTTTTGAGATTGCTTCGTCATGCCGCATCTGCGGCATTCCTCGCAATGACGGTGACGAATTCTTCCTATTTTTGATCAAACTTTACCACGCATGAAATCCGTATTCCGCGGCCTGCTGGCCCTCTTCATTTCCATCTCCGCCTTCGCCCAGGTTGACCCCACCCGCTACGGTGACGAAATCAACCCGGCCAACATGAAAGACCAGCTCACCATCCTGGCCTCCGATGCACTCGAAGGCCGGGGCACCGGCACGCGCGGCCAGCGCATGGCAGCCGCGTTTATCGCGCAGCACTTCCAGGAGATCGGCCTCACCGGTCCCGTCAACGGATCTTTCTTTCAGCCGGTCGATTTATTCTCCACCCGCCAGCAACAGGTAGCGCTAAAAGTAAATGGAGAAACCATCGACAACGAAGCCTTTCTGTACACCGGCATGGTGGACAGCCAGGGCGAGAAGACAACCCCGGTGATGTTTGTAGGTCAGGGCAACGATGCCGATCTGGCGCAGGTGGATATCACCGGCAAGTCGGTGCTCGTGTGGATGCCATCACTCGGCTCCATGTCGGGCCTGCGCAGCACAGCCGAGCGCCTCCGCACAAAAGGTGCGGATCACGTTTTTATTGTGTTGGGCATGTCGGGTGATGATTACAAAGGACTTTCCTTCCAGATGCGGAGTTTTGTTTCCGGTGGAGGACTCAGCCTGGCACCTGCCAAAAACAAGGGCGTGTTCTTTCTCAATCCGTCTGTCGCGGAAAAAATGATGAAAACAACGTACGCCAAACTCGTGGATGCCGCCAAGGCCGATCCCGCCAAGGGAGTACCAAAAAAAATGAAACCCGCCAACGTAACGTACCTGAGTCAGGTGGCAACGAAGGTGGTGAAAACGGACAATGTACTCGGCTACCTCGAGGGCACTGACAAAAAGGACGAAGTGATTGTGATCACCGCCCACTACGATCACATCGGCAAGAAAACAACCGGCACGGGCGACCTGATCAACAACGGTGCCGATGACGATGGCTCGGGCACCGTGAGCGTGCTGGAACTGGCCCGCGTGTTCGCCAAGGCAAAAGCCGAAGGCAACGGCCCCCGCAGAAGCATGTTGTTCATGACGGTGACGGCCGAAGAAGTGGGCCTGCTCGGCTCACAGTTTTACGTGGAGCACCCGGTTTTCCCGCTGGAGAAAACCGTGGCCAACCTCAACATCGACATGGTGGGCCGTTGGGATGCCGAGCACAAAGGCAAATCGGATTATGTGTACGTGATTGGGTCGGACAAGCTGAGCAGCGAGTTGCACGAGATCAGCGAGCGCAACAACAAACTGCACACGCGCCTTTTATTTGATTACACCTACAACGATGAAAATCACCCCACTAATTTATACAAGCGCAGCGACCACTGGAATTTTGCCAAAAACGGAATTCCAATCGTCTTCTACTTCGATGGCATTCACGAAGATTACCACCAGCCCAGCGATGAAGTGGGTAAAATTGATTTTGATTTGATGGCGAAGCGGGCGAAGTCGATGTTCTACACCGCGTGGGAAATAGCCAACCGGGAGAACCGCCTGGCTGTGGATCGCAAGTAGCTTTTGTCCGAATTCAGCTTCGAGAGCCCCACCCTGACATGAGGTGTTTTTGAGATGGCTTCCCGTATTATTTGAACAACCGGGTGCCGAGGATAAACTTCAGGCTCACCTGGTTTACGGTAATGCGCTCGATTGATTGGCGCGCCTGCAGGTTGTAACCGTACGATACAGTAGCAATGCCAAAGGCCGACAGGCCTACTTCCGGCCGCAACACAAATTCCGAATTCGTACCGTCTGTATACCACAGCGTACTAACGCCTACCGAAGGCACACCCAACACAAAATGATAGCCGGCCTTGGCCGCGACCAGCGGATTGCTGCTGTTGGTTTCAAATTCTGCCGAGAGGGAAAAGTAGTCGTAGATAAACCGGTTGGCAATCAGGTTGCAGTTGTCGGTGTAGGTGCACCGGTGGCCCCAGGCCACACCGGCTTCGGTCATGTTGGTTCCAGACCAGTGGTAGCCCACAATGGCCGCCAACTTCCGGTAGGGCTTTTTCACTTCCGGAGTTACTTGCTGCGCCAGGGCGGGCAGGGCCATCATCACCATCACCAATACAATCGCTGCGTTCTTCATAAGGGGGTTCAATTCATCGGCACACTCACGTGCCGCTCGGCATGGTAGCTGGAGCGAACCAGCGGTCCGGCCTCCACATACTTCAGCCCGCGTTTCAATCCTTCTTCTTTATACATCTCAAATGTTTCGGGGTGGATGAACTCGGCCACCTCAAGGTGCATTTTGGTGGGCTGCAGATACTGACCCAGCGTGAGGATCATCAATCCGTGCTCCACCAGGTCGTCCATGGCCTGAAACACTTCTTCTTTCGTTTCGCCCACGCCCAGCATGATGCCGGACTTAGTTCGTTTTCCCGCTTCGCGGATGCGCCTGATTTGTTCCAGGCTGCGTTCGTACTTCGCCTGCGGCCTTACTTTCCGGTACAGCCGGCCCACCGTTTCCATGTTGTGGCTTACTACTTCCTGGCCGCCATCAATCATGCGGTACAGCGCGTCCCAGTTTCCTTTCGTGTCGGGGATCAGCGTTTCAATAGTCGTGGCAGGGCTCAGTTCCTTGGTTTGCACCACCGTTTGGTACCAGATCTCCGCTCCGCGGTCTTTCAGTTCATCGCGGTTCACCGAAGTGATTACTGCGTGTTTCACGCCCATCAGTTGGATGGCTTCCGCCACACGCCTGGGTTCATCAGCATCGTACTCGGTGGGTCGGCCGGTGGCCACGGCACAAAACGTGCAACTGCGCGTGCACACATTTCCGAGAATCATAAACGTAGCGGTGCCGGCACCCCAGCACTCGCCCATGTTCGGGCAATTGCCGCTTTCGCAGATGGTGTGAAGTTTATGTGTGTCGACCAGCTTGCGCACTTTGGCGTACTCGGGCCCCACGGGCAACTTCACGCGCAGCCAGTCCGGCTTGCGTTTCCGCTGCACGTCTTCAACCGATATCACAGGCAACTCAATCACAACAGTAGTAACCGCTTATTTGCCAATTAGTTCTTTGTACTGGGCGGCCGATAACAAACCTGCGGTGTTCTTCGCATCCTTCAGGTCAATTTTGATCATCCAGCCTTCGCCATAGGGATCGCTGTTTACCTGTTCGGGGGCTCCGTCCAGGGCGGCATTCACCTCTACCACTTTTCCGGCCACGGGCATAAACAAATCCGAAACGGTCTTTACGGCTTCTACGGTTCCAAAAACCTCGTGTTCGGCTACTTCCTGGCCCACCGTGGAGATATCCACATACACAATATCGCCCAATTCGCCCTGGGCAAATTCGGTGATGCCCACCGTGGCGCGATTTCCGTCAATTTTCACCCATTCGTGATCTTTCGTGTAGAGGAGGTTGTCTGGAATGTTCATGCTCGTTCGTAAGGTTTAAGGTCCAAAAATACGGGTATTTTACCTCCCTAAAAATCAAATTTTGGCAAGGCCCGGCCGCGTTATTGGGCCAGGTTGAACAGAATCTTGATGCCTACCCGCGTATTCGATCTGCGGAAGGAATTAGTGACCAGCGGCTCGTTGATGTTGCGGTCCAGGTACATCTGGATATTCAGCTTCTGATTCACTACGTAGCTCACGTTCGGCTTTAGCTGGAAGTTGATATTACCGTTGGTGATGGTGTTCACCTCGTCAATCTTTCGTTGGATCGTGCTGTTGTTGGTCACGCTCATGTCCAGGCGGAAGGTGACATCATTTTTTAGCGTGATCGTTCGCCCCTGATCTTTGAAGGGCAGCTTCATGTTGTTCTTGGTGTAGCCAATACTCAGCGACCAGTCGCGCGTGTTCAGTTCCGTTACCTGCGCATTCGAAATGTTGAGGCCCAGGTCGCGTTTGGTTTTGTATTCAAAACGCAGGTTCATCCGGCTCTTGGTGCGCACGTTAACGCCCACCAACGGTTGGAACTGTTCGGTGATCAGCACCTGGTTGATGACGTACACGGGAATAAGTTCGCCCTTGCTGTTCACCTGGTTGGCAAACTGCGAGCGGTTATAATTTTCCACCGGGTTGTTGATGGCCACGTCAGCATACTCCAGTGAGTTGGTGTAATTCAATACGGAGTAGGACGCGTTGTAGCCGTGGCTGATGGTCACCGATTGAAACACTTCTTTCAGAGCTGTGATTTTGTTGAGCCCGGAATAATCCACGCGCCAGCCGGGCACGGGCACATTGGGGAAAGGCGTAAGCTTCACTTTGTCCACCGACTGGCCGGAGTAGGCGGCCAGGAAGGCGGGTATCAGCACGTCCTGCGATTGCGTTTCGTAGCTGCGGCCGGTGACGGCCGAGAACCGCTGCTGCACCAACGGAATATTGTCGGCAAATTGCTGAAACACGTCCGACTCCAGACTCGGTTTGTTGCTGAAGGATGTGCGGATGGTGTTGATCGATATCTTGTAGTTACCGGTGCGGCTCGGGCTCAGCGATTCGTATCGTCCGCTGTCGACATTGAAGCGGAAAATTTCCTGGAAGGCCGTGCCCGCAGTCTTGCGCACATCCAACTGAATTTTGAAGTCGCTGTTCGGCTCCACGTTCGCGCGCAGCGTGATTTCTTTGTTTTGAATCTGGCTGAACGGAGCGGTGAGGTTGGTACCGGTGCTGAGCCATCCGTTTTCGGCTGCCTTAAACCGGATGTTGGGGTCCTGACTGCCGAGTACAAAGCTCCAGCCGGGGGCTGCCCAGTTTTCATCCATGCCCAGCAGTTTTGGTGTGGGCAGGAAGCCGGGCAAAATGGTGCCCTGGTCAAGCGTGTACTGCCCGGTAATGTTGCGCACGCTCATGAGCAGGCGCGTGAGTTGTTTTAGCCCTTTCATCTCGGGCGGGCGTTTCACTGTATCGGGCTGGTTGGGTTTGGGCTTTGCCAGGTTGGTCGATGGCCGTGGCGGGGCATTCACATTTTTCAGGAAGCTCACCTTGTTGTACAATTTCACCAGATCGATGCGTCCGTTGAATCCCTGGTTTTGGGAGTTCTGCACGATGTTACCCAGCTTGAGTGTATCCACACGTTCCACCGGCCCGGCACGCCACGAGTACCCTACGTTGTAGCGGTACTCCAAGCTTAGCCAGTTGGTGAGCGGAAGTTTTTCCAGGGGCAGCGCGTAGTTCATCGTAATGTTCTGCTCAAAATTTTTCATCCGGCCCAGGCGTTTCAGATTGGTCATGATGGAGTCCCGCTTTTCCTGGGTATCAATATCACCCTCCGGTTCGTCAATGATGGCGTTTACCCGGGCATTATAATCCACCGTCAAGCTCTTGGCCGGGGCCCACCGGAAATTGTAGAACCGGTTGAAGACGAAAAACTTCTGGAAGTTCGGGCGCGAGTTAAGCTGATCGGGGTTTGCATTGCGGTACGCAATTTTCGTGAACGAACGATCGAGTTCGCCTCGCACGGAAATGGTGGAGGGAAGCGGGTTAAAGTTGAAGTCTTTCACCAGTTGCGCCCAGGGCGACTTTGTTTTCCACTCCTTAAATGGCTCAAAAGGTTTATTCTTGAATGTGTATTGCCAGGCCACAGCGCCCCGCACCGTTCTTCGCGTATTCTCCAGCAGGTTGAAGTTGGTTTGCGTGGCTTCACTGAACGCGTAGGTAAAAGCGAAGTTTTCAATGTCCCAGATGTGGGTGGCGGCATCGGCCTTCACTTTCGTTTTGCGCACGTTGGTAAAGTTGAGGCTTCGCCTGATGGACTGATCGCGTATCTTTTTGATATAAGCGTCACGCTCGGCATCGGTGTTAAAACTTTTCAAGGCGGCATCGAGCCGCAGGTCGGCATTGGCCGGGTCGAAGTTGGGATTGATGGTGGTATTCTCGTAGCTGATGAACATGGGGATTTTGAGCCCCGTGTTTTGCGGCAGTAGTTTATCTACGTTGAGGTTGGCCGAAATATCATAGCGCGTGGTTTCGCCCCGCTCGCGTTCATAAATTTTTGACTGCACGTTGCCGTAGCCAAATGAGAGGTGCCGGAGCGAACCGGTAACGGTGCCGAGGTCAGCCAGTTTCGCATTCATCACCACGTTGGCGGCCCAGCCTGCCGTGCGGTCGAAGTCCGTCAGGCGCAGTTCGTTCGCCCATAAGTTCACGGTTACGCTTCGCGCGTCATTGCTCCGCGGGTTTCGAACACCAATCATCATCAGGCGCACCTGGCTCAGATCGGGGCGGCCCAGAATTCGGATGCCGTGCTTGCCTGCCTGCCGCGGCCCGGCCAGCGGAAACAATTGCCCCAGCGGATAGCTCTCCCGGTCGCGTTGCGCTTTCAATGCATAAAGTTCGTTCAGCTCCAGGTCAATCTGGTTTTCTTCCGGCCAGATGGCATTCAGGTCGGCTGTGTTCGGTGGCGTGATCTTGAGGGGCAGTTCAATCTCATAGAAGTTCTGATCGAAGTCGGTGCCCAGGCGAAGAAAGGCAACCAGTTCACCATCGTTCAGGTTGGGCCCGTGGGCCGAGAAGAACATCTTGATGCGGCCGTAGTTGAAGAAGTCGAGCGATACGTTTTTGTAGATGGCGCGTGCATCGCCATCGGCCAGGTCGCGCACCTGTATTTGCACCGATTGCTCGTTCAACTGGCGTTCCACCGCAGAGGTATTGTCTCGATCCCGCCTCAGTGGAGGTATGTATGCAGGTTTTTCCTGGCTAGGCTGGCTATTTTCTTCTACGCTCACCACCGAAACGGAGAAGTTATCCAGATTTGGCTCGGGTGGCGTGCCAAAGCCGATGTTGGCCAGGTTGCGGTCGTACCTGCGCCAGCGGTTGCCTACTGCCCTGAAATTCACAAAACGAAGTACGGCCGGTTGGCTGAACTCGGAAAGAATCATGCGCATGTAGCGTATTGACTTAAATCCGTTGATATCGCCTACCGGGGGCGCGTTGAACTGACGGACTGGAATCCTAAACAGATACCAAGTAACCTCAGGAAAAGCAGCTGGCGTTATCTTGTCTACGATGTATCCATTACCCACGTCTAATTGCCCTTGCTTGAGATCCATGTTATACACGTAGTATTCTTCGAGGTCGCTCAGCGTGTTGTCCTGGTTGAGGTCTTCATTTTCCGGGTTCACCGAACCGGATTGCGCAAACGGTTCGTTGCCTTGCGGGATGGGCGAGTTGTTCTCCATGCCGTTGATGTTTTTGTAGCGCTCCAGGATTTTGGCATCGCGGGCATCCAGCGCATCCCCGAGGAAGTAATTGAAATTGTCAGAAGACGGATCTTCCAAAACCACCTGCCGCTCGGTGGGGTTGGCAATGGCGTTGATGAAGGTCTGAAACTTTTGCGTTTCGTTGGTCGAGGAAATGCCATCCAGACCTACGTCCTGATTGGCGCGCGAGGTGGCTGAGTTATCGAACGTGTTGTTAACAAACTGCTGGTTGGTGACGTAACCCCATTCGTTTTCCGAGGCGAGGGCCAGGTTGCCATCGTTGGGCATACCGTTTTCAAAGGCATGCTTGCCATCGCGCATCAGGTCCTCCGAGATGCTGCCCAGGTGCAGGGTTAACTTTCCACCCGTGGTGTTGTTGGCAACATTACCGCGGCCATCGTTGATTTGTCCGTTTGCACCGGCAATAAAGGGATCCATCAGCCAGAACTCCACGTATTCGATGTTGGCCTTGTCAAAGTCAACTTCGGTGCGGATGGCCGAGGTGATACCGGCCCAATTGGAGGTAATGGGGCCGTTCGAAAAATTGGGGTTGTAGTTGTATTGGCCCCGCTCGGCCGGGTAATAGGCGAGGTCAAACACCTGTTCGTAAAAATTTCCTACAAACGGATCGCGGAAGGGGAAAACTTCCTGCGGCAACACGGCACGCGAGTAATGGTTCTCCAGATCCTGAGCGGATATGTTATCCGGTTTAAAGCGACTGTTGTCGCGGTAGAAAAGATTGTCTACCTGGTACCAAGCTAACTTGGCGCGTTTGAAGCCGGCCCGCACATCGTTGGTGATGCCTCCTGCCAGGTCAAAGTTGGGATCGCGCGTGGGCACCGCGGCAAGTTTCCAGCCTTGCGGGTTCATCATGCTGTAGGGTGTGGCGCTGTTTTCAAAGTCATCGATGAAGGAGGTGCCGTCTCCGTCTACAATGTTGGACGTACCAGGCAGCAACTGGGCAAATTCTGCGTTAAGGTTCACGGTGGATACCTCTTTCGTCTCCAGGAAGGGCAGGGCATCAACCATTTTAGTCAACACGCGGGAGTTCTTCTTCAGGTTCAGGTCAACACCATATTGAAAGTTTCGGGCGGGCTCTGTGCCAATCAGGTTTCGTGAAATGAGCGGACGTTCATTGTAATACAACATCGTGCCGCCCAGGTTAACGTCTTCATTTAGCCTGTAGTCAAAGCGTGTACCCAGCAGTGAGCGCGTCTGAAAGGCAAACGGGTCCTGCTGTTCGTAGGTGATTTCAATGTCCTTGCCCGAGGACAGAATGCCCTCGTTCAGGATGGTAACTTTTCCAAACGTGTAGTCCACGGTGTAGTCAGTGCCTTCGCGCAGCGGTGCACCTCCGCTGAATACTTTTACCGATCCCTGCGAAATGTTGAAGCCCTGGATGATGATCTCGCGGCCCGACCCGGCCTTGAACGAACCAACAATGAAAAATTTGTTTTTGGTGGCGTCCAGCTCGGCTTCCGCTTTGGTGGTTCGGTAAAGCGTGTCGTACACATATTTATTGATCAGGAAGTCGCGCAGGCCGGGATCTTCGCGCGGGTCGTTGAAGAGTCTTCGCAGCGCAGTGTTAAAGGGTTCGAGGAAGGGGAAAATGATGGCACCCGTCTCGGTGTTAATGGTGATTTTTTCTACAAAGTCAAAGTTTCCATCCGGTTGCGGGTCGTTGTACGGGTTGAGACGATCGAGGCCAAATACTTCAATCAATTGTTGCGTTCGGGCAAACTGCCCTTCCTGCAACTGGGGGTTGTCGATACCACTGCGGTCATCGCGGTAAATCACACGCAATTGAAAGCCATCGCGCGTGAGCTGCGATACGTTGAGGTTGTAGATGTTTTTCATCATCAGCAACCAGGTGGGCAGAATGCGGCCGGCCGGATCTTTCACCGCGATTTTACGGGGCCGCAGCATTTTGAGGTACACAATTTCATCTTCGCGCTTGTTGGAGTAATCTTCCGTGAGTTCGCCCACTTTGTACACGCGGCCGTTGAATGTGTACTCGAACGCCACGGCCAGCGCTTCGTCATTCTGAAGTTTGCGTTGAAGCGAAATGTAGCCCAGCTCTTTGTTGAATGTAAATTCAGACGGTGCCAGCTTGCGGGCACCCGTGATTTTTTCAAAGTCGGTGCCGTTCACAAATCCCTGCGCTTCCAGCAATCCGTTGATGTTGTCGGCCGTGGCATTTGCCGGCAACAGGCTGAAGAGATTATTGGCGCCATTTTGAGTGGGGGCATTGGCCGGAACGGTGGGCGAGAGTATGTTGCTGCGGTACACTTTCGATTCGCCCATGTCCATAAGCCCTACCACGTTGCGCAGGGTTTGCGTGTCGTTGTTCCGGTTCAACAGGTAAACCTCTACGCGGGTAACGTTTACACCCGACAGGATCTGCGGCAAAGTGGCCAGCCAGCGCTCAAAATTGTCGCGGAAAAACTGCCCGAGAAAAAAGTGACGGTTTTCGTCATAGTTGGAGCCGACAATTTCGAACGGCCGACCCTGCGAAGCGCCATTGGCACTGCCGGCTACCCGAACAGACGATTGCTTGCCCCGCTGGGTAGTGGCAATCGTAGTTACAAACATTTTGCCGAACTGCATCTGCGCCTTGATACCAAAGAGGTTTTGTGCGCCCGTGATCAGGCTGTTGTTCAGGGGCAGGCTCACATTACCCAGTTCAAGTTTCTTCAGAACGTCTTCCTTAAACCCGGTGTACTCTACCTTGAGGTTGTTCTGAAAGTCGAATGAGTTGTTGTTGTCGAAGTTGGTCGTCACGCGCAGCTTTTCACCAACCTTGCCCACCACGCTCAGGTTGATCTGCTGATCGAATTCAAAGCCCCCGTTGCGCTGCTGGCGGATGGGGATAGCCGGGTTTTCAATCTTCTGCCAGCTTCCCCCAAAGTCGAGGGTAATATTACCGCGGGGAACCAACTCCACGTAGCTTCCTCCAAAAATGCGGTCGAGCACAGGGCTCACATATATTTTGGGGAGTAAATTCCGGCTGCTTACGGCACTCTCGCCATCGAGCGCGCGGCTCCGCGACTGCCAGTATTCTTTTCGCGCGAGACGGTCCTGCTGGGCGTTAAACTCGAGAAACGACATGGTTGATGCTGGCCGGAAGTTCAGCAGCCCGATTTTCTCCGAGATGGTGTAGTTCATGCCCGTATCAATCTGCAACTCGAGCCCGATGCTCTTCGGATTCTTCAGAAACAGGGGCGATACGGAGGTGTAGTTAGAGAAGGGGTCCCCGTAGCGGTCGCGCAAGCGAAAACTGGGGCGATAGGCACTCACCGGCCGCTGTAGCGAGTCGAGGCGTGTGGTGTCACTGGCCGCGCGAAATTGCGCATACGCGGTACCCGGGGACCAACATGTCAAAAGCAACATGCTCAGTCCGAGGGCGACTTGCCATGTCCGGTGCAGTGTAGTCAAACTCTCTTAGGCGTTTTTAAGTGCTTGTTTTACGAGCTCTTCCAAACTAATGGTATTTCCTGACCTCTTGAGAATGGCATCGACACTTTTTTCAGCCGCTGCCTTGCTGATTCCCAAGGTCATTAATGCAGATAACGCTTCCTGGCGTTGCGTATTGTAAACAGGCCCCTGAATAGCACTTTCCACCCCTTCCTTTTTCAGTTTGTCGCGCAGCTCCAGCACCATGCGCTGGGCCGTTTTTGAGCCGATGCCCTTTACCGCCTGCAGGGTGGCCAGGTCTTCGCGAACAATGGCTTGCTGAAGTTCGGCTGGCGGCAGGTAGGAGAGCACAACCAGTGCCGTGCTAGGCCCTACGCCATTAACCGAAATCAGGTACTGAAACATCTGCTTTTCCTGCAGCGAGTAAAAACCGAACAACACGTGGGCATCTTCGCGCACCTGCAGGTGGGTGTGAAGTTTGATCGCTTCCAGGTCCTTGAGCTCGGAAAATGTATGAAGGGAGATGTTGACGTGGTACCCCACACCCTGCACTTCCACAATCACGTGTGTGGGTTCTTTGTGAACCAGTCTTCCCTGAAGATAAGCAATCATGCAGTGGCAAAAAACAACACGCAGTTTACGAGGAAATCACCTCGTAAACAACCGCCTTAATGATTGCGATCGTAAATCTGGGCACCCACTACCGCGATGGCTGTCATATTGACAATGTCGCGGATGGAACTGCCCAACTGGAGTACCTGAACCGGCTTCTTCATGCCCAGCAAAATCGGACCGATGGCTTCGGCACCTCCAATCTCCATCAACAGTTTGTAGGCAATATTGCCGGAGGCCAGGTTGGGGAACACCAGGGTGTTGGCCCCGTCTTTCGCCAACGCGCTGAACGGATACATCTCACGCTGCAATTCGGTATCGAACGCTACGTTGGCCTGAATGTCGCCATCAATGATCCACTGCGGGTATTTTTCTTTCGCCAGGCGCACGGCCTTTCGGACTTTATCCGGAATTTCTCCCTGACTGGAACCGAAGTTGGAGTACGACAATACGGCAACGCGCGGTTCGATATCGAAGAAGTCGACACCACGGGCGGTCAAGCCAATGATATCCACCAATTCTTCAGCAGTCGGGTCCACATTCACCGTGCAGTCCGCAAAGAAGAAGTTTCCCTTCTTGTTGATGATGATGTACATGCCCGCCACGCGCTTAACCCCGGGGGCGGTGCCGATGATTTGAAGAGCCGGCAGAATGGTTTTTGAGTAGTCGCGGGTAAGCCCGCTCACGAGGGCATCGGCCAGGCCGTTTTCCACCATCATGGCTCCGTAGGCGTTGCGATCGCGCAGCACGCGCTTGGCATCGTGGCGCGAAACGCCCTTTCGTTGCCGCTTCTGATAGTACTGCTCCTCAAACTGCTGGCTGAGTTGCTGGTCCTCGCTGGGGTCCACTACGGTGCAGCCCGTGAGCTCCAGTTGGTGTTCCTTCCTGAGCTTTTCGATTTGAGCGCGTTCACCGAGCAAAATCGGGTGGGCAATACCTTCATCGACCAGGGCCTGGGCGGCCTTCAGAATTTTCACGTGGTCAGCTTCGGCAAACACCACCCGCTTGGGTTCCATTTTTGCCAGCTCAATGATCCGCGAAGTCAACTTCTGATCAATACCAATGCGTTTCAACAACTGCTGGTGGTACGCATTCCAGTCCGTAATGGGGTGTTTGGCCATTCCTGACTCCATGGCCGCGCGCGCTACTGCGGGCGAGACGGTGGTAATGAGCCGGGGGTCGAGCGGTTTGGGAATCAGGTACTCGCGGCCGAACTGCAGTTTGTCGGTGCCATAGGCCTGAATCACAATGTCGGGCACAGGTTCTTTGGCCAGTGCCGCCAGCGCATGGGCCGCAGCCAGTTTCATGGCTTCGTTTATTTCGGTGGCACGCACGTCCAGCGCTCCGCGAAAGATGTAGGGGAACCCAAGCACATTATTGACCTGGTTGGGATGATCGCTTCGGCCCGTAGCCATGATCAGGTCGGTGCGTGTTTTTTTTGCTACGTGGTAGTCGATTTCCGGATTGGGGTTGGCCAAGGCGAATACGATGGGATCTTTCGCCATGCTCAAAATATCTTCCGGCTTCAGAATATCGGCTACCGAAAGGCCCACAAAAACATCGGCACCCGCTAAGGCTTCCTGCAAGGTGCTTACCTTACGCTCAGTGGCAAACTCGGCTTTGGTTGGGTCAAGCCCCTCGCGTTGTTTGGTAATCACGCCTTTGCTGTCGCACATGATCAGGTTTTGCGGTTTCAGGCCCAGAGCCAGGTACATGCGCGAGCATGACACGGCCGCAGCGCCTGCGCCATTCACCACCAGGGTGATCTGGTCAATTTTCTTTCCAATCAGTTCGAGAGCGTTGAGCAGAGCAGCACTTGAGATGATGGCTGTGCCGTGCTGATCATCGTGCATGATCGGGATGTTCATTTTCTCCCGCAGGTCCATCTCGATTTTAAAGCACTCTGGTGCTTTGATATCCTCCAGGTTGATGCCGCCAAAGGTGGGCTCCAGCGACTTCACGATTTTCACAAAAGCATCCGGGTCTGTTTCATCAATTTCAATGTCGAAGCTGTCGATGCCGGCATACTTTTTAAACAACACGGCCTTGCCTTCCATCACGGGCTTGGCCGCCTCGGGGCCAATGTTGCCCAGGCCCAAAACCGCGGTGCCGTTTGAAATCACAGCCACCAGGTTGCCCTTTGACGTGTATTGATACACATCTTCTTTGTTGGCAGCAATTTCTTTGCAGGGCTCGGCTACTCCGGGTGAGTACGCGAGCGCCAGATCGTGCTGCGTGCTCAGCGCCTTGGTTGGTACTACCTCAATTTTTCCCGGCTGCCCCTGACGATGGTATTGAAGGGCTTCTTCTTTTCGGATCTTTAACGACATGAAATTTCCGTACGTTTACGTGATCGGAAAAGTACAATTATTTAACTGAAACCGGGTGACCTTATTGACCAGCGGACGCGGCTGCCACCGGTCCGGGCCGGAAGGAGTAGAGAATGGTTTCCAGTTCGCGCATGAGTTCGCGCTGATCGCGCTCGGGACTGAAGACAAAACCCTCGAGGTAATACAGATAGTTGCTGGACCGATCCACTACGGCTATGGCCTGAAAGGGTCCGCCCATCGAGAAATTGTTGGCCCTCCACAAGCCGCGCAGTTCCACAGCATATTCGTTATGGAACGTGATCGGCTTCACGTTTACCGGTTTGCCGGGCGCATTCATTTCAGTGATGAGGTACGAGTCCGGCACATCCGGATCTTCAAACAGGTATTGGCGGCAAACGGCATTGCGAAATGCGATGAGGCTGTCGCGCGAGAATTGTTTTTCGGACCGGTAGGGCGTGCGGGCGATGAACACGTTCTTGTCATCGCGCGGGTTGATCTGGCGTGCCCACAGGAAATCGGATTTCGACATCACCAACTGGTAGCCAAAGGGCACACGAAACGAACACCCGTAATTTTTCTGCACCCATTGGTTGACTCCTTTCAGTTCACCGGCTTTGTACAATGCCTGGGTTTGACGCACCCGTTCGGTACGATCAAAGTACGCGGTTAACTGCGCCCCGTTCTGGCGCACTTTCTGAATCAGTTCGGCTTCGGTTTTGGCGAAGAGGAACATTACCGATTGATGGCGGGCATAAACATCTTCCTGAGTTTGCACAAAAAGGGCGCTGTCCGTCTTGATTTGCGCGATGGATTCGGGCGTGAACAGGCCACGCAAATAGGCAGCACCGGACGTTCGCTGGTCGAGGGTGACCGCGTACACCAGGTTTCGCCTGCCCTTTAAAACAAAATTGAGTTTGCGCGGGTCAATCCAGCGAACGTGAAAGATTCTCTCTTTGCGCGGCAACACTTCGGCTTCTTGCCGGAACAAAGAGTCCAGCACATCACCCAGCGGCCCTTCCCACTGCAGCGAGTCCATGATCAGGTACATGTCGCCCGTTAAGCCTGTGGCCGGAGGCAGGTTTTTCTTGCTGCGTTCGCCACACGCCACAAGCATCAGCAGGGCGATCAGCGGAAAAAGATGGGAGAGTCGGATCATGGTAGTACTGCTTCTTTAATGCAGCAACGAGCAAACAGTCACGTTACGACCCAATAATCAGAACCTGGCCGGGCTGCAGCCGGTTAGATTTCAGGTTATTGAGGCTTTTGATTTTTTCAATGGAGAGGCCCGGCACCTTGCGGGATATATCCCAAAGCGTATCGCCCGGTTGAACGGTATAGGTTTTTGCATCAGCCGATATCGCAGCCTGCACGGCTTTTCGGGTGGTTTGTGTTGCCGCAGTTCGTTGCGAAGGCCGCACCCACAGCGTAAGTCGCTGACCGGTGCGGATCATATTGCCACGGAGGTTATTCCACTTGCGGATATCTTCCACGCGCACCCCATGCCGCATCGCAATGCTGCCCAGTACATCGCCCGAGCGCACGCGGTAGGAAATGGGCTCGCGCCCAAGCGTGTTGCCTACGGCATTTTTGGCCAGCGCTTCAATCTCGTTTCGGCCCGCTTTTGATGCCGAGTCCAGAATGGCCACGCGGTCAAATTCCAGTCGTTCTTTTACGGCTACCGGCAATCGAACCACAAATGTTTTTCCATTACCCGGTATAGCATTGCGATGGAGTGCCGGGTTCAGTTTCTGAAAATCCTCCAGGCATCCGTTGGTCAGTTTGGCCAGGGTTTCCAGATTGGTAAAGCCGCTCACGTGCAGTGTATCCCACACGGGCAATTGTTCGCGGTAGGGCTCCACGATGTTGTGCTCTTCGGCATACTTCATGGCATATACCATCGCTACATACTGCGGAACATACGAGCGGGTTTCGCGGGGCAGGTAGTTATAGATTTCCCAGAATTTCTTTTTGCCCGATCTGCGCATGGCTCTGCGTACTGTGCCGGGGCCGGAGTTGTACGCGGCCAACGCGAGTTCCCAATCGTGAAAAATGGAATACAACATGCCCAGGTAACGGCAGGCAGCCTCGGTCGATTTCTGCGGGTCCATGCGGTCGTCCAGGTACCAATCCTGATGCAAACCCATGTAGCGGCCGGTGGCCGGCATAAACTGCCAGAGACCCACTGCGCGGGCTCGCGAAATGGCACGGGGGTTCAAAGCCGATTCGATTATCGAGAGATACTTCAGTTCATCGGGCAACCCGTGTTGTGCCAGCTCCTTTTCAAAAATCGGAAAATAGAGATCTTTTCTGCGCAACATCAGCCTGGTGTATTCGCGGTCGCGAACAAGAAAGAAATTCATGAAGCCTTGTACGCGGTCGTTGTAGCGCAACGGAACTTCACCTTCGATGCAGCGCAGGCGGTCAGCTACTTCTTCGGGAGAAAGGTTCGCGGGTATATAATCCCTCTCGGACGTCAGGTATTGTCCGTTGAAGACGCTGTCATCCAGAACGACTTCAGTTTCCAGGGTGTCGAGTTCGTCCGGCAGAGTTTCTTCCGGCAGTTCCTGTGCCCATGCATTTGCAAACGCAGCCGTCAAAAAAATACCTGCCAATAATCCTTTCATCGTTTTGAGTAACGAATTATCAAAAAATATCGTGTGTGCCCTGCTACTAAGGCCCTAAGTTCAGCAAAACCTTCGAGAACTGAAACAGGCCACTTTCATCAAAGTCATTGCCCAGCACCTGCAAGCCGATCGGAAGCCCGCGTTTGTCGCGGCCGCAGGGCAACGCCAGCGCAGGAACACCGGCCACGTTAGCCTGCACGGAATACAAGTCTGCGAGGTACATCTGCACCGGGTCGGATGCGTGCTGACCCAGCGGGAAAGCCGTAGTGGGTGTTACCGGCATCAGCAGGTAATCGTACTCGTCAAATATTTTTTTTGTGCCTTGCCGCACCAGCGCCCGAACTTTCTGAGCCTGTTGGTAGTAGGAGTCGTAGTATTGCGCACTCAGCACATATGTGCCCAGCAGGATTCTGCGCTGCACCTCGCGCCCAAAACCTTCTGCGCGACTTTTTTCATACATCTCCTTCAGGTTGCCGGCTGATTCCGTTCGGTGACCGTAGCGCACGCCATCGTATCGGGCCAGATTTGAGCTGGCCTCAGCCGTAGCTAAAATATAGTAGGTTGGCAGAACGTAGTCCTGGTAGGGAAGGGTGATCGGGTGCACCGTGTGCCCGGCTTTTTTCAACGCTTCAAGCCGGGCATGGAGCGCTTCACGGATTTCCGGCTGGATGCCTTCGCTCGTCAACGCATCGGTGGGGTAGGCGACCCTGTATTTTTTTGTTGCCGGAGCCACGAGGTGGCCGGCATAATCATCCGCAGGTCGGGTTGAAGCCGTGCTGTCGTATTGGTCGGGGCCGGCAAGTATGTTCAGCACCATCGCGAGGTCTTCCAGATTAGTGCCGAGCAGTCCGACACAATCAAATGAAGAGCCATAGGCTAAGAGGCCGTAGCGCGATATTCTGCCATAAGTGGGTTTGAGTCCGAATACACCACAGAAGGCGGCAGGTTGCCGCACAGATCCTCCGGTATCAGAACCAATTGCCAGTTGACATAGCCCCGCAGCCACAGCAGCGGCCGAGCCCCCCGATGATCCGCCCGGTACCCGCGATGGATCGTGCGGGTTTTGAACAGGGCCGAATGCGGAGTTTTCGTTTGAGCTGCCCATGGCAAACTCATCGCAGTTTTGCCGGCCAATGATGATCGCATCTTCATCCAGCAGTCGCTGCACGGCTGTGGCGGAATAGGGCGAGCGATATCCCGTGAGAATTTTACTCGCTGCCGAAACCGGGTGTCCTGCGTGGGCAAAGGTGTCTTTTAACCCAACGATAAGGCCTGCGAGCCGGCCAGCCGAACCGCTGGCGATGCGCTGGTCAATGTCGGCCGCGCGCGTCCGCGCTTCATCGGCATACACCTCCAGAAATGCATTGAGGTGCTCGTGTTGATTGATTTTGGATAGGTAGTCGTCTACAAGGTGGGAACACAATACGCTCCCATCTTTCAACTGCTGCTGAAGAGTTGACAGACTGATGACGGATTCCAACCGGCAATTATTCTTCGATGCGACCGGCCTGCTTGCCGTCTTCGACTTCTTTCTTAACGTCTTTTACTGCGTCTTTGAATTCACGAACGCCTTTGCCGAGGCCCTTCATGAAATCCGGAATTTTACGCGCGCCAAAAAAGATCAGAACAAACAAACCGATCAGCAAGATTTCGTTAAACCCTACGCCACCTAAGATGCCAAGAACTAAAAGAGTTGCTGTCATGACTGATAATTAGGGTGTAAAGATAGCAAAAGTTAAATCAGATAAATAAGTGGGTTTTTGGCCTAGTTTCGCAGCCACAGTTCCGGATCAAGCGGGGTGGTTTGTTTGTAAATGCGGAAACGCAGTTCGGGCACGCCCTCCACATTTTGTTGCACCAGGCCGATTTCCTGATTTGCCGTCACCTTCTGGCCGCTCTTCACGTAAACCTCACGAAGTCCGGTGTACACCGTAAAGTAATCGCCATGGTTAACGATGATGGTGGTGCCCAGCAGCGGGTTTGCCGAAATGGTCTTAACCGTGCCCTGAAAAACAACTTTTACGGCTTCGCCTTCGCGCGTTTGAATGTTAATGCCGAGGTTCTCGAGTGTAATATTTTTGAGCACCGGGTGTTTATGTTTACCAAACCGCTGTGAGATGATTCCGTTTGCCGGCCAGCCCAGCTTGTTTCGGTTTTCTTCAAAGGAGGCTGAAAGCTTTATATCCACCTCGGGGGCGGCCTTTCCGGTATTTTTTTCTTTCGCCAGTGCGGCTTCGCGGGCGGCCCGCTCCATCTCTTCGCGAATGATGTCGGCAATCATCTTGTCGAGTTTGCCGATCGCCTTTCGGGTTTCTTCGAGGTCGCGCTTCAGTTGCTTCTCTTCCTTTTCCAGCTTGCGCACGAGCCCACGCTGCTGCTGCTTGAGTTCCGTGAGGCTGGTGTTTTCCTTTTCTTCCTCCGACAACAGGTCGCTTTGTTCGTCTTTTTTCTGTTGGGTTGCCAGCACCTGCGCCTGCAGCATGCCCTGAACGCGTTCAATGGCTCGTGCCTGATCTGTTCGCGCTTTCGCATACTGCTCCATGTACTTCAGCCTCATCAGCAACTGATCGAACGAGCGCGAGGAAAACAGGAACAGCAGCTTGTCGGTTTTGCCGCTCGCTTTCTGTGCGGCATACAGCATGGCTGCATACTCCTCCTTCAGCTTGTACAGGTCAAGCTCAAGCGCGATGATAATGTCGTTATTCTCGGCAATGTCCTGCTCCAGCAAGGCAATTTCGTCCTTGATTGATTTGATCAGTTTTTCCTGTTGCTGAATGCGTGCGCTGAGGGCGTTCAGTTCGCCTACGGACGTTTTCTTCTTCTTGGTGGTTTCTTTCAGAATGCGCTCCGTTTCCTGGATTCGCTCAAGGTTTTGCTTCTTCTCCTTCTCGAGTTGTGCACGCGATTTTTTCTGGGCCTGTGCGCCCACGGCAGTGATTAAAATCAGCAAGAACAGAACGCACCGCTTACCTGCGATCATATCGCTTGGGTATGTTGAACGGGAATTTCAGTTCCTTATCGCCTACTTCGGCTTTGTTGTATTCAAAGCTGATGGTATTGTTAACGATGCCGTTGGCCGTTTTGTAGAAAATACTGATGATGCCGGTGTAGGGGAACAGACGGTCGCCCACAGGCTGAAAGTTTGAGTAAGCAACTTTCAGCGAATTGGCGGAGGTGGTTTCGGAGAGTTCAACCTGCTCCAACTTGCGGGTGGTACTGTTGATCAGATTCTTAACGGCTACGCTGCCCGAGCGCTGCAGCAGTACATCAAAATTTCCTTCCTGCCCGATTTCATCATCCGCCTTTTTCGGAATGATCGGGTTGCCCAGCAGGGCCGCCTGGATCACGTTATAGTTAATCTCGAAGTTGAATCGTTCCGACAGTTCGGCATACGTGAACACGTAGTATTCTTTATCCACGGTACTTACTACGGTGATCGAGTCCTGATTAATCAGGGCCTTTCCGCCCTGCACACCCACGACCGAGAATGTCATCCAGATAACACTGTCCTTGCGAATCCGGATGTTGGCTTTTACTTCGCGTTCGCGCTGGTCGTCCTTGAATACCATTTTTGCCTTTCCGTGCAGGTAGCCAAAATCAATTTCTTCGATGGAGATGGTCTTGGGTGGCGGAGGCAGCGTAGGTATCGTTTTCTTGCCGCAGCCAGCCAGAAAGGAAATTATAAGTACAGCTAATACCGCCAGAACACGCATGAGTTAATTGAGCTTTCGGTTTGCAATTTTTTTATCAATCAGGTCGCTGCCATTTCCCATCGATTTAGCCTTTCGCCACTGGGTTAACGCTCCCTCTTCATCCCCTAACTTAAACAGAATATCTCCATAATGTTCGAAATGAGTAGCCGATTGGGTTCCGGTTTGGATGCACCTTTCGATCGCTTTGCGCGCGTCCTTGAACTTTTCGCGCATAAACAACACCCAGGCATAGGTGTCCCAGTAGTTGGCATTGCCCGCGTGTTCTTTTACCAACTGGGCAGCCATGCGTTCGGCTTTGTCCAGGTTCTCTTTCCGCAGTGCGAGGTAATAGCTGTAGTTGTTCAGAACAAATTCATGGCCGGGTGCCAGCGTCAGCACCTCGTCAAACGCCTCGTTGGATTTCGGAAAGTCGCGCAGCCCCTGGTATACTTCGCCTAAAATCATATTCAAGTCAATGAGCAACCCCACCTGCCCAATGGCCAATCGTTTGCCTTGTTCCAGTTGGGTTGCGGCTGCCCGTAAGTCGCGCTGGCGCCATAGGGCAAACCCGGAAAAGTAGTAAAGGCTAGCCTGGTTGGGGAAAAGTTCAAGCGCCTGCTCGGTGTGGTGCTGCAGGCTGTCCATCATGCCCAGCTCCAGTTCCAGCGCGCATAGGTTTTGCCAGGCTTCAAATTGCGACACGCCCCGCTTCACGGCCAAACTGTAGGCGCTGCGGGCTTTTTCCTTTTCGCCATTGCTCATGAACAGGTCACCGGTCAGCAGCAGCACATCGGGCTCATCCGGATACTGGTCTCGTAGCACGGAGGCCATGTTGTTGGCAAAAGCCTGACGCGCAGCATCGTGAGGCTGGTTTAAGGTGCTCTGCTGGTAGCTGCCGAGAATGAGTAGCTTGGATGACAGCTCCACATTTGGGTGGCGCAACACAAACTCAATTTGGGTGCGTGCGTCTCGTTCAGCACCCGTCTCCAGGTAAAGTCCGGCCAGCAGCATGCGGGCACTGGTTGCGTCCGTATGCGTTGCGATGAATGACGTGAGTACGGCAATGGCCCGGGGCTCCTGCTTGTTCTGCGAGAGGAATTCGGCTAAACCGACTGCGTAGCGTTCTTCCTCCGGAAATGCTTTCACCAGTTTTTCGCCCTCGGCCAGCGCTTCGTTGATTTTACCCATCTCCAGGTAGAGCTGTTGTTTTTGAACGGAGGAGGTTTCGCTTATCCCCAGGCGTTGTTCAATCAGGTTGTACGTATCCAGTGCGTCAGCCAGCTTTTTGTCCATGGTCTGCAAAGCAGCGAGTTGAAACAGGTACTCGTCCTGCCCTGGCACCTGTTGCATCATGGCGTTGATCAGATCGGCTGCTTTGGAAAACTGACCCAGCGAGGCGTATATGGATGACCCCAGCAGATAGAAGTACTTGTTCGTTTTGTCAAGTTGCAGCGCCTGCTGAATACTGATGGCGGCTTTCAGCCGATCATCTGGCTTCTCGCTTTTTGAGAGCACCTCTGCCATTTTGTAATGCACCGTGCCATTGGTCGGGTTAAGTTCAAGCGACTTCTGGTAATAGTACAGGGCTTTGGCATAATCTTCCAGGATGAAGAATTTCTCGCCTTCGGTGAAAAACAACTCCGCGTGAAGCTGAATTTCGGCTTGCTGCGTATCAGCCTCTTTTTTCTTGCGGTCGCGCTGTGCCCACACGCTGCTGGAAAAAATCACCAACAGCCCGACCAGCCCCGCGCGATATGCCCAAAATGCCTTCAAAGTCAGTTTGCCACCGTTCCATAGTCACCGAGACTTACGTCCGAAAAATGGCCTTCAAAATTAACGAAATTACCCAACATGCTATTGCCCAATACCGCATTGCTGACGTTGGAGTTGCTTTGAATTATGGAGTTTTGCACCCGCGAATTTTTTATAACCACTTTTTCACTCACGCTCACGTAGGGCCCGATAACCGAGTTCTCAATTACGGTATCCTCACCCAGAAAAACCGGTGGGATGATCACAGACTGGTGGATTCGTGCCGAACTGGCGATCAGCGCCTGGTCGCGAATAAGTTCAAGGTAGCGTTGGTTGGTGTCTACCATGTTTTGCTTATTGCCGCAATCGAGCCACTCCTCCACCTTTCCGGTAGTTAAACGGGCTCCTTTTTTTCGCAGGTTCTGCAGCGCGGTGGTAAGTTGATACTCACCCTTTTCCTTGATGTCGTGGTCAAGCAGGTATTGCATTTCGGCTTTTAGCTTCTCGCCCTGGCGGAAATAGTAGATGCCGATGATGGCCAGGTCGGAGATAAATTCAGCGGGCTTTTCAACAAAGTCGATGATTTCACCTTCCGGGTTTAGTTTCACTACGCCAAACTGCGAAGGGTCTTTTACCTGTTGCACCCAAATGGTACCGTCCCGCGTGGTGTCCAGGTGAAAGTCGGCCCGGAATAACGTATCGGCAAAGGCAACAATTACCGGCCCCTGAAACAGATCAGCCGCAAACAGCAGAGCGTGCGAAATGCCGAGGGCTTTTTCCTGGTAGTAAATTTTTCCCTTGGCCCCTACGGCCGCGGCAACGTTGAGAAGATTTTCTTCAACGGCCGAGCCAAAGCTGGGATGGATGATGAAACCGATGAAGTCGATTTTTTCGGGGCACACGCGGGCAATGTCTTCCACCAGCCGGTGCACAATGGGTTTACCGGCAATAGGTAAAAGCGGCTTGGGTGTGGTAAGCGTATGCGGGCGAAGCCGTTTGCCCAGCCCGGCCATGGGAATGATGATGTTCATGACGGTAAGACGATTGAGTACGAAAGCTACTAAAACTCCCGCGCAGCTCTGATATTCTTACGTTCGAAAATCCACACGATTAGCAAATAGATTGCCGGCAACGTCAGCTGGAATAGCGTTCGGCCTGCGTTTGAGTCGATGAACACCTGCTTTTCTACCGCGATACAAGCAAAAGCCAGCAGGATGTACGCAACCCCGCGTATGACTTTGTAGGGAACAGGGTAGTGCCGCTGGCCTACAATAAAGCAAACCACAACCATAGATGCATAACACGCTACCGATGCCCAGGCGGCACCCAGGTATCCATAGCGCGGCACCAGCCAGTAGTTGGCCAACACGGTAACAACGGTTCCCAGCAAAGCGAACAGCGTTCCATAGTAGGTTTTGTCGGTGAGCTTAAACCAAACAGACAGATTAAAGTAGATGCCGAGTAGGAGATAACTACACAGCAAGAGGGGTACTACTTCAATTCCCTCGTAATAGGCCTCCTGGCCCATCAGGTATTTAAGCGTGTCCATGTTTACCGCCACGGCAACCAAAATAAATCCGCATACCAAAACGAAGAAGTGGTTGACCAGCGCAAACAACTGGGGCGAGTTCTTATCCTGTGCCCGTGAAAAGAAAAATGGATCGGCTGCATACCGAAAAGCTTGAATGGCCAGGTTCATGATGATGGCGTACTTGAAGGCCGCGGAAAGCACACCCAACGCGTATCGCCAGTTTCTTCCGAATTCGGCTTCGGGCCACCACCACTCCAGCGCCCAGCGGCTGAACATTTCGTTGATCATGCCCGTCACGCCCATCAACATCACCGGGTAAGCGTAAGGCAACATTTCGCGGAACAGTGTTCGGTCAACCGCAGGCCGCCATTGCAACAGGGTGCGTGCGAAGAAAAAAATGTAAAACAGGTTGGCCAGCAGATTCGCGAGAATCACCCAGTCGACACCGGAGACGTGCTGAAGCGATTCGCTAAAGAAAGACGGAAGGTTTGCTGAACTATTTTTTTCAAAGAAGACGAGAAGAAATAGCAGGTTGAAGCCAATCAGCAGTACTGCGTTAGTGATTCGCGCGCTGGCATAGACGACTGGCTTGCGCTGATTCCTTAACCGGGCAAACGGGATAGCAACGATGTTGTCGATCAGCAGCACGGCAGCAAGCCAGCGGATCAGGTACGCCTTGTCTGGGGCGCCCAAATGGGTAGCCAGAGCGGGGCTAAGCAGCATCAGCAGGACGGTGAAGCCGAGGCTAACGGATACCACAAACGTTTGTGCTGTGCGGAATACGCGAGGTTCATCGGCCCCCGGCTTGCTGGCAAACCTGAAATAGGCGGTTTCCATGCCAAACGTGTACACCACGTTCAGAAATGCCACATAGATATAGAGGTAACTGAGCAGGCCGTACTCGCCCGGGGCAAAAAAGCTTGTTTGAAGCGGAAAGAGGAGGAAATTCAGGAAACGAGGCACCAGGCTACCCAGGCCATACAAGGCCGTGTCGGAGGCTAATTTTCTGATGGTGGCCAAACAGTTGTGGTCTGGTGGGGACTGGTCTCGCGCTAAGTTCTGAAAACATCGCGAAACCGCACTGAATTTTTAACCTTCTGGCAGTGAATTTAAAGGTATTTGCAGGTTACAATTCGGTGCGCGAGCGGCAATTGCACACTTAACTCCCGGTACAACGAGGGGGTTCAACAAATCATCTCCCCAGGTTTTTCAACATATCCGCGGTCATTTCCTCTAATCCAAATTGGTGCTGCCAGCCCCAGTCCTGGCGGGCGGGTGCATCATCAATGGATTTCGGCCAGGAGTCGGCAATGGCCTGACGGAAGTCGGGTTTGTAGCTGATCTGAAAGTCGGGGATATGGCGTTTGATGGTAGCCGCTACCTGTGCGGGGCAAAAGCTCATGGCGCCCACGTTATAACTGCTGCGGATTTTTACTTTTTCCGCTGGCGCCTCCATCAAATCCAGCGTGGCCTTAACGGCATCGTCCATGTACATCATGGGCAGGTACGTATCGGCTGATAAAAAGCACTCATACTTTTTTTCTTTGATGGCCTTGAAGTAGATATCTACTGCGTAATCGGTGGTGCCACCTCCGGGCGGTGTTTTCCACCCGATGATGCCGGGGTAGCGAAGGCTGCGCACGTCCACTCCGTACCTGCGGAAATAGTACTCGCACCACAACTCACCGGCCAGTTTGGTAATGCCGTATACCGTAGTGGGATCCATGATGGTGTACTGGGGCGTGTTCTGTTTTGGCGTAGTCGGTCCGAATGCAGCGATGGAGCTGGGCCAATACACTTTGTGAAGCTTCAGCTCATGAGCCGCCTCGAGTACAAAGAGCAAACTCTCCATATTCAGCTTCCAGGCCCACCGCGGATCTTTTTCGCCCGTAGCCGACAGCAAGGCAGCAAGGTGATAAATCTGGGTTACCTGGTTCTTTTTGATAAACTCAAAAAGCTTGTCGCGCTGCATCACATCCATCTTCTCGTACCTGCCGTCTTTTAGGGCACCCTGGGCATCGCGGATGTCTGAAGCAATCACGCGATCGGCTCCGTAGATTTTTCGCAGGCCCTGGGTCAACTCGGTCCCCAACTGGCCGCCTGCTCCAATCAATAAAATGGTGGTTTGCATGGATGGGATTTGGGGGGTGAAGATAAGAGAGATTTAGAAATAGCCGGCCGCATCGTAGCTTTGCGCCATGTCGTTTTCTGACTACCTGGCGTCCAAAAAAATTGATGCAGCCCGTTTTCAGGTAGCGGAGCCGGAGGTTTTCAATGAGTGGGCTGACTTATTCGAGCAGGTGCACCCCAATAGCTTTACCCTCCAGAAACTCAATCTCATCAATGCCATTCGCAGACGGTATTGGCTTGGACCTGAGGCGGCTTCGGAAAAATCCAGCGCTACACCGGCCCCGCCAGCTCAGCCTACTGCCGGCAAACCGAAAATCAAGTAATTATGTATACCACGCTACAACCTGTTTTGGAAAAAGAACTTGCTGCCATCCGCGAAGCGGGCCTTTTTAAAAAGGAGCGAATCATTCTAACTCCGCAGGGAGCTGACATTCGCACTGCAGATGGAAAATCCGTTATTAACTTTTGTGCAAACAATTACCTCGGCCTGTCGTCTCACCCGCGGGTGATTGAAGCAGCCAAGCATGCAATCGATACGCACGGCTTCGGCATGTCTTCGGTCCGGTTCATTTGCGGTACACAGGATATCCACAAGGAACTGGAAGCGAAGATCTCTGAGTTTTTGGGCACCGATGACACGATTTTATATGCAGCTGCATTTGATGCGAACGGTGGCGTGTTCGAACCGCTGCTGGGTGCTGAAGATGCGATCATCAGCGATGAACTCAATCATGCGTCCATTATTGATGGCGTACGTCTTTGCAAAGCCATGCGCTACCGGTACAAGCACAATGACATGGCAGATCTTGAGACTCAACTGGTGGAGGCGCGTAAAGCGGGTGCAAAGCAGATCATGATTGTTACTGATGGTGCATTCTCGATGGATGGTACCATTGCGCAACTCGACAAGATTTGCGACCTGGCGGATAAGTTCCAGGCGCTCGTGATGACCGATGAGTGCCACTCAACCGGTTTTCTTGGTAAGACCGGAAGAGGTGTGCCGGAATACCGGGGTGTGCAAGGCCGGGTAGATGTGATCACGGGTACCCTTGGCAAAGCGCTGGGGGGAGCTTCCGGTGGGTTTACGTCAGGCCGGAAAGAAATTATTGAAATGCTGCGTCAGCGTTCAAGGCCCTATTTGTTCTCCAATACGCTGGCGCCCAGTATTACCGGAGCCTCAATTGAGGTTTTTAACATGCTGAGCGAAACAACCGCGTTGCGCGACAAACTGGAAGAGAACACTCAGTATTTCCGCACCCGGATGACCGCAGCGGGCTTTGCGATTAAGCCCGGTGAGCACCCCATTGTTCCCATTATGTTGTACGAAGCACCGCTTGCCCAACAGTTTGCCGATCAGCTGCTCGACAAGGGTATTTATGTCATCGGGTTTTTCTATCCGGTGGTGGCGAAAGGTCAGGCACGCATCCGCGTTCAGCTTTCCGCTGCCCACGAGCGTCATCATCTCGACAAGGCAATTTCGGCTTTTACCGAAGTTGGCAAATCGTTGGGTGTGATTAAGTAAGCGCGTGGTTGACGTTCTTTTTGAGGACAACCATTTACTGGCCGTCAATAAGCCGGCAGGCGTACTTGTTCAAGGCGATGCCACGGGCGATGAAACGCTGGCCGACCGTGCGAAGGGCTACCTGAAAGAGCGATACCAAAAACCAGGGGCGGTTTATCTGGGAGTTATTCACCGGCTTGACCGGCCGGTTAGCGGTGTGGTGTTGTTTGCCCGAACATCCAAGGCCCTGGAGCGGATGAATGCGCAGTTTCGCGATCGCGCTACACAGAAGGTGTATTGGGCGGTGGTACGTCAGCGGCCCAAACAAGTCTCAGCTACGCTTGTCCATTGGTTGCGCAAGGATGAAGCCCGCAACACCACGGTTTGGTTCCCGCGAGAGACACCAAGCGCATTGAGGTCGGAGTTGTCGTATGACGTGTTGGGTGAAAAGGGTGGTTTTTACCTGCTGCGTGTGCAGCCCGTAACGGGCCGCCCGCACCAGATCAGAGTTCAGTTGGCTGCCAGCGGGTGTCCGATTGTGGGCGACCTGCGCTATGGCGACCGCGAACCGTTGCCAGATGCCCGTATTGCCCTGCATGCCTGTAGCCTGGCTTTTGTACACCCCGTTTCAAGAACGGATACAGTTATTAATGCTCCCTTGCCGGAGCATCCGTTCTGGGATCAATTCGCCAGTTTTGCGCCATGAATTGGATGCAACGCCTGCAAGCCCGATGGGGCCTTTCGCCCACGCGAGTTATTCTGGTTTTGATTGTTTTTGCCTGCACGGGATTTACGGTTCTGTTCCTCAAGAGGCCGCTCTTTATCTATTTGTTTGGCACGCATGAAATCCCACTGTGGGCGAGCGTGGTCTACTATATTCTGATTCTGCCGGTTTACAACGTTTTCCTGCTTGTTTATGGGGCGCTGTTTGGGCAGTTCCGATTTTTTTGGGATTTCGAGAAGCGTTTTTTTAACCGCTTGTTGTCTATCTTTAAGTCCAAAACAAAATCAACCCTATGAAGAAAGTTCTATTTCTCCTGGCTGTGGTAACCCTGGCCTCGTGCTCATCTAACAAGTACGCAGCACATTTTCAGAATGTAAAGCCTTATGAGCCGGCATACGCGGAGACTACGAAGGCTCCTGCAGCACCAGCCGAGAGCATTCGCCCGGCTATCCAGCCTGAAGAACTTACGGCTTCCACCGAAGTAGTGCCGGTTGTAAGCGAGGTAGCACCCACAACAGAAGTGCGCAAGACTTACCTTCAAATGACCAAAGCCGAGCGGAAAGAACTCCGGCAGAACCTCAAGGCTGCTATAAAGGCTTCAATCAAGGCTAAGAAAATGGCTCCGGAGTCAGTTCAAGGCACGAACGCCATGGACAAAGATTTGAAACTGGCAGCCATTTTCGGTGCTGTTGGTATTGTGGCATTGATTATCGGAGGTGATGTGTTCTGGATTATCGGAGGCATTGCGATGATTATCGGTGTTGTATTCTTTGTAAAGTGGCTGGTTCGCCAGTAACGAGAAGTTCGCCAAACAAAAAAGCCCTTCGAGTACTCGAAGGGCTTTTTTGTTTGGCCTTTTGTTCGGCCTTGCCGGTCAGCTTTTTACTCCATCTGCCAGCAGAATCACATGATCGCGCAATACCTCGACAACGCCACCGGTAATCGTCAGGGTTTGCTTGCCGTCTTTGCCGGTTTTATACTCCACGGGCCCTTCTTTCAGCAAACTCACCAGAGGTGCGTGGTGGTTGAGAATCTGAAATGAACCATCGGCACCCGGGAAGGTTGCCGAAGACACCTCACCCTCAAAGATCTTTTTCTCGGGCGTTAAAATCTCCAGATGCATAGCCTGTTTATTTTGCTTCTGCCATCATCTTCTCACCCTTCTCAAAGGCCTGCTCAATGCTGCCGACCAGGTTAAAGGCGCCTTCCGGCAGGTGATCGCCTTCACCGTCCATAATCATGTTGAAGCCTTTAATGGTGTCTTTGATGTCGACAAGCACACCCTTCAAGCCTGTGAAGGCCTCAGCCACGTGGAAGGGCTGTGAGAGGAAGCGCTGTACGCGTCTGGCGCGGTGCACCACCAACTTATCTTCATCGCTGAGTTCATCCATACCAAGGATGGCGATGATATCCTGAAGTTCTTTGTAGCGCTGTAGGGTCAGCTTTACGCGCTGGGCGCAATTGTAATGCTCTTCGCCCACAATATCGGCACGCAAAATACGCGATGTTGAATCCAGCGGATCTACAGCCGGATAGATACCCAATTCGGCAATCTTGCGGCTCAATACGGTTGTGGCATCGAGGTGAGCAAACGTGGTAGCCGGAGCCGGGTCAGTCAAGTCATCGGCTGGTACGTATACGGCCTGCACCGAAGTGATTGACCCGTTCTTGGTAGAGGTAATGCGTTCTTGCATGGCCCCCATTTCGGTGGCCAGCGTAGGCTGGTAACCTACGGCAGACGGCATTCGACCCAACAACGCGGATACTTCAGAGCCCGCCTGGGTAAACCGGAAGATGTTGTCAATGAAGAAAAGAATATCGCGGCCTTTACCTGTTCCATCGCCATCGCGGAAGTATTCGGCAATCGTCAAGCCGGAGAGAGCCACACGAGCACGGGCTCCGGGGGGCTCATTCATCTGGCCAAACACAAAGGTGGCCTTCGATTCGGCCAGGCGCTGGTGATCAACCTTAGAAAGATCCCATCCGCCTGCGTGCAGTGACTTAATGAATTCCGGACCATAATCCACAATGCCCGCTTCGATCATCTCGCGCAGGAGGTCGTTACCCTCGCGGGTGCGCTCGCCTACACCGGCAAATACCGACAAACCTGAATATGCTTTGGCAATGTTGTTAATCAATTCCTGAATCAATACGGTTTTGCCCACACCGGCACCACCAAACAAACCGATCTTACCACCCTTAGCATAGGGCTCGATCAGGTCAATAACCTTGATACCGGTAAACAACACTTCGGCCGAGGTGGAGAGACTTTCGAAGCTAGGGGCCTGGCGGTGGATGGGTAGTCTACGTTCGCCTTTGGGTTGTTTGATACCGTCAATGGCTTCACCTACCACATTGAACAAGCGGCCCTTGATGTCATCGCCAATCGGCATGGCAATCGGAGCACCTGTATCAGTGACCTTCATACCGCGCACAAGTCCTTCGGTACCATCCATGGCAATGGTTCGCACGCGATCTTCGCCCAAATGCTGCTGGCACTCCAGCACCACGCGGGTGCCATCGGTCTTGGTAACTTCCAAAGAATCAAGAATGTTGGGTAGTTTGGAACCGGGCTCGTCAAAGGCCACGTCCACAACCGGACCGATAACTTGGGTGATTTTGCCAAAATTCGCCATTGCGTTTATGAATTGTAGGTGTAGATGGTTTAACTAATTGACTTTGAATTGGTTAGGAATGAAATCCACAGCATCCAAAATCCGAGCGCAAAAGTAGCATATTCGGGGTGTCAGGCAAAGGTTTTGCCCCCCATTTTGGGCGTTCCGGTCAGGCAGCTTTCAGTTCGATTCTAAACGTGGTTCCCAGGTTTTCTTCGGATGATTTGACGAAGATTTTGCCCTCGTGATAAAGCTCAATGATTCGTTTTGCCAGCGCCAGACCCAGGCCCCAACCTCTTTTCTTGGTGGTGTAGCCGGGCTTAAATACATTGGCCAGGCTACCCTTCGGTATGCCTTTGCCGGTGTCCGAAATATCGATGAATACTTTGCTGTCGCTGCCCCTCAGGATCTTGATCGCAATAGTGCCGGTATTGCCCATGGCGTCTACGGCATTTTTGCAGAGGTTTTCGATAACCCACTCAAAAAGCGGGGCATGAATCTGAGCATGGATGTTCTCCGATAAGGTATACATCTCGAAATTGATTTTGGACGATACGCGCGGCCGCAGGTAACCCACTACATTCGTAATCAGCCGGTACACATTTTCAGACTTCAGCACCGGTGTCGATCCAATACTTGAAAAGCGTTCGGTTACTACCCGCAGTTTTACAATGTCTTTTTCTAACTCATCGACCACACCCTTGCCCCTGATTTCAGGATCATCGCGCAATACTTCCAGCCAGGCCATTAAGGACGAAAGGGGCGTGCCTAATTGATGGGCCGTTTCCTTCGCCAGCCCCACCCACACCCGGTTTTGCTCCGCCACGCGCGAATAGTTGAAGGCCAGGTAGGAGATGAACGCAAAAATGGCGATCACCGACAGTTGAATGTACGGGTACGCAATGAGCTGGCTGAGCAGGAGTGAATTTTTGTAATACAGGTATTGCCGGCCAAACACCTCGTTGTTTTCGTCTTTGAGCAGTATTTCGATAGGGGCGTACGTGCGCTTCATTTCCGCCAGTTGCCTGTGGAGGTAGTCTTTTTTCTTTTGGGCCGACCACGATGAGTCAACCGGCAGGTTGATGTAACTCAATATGTCTCCCTGCTCACCCACCTGAAGCGTGGGTATTGAGTGATTTTTTAAAATGATTTCCTCGCGGATGAACAGGATGTTGCTTTCGGCTTCGTTGATGGTGTACTCGAGGGCCCGCGCAAACAGGTTGATCTGGTTGCGTTCGCGACCCTTGAGTTGATCGACCAACACATTGGTGTAATAGATGGAGCCTACGCTGATCACCACGGACACAATGAGGATAATCCACTTCAGGTTGGTATTGTCCTGGTAGAATTCCATGGATGCCGGTGTGCTTTTGCTGGCCATGCGTACCGAAAGTAAATAAAAAAATCTCTCCGGTCGGGGAGAGATTTTTTGTTAGCGCGAAAGGTCGCTCTACACTTTTGTCATGAACCACTTGGCCAGCACCTTGTAGTTCACTTTGGTGCCCGTCATCAGTATGCCCACGCGGTAAATTCGGCCGGCAATCCAGGTGGTGAAAATGAAGCCACCAACCAGCAGCACCATCGACAGGGCCAATTGCCAGTCGGGCACATCAAAGGCAATGCGACCGACCATGGCCACCGGTGACGTGAAGGGGATAATGGAGAGCCAAAAACTCACTGTTCCGTGCGGGTCACGCAGGATGAACATAAACAAACCAAGGTACCCAATCAGCAACGGTAACGTGATGGGGAACTGAAATTGCTGCGATTCCTGCATGGATTCTACCGCTGAGCCCACGGCTGCGAACAGCGCACCGTAGAGCAAGTAGCCGCCCAAAAAGTAGAACAGGAAAACGAGTGCAATCTTGGTGAAGGGAATCTGACTGATGTTCTTCAGCAGTTCGGGCGTTTGCAGCGTTTGCGCCTCCATGGCCTCCTTTACTTCTTCGTCAGCCGTGTTCTCGATTACCTGTTCCATGGCCTGCTGCTGCGGCATCTTTAGCCCGAAGTAGCCAAGTACGCTGGTGGAAACCACACCAATCAAAACAATCCAGATCAGAAATTGCACGAGGCCCACCGAGGCGATGCCGATGATTTTCCCCAGCATGAGCTGAAAGGGCTTCACCGATGAAACAATCACTTCCACAATCTTGGACGTCTTTTCATCAATCACACCCTGCATGATTTGGATTCCATAGATGAGCACAAACATGTAGATCAGGATACCCAGCACCATGCCTAGCCCGTACAGAACACCGGTGTTGCTGGATTTTTCTTCGCCCGAGTCGCTCAGGTTGATTTCCTTGAAGGTGACCTTCGTTCCGCGGATGTCTTTTAACGTCTCCTTATCGACATTGTATTTTTCCATCTTGGCATCCTTGGCATGGTCGGTCAGCAACGATTCAATGTTGCTAATCTTTTCCACGCTCTGGTTTTCCTTCGTATACAATACAATGCCTTCAGGCTTGCTGGCGCTGGTGGCGGGGATGTACAACAGGCCAAGAGCCTCGCTTTCCATAAAGGCTTTTTTTGCCTGCTCCAGCGGGGCATCCACGGGCACTATCACAATCTTTTTCGTTGACTCCAGGGTAAACGCGTTGCTTTCGTCCACCACCTGAACGGTGTCGGGCTTGGCATCTTTCACTTCCTGAATCATGACATAAACCAGCACACCCATGATGGCCGGAATGATGAGGGGCACCAAAATGGTGGTGACTAAGAACGATTTTTTCTGAACGCGATTGAGGAACTCGCGCTGTATGATTAACCAAACTTTATTCATATCGCAGGTCTTTCGGTTTAGGCTTCTTGTAAATGTTTGCGCAGGGCTTCGTCACCCTCGGCTTTCACCAGGTTGATGAAGATTTCGGCCATGGAGGGCAACTTCTGTTCGAACCGGAAAACCTCCGTTTGCGGCAGGAGTTCTTGCAAAAGCGCGTTGGGCGATGCGCTGTCGGCTGCCTTCACCAGCGTTTCAAAATGTTCACCCTCCAATGATTTCTGAGCCACTACCTGGTGGCTGGTGCCGGAAAGGCGGAAGGCGCCCCGGTGCTCAATTACATACGTGTTTGTTTTGTAGCTGGCTTTTACATCCTTCTTTGAACCCTCCAGCACTTTCTTTGATTTGTTGATCATGGCAATGTGGTCGCACAGCGACTCCACGGTTTCCATGCGGTGCGTGGAAAAGATGATGGTACTGCCGCGTTCTTTTAGCCCGAGAATCTCATCGGTAATCAGTTGGGCATTAACCGGATCGAATCCGGAGAAAGGCTCATCGAGAATGATCAGTTTAGGCTCGTGTAATACTGTGCTGATGAATTGCACCTTCTGTGCCATCCCTTTTGAAAGGTCCTCAACTTTCTTGTTCCACCAGTCTTTGATTTCGAACCGCTCCAACCACACTTTAATCCGCTTGAATGCGTCCTGCTTACCCAGTCCTTTCAACTGTGCGAGGTACATCAGTTGGTCACCCACTTTCATTTTTTTGTAGAGCCCACGCTCTTCCGGCAGGTAGCCAATCATTTCCACATGGCCGGGCTTTAGTTTTTCGCCAAATATTCTCACCTCTCCGGCATCGGCATTGATGATCTGGTTGATGATTCGGATAAAGGTGGTTTTGCCCGCGCCATTGGGGCCCAGCAGCCCGTAAATGGTTTTTTCAGGAATGGTGAGGCTCACGTTGTCCAAGGCGGTGTGATTGGTGTACCTCTTGGTCACGTTTTGTGCAACAAGTGCTTCCACAGGGTAGGGGATTAGTTTTTTCGATAATGAGTAGCAAAAATAGGCAGAGAATTACACGGTCAAAGTCCGTGCAGGTTTTTGTTCAACCTGAATGAAGGGGGTTGCTATTGGCCGCGTTCGCGGAACGTGATCTTGCCCATGGACACATCAAGATCAAACACCATAGCGTTTTTCTGATTTCCGGAGTATGCCTGATTGGCGTAGGTGTTTTGCCCGATCTTTTTGAGACTACGAACCAGGTCGATGCTGCACAGCCAGGAGTCCGACAACTTTACCAGCACCGGCACTTCATTTGAGGGGAGCAAAATAATCAGGTTTCCCGCGCCAACCGAGCCTTCCACCTGCCGGGGATATTCCGTCTTGTCGCTAAAGTCGAGCAGCATGTTGCCGAAGCCCACTTCTGCCACCACCACCTGGGCATTGGCGAGGTTGATGTGTTTCGCCTGCAGTGAGCCCATGTCGACCTTAACGAAGAAGGTATCCATTTTTACTTTGTTGGGTTCGGCACTGTAGGAGAGCAGGACATCTGCCGTTCCGGTCTTGATTTTCAAACGGTCAACGGCCAGGCCGCTCAGGTCAATATCCGCATTGCCGAGGCCGTAATCGAGATCCAACGAATACGACTTGGTTTCCGAGAGATAGAATTTCCAGATTTTACTGTCAACCGTGCGATTCTCGCCACCAAAAACCTGGTAGGAGATCTTCTGGCCCACGCCTTTCTGGTTGGCCTGATCCATCGAAATTTTTACGTAGCAAACATCACCACGCACATCCTGAGTCAGCGAATGAGCGTACTCTTCAGCCTCCTGATTGCTGTAGATGTCGAGTAGTTCTTTGTTTTGGCTGGGGCGAATAAAGCAGTTGCCGGTTTTCGCTTTCAGGTGGAGCGACACCCGCTTGCAATCATCAGAAGCGCCAATGGAAAATTGCTTCTTGATCTGGGCTGCGGTGCCCAGGGACAAGAGACCTCCGATGGTGATTAACACAAGCGACTTCATCTAATCTGTTTTACGGCTGCTTACCCCGCAGGGTTATGGCCATGTACCTTTTGTTACGGTTTTGTTAACAGACAAAAACCCATAAAGGGCTTATACGGGGGTTTGTTGCGAAGGTTACGGCCTTCAAAGAAATATTTTTTCTGATTGCCCGGGGGCCGGCCAGGCGGTAGCGTTTTAGCCGAAATACTCCTTCATTCGCTCAAAAAAGCCCTTTTCCCCCGCCTCAGGGCTGGGTTGAAAATTTGGCGCCTGCCGAAGTGACTCCAATTTGGCTCGCTCCTCAGAGGTGAGCCGCTTGGGCGTCCATACATTGATATAAATGAGTTGGTCGCCTGTTCCGTAGCCGTTGATGTCGCGAAGGCCTTTGCCGCGCAGGCGCAGGATTTTACCGCTTTGCGTGCCGGGATCGATCTTGATGCGCACCTTGCCGCTTACCGAGGGTACCTCAACGGATGTACCGAGAGCTGCGTCAATAAAGCTGATGTGCAGATCGTAAATCAGGTTGTTGCCATCGCGCTTTAGTACTTTATCTTCAACTTCCTCGATTTGAATCAGCAGGTCGCCCGGGATGCCACCACCCGGAGCTTCATTACCTTTTCCTGACATCGACAATTGCATGCCATCGCCTACACCGGCCGGCACACGCACCGAGATAACGTCTTCTTTGCTCACCAGCCCGGAGTTGTCCACTCCGGCAGGGCGTTTGTCAATTACCTGGCCCGATCCGCCACAGCTGGAGCAGGTGCTGGCCGAGACCATTTGGCCCAGCATCGTATTCACAACTTTACGCACCTGGCCCTGGCCCTGGCAGGTTGGGCAGGTCTTGAACGTGACTCCATCGGCCTGAATCAGCCGGTTTACCTTGATCTTTTTCTCGACCCCGTTGGCGATTTCCTCGAGGGTGAGTTTGAGTTTGATGCGAAGATTAGATCCTTTGCGCGTACGCGTCCGGCTGCCGCCACCGCCAAAGAAACTGTCGAACGGACTACCACCTCCGAAGATGTCGCCAAATTGGGAGAAGATGTCGTCCATGTTCATCTCATGGCCGCGAAACCCGCCATTACCTCGCGAGTGGCCGAACCGATCGTACTGCGCGCGTTTATCGGCATCACTTAGCACTTCATAGGCCTCGGCTGCTTCTTTGAATTTTTCTTCCGCTTCTTTGTTGCCCGGATTTTTATCGGGGTGAAACTGGATGGCCACCTTGCGGTAGGCTTTCTTGATTTCTTCTGCGCTGGCCGATTTACCCACGCCCAGTATCTCGTAATAGTCTCGCTTGCTCATACCGGGTGATTTATTGGCCCACCACCACTTTGGCAAAGCGCATTACCTTATCGTGGAGCAGGTAACCCTTTTCCACAACGTCTACGATTTTGCCTTTTAGTTTTTCCTCAGGAGCAGGAATCTGGGTGATCGCTTCATGCAAATCCGGATCGAATGGTGAGGACGGACCTGCCTCCATCGGCTTTACTCCGTTTTGGTCAAGCACTTTTTTGAACTTGTTATGAATCAGTTTGAACCCTTCCGCCTCTTTATCAGTGAGGCCGGCAAATGATTTCTCGGCACGCTCAAAGTCATCGGCCACCGTAATGAAATCGCGCAGAAGTTTTTCGTTGGCGGTCTGAATGAGTTCAAGACGTTCTTTTGCTGAGCGCCTGCGGAAGTTGTCAAATTCGGCATACAGGCGCAGGTATTTGTCTTTTGCCTCTGCCAATTCGTCCTGCAATTTTTTTAATGGATCGACCTCCGGGCGGCCGGCACTGGTGGCCGTGGGCTCGTTGGATTGCATGGGAGGGGTTTCCTCGACAACAGAATCATCATGTTTGGGCAGGTCGTGCTCCTGCTGCGCGGGATTTTCCATAAAAATGGTGTAAAAACGTATTTGGGGCGCAATAATACTGCCAAGACAGCGAATTGTGACAGGTTGGCCGAAAGGTTAACCCTTAAGGGTTTGCCAGATCAATTCTTTGAGCTCGCGTAGACCTTCCTTTTTCAACCCCGATACAAAAACCCACGGAATTCCATGCGGCAGCTCTTTTTGAAGCGCCTCTTTCAGTTCATCATCGAGCATATCACTCTTGGAGATGGCCAGCAATCTTTTTTTGTCCAGCAACTCAGGATTATACTGGCGCAACTCGTTCAGCAGAATATCAAACTCTTTTCGGATGTCGGCTGAGTCGGCCGGTATCAGAAACAACAACAGGGAGTTGCGTTCGATGTGGCGCAAAAAGCGAATGCCTAATCCTTTGCCTTCCGCAGCCCCCTCGATAATTCCTGGTATGTCGGCCATTACAAACGACTTATCTTGATAATACGGCACCACGCCCAGGTTAGGCGTAAGCGTGGTAAATGCGTAGTCGGCAATCTTGGGCTTGGCGGCCGACATTACCGACAGTAAAGTTGATTTGCCGGCATTCGGGAAACCGACCACCCCGACATCGGCCAGAAGTTTTAATTCAAGAATGATCCAATCTTCCTGAGCGGGTTCACCCGGCTGGGCATGCTGGGGAGCCTGGTTGGTGGGGGACGTAAAGAAGCTATTGCCTTTACCACCCCGGCCACCAGCCATCAGGATAACCTCCTGTCCGTCTGTGTTGATCTCGCAGATCACATCACCGGTTTCCGCCCTGCGGGCTACCGTGCCCAGCGGCACCTCCAGTATTTCATCTTTGCCATCGGCCCCGGTTCGGTTTTGGCCCTCACCGGCTCCGCCATCTTCGGCCCGCACATGCTTGCGGTACTTTAAGTGAAGCAGCGTCCACAATTGCGAATTGCCACGCAGAATGATGTGACCGCCCCGCCCTCCGTCTCCGCCATCGGGGCCACCCTTGGGTACAAATTTTTCGCGATGAAAATGCAGACACCCCGCCCCGCCATGTCCCGAACGGGCGTGAAACTTAACGTAGTCTATAAAATTAGGGCTGGACATGTTGGTTCAAGATTCAAAATTGATGCTCAGAAAAAACTCTCCTGCAAAATCTGCCATGGTACCCTCAACGCCTGAATCTTGTTTTTCGAACACTAGTTAATAACGGCCGTGATGCGCGCAAAGATATCATCGATTTGACCAACGCCATTGACGGTATTCAGGCGGCCGGCTTTTTCGTAGTAGGGTAGCACGTGAATCGTCTTAGTAAAGTATTCTGTGATCCGCTTATTGAGTTTTTCCTCCTCGTCATCGGCACGGTTTTCAATTGTGCGTCTCTTTGCGATCCGTTCCCGAACTTCCTTCTCCGATACATCCAGCGCCACCACATGGTGGATGGCTGAATTATTTTCCTTCATGAAACGGTCAAGTGCTTCGGCCTGGGTTACCGTGCGCGGAAAGCCGTCAAACAAAAATCCTTTGGCCTCCGGATTTTTATCGAGTTCTTCTTTCAGCATGGCGATGGTGATGTCATCAGGCACCAATGCACCGCTGTTCATAATTTCCTTTACGCGTTTGCCCAACGGGGTGTCATTTTTGGTATGCCAGCGGAATAAGTCGCCCGTGGAGATGTGCACAAACCCGTATTTCTTAATGAGCTTTTCGCTCTGCGTGCCTTTACCGGCCCCGGGTGGGCCAAAGATCACCAGATTAATCATTGCCGTTAGGTTTAGATAAAAAGGAACGCAAGGTAGCGATCCACCGGCTAATTCGCCAAGCCGTTCTTTAGTCTACCTTTTTATACAGATCCCGTAGGTTTCGTCCCAGGCCGTCATAATCCAGGCCATACCCGACCACAAACTCCGTGTCGAGGTCGAACCCGACATACTTCACCTCAATGTTTTTTTCGCGGGCGGGTTGCTTGCGCAGCAGGGCCACCGCTTCGACTGAGCGGGCGCCCAGGTTGCGGAGGTCGTCCAGGATTTTTTGAAGCGTTAGTCCGGTGTCTACAATGTCCTCAATGATGATGATATCCTGATTGAATACGCTTTCCTCGTGGCCGATGAGGGTCTTGAGTTGGCCGCTGCTGGCTGTGCCCGAGTAGGACGCCACTTTGACAAACGACACCCGGCACGGCAACTCAATTTCTTTCAGCAGGTCAGCGGCAAACATAAACGACCCATTGAGCACGGGCAGGAACAGCGGTGTTTTGCCTTCGTAGTCCTGGTTAAGTTGTTGAGCCAAAGACGTGACCTTTTTACTGATTTTATCGGCTGATATTGTTTTCCGGAATGTCAGGTCCTTAATTTTCATGCACGCAAATGTTCAGTCTCCACTATTTTCATACGTTTTACAAACCTCAAAAATCTCGTAATGTTCATTTTTTGGATTATTCTTCACTGTCCTTAAATATCTGCGACAGTCGGACTTTAGTTTGAAATCCGGGAAGTATTCTAGCGAGCGACTTACGAATTCACCTTGTTCCCACTTTCCTAAGTCCGGGGTTTTCCAATGAAATCGATTCATTGCCCAGTTTTCAACCGAGATGCCGTCAACGAAAAAAACGTAATTCACCGTAAAAGTCCGATAGTCTTCTTTCCAGAGGCCTTGTTTTAGTCCAAATTCGTCAACGAAATTCAATGAATCCGCGTCCCACGCGACAAAAGCAGTATCGTTGATCATAGTATATCGGGCATTAGTAACTCTATCAAAAGCTTCATCTGTCCGTTCCAAGAGAAGCGGTTTTAACGTCATTCCAAATGGAGCGATTATTCCTGTTACATGATAAACAACGGAAGGCTTCATTTTGATTCTTTCGAATGAGTAAGTGAATTCAAAATAGCAATCGCATAATACTCGCGGAAATTCCTCTTTTGATTTGCCCGCATAACCTTTTTCCGAAACGTAACCCGCTGGCGATTTTTCGCCCCAAGCCCCTGTAAAAATGCTCAGCGTATCGCCATCAAACTTGAAGGCTCCGAAAAAGCGGTCTGTGGAACAGTTAAACATGCCCGCAATTGTAAGTGAGTAAGACTTGGTGGACATTTCTTCCCGAATGATTCGGTGTTTTACTCGTGGTGCGACTTCTATCCCGCTTTGTACGAGTTCTAGATATTCGCAGTTAGGATTAGCAACAACGGGTAAAAGCTTTGGCTGTCCGTTTAGTTTGACTGAGACAAAAAGGGCAATGTATATCAAACCCAGTTTCATCTTAGAAAGTATCGTCTAAAGCAAATTCATTTTTTCTTTTTTCCCACTTGCCTCGTGTAAAGTCGGGGAAGTCGACAGCGGTACCTCCCTGGGCAATCGATGTTTCAGAGAGCGGAGTGATGGCGCTCCACGTCACGGCATCGTAAACATCTTGCGGAGGCTGCACCTGACGCTTCACCGATTCAATAAAAGCGTTGAGCACAAACCAATCCATGCCGCCATGGCCCGCTCCGCTGGCATCACTGCCATACTTTTTCCAGAGCGGGTGATCATATTTGTCAAGCCAGGCCTTGGCTTCTTCCCACTGGTGCGGCTTTGCGCTTTTACCTTCGATGTAAATGGATTTGTTCACATCCATCCAGATGCCATTTGTTCCCTGTACACGGAAGCCGAGCGAATACGGGCGCGGCAGGTTCGTATCGTGCTGAAGTAAAAATGTTTCGCCATTGGCTGCGCTGATCGTGGTGGTAATCACATCGCCCAACTTGAAATCGACTTTGGTATTGGGGTGGTTCTGGCCGCCAACTTTCACCACATGGTCGTGCAGCCCGCGTGCTTTGGAAGCAAATGAAGACAGGCGTGTGAAACGATTACCACGGTTGATGTTCGCCATCATGGCGATGGGTCCAATGCCGTGCGTAGGATACAAATCGCCATTACGTGCCACCGAGTGTTGGGTGCGCCACTGAGCTTCCGAAAATCCTTTTGCTCCAAACTCGGCACCGCCTCCGTATGGCTTTTGCCCATCGTTGAATTTCACTTCGCGCAGGTCGTGCTGATACCCGCCCTGCAGGTGAATCAGTTCACCAAAAATGTTTTGCCGCACCATGTTGAGGATGGCCATCACATCGCGTCTGTAGCATACATTTTCAAGCATCATCAAAGGCATGCCGGTTTTTTCACTGGTGTCTACCAGTTGCCAGCATTCTTCGACCGTCATGCCTGTAATTACTTCGCAACCCACCCACTTGCCTGCGTTCATGGCGTCCAGGCATTGAATGGTATGCCATTCCCATGGCGTTGAAATGATCACGGCATCGATGTCTTTCCGTTCAAGCAGTTTGCGGTAACCGTAGTTCCCTTCCATCACGATCTGCGGCATAGGCTTTCCGGATTCCTTCACCTGTTGCAAGGCCATGTCCATCATACGCTGCTGAACATCGCACAGGGCCACCACCTCCACATCAGCTCGCTTAAGCGCAAGCTCCAGGTGGTTTTGGCCGCGAAGGCCCACACCGATAAAGCCCAAGCGCACCTTGTCTTTTGTTGAAAAGCCAAACAGATCGGTGCCTGACAACAGCGAGAGGCCCACTCCCGCCATGGATGTTTGACGAATAAAGTTTCTGCGCGAGGTAGTAGACATACAAAAGATTGGGTTGGCCAGTAAAATTACGAAACGGATGGATTCTTATGTGTCATGACCATTTCTGAAAGCGCTCAATTAGCTCACAGCTCTTTCATCAACACCGAGTACAACTTCACCATACTTTCAATATCCGCCTTTGTTACCTTTTCATCCGGTGTGTGAGGGTTAAGTTGAGGAGCACCCACAAAACACCAATCGAAAGGCAGAGAAGATCGCTGCAACTCACCGCCATCGCTGCTGCCCATACCTTCGACCTCCAGTTGATGGGCTATCTTGTGCTTTCGGGAAATCGCCACGAGTTTATCCACAAAGCTTCTTCGGGGAATATTCCGGTCGCGCAAGGAGATGACGACACCTTTTCCGGGCTCCACCCCGTCAGAGGTCCAGGTAATGTCGGAGATTAGGGCTTGCCGCACGCCATACTTGCGATAGACGTAATCGGCCAGGTAACCCACACTTCCGCCTCCGTGTTCTTCCCAGCAGGTAAAGGCGATTATCCCATCTTTCAGGTGCTCCGCCACACGCAAAGCATTGTACACACCAAGCCGGTTGTCGAGGTAAGGTGTTTGAATGGTCGTTCGGGTTTCGCGCCAGTTGCTTTTATACGTCAGGGAAGTGCCGCGCTCAATCGTGCGGCCGAATTTATAGAAGGCGTGATTCTCTTTGTCGTACTCCAGTTCGCAGTCGATTTCCCCGTGGACATCGCGGCCGACCAGGCGGGTGCCCATTTCGGCCTCGGGGCTGCCGATGGTGAGCAGTTGGTTGTGGTAGCGCACGGTAAACCCGATGCTATCCATGTGGGCAAAAATGACCGTGCGCGGTTTGCCAAACACCAGCAGCAAGCAGTCCTGAAATTCTTCGCCTTCAACCAGCCGGGGTTTGGCTTTCCACGTCCGGCCTTCTTTCTTGATGTAGGTCTTCAGAAAATTTTTCAGGTGAATCTCCTCGCCAGACGGTGCATGGATGCGGCAGAGTTGTTTGAGCAGTGCGTATTCCATAAAAAGATAATTAGCAGGCAGTTTACGACTTTTGATCAAAATTTCATTTGCTTTGAAGAAGCATGACTCTGCATAACCTTAGTGATTCACACTCGGTGGCCCTTGGCTTCCTTGCGCAGCTTCGCGACCGCGAGATTCAGCTTGACCGTGCGCGCTTCCGGCATAATCTCGAGCGTTTGGGGGCCATAATGGCATATGAAATTTCGCGCACGTTGCCCTACCGGCAGCGCGTGGTCGAAACACCATTAGCTGCGTCAACGGCAACTGTGCCCGTAGCCGCGCCTGTATTGCTCACCATTCTGCGCGCGGGGCTGCCGTATTTTGCCGGGTTTCAGTATTTTTTTGACGAGAGCGACTGTGGCTTCATCGGTGCGTATCGAAAAGAAAGTGACACCCAGCTGGCGATTGAAATGGAATATCTGGCGTTGCCTCCGCTGGCGGACAAAACCGTGATATTGATTGATCCGATGTTGGCCACTGGCAAATCGGTTTTACGGGTGTGCGATCAGTTGCTGCAGCGCGAACGGCCACGCCACCTGCACCTGGCGGCATTGGTAGCTGCGCCTGAAGGCATTGACTTCATCCGTGATAACCTCAAGGTGCCTTACGATTTGTGGACATTTGCCATCGATGAGAAGTTGAACGACCAGTTTTACATAGTACCCGGGTTGGGTGATGCCGGAGATCTTAGCTTTGGGGAAAAGAGGTAACAAACGAGTGCGAGCATGTGGGAAGAAATACTGAAGGCGATACCGGTGCTGCTCTCGGCTATGCTCAAATTCATTCTGGGCCCGATAGGAGGTAAGGCTGCGGGGCTCCACCTGATCACCACCATGGTGGCTACGGCTGGCGGTATGATGGCTTCCGTGATTGCGTTCACCTACTTTGGTGCATTCATCCGCAAGCACATCGTCAATCGGTTTTTCAAGGATCGGCCGGAGCGGAACCTGGAGGGGCGGTCGGCTACCTGGTATAAAAAGTATGGATTGCCCGGGATCGCCTTTCTCACCCCGGTTATTCTTACTCCCATCGGGGGCACGCTGCTGGCGGTGGGCCTGGGAGGGCCGCGCGAGAAAATTCTGTTCTACATGCTCATCAGCGCATGCCTCTGGTCGGCAGCGTTAACCAGCGCTGTGTATTTTGGCTACGATTTTATAGTCGATCTGGTGCAGGGCGCGCAGTGGAATTAAACTATCTCACGTCCTCATCGGGCAGCACTTCAATATCGCGTATCAGCACTCGCTTTGAAATGGCTTGTCCGGTTTTGGTAGCCGCCAGTCCGCCCAGTGCTGTTTCTTTATACCGGGTTTCCATACTGGCGCCTATCTCACCCATCGCTTCAATTACTTCATCTACGGGAATCACGCTGCTCACGTCAGCCAATCCGATTTGTGCGGAGCTGAATGCGATAGCGGCTGCGCTTGCGTTTCGCACTACGCAGGGCACCTCCACCAGCCCGGCCACAGGGTCGCACACGAGGCCCAGCATGCACTGAATGGTGATCGCTATCGCATT
>JBKCJM010000054.1:0-11085 GCA_046301755.1 Cyclobacteriaceae bacterium
GATATCAACCTACCCCGGGTTATCCGGCCCAGCGGCCGGTTATCGATTTCGGATTTGATTTAATTTTGTTCGATTAATTCCGTCTCATGGAAAAGCACGTGTTAGGTCTGGTGATGCCAACGGATCCCCGTTGGGTAAACATTGCAGAGAAACATATCGCTGACATCCTCGTAGATCATGCCTACTGCGAGCAGAAGGCGGCCACCAGTTGCATTTCACTCATCGTGCAGTATTCGGATAAGCCCGATGTGGTGGATGCGCTTACACCGGTAGTGGCTGAGGAGTGGAGTCATTTCGAACGTGTGCTGGGCGAAATGCGCAAGCGCGGCTATCCCTTTGGCCCGCCACGCAAGGACGAATACGTGGAGAAAATCCAGGGAATCATGAAAAAAGGGGGGACGCGTGAGGAGAAACTGGTCGAGCGTCTTTTGCTTAACGCGCTCATTGAGGCTCGAAGTTGCGAGCGGTTTCGCTTGCTTTGGAAAGAGGTAAGTGACCGGGAACTCAGTGAGTTTTATCACGAGCTAATGATATCCGAAGCAGGGCACTATAAGAATTTCTTAACGCTTGCCCGCAAGTATGCCGACCCCGACTATGTGGACAAGCGTTGGCGCGAATTTCTGGCAGCTGAGGCGGAGATCATGAAGAGCCTGGAAGTTCGCAGCGATCGCATGCATTAACGCAACACCACGCGGGTAATCATCGCTGTCTTTTCACCAGCCGACACACGCACCACATAAACACCGGCACTTCCGCGAAGGGACAACCGGGTTTCGTGTGATCCTGCACCCAATTCGCCCGCGTCAACCGCCATTTGCGACTGACCGGTTGGGGATAGTACCTCAACCTTTACCCGGGCTGCAGTCTCAAGTCGGTAGCGCACCGTTACATCGCCCGAGGTGGGATTGGGGTAGGCCGTCAAACCTGAAACCGAGGGGTCTTCAACTCCGGTGGGCACTTGCTGAATGTACAGGTCATCGATGGCCCAGCCCCAGCCGGTGATGTTGGCATCTGAGAAAAGCCGAAAGCGGAACAAAAGCGTATCCGTTGCTGCAAAAGTGGGGGTGATATCCCACACCTGGTCATGCATCAGCGATCGATTGCCGGGCTGAGAGGCCGTGAATGCAGCCTGCCAATTTGCTTTTAGAGCAGCATCATAGCCCGGTGATATCGGTAGCCAATCAACACCGTTTTTGGTTGCTTCCAGCACTACGTAGTCTTTAAACTCAGGCTGTGGAAAAGTCGACCCGGGCAAGCCGGGTTCTACCAGTGCCACATCGCGGTAATACACTTTAGCTTCGCTTGCACGAACCTTGATTGGCTTGCGCAGCAACGCGCTGTTTTGTGTGTTGAGCGAATAGTTATGCGGGCTTTGGAGCGCATTGTCGCCTCCTAATCCTTGCACCAGCAAGCCGGAGAACCGCCAGTTTTCCCCAATCTGGAAATAGTCAAAATACTGGTCTTGCATCGGCAGTGCTAGTTGAAAGTGATTGCCGGCTATCACCGATGATGTGGCCGGGGCAGACTGCACAAACCCAATGGCTTCCATGTTCACCGTGCCAATCGGTACGTTTCGGATCGTAGCGATGTATTCGCCTACTGCCGCAGCCTGGATTTTTCCAACTCGGAGCTGATTGACCCGGATCACGACTGAATCAAATGCGCGATCAAGTTTAATCTTGAACGCAAAATCACCGCGCGGAGTGGTACCCGATGTTGTGATTGTTGGATTGGGAATAGCGATCTGATTTTGATCAACGGTTGCACTCCAGATCCCCCGCCCGTGCGTGGCGATAATAACCTGATTGTCGAGGCCCTTCATGTCCCAAACGCTGATATTGGGAAAGTCATCCAACAGCGCCCACGATACTCCCGCATCCAGCGACTGGACAATACCGATTTCGGTGCCGGCCCAAATGATGTTGGGGTTGTCGGGCCGAACGTACACACAATACACGGCCACATCCGGGAATCCATTTGTGCTGGTGCTTCCGGAACCGAACCCGGTGATGTCTTGCCAGGAGGCACCCAAATTTGTCGTTCGCAGAATTTTGGGGCGGCCCCGGAACGAAAAGATGGCAAAGGCTGTGTTGGGTTCGGTGGGGTGCGAGCCAAGCTTGGAGATGTTGCCCAACGCGGCAACGGTGTAATTGGCAGTGGGCGAAAATGTGAGGCCGCCATCCGTTGATACATGTATGCGACCAACTGATGAAATCCGGCTGCCCGCCCAAATGACATTAGCATTGGCGCGCGAAACTTCAACGTCCATGGTCGAACTGGGCGCCCCCCACAAAGTGGTGATGGGTGTTAAGGTCCACGAAGCACCGAAATTGGTTGATCGGAAAACGCCATCTGAAGAAAGCGTGAAGACTACCTCCGGGTTGTTTCGCGAATTTGCCAACTTCGAAATAAAGGGAGCTGAGCCACTTAGCCCGGAAGTTGCACTCGTCCACGTAAAGCCGCCATCAACCGAGCGCCTGAAGCCATTTCCCTGAAAACCACCAATGAGCTTGCGGTCGTCACCATTGTGCCAGATAGCCTCAAAGCCGTCACCTCCAATTGCAAAATTGTAGGTAGTGGTGGCTGTTGCTTCCACATTTGGTTGACTTACCCACGTGCCGTTGTCCTGCGTGCCGCCAATAAATTGATTCCGCCCCGGGCGTTTGTCTGCTCCGTAAAACTGACTCGTGTTGTAGGTGAGCCCGGGAGACGTCCAGTTGCCGTTGTTGATTCCCGGTGTTGCCGAAACATTTGATACAGCAATGCCTCCATCGTTGGCATTCAAGATTTTGTATGTTGTTGTTGTCATGGGAATAGCCACCAGGTTGTGGTGATCCACATGGACGACCGAATTGCGGTTGGGATCTCCGTATTGCCCGCGTCCGTCTGTGATAAACGCTGTAGTTGCGTTGAGTTTCAATTGGCTGTTGAACCGAAATAGTAGTTTGCCGGGTGCTGTTGGGGGAAATGCAAAACCGTTGATCAGCGTAGGCCAGATGCTGTACATCAAATTGATCTCGTGCCCACCGCCATTGACACCAATGATGGATGATGCGGTTGTCGCGTAGTCGACATCGTTGATGAGGATGTATTCCCGACTTTGCAAGTCCGTGTTCGCATTTGTGTTGTCGAAAGGAATAAGATCGAAGGAGCCATTCCGATTCTGATCTCGAAAGGAGACCATTAATTGTCGGTTGGGAGAGGTAGACACATCCCATGCCTGAAACGGTACTTCAACATAATTCCGATAGGAATATTCTGAAGCGGCCACACCCGGACCTCGATTCGGGGGTACTTCAAATCGATGGGCCATTTGAGTGACACCCGCACCAAATCGGAGTTCTACATTTCGACCATTCGCGGTCGATCCGACATTAATCAATCCATTGTTATTGAAAGTTGCCAAAACCAAATTCAGAAAAGGGACATTGTCAAGCTGGTGGTCATAAAACCCGGTATTGCTGCTGCCACCAGTAAGAGTTACCCGAAACAGATCCACGCCACCCAGGTATACAATATTTGAATTGAAAGGGTCGCAAAGCACCGTGTTGTTGTACCAGCCCTGATCGTTCAGGAAGTCGAGCGCAGAACCGTTAAGGCTCACATCCACCAATGCCCAAGTAATGCCACCATCATCTGACATCAATAATTTTGAATCGGATCCAAACGAAGAAGTCTCGGCCGAGGCAAAAATCCGATCTGTCTTTACAGGCGACACATCAATCTCAACGCGCCCCACTGGCTTCATGCCCGCATTCGCCAGTTGCCAGGTTACACCTGAGTCCACGGACTTCCAAACACCTTCGCTGTTTTCCGTAGCGTATTGAATCTGAAAATTGCCCGGTGTTGCCTTGAGGTCCTGCATGCCATTTTCATTCAGGGTCTTGGTAAACGACACGCCCCCGTTGGTGCTGCGGTAGATGCCGTTGTTGGTGGCTACCACCAGGATGTCCTGATTGCCGGGATCAACAATGGCGCGGTTTACATCAGTAAAGCCCGAAGTGGCGGGCAGGTAGGTCCACGTTACACCACGGTCATTTGATTTATACATGCCGTTGCCGGCCACACCGTCAAGATTTCCAAAGCCTTCGCCTGTGCCCATGTAGATTGTGTTGGGGTTGCTGGGCGCCATCGCCAACACGGTGGTAGCCAGATTCGGAAGGTCGGGCGTGATTAAATTCCAGAGTTGACCACCATTAGTCGTTTTCCAAACGCCTCCGGATGCCGACCCTGCATACCAGGTATTTCGGTTGGGGTCACCGGGATCCACAATCAGACCGCGCGTACGCCCCGGAACGTTTACCGGACCATGTTCAGTCCAGGCGCTTACGCCATTGCTTTGCGTGCGGCCGTTTCGACTCCGGGCGCTTGCCACGGTTTTCGCAGATTTTGTTTCACGCACCAGATAGCCCGGCTCGTAGGCAGGTGCATGTAAGTCATCGGGTGTGCGGATGGCACGATGGAACTTTAGAAACTCAGCAGGCCCGTCAAATTGCGGGGGAGTGTACTCATGAGATTCGGGATTACTTATCCGGGTGCGGAATGAATAAGGCAGCATTGCGAGTATGGCAAAGAGCACACAGAAAACGGAAAGGCTTGAGAGTTTCACGGCAGGGGGTTTTCGATTGTGATAATGCGGATAAAATCGTTTGGATTTTTGTTGACAGGCATAGCCTCCGGCATGTCTAACAACTCAATGGCAGAATCGTTTTTCCAACGGGCAAAGCCGGGGACGAATCGCTGATCCAATAAAGTCTTGTTGTCGGTTACGCGCACCACGAGCACGCGCGACCGGGGCTGCATTGAAACCTCAACGGCCAGCAGCAAGGTACCGGTGCTGTTGGGTATGAGCTGGCAGTTATGGCCGAGCAGTTCACGAGCATAATCCGAAGCGCTGATGCTTACCTGTTTCGCCAGCGGTTTGCAGGCAGAATAGAGGACTGCGCAGCAAACCATAACGGCCGCCAATCCTGAACTCATGTCTTTTGTTTTTTCTTCTTGGCTGCGGGAAACAGCACGTTGTTGAGAATCAGGCGATAGCCGGCAGATGTAGGATGGAGGTTAAGATCGGTGGGCTCTTCACCAACCGTGTGCTGATAATCTTCCGGGTCGTGGCCACCAAAGTAGGTAAAGAAGCCCTTGCCCAGAACACCGTGCAGGTATTTGACTTCGCGGATCGCGTTATTTTCGCCCATGATGACGACATCATTTTTCACCAGTTGTTTCTTGAACCCGGTGGACTGACCATAGAACCCGTGCACGACCCGCGTGTGATTTTGCGTAAGCATGGAGGGAATAGGATCCCATTTAGCCGAGAACTCAAACAAGGTGAAGTAGTCGTTATCCTGCCGGAGGCCGCGGTCGGGGGCGTTGTTGTCGATGTCAGAGAATTCGTACTGATAGGGGTCGCGCACCAACCGGAAGTCGGTGAAGGCGAGTGTATTGTCGAAATTAATTTTCTCCTGGGCTCGTGGGTCGGCAGGGTCGCCATCAAACATACGTTCGCAAATGTCGACCCCTTCGGCCGCCAGGGCGATATCAAACGAGTCTGTAGCGGAGCACATGGCGAACATGAACCCGCCCCCGGCAACAAACTCTTTGATTCGCTTTACCACCGCCAGTTTCAATTGCGATACTTTTTGAAATCCATGCTTGCGGGCCATGTCTTCCGCTTCTTTCTGCTGCTCAATGTACCAGGGGTAATTCGCGTAGCTTGCGTAGAATTTTCCATACTGCCCGGTGAAATCTTCGTGGTGCAGGTGCAGCCAGTCGTATCGGGGCAGTTCGCCATTCAGTACTTCATCGTCAAAAATAACATCGTACGGAATCTCGGCATACGTGAGCACGAGTGTCACGGCATCATCCCACGGTTGTTTTGATTTGGGCGAGTACACCGCAATTTTCGGGTATTTCTCCAGCTTCATCAGATCGTAATTCACGGCCGGGCTTGCCACCTCGGTAATAATGCCATTGGCCTGCGCATCCGAGATCACCTCGTAGCTGACACCGCGCACCACCAGCTCGTTCTGTATCTTGGGGTGATACTTGCACATGAAACTACCGCCCCGGTAGTTCAGCAGCCAATCCACTTCGGTTTCCTGCCGCAGCACCCAATAGGCAATGCCGTATGCCTTCAGGTGATTAACCTGCTTCTCGTCCATGGGGATGAACAGGTAATTGGCCTTGCTGGCCAGAGGGTAAAACAAAATCAGAATAAAACACGTTAAAAAGGCCAATCGAAGGACCTTTGTCGTGCGGGCGCGGTAGTTAAGCCTCCCTTCAGTTGCGTTCAAAGTCATACCTTTGCTCCTTATCGATTCTAAAAATAAAGGAAAAGAATGAATCTGGTCGAGAATGTTAAAGAAGGGCTTCGCTCCGTGCAGGCCAATATGCTGCGAAGTGTGCTAACCGCCCTGATCGTGGCCATTGGTATCATGTCGCTGGTTGGCATTCTCACGGCTATTGACGGCATTGAGTACTCGGTATCTCAAAGCCTTTCCTCGCTCGGGGTAAAAACATTCGACATTAACAGCAAGTGGAACCGGGGTGGCAGCCAGTCGGGTATCAAAGAGAAAAATTATGCTCCTCTTCAGTTAAACGAGGTTCAGCGCTTTATCAACCAATTCAATTACCCATCGTCCATCAGCCTTTCTGCAACGCTCACCATCATTGCTGAGGTAAAGCAGGGATCAAACAAGACTAACCCGAACGTGACGGTAGTCGGCATCAACGAAGAGTATATGGCCATCAAAGGGCTGGAGTTGGAGCAAGGCCGCAACCTGAGCCGGTTTGAGGTTCAATACGGAACGAAAGTGGCTATTCTGGGATCGAAGTTGGCCAAAGAGCTCTATCCCGATAAAGGCAAACCGATTTTGAATACAACCATTTCATTTAAGGGGACCCAGTTCCGCGTCATAGGGGTGATGAAAGAGAAGGGTAACATCAGCGAGAACAATTTCGACAACATGGTGCTCATTCCGATTTTGGTGGCCAACCAGCTTGCCAGTGGCAACAGTTTGAACTACCGGCTGGTGGTCGGCATCTCGGACATTACGCAGATTGATGTGGCAATGGGGGAGGCTACCGGGTTAATGCGCAAGATCCGCCACGACCGCATTGGCGATCCGGATTCTTTTGAAATCGAAAAGAGCGAGGGCCTTGCCGAAGACCTGGACGAAATCACCAGTGCGCTTCGCTTTGGCGGTTTTGGTGTAGGCTTCATTACGCTATTGGGTGCGTCTATTGCACTGATGAACATCATGCTGGTTTCGGTTACCGAACGGACGCGCGAAGTTGGGGTGCGCAAAGCACTGGGGGCAACACCACTGCGTATCCGTCAGCAGTTTGTTATCGAGGCGATTGTTGTCTGCGTGTTGGGGGGCATCGTGGGCATTATTTTGGGCATTCTGATTGGTAACCTTATTTCGAGTGTAATCGGGTTCAAAGCTTTTGTAATTCCCTGGTTGTGGATTCTGGTTGGCTTCATTATCTGCATTGGAGTGGGCTTGTTGTCGGGGTATTACCCGGCTCATAAGGCCTCGAAGCTGGATCCCATCGAGTCACTTCGCTTCGAGTAAATCAATCGTATTTTCTCTTAAATTTGCCGCTCTTCAATGGAGCTGCAACGCTTCCTTTATTGACGTACCAGAGTGGCCAGCCCGATCTGTGATCGGGAGGGGCGTTTAAGGTGGTGAATTTTTTTGGAGAGATGCCAGAGTGGCCGAATGGGGCGGTCTCGAAAACCGCTATACGGGCAACTGTATCGAGGGTTCGAATCCCTCTCTCTCCGCAAAAACCCTATAATTAGGCCATTTTAGGGTATTTGTACCCACTCGTGTACCCACTTTGATTTAAAAAGGGCATAAAAAAGGCCCCGATTAAGGGGCCTATAACAGCCCGCACCACCTAGTGGTCACGGTTGCCGCAGGGTATGGCGCTGTTAATACGTATAAGACATTCGCAACCCTCGCCAATCGGGCGCGAGTTGATAACCTTGCCCGTCCGGTCGTGGCTGAATGCACACCAATGGATTTGTAAATTTCTTGCGGGCCTCGCTGCCAATGCCCAGCGAGTTTAACTCGGCACATAAAGTTGTAGCAATCTGCCAAAGCTTGATTTCCTCCGGTGTGGTGGCGTAAGTCCGGTACCGGTCGCACTTGTTTTCAAAGTCCTCGCGATCAACAATCCACTTCTTTGACTTTTTGTCAACAACAACAAGATCAAAACTTCGAGCGTTGACCCGGCCCAGGAGGCTGCGCAGCTGTTCAAGGTCGTTCGGATACGCAAACTGAACCATTGAGAACTGGGCCTGCTGGGCGGCCTGTGGGAACCGCTCAAACAGCTTTTTCAGGATGAAGTCTTTTACATTCGTGGAAGCTGCTAAGATCGCCTCCTCCGTTTTTAATTCAGGTGCGAACTCCATAATGCCGTTAAGTAACCGTTCATTTTCACGGGCTGTTTGCCCTAAAAAATCAATGCCCCGTTGATCTGTGTGGATTAAAATTTTCGTTTCCATGTGTCTATTTATTTAAGTGAAGTTTTTGTTCCCATATCCGCAGAATCTGACCGTTGCGGATTTCAAACCATATCCTGTGGTTCTCATCCTTAACAGCATTCACGTGATAATCCAGATAATACTTTCCATCTGGCAATAGTTGCCCGTTCTCGTCATAAACTCGCGCACCTCGTGCGAAGATGTCGCAAGTACATTGGGAACCCATTACGCTAATCGTCATATAAATTGATTTTAATGGTTAAAAAATATTTACTCTTTTGTCGGTGGGGGTGGAGGCTCTGACCACGAGACCACACACCATTTTACGCCCGGCAATGTGGCCATCAACGCCTCCATCTGGGTGCGCGTAAACTCGCGGCCATCGCACTCAAAAAGTCCAGTATCCGGATCTTCAAAAAATGTTTTCATATCATTGATTGAACAGTCCAAGCTTACCCTGCACTCGCGCAATGTCGCGCAGGTCCTGATCAGATAAAACGGATAGGTCTAAATCCTCCTGTTGGTTCTGTGAGTGGTCAGCAAGTTCGATCGAATTTATTTTACCAATTACGAAAGGAAGGAGGGCAAGGTAGGTTTCTACCTTCTCGCGATCTTTAAGAGAACTAAACCACGTTTGAAAGTTCGGCCATTCACCCGCAAGAAAGGTTTTAATATTTTGCCTTAGTTCGCTTTGTGCGCCATGCGGTTTAAATCCGCTGTGACCCCTTACAAATTTTCCGGTTGCGTCTCGACCTCCCATATTTTAACCGTGTTTATGGTTTAAAATTTTAAATCGCGATTTGTTTAGTCCTGTTCTCATACCTGCCGTTCGCCTTGTTGAAGTACGGCTTTGCTTCTTCCGGTGTCTGGTACTCAATAACTGGGAAGTATGTTTTCCGTAACTTTGACCCGGTGGCCGGACTCTTGTAGCCAAAGAGAAGGGAAGCACTCCTCCCGGCAAACGTTGCACGGTCGTTACCTCTAGTACCCTTATTCGAAAGCGCTCGCCTGATTTGTGCCCCCTTCCGTTTTGCCATCCGCTGCCGGATTTTATTTTCAATTTCTTTCAGGTAGTGTCTACGCTCATCGCTAAATCCCACAATCGGGATCTTCCAATACCTGTATTTTAAAATGTTGCCGCAAAGTGTTCTGCGTATGCCCATTAGTCGCCACACGTGTGGATAAGCCCGTAGCTTAACTTCTCCGCGTCCACGATCAAAGGCCCAATCTTTTGCGATCATTTCCTTTATGGCCTTCTGGTAACTGCGCTTGGCGTAGTATATCCGGAAGCTTCCCACGTCCGGGTTCTGTGCCTTCAAGTCAAGATACTTGACGTAAAGTTTGAACACCTTCCAAGGTACGCCCTCCATGCTTACTGGCACTCGCAGAAAGTCCGCTGACCTCATCGGATGTCGATAAACACTTTTTTACCAATGCGTACAATCTTGTGACCGTCAGGCAGACCGCTGCCTCGTTTTTCTGCTCGCCAGATTGTTACGCGTGAAAGTCCACGTTCCTTGCAATATTTTTCTACAGGAACCTGTACTGGTGTTTGGGCCGCTGCCATCTCTTGGCGAACGATATCCCGGATGCTTTGTTCAAAATCACTCATGCCGTCTTTATTTCATTTTCATGCAACAAATAACGGAAGTGAAACGGAGTGAATCGTCCAATAAATATTGGAAACTGCACTATTGTTGATTTTTTCCCGACATGGGAGAGAATGAGTACAGTCATTCCCTATTTGAGTCTGATTTTAATTAAATAAATTTTACTGTTGTGTGACTCATGTCTGATTTTGACGGTTCCATTTTTAGAACGCGAACACTTTTGAAAGGTATTATACTAGTACCCTTCAATACCTTTCATTTTCGTTCGCGTTTGGTAAAACATCTGATTTAGGCCACTTTCATCAGGACCGATAACGCGGTCATCTTCTTCTCCATTGCCTGCATGGCAGTCCTTACCCTGGCTATACGGAGGGCATGTTCTGGAGAACCCGCGTATAGCTCCGTTACGCTTTTGAACGAGTGACCCAGCTCATCGCGTGCTATCTCGTTGCCCAGACCTAGGTCATTTAACAATCTACTATAAAACCTGCGCCCGCTATGAAAAGCAATAGCCTTGAATTTAGGCACCTGTACGACCTCTTGGCGTGGCCCCACGTTCCTTATGATCGTAACATCATTCGTTAATCCTGCGCGCTGTAATACGTTATCCAGCCCATCAGATAGCCTTTGCCGTGTGAACCGGATTTTACCAACAAGTGAAAAAAGATTTTCGTTGTGCTTGTGACGCGTTACAAACACCTCCTTTTTCGTTTTGCGCATGATGGCCCGATAGTAGGATGCGTGGATTTCATTATCAATGGGGTGAAGTATGTCATCAATCCGCAAGCCACTAAAACAGCAAAGGAGAAAAACGTCTTTGGCTGCCTTCTCCAGTTCAGTCTTTGCTCCTGTGGCAATAACCTTCTTCACCTCCGGCCATGTCAATCGGGGTGTCATGGCGTTAACCGTTGTATACGGAAGCTTATACGCCATCAATTCAGGAGCAGATACTCCGGCATGGGTCGCAACGTGGCGCAGGGC
>JBKCJM010000055.1:0-82444 GCA_046301755.1 Cyclobacteriaceae bacterium
TAGTAATCTTTTTCCGAAGCGGTGGAAATGATGGCGTGAAAAGTAAAATGAGAGTTATGGGGCGGTTCGGCCACAATGCCTGTCACTTTGAACGTGCGGTTCCGGTTGCCAATGGTAAGCACTTTCCCGACTGGCTCATCAGAAAAATACTTCCTGGCCAGCGAAGGAGTAAGAATGATGCTATTCGGTTCTACCAGCGCGGTAGCCGGGTCGCCCTCAATCAAGTCGAAATTGAAAAACTGGAAGAAATTCGAGTCGGCAAACAAGATACCATCTTCGGTAAAGGCCTTTTCCTCAAACTTGAACACCATGTTGTCGCGCTTGTTGAGGCGCGTGACTGCGTCTACTCCGGGGATTTCAGCCAGCATGGCAGCTGCCAGTGGCGGGCACGAACTGGCCGTGTTGATCTCCTGTCCGGCAATTCGACCGTGAAGGCCAATGCGGTAAACATTCTCGGGATTTTCGTGAAAACGGTCGTAACTAAACTCATCGGTGATATACAACAATATGAACAGGCAGGAAGCCACGCCAATGGCGAGGCCTACAATGTTGATGGACGAGTAAAAGGATTGCTTGCGGATGTTTCGCAGCGCCACCACAAAATAATTTTTCAGCATATGCTCGCGGTTAAATAAAAAGAGATGTCCTGCCTCCGGTGAAGCAAAACATCTCTCATGGGTTCAGAGCTCAGACGCCAAAAGGCGCGGTCAGGTTGCAGGCGATGAGTACTATTTTACTCGCTGCGCAAAGTATTGACCGGGTTTAGGCTGGCCGTCTTCACCGTCTTGGAGCCCACCGCCAGTACAGCCAGCAGCACCATGGCGAGCACCGAGATCAATAAGGTTGTTGCCGTCATCGACAAGTAATACTCCCAGATCGAATCCATCAGCACCTCGGCCATAAAGTAGCCGGCTATACCCCCCAATACGGAGGATATTCCCAGATTGATGATGAATTCACGGTTAATCACACCAGTTATGTTCGCCATGGAAGCGCCCAATACCTTCCGTACGCCAATCTGCTTCAGCTTTTTTTCAATACTCAGGGAAACTAACGTGAACAGCCCGATGCCCGTCATGAGGGCCGCAAAGAAGCCCAGGAAGGCAAACATGCCCGCCACGTTCTTGTTGATTTCATTCGTCTCCTGCAATTCCTGATCGATCCACTGCCCGTTGTACTGGGTGTTCGGGAATACCTCTTTCCATTTCTTTTCCATGAAGGCGCTTACATCTGCCATTTTGGACGGATCAGTTTTCACCAGTACTTGTTGATATTGGTCTTTAGCAGCATATCGCATCATCATGGGCTGAATAGGCTCCCATAACGCACGCGTGTACACATTTTTCACCACGCCCACTATGTAAAGCGGCACCGTATCCATCAATACCACTCGTTTGCCAACCGGGTTGTCCTTCCATCCAAATTCACGCACAAACTCCTCCGTTACCAGCACGGACTCCTTCCGGTCGGTTTCAGAATCTCTCTGGAACTTCCGGCCGGCCAAGAGGGTCATGTCCATCACCTCAAAATAATCATCTCCGATTTCCAAAATATCCACCTCACGCTCGGTGGACTCAAATGTTACCGGATCGCGGTACCAGTTATTGGCAACGTGATGACGTGTACCGGCCACCAACTCAATATCTTTGTTTGTCACAAGCGCATCGCGGTAGGTGTTATACCCCGCTTCGGTGTTGACCCAGGCCGAAATAACACCCTGCTTGGCAAACCCCAAATCATAATCTCGCTGATAAAGACCGTTCTGGTAAAACGCCAGGCCCATGATGATGGCCAGAATGGAGATGACGAACTGCCCGCCCAGCAACACACGTGTAAACCAGTTGGTGCCGCCAAACCGTGCCTTGCCCTTCAAAATGCTGACGGGCTCAAATGATGTGATGTAAAAAGCCGGGTACGACCCAGCAATCACAGCCGTGATCACTAACAACACAATCAGGAAAATCAGAAAGCCGGCATTCTCTGTATAACTCAGATCCAACGCAAGCCACGTCCACAGGGAGTCATACTTCGGCACCAACCACTCGGCAATCAACAGGCCTGCGAGCAAACCAAAGAAGCACAGCAGAAGATTTTCACCGAGAAATTGTAGCACGAGTTGCTTGCGCAAGCCACCCATCACTTTCCGAATGCCGATCTCTTTCAACCGCTTTCCAGAAATGGCAATGGACGTATTTGTAAAGTTAAAACAGGCGAGCAGCAGCAGCATCCCCGCCATGATCGCAGGCACAGTCACGGCTTCCTGCGGAATGCCACCCCCCAGGTAGTCGCTGTTCAGGCGCGGGTTGGCCCGGTTGCGGGCCATCATGCCGTCAAAATTTTCCAGGAAATAGCTTTTGATCTTGAAGTCTTCCCGGGCCAGGTTCTGCGGCTCAACATATCGCTGCAGTTGGCTTTCAATGCTCGGTACGTCTGACGGATTTTCCACTTCCAACCACAAAACATGCGCCCAGCGCTTCCAGCTGTCTTCCGTGAGTTCTTTGTCCAGGTTCACATCCCAGAAATTATCAAAAAGCGTAATCACATCGAATCCAAAGCTGGAGTTGAGTGGTAATTTTTCGAACACGCCTCCGATTTCAAATTCCTTTGGCCTGCGCACGCCATCAGCACCCAGTACGATCTGCGTAAGCGGTTTGCCCACGACATCTTCCGAGTTGAAGTACTTGCGGGCCATTTCATCGCTGATGAACACCTTGCCCCGATCATGAAACTCAGCAAAATTGCCGTACTTGAGCTTGTAGGTAAACAGATCGAAAAAGGCGGAATCCGCATATACCATCTGATCGCCAAACACTTCCTCGCCAATGCGCATGTCGCAGTAGCCGGACATGTACCGCACGACTTTGTTTACCTCCTTGATGTTTTGCCTGATGTACCCGCTAAGGGCCATTGGCGCCATACCGTGCCTGTTGGCATTTCCCTGAAACTCCTGCCAGAACTGGACCCGATATATTGATTTTGCATTGACGTGGCCCTTATCCCATGTAGCCTGGTACTCCCAGTTCAAGTATGCGGTAATGCAGCAGGCAATGGCAAGGCCCATCCCAAAGGTGTTGATCAGAATGTACACCTTGTTCTTGAGCAGGTTGCGGAGCGTAATCAGGAGATAGTTCTTAATCATGCGGCAGAGGTTGATAGGCTAAAGACGTGCCACCCCCGCACAAGTTGCACACGATCGAAAAAAACAAGCAGGCATTTACACTTTTTTACATCCACGTACACCGGGATGTACGCTGCTGAACAAAAAAGCCCCGCCCCGGAAGGGGCAGGGCCTGCCTAAACCTGCTGTATGAGGGAATTAAATATGGAACTGCTCCTTAATGTTCTCCGTCACCACCTTGCCATCAAATAAGTTGACGATGCGGTGGGCGTAGTTGGCATCGTACGGAGAGTGCGTTACCATGATCACGGTCGTGCCTTCCTCGTTCAATTGCGAAAGAAGCTTCATTACCTCTTCGCCATTGGCGGAGTCGAGGTTACCGGTCGGTTCGTCCGCCAGAATGACGCGCGGCTTAGCCACGATGGCGCGGGAAATGGCCACGCGCTGCTGCTGACCACCGGACAACTGCTGGGGGAAGTGGTTTCTCCGGTGCATGATGTTCATCCGCTCGAGCACCTCCTCCACGCGTTTCTTGCGTTCATCTGAAGGTACTTTCATGTACAACAGCGGCAACTCCACGTTTTCATATACAGTAAGCTCATCGATCAAATTAAAACTCTGGAACACGAAACCGATGGAGCCTTTACGCAACTGCGCGCGCTGGCGTTCGCTGTATTTCGCCACTTCCTGCTCACCAAAGTAGTACTCGCCATTGCTGGGGTTATCGAGCAGGCCCAAAATATTGAGCAGCGTAGACTTTCCGCAACCAGAAGGGCCCATGATCGCCACAAACTCCCCGTCCTTAATATCCAGGTTGATGCTGTTGAGCGCGGTGGTCTCCACTTCCTCGGTGGTGTACACTTTCTCGATGTTCTTCAATCGTATCATGGTGAGGGGTATTTACGGGTTAATGATGTTTCGTTTATTCATTTAGTTTTCTTCAACCGTATCTTTTTACAGATTACACGTGATAAGACGCGTTTTACCGGCCATAGGTTGCATTAGTTCAGTTTCAACACCTCGTTATTTCCAAAATTTTCGTAGGAAGAGGTGATCACACGGTCGCCCGGCTGCAATCCCTCCAGCACTTCAAAGTTCTCCGAGTTCTTACGGCCAAGTTTAATGTTGCGTTTAACGGCACGGTCCTCCCGGTCAAGCACATACACCCAGTTGCCGCCTGTGTCTTTGTAAAATCCACCCACCGGTAACAGCAGCTCTTCCGATGCCTGCCCCAGTTCAATACGCATGCGCAGCGACTGTCCCCTGCGAATGCCCTGAGGTGTTTCGCCATCAAAATCCATGTCTACTTCAAAGCGGCCGTTGGTAATCGTGGGGTAGATATACGTGATCTTCAGCAGGTAGGTCTTGCCGGCAAAATCGGTTGTGGCTGGCAGGCCTACCGAGATTTTAGGAAGGTACAACTCATCGATGGGTACACGCACTTTGTAGCTGCCCACGATGTCCACCTGGCCCATGCGCTGGCCGGTCTGTACGGCCTGGCCGATTTCCCAGTGAGGTGTGGAGAGTTGCCCGTCAATTGGGGCCCGGATAACCAGGTTGTCCAGAATTTTTCCTACCCCATCAAGACTTTTGGTCATTTGCTGCTCGGAAAGGGTAACTGCCCGCAACTGCCGGATGCGATCAATGGAATCATTTTTATAAACTTCATACGTGATCCTTCTTCGCTCCACGTTGTATTTGTAGTCAGCCTCGGTGCGTTCAAACTCCTGCTTCGAGATGAGTTTCTTTTCAAAAAGTTTCTTCTGCCGATCGAATTGCGGGCCGAGGATGTTCAGTTGATTGTCGATCAGAGCCAGCGTTTGGCGCTGCTCCAGGTCATTGCGCATGATGTTAAGGCGGGTTTCGCGGGCGCGGTTAATACTTTCATTGAACGAGGCTTCCTGTTGCAACACGGACAGCTCCCGGTTCAGGTTGGTGAGTTCCAGGATCACATCACCTTTGCGCAGCATCTTGCCGCTCTCACTTACAATTCGCTTGATGTTTCCGCCTTCAATGGCATCGAGGTACACGGTGCGGCTGGGCTCCACCGTGCCGGTCTGCGGAATGAACTCCTTGAACTCTCCCTTTTTGACTTCTGAAACCGTGATTTTCTCGCGATCAATGATCAGCGTTGACCTTCGGTCGGCAAAAATGAACATGTACAAAACGAACGCTACAAAAAGCCCAATGCCGCCAAACGTGGCAATGCGCTTCAAGGTCCAATTCTTCTTTTCAATCTTACGATCCATCGATTCGGGGAATGGTGGCCTAATGCCAACAAACGTGCCAAGGGGCTAAAAGGGTTTTGTTTCAGTGAAAAAGGGCTAAAATTCGTTTGTTTTGCGTACGCTGATGAACGGACTTGTCCGCAACCGGACAGCAGCCCGACAACCTTTTATTGCCAAATCGAGTTAAACAGGTCAAAATCGGGCGTGGCGTAAGCGGCATTGACTTTGCGACCAACCCGAAAAAAAACCGGCTTAGACATGACAGAACCTAAAACAGGACGCATTCTGATCGTTGACGACAACGAGGACCTGCTGAAGGCAGCCAAAATGTTTCTGAAGCGCCACGTGGCGCACGTGGACGTTGAAAAAAATCCGGAGGCAATTCCGGCCCTGCTCAAGCAGGAGGAATATGACGTGATTCTGCTGGACATGAACTTCACGAAAGATGTGAGCAGCGGAAGCGAAGGCTATTATTGGCTCGGTCGTATTCTGGAAATCGACCCATCGGCTGTGGTGGTGCTGATTACCGCCTATGGCGATGTGCAGATGGCGGTAAAGGCCATCAAGGCGGGCGCCACCGACTTTGTGCTGAAACCCTGGGAAAACGAGAAGTTGCTGGCTACGTTGTATTCAGCCATGCGTTTGCGGCAGTCGCGCGATGAAGTCGAAACGTTGAAGATCAAGAATCAGCAGATCAACGATGTCATGAATGAAAAATTCAAAGACATCATCGGGCAAAGTCATGCCATGCAGCGCATTTTCCACACCATTGAACGAGTGGCTCAAACGGATGCCAACGTGTTGATCCTCGGGGAAAATGGCACCGGAAAAGAACTGGTGGCGCGGGCGATTCATCGCCACTCAGCCCGTCAGCACGAATCCTTTGTTGGTGTGGACCTCGGGTCCATTACCGAGACTTTATTTGAAAGCGAACTCTTCGGCCACCGCAAGGGCGCCTTCACCGATGCAAAAGAAGACCGGGCCGGGCGATTCGAACTGGCCCATGGAGGCACTCTTTTCCTGGACGAAATCGGCAACCTGTCGATGCCGCTGCAGGCCAAGTTGCTCACCGTGCTGCAAAGCCGGAAAGTGAGTCGCGTGGGGGCAAACAAAGAAACGCCCGTGAACATTCGCCTCATTTGTGCAACCAACTTGCCGCTGTACGACATGGTAAAGGAAAACCGGTTCCGCCAGGACCTTCTGTACCGGATCAACACCATTGAAATTCAAATCCCATCGCTGCGCGACCGGGTGGAGGACATCCCGCTGCTGGCGCAGCATTTCTTACAACAATATGCCAGCCGGTACGAGAAGCAGGTGAACAAAATCAGTGAAGGAGCGCTGAGCCGGCTGACGAAGCATCAGTGGCCCGGCAACATCCGCGAACTGCAGCACGCCATTGAGCGGGCTGTGATCCTGAGCAACAGCCCGGTGCTACAGCCCGAAGACTTTAACTTTAATGCAGCCCCTGCGCGCGAAAAAGATGCTGATGGCATCAACCTCGATCAGTTTAATCTTGACGAAGTCGAAAAACTGCTGATCCGTAAGGTGCTGAAGAAGTACAACGGAAACATTACACAGGCGGCTGCGGAGCTCGGACTCACACGGTCGTCTCTTTACAGAAGACTGGAGAAGCATGGACTCTAATAATGTGTTGACGTTTGGACGTGCGGAGGTATTGACGTTTTCATTACGAGATGTGCGAACACGCAACAAAAAAGACCACTACCTTGCCGAACCTTAGCACGTCTGCACATCAACACGTTTTTGTATGGGTGACTTTCGATTTCGGGTAGGCTTTCGGGTGGTGTTGATCGGATGCACCATGGCGCTGTTCATTTTTATGGTGAGCCGGCCGAACATGGTATTTGCGGCAGTACTGATGGGGTTTATCATTCTTGGGCAACTGTTTGAACTCTACTACTTCAGCTCGCAAACCAACCGCAAGCTCACCCGCTTCCTGGAGTCGGTCAAGTATTCCGATTTCATCTCCGGCTTCACGGCCGATAACAAACTGGGGAAAACATTCCGGCAACTCAATACCGAATTCAACGAAGTGCTGGAAGCGTTTCGCAAGGCACGAAGTGAAAAAGAGGAAAACTGGCAATACCTAAACACGGTGGTGCAGCAGGTGCGCACCGGCATACTCTCGTTTGATGATTCCGGCCGCGTACAACTGATGAATACTAATGCTAAACGGTTTCTCAACTCGACAGCCCTGCAGTCGATCCATGACCTTAAGCCCCTGAATCCCGTACTCTATCAGGCCATACTGGATGCCCGGCCTGGAAAAAGTACCCTACACAAAACCAACCGCGATATCCTGCTCACCATACAAGCTACTGAAATGCGTGTGCGCGGTCAGAACATCAAACTTGTCACCCTGCAGAACATCCAGAGTGAACTGCAGAAACAGGAACTCGAAGCGTGGCAAAACCTGACGCGTGTGCTTCGCCACGAGATCATGAACTCCATCACACCCATTTCGTCTCTAACCTCAACCCTGAAAGATGTTTTGGACCATGACCTGAAGCGCACCAACGGCCACTACGAACTGCCGCGCGAAAGCGCAGATGACCTCCGCGAAGGCCTCACGACCATTGAAGGACGCAGCCGGGGCCTCATCCGCTTTATTGATGCCTACCGGGAGTATACCTCGCTGCCGCAGCCGGTGGTGCGAAGCGTGCGGGTAAAAGACCTGCTGGATAAGGTAGCGCAGTTCATGAAGCCCGACTTCCGCGACTCCGGTATCGTGTTTCAGCATGTTTGCCAGTCCGACTACCTCACCATACAGGCGGACGAAGAAATGATCGAACAGGTGTTGATCAACCTGATTAAGAATGCCCGCGAAGCGCTGGCTGGCCAGCCAAACGGACGTATTGACGTTCGCGGGAGTTATGATGAATTGGCTACTTACATCGAAGTGATCGACAACGGACCGGGTATCATTGCTGAGGCTTTGGAGAAAATTTTCATCCCGTTTTTCACTACCAAGAAAGGTGGCAGCGGGATCGGCCTCGCCTTGTCACGCCAAATCATGCAGATGCACAATGGCACGCTCACGGCCGAGTCGGAACCACACACCCGAACGGTGTTCCGGCTGCGATTTTGATCTCTTGCGTTATCGTTGACTCGACAAGAACTCCTCCCACTCGTGGGTTTGTCCGTTGGCATGGTCCTTCAGAAACAACGCGTACGTTGGCTTGTAAGGACGATGACGCAACGGCATCATGGCTTCTTCGGGGGTAAAGTCGCCTTTTTTGGCATTACAACGCTTGCATGCCGTTACCAGATTAGTCCACGAGTGCTGACCACCGCGCGAACTTGGCAGCACGTGGTCAAGCGTAAGATCGCGACTGGTGCCGCAATACTGACACTCAAAGTTATCGCGCTTAAAAACATTTTGGCGGGTAAGATTAACGCCCTTGTAGGGGGCGTTTACATAGCGATTCAGGCGAATGACCGAGGGCATCGGGAAGGTGCGGGTGACCGACCGCAACTTGTGCCCGTTGGACGAGCGAACCATTTCACTCTTGTTGAGGTAGACCAGAATGAATGCGCGCTCCACCGAGCACACCATCAGCGGGCTAAAATCCTGGTTCAACACAAGTACACGCTGATTCATCCCGTGAAAGATAGAACCAATCTTCGGGTTTATCAACAGCCGCCCTACCGGCCTTTGATCAGCCGAAGTGCACCAGTTACTTCGCCAACCGGTTGGCTGGTTTCAGGATCCGCGATCAGGGGGTATTCCAGCCTGAGGGTTGTTAACTGCCCGAGCATGACGAACACCTTATCTTTCTCCGTCAGTAGCCCCACATCCTCACGGTTGCCGGATCGAAAATAGAGGATATCGCCACTTCGGAATTCCACGGGCGATTTCACCGGGGCACCTAAATACGGCCAGCTATTTGGCTGACGCCCGATGCGGTACCCGGCCAGCCGGTAAACCAATTGGATAAATGACTGTATCTCGAGACCGAATGGCGTTTTGCCGCCCGGCAGAAGGGGCGCGTGCATAAACTTGCGGGCGACCTGGTTGATAAACTCGCCATCCCTGCGTTGGTGAATGCTCTTCGATTCACCGCCAAACGCCAACTGTTCCTCCATGGCAAACAACTCCTGGTGGCCGATCGGGATCACACTACCAATGATAACGGGCAATGGACTCTTCCGGTAGAGCAATGTTGAAACGGTGTCAAGGGTGATGCGAAAATCGGCATCGCTGACATGAACAAAGTAATCGTAGGTGATGGAGTGATGTTGAACCTCCGGTATCCACCCTTGCACATCATCGGGGATGTGCTGGATGCGCAACCACCCGGCCTGACGCTCGAGCACCAGGTAATGCTCGCCAAACAGCATTTGGTTGACCTGCAGCGAGCGCCAGTCCGCTTCGGCTCGCATACTCACAACTGACAGGCGCGAAACTCCGTACTCCATTATTTGATCCGGGCTAATTCACGTTTTGTTTCACGATCTTTTATGCTCTCGCGTTTATCATACAGCTTCTTTCCCCGCGCCAGGGCAATTTCCATTTTGGCCAGGCCGCGATCGTTGATGAATAGTCGCAGGGGCACCAGGGTGAGTCCCTTCTCCTCTACCTTTGCACGAAGTTTGTTCAACTCCGACCGCTTCAGAAGCAGTTTCCGCTCCCGCCCACCCTCGTGATTATAGTACGATCCCTGGGCGTAGGGCGAAATCTGCACACCCTTAACAAACAGCTCATTGCTATTGAAGTAGCAATAACCATCCTGCAGGTTCACCTTGCCCTCGCGGATCGATTTGATTTCGGTGCCTCGCAACACAAGCCCGCCCACATATTTATCGAGTATCTCAAACTCGAAAGACGCACGCTTGTTGCGCACGTTTACCTGGCTGGAAAATCGGGGCTTATCGTTAGCCATGTGTTGGCGGAGTGAAAATCTGCTTCAATTTATCCTTTTTAAGCATACGTTGGCCTGTGCTGCCTTCGGCAATAACCCGCTCACCTACCCGGGCCATAATGTAACAGTGAAGATTTGGGCCTTCGCACGATTGCACAGTGGCCGTAATCACAACCTCTTCGCCAGCAAAAGCTGGGCTGCGGTGAACAATGTTTACGTGCGTTCCGACACCTTCTTCATCTTCCTCCTTCATTTCCAGGAAAAAAAGACGCGATGACCACTCGAAATCGCGCGCCAGCGCAAACGTAGCGTACACTGCATGCAGCACTTCGCCATGAAAAGCTGCGAGGTCGTCACGTGTGATCACCTTCTGGTATACGCGTTGCTCACCGATAGCGGGTATATTTTTCATGCGTGCCGGTTCTCCATTTCCATTCCCGCCAGCGGAGCTACGCTGAGGTCGGCAAATTCACCCGCCAGGTATTTGAAGTGAGCCGCCATGGCAATCATTGCTGCGTTATCGGTGCAGTGCTGGAAGGCAGGAATAAAGCAGTCGATTTGCTCGCGGCCCGCCCATGCGCGAACAGCCGCCCGCAAGCCACTGTTGGCCGACACACCACCGGCCAGTGCTACTTGCCGGATACCCGTTTCGCGGGCAGCTCTGCGGAGCTTCTGCATCAGCATGGTGATAAGCTGATGCTGAAGGCTCGCACAAATATCAGTGAGGTTTTCGTCAATGAATGCCGGATTTGTCGCTACCTGGCCTTGAAGGAAATACAGGAAAGCCGTTTTTATGCCGCTGAATGAAAAGTCCATGCCGGGAATATCTGCCCCTGGAAAAGAAAATCGTGTTGGGTTTCCCTGTTGGGCGTAGCGATCAATAAGCGGACCACCCGGGTAGGGCAGCCCAAGAATTTTAGCTGCTTTGTCAAATGCCTCGCCCACCGCATCATCGCGTGTCTCCCCGATTACTTCCATATCCAGATAATTGCGCACGATAACCAATTGGGTATGTCCACCGCTTACTGTGAGGCATAAAAACGGAAAGGCTGGGACAGGTTCCTCTATGAAATGCGCCAATACATGGGCCTGCATGTGGTGCACGTCAATCAATGGCTTACCCAGCCCCAGCGCCAACCCTTTGGCGAACGATGCACCCACCATCAACGAACCCAGCAGGCCCGGCCCGCGGGTAAAGGCTATCGCATCAAGCTCGCTCGGATGCACACAACCCTCGCGAAGCGATTGCTCAACAACTGCCCAGATATTCTGCTGATGAGCGCGGGATGCCAATTCCGGCACAACACCACCAAAGCGCTCGTGAATGCGTTGCGAGGCAATAATATTATTGAGTACTTTGCCGTTGCGAATAAGGGCCGCTGATGTTTCATCGCAGGAAGATTCGATGGCGAGGATTAGCGGGTGCACAACGTAGATAATGAACCTGCAAGTTATTAAAATTAGGGTTCTTCGGTGGGCCAAACGCCTGTTTCTGTTCGGGGGGTACACGGTGCTAATTCTGCTGTTCAGCGGCTTCCTGATTCTGCAAATCCCCGCCACACAACAAAACATTCTCGACCGCCTGCTCAGTCGCCTGTCGCGAGCCAGCGGCTTTACCATAACCTACGATGACTTTTTCGTCTGGTGGTTTGACCGCGTGGAGATTTCAGGCGTGAGAATTACCGATCCCGAACAGAACACCATGATTGAGGCAGGTGATCTGCGGGTCAATTTCCGGTTGAGTTCGGTGTACGGTTCCAACACAGTTAACCTCGATGCCGTGACACTAACCAACGCCCACGTGTACATCACCCCGATACAGGACACGGACAGCTCGCGAAACCTGAACATCAACGTATGGATTTCACGGCTGCAGGGTTCGGGTGGCGGAGGTGGTCAATCCCCGGTGATTAACATTAGCGAAATTCAACTGGAAGATTCACGGTTCTCGCTTAACAACACGAGCCAGGACTCGATCCGCAGTGGTTTCGATTATCACCACTTCAGCCTCGATATCGATGCCGGGCTCATCAGAAGTTTCAAAGTTGTGCGCGACACCACCCAATTTATCCTTCGATCGCTTGCGGTCAAGCACGCAGCCACCGGGCTCCACATACGGCAGTTGTCTACGTTCTTTCGCATCTGCCGTTCGGCTATGGAGTTTAACAACCTGCGCCTGCAAACACAGGAGAGCTACATCTCGGATACGATACGTTTTCTGTATCAATCCCAGGCCGATCTGAGTGACTTTGTCGACCGGGTGAATATCGTGGCGCACCTGGATAGCACCGTAATCGCTCCACGCGACCTGGCATTATTTGCCCCACTGAAGTTACCTGCACCTCTTGAACTGCACGGGTCATGGAAGGGCCGGATTAAACGGTTTAGCTTCAACCGTATGCGGGCTGAACTCGCCAACTCGCGCCTTGTGGGTGATTTGTCATTCGATGGACTACCCAGCATAAGTGAAACGTTCATGAACATTAACGTTCGCGAAAGCGAGGTTGACTTTCGGGATCTTCGCTTCGTTTTGTCGGAGGCAGCGTACAAGCGCATCAGCCGGCTCGGCACCTACCGGATGCAAGGGCGGTTCACAGGCTTCACCAACGACTTCGTTGCCAACGGAACCTTTAACGGACCGACCGGATTTATCAAGAGTGACATCAACCTCAAGCTTAATGCACAGGACCTCGAACGATCAGCTTACCGCGGTCGGCTTCAACTGGTGAATTTTGATCTGGGTTCGTTTCTGAATGATACCACCACGTTCAAGCGCGTGACTATGCAGGGCGAAATTGCAGGGACGGGTTTTTCGAAGGAAGCAGCCGACTTTCGCTTGAACGGTGAAATTCGTTCCGTTGGCATCCTGAACTACACCTACCAGAATATTTCAACCAACGCTCACCTCGCCCTGGAGCAGTTCAACGGTAGGCTTGTTATTGACGATCCCAACCTGAAATTTTCGGCAACGGGTGAAGTTGACTTGCGCCCGAATTCGCAACGCGTGAACATTGCAGCGCGCCTCGACACGATAAGACTAAAGCCACTGGGATTATCCCGGGACGACATCACGATTCAATCCACTATTGATGCTGACACACGCGGATTGCAGCTCGACAGTATTACCGGCAATGTTTACCTGAGAGACGTCCGGCTTCAGCTTGGCCAACGTCAACTGGCGCTAGATTCCATCCGCATTCAATCCCAGCATCAGAATCTGACGCGCTCGCTGCAACTCAACAGCTCGTTGATCAATGCCGGTATTACCGGCACGTTTCGCCCCAGCGAAATTTTTCGTGACGGGCGCCAATTGGTTGATGAATTCCTGCTGAACCTCCGGAACAACCCTGTGGAAATTCAAGACTATTATCGCTCCAAGGCAAAAACAAACCGGGAATACCGGGCCAGCTTTACGGCAGACATTGTGGATCTCAATCCATTGCTGAAGATCGTTGCCCCACAGCTATTCTTATCTCGCGATTTCAGCCTCGAGGGCCAGTTTATCAAGGGCTATACATCGCGCTTCTCGGCTTATTGCCGGTTCGACAGCCTGGTGATCAACCAACAGGTTTTCCGCGACAACGAAATTGACTTCAGTGGTTCAAAGATCAGCGACAGCACCACAGTTCTGGCCAGCCTTGTTATTCAATCGGGTAGCCAGAAAATTTCGAAAAAACTGAGCACACAGAATTTGTTTTTTGAAGCCGTGTGGAACCGCACGCACATGGAAGTGACGCTGGATGCCAACCAGGTGAACTCCACCAACTATGCGCGCCTTGAGAGCGAAATCGATTTTCAACGCGACAGCACGCGGATTTTTATGCTTCCGTCCCGGCTTTTTCTGCTCGATAAACTCTGGCAGTTCAAGCCCGGAAACTACATCCTGAATGCCGGACGCGAATGGCAATTCCATGATGTGGCGCTGGTACATGCCGGGGAATCGTTAACCATTGATGGCTTGCTGTCATACCGGGACCCGGAAGCTGCTTTACGCCTGATCGCTAAAGACTTTGACCTCAGCATCGTCAATGGGCTCACCACTGAAAAATTTGCGGGAACCTTACGCGGTCAGGTTACCGGCAAGAACTTGTACCGCGAGCCTTTTGTCCAAAATGACGTCTCGATCGAAGCCCTGCACATTAACGACTTTCTGATTGGCGATGTCACGGGCCGTAATCAATGGAACCCTGAGGCTGATCAATTCGACATTCAATTCAATATCGACCGCCTGGGTGCACGTACCGTTGACATCGCGGGATATTACCAGCCAAAGCTCACGGAGAGCCCGTTGAACCTTCATATAGATCTCCGCAAAACAAGCCTGCGCATGATTGAGCCTATCGTACGCGACATCTTCTCCCGGCTCGATGGACAGGTATCGGGTGAGTACACTGTGCGCGGCACATTTGGCGAACCCCAGATCCGCGGCCAAAGCGTGGTCGAAAACGGCAGCGTCACGATCGACTACCTGAAAACATCGTACACGTTCAACGGGCGCCTGCTCATGACGCCCAATCAAATCACATTTAAAGATTTTGCCCTGGTAGATGCCTTTCGTAACCAGGGTTACCTGGACGGATTCCTGGGTCATCGCAACTTTTCGCGCTTTCGCGTAAACCTGGATGCCAACTTCACCAACTTCCAGGTACTGAATACCACCAATAAGGACAACTCGTTATTCTACGGCCAGGCATTCGGCACGGGGCGTCTGAATATTTTCGGCCCATTCAATAACCTTAAAATCTCGGCAACCGCGCGCACGGAAAAAAATAGTCGGATTTTCATTCCGGTAACCGATTCCGAAAACACGGAGAAGAAAGAGTTCATCAGCTTTGTACACTTTGCCGACTCCGCAAAACTTCGGGAGAACCGCCAAAAAAAGAAAAAGAAGACAGAAGAATCCAGCGGTGGGCTCACCATGGACCTTAATCTCGACATCACGCCTGATGCCTATGCTGAAATCATTTTTGACGTGAAGGCAGGCGACATCATTCGGGGATACGGCAGGGGCGATATTCAATTGCAGATCAACACGCGGGGTGAGTTCAACATGTTTGGCGTGTACGAGTTTGATCGTGGGTTTTACAACTTCACGCTGTATAACATCATCAACAAAGAATTTTCGATTAACAAAGGAAGCCGGATCAGCTGGTATGGCGATCCGTATGCGGGGCTTCTGAGCCTCGTGGCCAGCTACCGCCAAACAACCTCTCTCGCGCCCATCGTCTCGAACCAGGCAGTGGCGAATAGCCCGGGGTTGCGCAGAAAATATCCCATCGAAGTTATGCTGAAACTGGACGGCCCTATGCTTAGCCCGCAAATCGGCTTCGATATTACGGCACGCGATCTTCCTCGGAATGTTGTGGTCGATGAGCAAGGCACAACCGTTAACCTGGAGTTTGAGTTTGATGCATTCAAATCAAAGCTGGACGAACAAGAGCTAAAACGGCAGGTATTCAGCCTGATTATATTGCGAAGGTTTTCGCCCATTGGTGAATCGATCAACACAAGTGGTTCGGTTTATAACAGTGTGAGCGAGCTGCTTTCCAATCAACTGAGCAACTTCCTCACCCAGGTTGACTCGAATCTTGAAATTGATCTTGACTTGGGCACGCTTGATCAGGAGGCTTTCAATACGTTTCAGCTTCGGCTCTCCTATTCCTTTTTGAACGGCCGCTTGCGGGTGACCCGTGAAGGCACGTTTGGCGGTGATCAAAGTCAGCAATCAGCGGCTAACCTGTTGGGCGAGTGGACGGTTGATTATGTACTCACACCGGACGGCAAGTTCCGGGTGAAGATGTACAGCCGAAACAACTTCAACAACCTGAACAGTACGCTGGGCAACCCATCGCAGACAGCGGTTACTACCGGTTTTAGTCTTTCGCATACACAAAGCTTTAATCAGATTAAGGATTTGCTGACTTCGGCTCGTGAACGCAGGCGCAAAGAACTGCAGAATCAACCACCTCCAGACGAAGACAAAGTACCGGACGATGGCTCGCGCTAGTTTTTTGTTAAGTCTATGCCTGATCAGCATTAACGTGGCGGCTCAACGAGCCGACAGTATTCAACGCAAGCGATTAAATCTGGTGATAGCTGGGGCCGCTTCCGCCTACACCGGGTCTATGATTGCTTTGAACGAAGCCTGGTACAGTCAGTACGACCGCCAATCGTTCCAATTCTTTGATGATTCGAAAGAATGGATGCAGGTGGACAAGGTGGGGCATTTCTATGCCACGTTTCAGTCCAGCCATCTTTCGTCCCGGATGCTGCAATGGGCGGGTGTGTCCGAAAAAAAATCAGACCAGTGGGGTGCATTGGCCAGCTTCGTTATGGTGTCCTCCATTGAAGTCTTCGATGGATTCTCGACCGGCTATGGAGCCTCGGCAACCGACCTGGTAGCGAATGCGGTAGGCGCGGGCCTGTACTATGGCGAAAAACGCTTGTGGAACGAAATCCGGTTTCAACCCAAGTTCTCGTTTCACCGGACTGTTTATCCTGACTTCCGCCCCGAGCTATTGGGAACCACCACGGGTCAGCAAATTGTAAAAGATTACAATGGTCAGACTTACTGGCTATCCGCTGACCTGGACAAGTTCATTCGGTTTCCAAAATGGCTGAACATTGCCATCGGGTATGGAGCAGAAGATATGATTTCTGCCAACCGGGAATCAAACGAAGCACAAGGCTTCACGCCTTACCGGCAAGTCTACCTCGCCCTCGATTTTGATCTCACGGCATTCCGGTCAAAATCAAAGTTCTGGAACTCGGTCATTTTCTTCGTGAACATGATCAAGCTACCGGCACCCACACTTGAATTCTCCCGTGGTGGCGTACATGCCCACTTCTTCTATTACTGAGCGCCATTCATATTCGATTCTTTTTGTACTTTCGAATCGATCAAACCCTATCAGCATGAACGTGTCTTCATTCCTGAAACGCTACGCAGAAGAAATCAACGGACAATTCACCAATTACGACAGCCAGCAATCGATTCTGATTGTGCCGGTTTCCGGAGGTCGTTTCCAAACGATCATTTGCACCGAACGAAAAAACGAATTGTATAACCGAAAGATGATGACGTTCAACTCCAAGGTGTGCTCAGCCAAAGCTGAGTTTGATTACCGTATGCTGCTGGAGCAAGTGGCTTTTTTCAACTACTGCCGGTTTATTGTTCAGGATCAGTACCTTCAGGTGGAGGCCGTCAGCGCACTGGAGTCGCTAAACGAGGACACCATAAAGGAAATGGTTCAGGAAGTAGCAAATCTGGCCGACCAATACGAACTCAAGCTCACCGGAGTAGACGTGCACTGATTATTCGCTGCGTAAATTACCAAACATGGGTCTTGGGGTTATTGCCTTTAACGGAGATGGAGTTGAAATGGATAAAGTTTTATTTTGACGGATCGGGCGACCTCGAATTTGGATTGTTTTCAAAATAAAGGCTCCGGGCATTTCCTACCTTTCGAAAAAAAGACCTGCTATGCCTTTCATCAACTACCCTGCTAAGAAAAAGCTAAAAATCTGGGACGGAATTTACGGCCAGATTCACCACAGCGCGCAGATAACCTGCGGCCATATGACCATCGCAGCAGGCGTGGCATTACCCGAACACCAACACCCGCACGAGCAATGGAGTCATCTGCTGGAAGGCGAAATGGAGTTTACCATTGGTGGTGAAACGCGGATAATGAAGGGCGGAGAAACAGCATTCATTCCCGGCAACGTGCCACACAGTGGTCGAACACTAACAAACTGCAAACTGATTGACGTGTTCTCACCTCCACGCGAAGACTGGCAGGACCTGGAGAAAAAACAAGCAAGCGAATAGTTACCTAACCCGCAAAGCGTGCCGGCTCAAAGGCAGAAAGCGAAACTGATGGCGTCTCCTCGCTCATCAGCTCAGCCACCAGCTTGCCTGTACCGGGCGCGAGGCTGAGGCCCATCATGGCATGCCCCGTAGCCACCACCACATTGCGTAAACGCTTCAGGCGTCCGATGTAAGGAAGTCCATCGGGGGAACAGGGCCGCAGTCCGTGCCAGATTTCTTTTCGTTCCGGCATCGCCACTTCCATTTGGGGATAGTAGCGGGGAATCGCCTCCACAATGCCGCGCACGCGTTGCAGATTAATGTCGTGATTCACACCCGAGATTTCCATGGTGCCACCGAAGCGCAGGGTATTGGCCATCGGTGTTACGGCTACCCGCGCTTCCAATAAAATGGAAGGGATGCGGACGTTCTTTTCTACCTCGTTAATCGTGAAACTGTACCCTTTGCCCGCCTGCATCGGTAATCGAAGATCTAACTGCCGCGCCACTTCGCTCGACCACGACCCGGTGGCCAGCACCATTTGGTCGCAGATAAACTCCCCAGCCGTTGTCTGGATTCCAGTAACTGTATTTTCGCGGAAGGAAAATCCCAGCACACGAGTGGAGGAATGAATCTTCACACCCACGGATTTCAAATATTGAATCAACCCGCGCACCAGCAATTGTGGAGTGAGGTGAGCATCGCCCGGATAGAAAACACCACCGCGAACATCCACGCGAACTTCAGGCTCAAGTGTTTGTACTTCCGCTCGCGACAAAACCTTAGCCGCAACGCCATGTCGATTTGCTAACGTAGCAGTCTCTGCTTCTTCATGTTCTGCGGCTGCTGTCTGGTAGAGCATCAGCAATCCGCGTTCGTGGTAATCAAAATTAAACGGAAGCTCACTCGCCAATTGTTGGTAGGACGCCTTGCTGAACAGGCTCAACTCCTTCAACGCAGGGATCGACCGTGAGACATGCTTCTGGTTCGCATGGCGATAAAATTGAATTCCCCATCGGAGGAGATCGAGACTGAGCCGCGGCTTTACGTAAAACGGACTCTTGCTATCGAACATCCAGCGAATTCCTTTGGCGATCATGCCCGGTGCTGCCAGCGGAATGATGTGGCTGGGTACAATCATGCCTGCATTGCCGAACGAACAGCCATCCTCAAGCGGACCTTGATCGAGTACGGTTACCTCGTGCCCGGCCTTTTTCAAATAATAAGCTGAGCACAGCCCGATGATTCCGCCACCGATTACGACTACTTTCATTTTCTTAATCGTAGTGAAATTTGCACGACAAGATCTGAATCTCGTTATCAGTTACTTCATAGACCAATCGGTGTTCGCGAGTAATTCGCCTCGACCATTTTCCTTGCAGGGTGTGTTTAAGCGGCTCTGGCTTTCCAATTCCAGAGAAAGGACTTTCCGCAATTGCGGTAATAAGTAATACAATACGATTAGCAATTTTGGGATGAGTCGCCTTCCAATCGTCCAGTTGCTTCAAAGCTGACGTGCTGAAGACAATCCGTCTCATTGAAGGTACTTTGCCTGGAGCTCAGCAACAGTCATCGCTACGCCCTTACTTTGGCCCAATTCCTCCATTGACTGGTAAAGTTGCTTCCGATTGGCTTCGGTTGACAAGAGATACTCCGTTTCGTCTTTGTGCTCAGTAATCGTGATTTCAATATCCTTGTCCCCAAATGCCTGACGAATTGACTGGACCAAATCATCGTTCACGTCCTTCGCGTTTAGTCTAAAGGTAGCTTCCATGCCGTAAAATTAAGTGGAGACTGGTTCGAAATCAAATGTAAAGATTCGTAACCCTCCTGGAGCCCGAGGAGTGAATAACAATGGGCAACAGGCCAACAACCAAAGACCAAAAACCGGTATCAATTATCCAGTCCCCTAAATCACCTGAAACCCGTATGCATACGGATCATCATCGGGATCAATCGTGATCGTGTTGTGCCCGTAAATCCGCGCCCATCCTTCCACGCTGGGGATAATGGCGGGCTTGCCGGCAAGCTCCGTCACCTCCTCAATGCGACCAATGAACTTGCTGCCGATGATACTCTCGTGAATAAATTCATCGCCCGGCTTTAGTCTGCCTTTTGCAAACCACTGCGCCATTCGGGCAGATGTGCCTGTCCCACACGGAGAGCGATCAATTGCTTTGTCGCCATAAAACACTGCGTTGCGCGCAGTCGAAGCCGGATCGAGTACATGGCCTGCCCATAGGATATGACTACAGCCGTTAATCGTTGGATTTTCCGGATGGACAAACGAATACTTTGCGTTGATATCCTTACGCAGCGCCCGGCTCCAACTGATTAATTGATCAGCAGTAAAATTCTCCAACCCAGGAAAGTTTTTTTGGACATCCACAATCGCGTAAAAATTTCCGCCATAGGATACGTCCAGGATCAGTTCGCCCAGATCCGGGCAAGTGGCGGGAAGGTTCTCTGCTGCCAGATACGCTTTTACATTCCGAATCTTGACCGACTTCACCTTGCCTCCCTCCTGCTTGTACTCGATACGCACAAGACCGGCCGGCACTTCAAGGTTCAGGATGCCCGGAGTTTTCGGCTTCACCAGCCCCTCTTCAATTGCAATCGTTACGGTGCCGATGGTGCCATGACCACACATGGGCAGACAGCCGCTGGTTTCAATGAACAATACGCCCACATCATTTCGGGGATCCACGGGCGGATACAAAATACTGCCACTCATCATGTCGTGGCCGCGCGGCTCGAACATCAATCCCTTACGAATCCAGTCGAACTCGCGCAGGAAGTGCTGCCGCTTTTCGCTCATGTTGGCACCTTGCAACACAGGCCCACCTTCGGCTACTACCCGTACCGGGTTGCCGCAGGTGTGAGCGTCTATGCATTTGAATGTACTCTTCATATTTTCAGTTGGCAGTATGCAGTCGCCAGTGGGCAGTTAAGTCGCCCTGTCAACTGCTTGCTGCTTACTTCTTCAACTCTCCATTTACCGTTCGCCAGATTCCTAACGGATTCTCATCTTTTAGCTCCTCCGGCAACAGCGAGTTGGGAAAATTCTGATACGACACCGGTCGAACGAAGCGCTTGATGGCATCGGTACCCACTGCGGTAAACCGGCTGTCGGTAGTAGCGGGGAACGGCCCTCCATGTGTCATGGACGTGCACACCTCAACACCCGTAGGCACGCCATTGATGATCAGCCGCCCGGCCTTTTCCGTCAGCATGTTCATAAGGCTTTCGTATTCGGTGATCTCCTTTTCATTTCCAATCACGGATGCGGTTAGCTGCCCATGTAGCGCATTGACGACCGCATGTAACTCGTTGCGATCGGCACATTTCACGATCAGTGAAAACGGCCCAAACACTTCTTCGGCCAGCACCGGGTTCTTCAAAAACTCGCGGGCTGCTACCGACACAATCGTAGGTTGGCCCTGCTGAGGGTTACCCGTGTCCGGTGACTGCGCCTCTACCGTGATACCTTTCTGTGCCAATGCCCGTGCTCTGCGGGTAGCGTAGTTTGTGGCAATTCCGGAATGTAACATCGTGCCCGGCACTGTTTTACCGATCTCGGCCGCCAACGCTCCCATGAACTTGCTTAATCCCTCACTCTCGATGGCAATCACTAAACCCGGGTTGGTACAAAACTGTCCGACACCCAGCGTAATCGAACTGGCCAGCATCGCGGCCGTTTTCTCAAATCCGCTCACCAGCGACTCGGGCAACAGCACCACCGGGTTGATGCTGCTCATCTCGGCAAAAACAGGGATAGGTTCCGGCCTTTGGTTGGCAAGATCAAACAGCGCCTTGCCACCGGCCAGTGAACCGGTAAACCCAACGGCTTTTGTTAACGGATGTTTTATCAGCGCCTGACCAACTTCAAAACCCGTTCCATATACATGCTGAAAGACACCGGCAGGCATGCCGGTTTTCTCCGCTGCCCGCGCGATGGCCCCTGCCACGAGTGTCGATGTTTCGGCATGGGCAGGATGCGCCTTTACGATCACGGGGCAACCTGCTGCCAGTGCAGAAGCAGTATCGCCACCTGCTGTGGAATACGCCAACGGAAAGTTCGCAGCACCAAACACCACTACTGGCCCGATCGGCACCAACATCTTGCGAATGTCCGGCTTGGGGGCAGGCATCCGGTTCGGCAGCGCGGTATCCACACGTCCCTCCACCCAGCTTCCTTCTTCCACCAAATCGGCAAACATGCGACAATGGCCCGTGGTGCGGCCGCGTTCATTCACCACCCGCGCCTCCGGCAGATTCGTTTCGCGCATCACAGTAGACACCAACTCCTCGCCCAGCGCCTCGATTTCATCCGCAATTGCACGAAGAAAAGCCGCTTTCTTTTTTCCGGGTAAATTTTTGTAAGAAAGAAACGCCAGCTGGGCCGACTGTAGAGCCGTGTTGATGTCAGGAAGTGCAGTGTCGGTGTAGGTCATGATATTGCTTATTTCAGATTTCTCAGCAGCGTTATATGAGCCAATCTTTGACTTGCTGATCGGTCAGGTTGCTGCCACACAAAATTACACCAACTTTCATCGACTTGAACTGTGCATGTTCCAGCAGCGCAGCCACGGCCACAGCCCCCGAAGGCTCCACAACGAGACCAGCCAAACGAAACAACAGCCTCATCGCGGCTATGATGTTCGCCTCAGACACAAGCAAACCATCGTCCATAACCGGATAGAGATCGTCAAGCGCTTCGTTCACTGGTAATCGTACCCCGATTCCGTCAGCAATGGTGTTCATCGAACTGTGCGTAACCTTCCGCCTGGCCCGCCAGGATTCAATCATGGCCGGAGCACCTTCTGCCTGTACACCAACAATGCGTGTGCGCAAGCCGCTGTCTTTGAAGACACGGCCGATGCCATTAATCAAAGCGCCATTACCCACCGGTACAAGCAGCGCATCTAAAGGAAAGCCCCCCTGCAACAATTCCAGGCCAATGGTCCCGGCCCCGATTGCCGTTTCAACATCCCGGCTGTCTTCCACAAACCGCTGGCCGCGTTCCAACGCCCACTGACGAGCGTTTTCCTTTGCCGCATCGAAGTCGGCACCAGCCAAGACCACTTGTGCACCGAGTGCACGCATGCGCTCGACTTTAAATGAATTGGCATTGACCGATGCAAACACGGTTAATGGTAAATTTCTTTCTCGCGCAGCATAAGCCATAGCTTGACCAAAGTTTCCAGCGCTGGCGCACACCAGCGATCCGGAAGCTTGCCGGACGAGCAAATCAGCACCCCGACCTTTAAAAGAGCGGATTGGGTTGAGCGTTTCTACTTTCAGCAAGACACTACAACCCAGAGCATTATTGAGCGGCTGATACTCATATTGAGGTGTCCGAAGAAAAACCGGATCAATAAGCTGAGACGCACGCTTAACATCCTTCAGATGGAAACGCGCCATTACAATACGGGCCGGTTTCGTATTCCGTCCCGAATGATCTTGAGAATTCGTTCGCGTTCCTCGCCCACCAGCGCGAGGCGTGGTGCCCGTACATGCTCGGAACCCAAACCCACTTCCTGCTCAGCCAGTTTAATGTATTGTACGAGTTTGGGATGGATATCCAACTCCAGCAACGGGAGAAACCAACGATAAATCTTCAGCGCATCCTGAATCTTTCCCGCCCGGGTCAGCTCAAACACGGCTACTGTTTCACGGGGAAAGGCACACACCAATCCGGCCACCCAGCCGTGCGCCCCCAGCATAATTTCCTCCATGGCGATGGTATCCACTCCACATAAAATCTTAAAGCGGTCTCCAAAGCGGTTGATCATCCGGGTTACATTACTCACATCGCGGGTTGACTCTTTTACGGCCTGGATGTTGGAGCAGGTGGCAAGTTCACCGAACATATCCAACGTGACTTCCACCTTATAATCAACCGGATTGTTGTACACCATGATGGGCAGGGCGGTAGAATCGGCTACAGCCTTGTAATACGCCACCGTTTCGCGATGATCGGACTTGTACCGCATGGGCGGCAGCATCATCAGACCACTGGCACCGCACTTCTCGGCCTCGCGCGCCAGGTTGACGGCTTCGCGCGTGCTACCCTCTGCAATGTTCATTACCACCGGCACTTTGCCTGCCACTTTCTCAACCGTGAATTTCACCAGGCTAAATTTCTCTTCGTTGGTCAGCACACTGGCTTCGCCCAGGGTACCTCCAAGAATAACACCTTGCACTCCGGCTTCGAGCTGCGCCTGGAGGTTTTTTTCAAACAAACTAAAATCCAGTCTATCATCAGGGGTAAACTTCGTGGTGAGTGCCGGATATACGCCTTGCCAGGTAGGTTTCATGATTTTGGAATTTCGTCCAAAGTAGAAAAAAGATGCAGGGCAGGAAAGAGAAGATGCGCGAGCGGTCAGGCCGACTTCAATTCGATGATGGTAATCTCCGGGGGCATGCCGATGCGCCCCGGATAGCCGATGTAACCAAAACCACGGTTTACATACAGGTGCTGTTCACCCTCGGTGTAAAGGCCAGCCCACTGTTTATAGGCATACTGAGAGGGGCTCCATTTAAAGTTACCCACCTCTACACCGAACTGGAAGCCATGGGTATGCCCGGCCAGCATCAGGTCGATGTCGGGATACTCCTTCCGCACCTGAGCATCCCAGTGACTGGGGTCATGTGAAAGCAAAATCTTAACGGGAGCCTGCACTCCGGCATAGGCTTTATCCAGTTGGCCGTATTTCGAGAAACGCCCTACCCCCCAGTTCTCAATTCCGATAATCGAGATCGATTCACCTTTGAGGGTGATGGTGCGGTGTTCGTTCATCAGCAAATCGTAGCCCAGCAACCGATGAGCCTCGATCAGATCAGTAAAGTTTTGGCGCTTATCCTCGCGCGTGTTCCAGCTCCGGTAGTCACCATAGTCGTGGTTACCGGTGATCGAAAAAACACCCAGCGGGGCTTTGAGTTTATCAAAGATGTTGATAAAGCCGTTGACCTCATCGGTTTGATTATTCACCAAATCTCCCGTAAAAACGATGATGTCCGGCTTCTCCCGCATGATCATCTCCACGCCACCCACTACTGCAGTCTTGTTCCAGAAACTTCCGGAGTGAATATCGGAAATCTGTGCCAGACGAATGCCATCAAATGCTTTTGGCAAACCGGGCAGGCGGAGCGAAATGTGTTTGATCCGGTAATCGTGGGCCCCGGAGATGATCCCGTAAGCCATTGTGCCAAACGGTACAGCAGTGGCCACCAACGCGGCACGCGACAGAAACTCAGACCGCGTAATGGCCTCACCCGGCAAACTGTCAGACGGACCTTTATAGAACTGCCGAACCATCCAACGGAAGAACCTTCCAACATCATCGAGGATCAGGAAAAAAATTCCGATGAACTTGGAAAGGTAAACGGCCACCAGAACCGATGCCACCCAATTGCGCAGCGTACCGCTTATGGTATAGGGATCGCCAAACGTCCAGTACGCGAGTACACCAACGGCAAGAAACGTGGGCAACCAGTACACAGCCCGCCATAGCGTTTTCCAGGTGGGCGACAGGTTCCGCGAAGTCTGCACCACGGCCTGAAACAGGTAGAAGTCCACCACCAGAAAGATGATGACCAGAATAACCAGAGTGATCAATCGCGGTTGCATAAAAAAAGCGTCTGCCGAAACAGACGCTTTTTGTGTTTTTTAGTTCGCGCCCAACGGCTCGTTGTTCATTTGCAAGTTAATACCTGTTTTCTTGCGAATCCAAAACATGGCCTTCTCAGTAAGCAAATACATAACCGGAACAACCACCAGGGTAAGGAACGTGGCAAACGTTAACCCAAAAATGATTGTCCACGACAACGGAGCCCAAAATGCCACGCTGTCCCCACCTACATAATAATCGGGGTTGTATTCGCTGAAGAACTTGATGAAGTCAATATTGATACCTATGGCCAACGGTATCAGACCTAAAACGGTAGTAATGGCCGTAAGCAAGACCGGGCGCAGTCGGGTTTTACCAGCCTGCGTAATTGCGGTCATCACCTCGGGCAGTGTAAGATCCACACCGGTTTGCTCCCGCTTGCGCTTTTTCTCCAGCTCAACAAAATCCAACAACACGATCGCGTTGTTTACCACGATTCCCGCAAGCGAGATGATTCCAATCATCGTCATGATGATAATGAACTCCATGTTGAAAATGACCAATCCGAGAAATACGCCTATGGTGCTGAACAACACGGCCGTCATAATGATCAACGGGGCCGTCAGTTTGTTAAACTGCGCCACGATGATCAGGAAGATCAGGAATACGGCCAGAATCAGCGCGTTCGACAAAAATGCCATTTCCTCAGCCTGCTTTTCCTGCTCACCACCGAACTTGTAGGTATAACCAACCGGCAGTTGGTAGTCGTCCAGTGACGCCTTGATTTTGTCATTCACTTCAGTTGGATTAAATCCACCCACCACGTTGGACGATATGGTGATCTGCCGCTTCAAATCTTTGCGCCTCACCGATCCATACGTTGAGCTCAACTCGGCCTTCGCCACCGAGGAAATAGGTACCTGCGAAATCTTACCTGTGCTTTGGTCGCGGAACGTAATGCTCTTGTTCATGAGTGCATCAACATTATAGCGGTAGTGATCCTCCAGACGGAGCTGAATTTTGTAATCATCTTCGCCCTCCTTGTACTTGGAGATCTCTTTACCGAACAGGGAAGTGCGCACTTCATCGGCTACACTATAGGTGGAAAGGCCAAATCTGCGCGCCTTCTCACGATCAATGTTTACCAACAATTCCGGTTTACCGGTTTCAATATCCAGCTTCAGTTTTTCAATTCCCGATATGCCCTGCTCGTTGATGTAGTTTCTCATCTTCTCGCCCTCGGCAATCAGCACCTCGAGGTCATCACCAATCAACTCGATGCTAATGGGCGCACCGGTAGGCGGGCCATCTGCATTTTTCTGCACCGTAACGGCAACACCCGGGTAACCGCCAACCGCGCTGCGAATCTCCTCCATAATCTTCGATGTGCTTACACCTCCGCGGTATTTAAAGTCAACGAAATTCACAGTAATGCGCGCTTTGTTGGGTGACTCGGCCTGACCGATGCTGGACATGTCGTTGGGATCGCCCGTGCCAGCGCCTACGTTCGCAATCACTGACTCCACGACACTGCCATACGGCACCACGGACGTCAACACCTTTTCCTCTATTGCTTTCGTGAAGCTATTTGTCTCCTGAATGTCGGCTCCCACGGGAAACTCCACAAAAACGTTCACGTACTTGGGATCACTTTCCGGGAAGAACAACACTTTTGGCTGCCGGATGCCCAGTAACACAAACGAAAGAATTAGCAATAATACAGTACCTGAAAAAATAGTCCCGGGTCGTTTCAGCGCCCACACAATAGTGCGCTCATACGCATTCTCGACCTTCGGCAAGAATGATCCCTGAAAACGATTTGACAGGGGCACGAGCACATATACGTTGAGCAGCGTAAGCAAGCCCAGGAAAATAATCACGTTACCCAGCCAGGTGACACCGGCCAATAAAATAAGTGCACCAACAACAAATTCGACCAATACAATGCGAAGCAAGCTTCTGTGATTGACCACGACTTCATTGTCCATCCGCATGTATCGCATGATGAATACAGGGTTAATCACCAATGCCACAAAAAGCGAAGCCGTGAGCGACACCGTGAGGGTAATGGGCAGGTAGCGCATGAACTGGCCCATGATACCCGGCCACAACATGAGCGGAATAAACGCAGCTACTGTAGTAGCAGTTGACGAAATAATGGGCACGGCCACTTCACCAACACCAAGTCGCGTGGCATTCCACATCGAATAGCCTTCAGCGCGCAGTCGGTAGATGTTCTCCACCACCACAATTCCGTTATCGACCAGCATGCCCAGCGCCATGATCAAACCAAACAGCACCATCATGTTGATGGTCATGCCCAGCCATTGCAATACAATAAAGGTGAGGAACATGGACAGCGGGATGGCCATACCCACGAACAAGGCATTGCGGGTACCGATAAAGAGCAACAGAATTATAACGACCACAATAACACCGGAGATAATGTTGTTCTCCAGGCTGCTTACCATCTCCTGTGTGAAGGACGACTGGTCGTTGGTGATACTCACGCACAGGTCTTTCGGGAACACATCGGCTTTTGCTTTTTCCAGTACCGCCCGGATTTTGTCTGTCGCGTGAATGAGGTTTTCCCCGCTTCGCTTCACGACATCCACCATCACAACCGGCTCCTTTTTGAGGCGGGCATAGCTCACGGGCTCGACATAGTCAAACTGCACCGTGGCGACATCCTTCAGGTAGACAATGTTGCCCTTCTCATGCTTCACCACAATATCTTCCAATTGCTTCGGGTCGCTGAACTCCCCGATTACCCGGATCGTTCTGCGCACACCGCCATCGAGCACATTGCCGCCCGATTGCGTAAGGTTTTCGCCTCTGACTGCATCCTCGATGTCGCGGAAACTCAGCTGCCGAGCTTCAAGTTCATACGGATTCACCTGGATTTTTACCTCCTTGTCGTCAATACCGCGAATGTCAGCTTTTGATATCTCCGATATCTTCTCAATCTCATCCTCCAGGTACTCGGCATACTCCTTCAACTCTTCCAGCGTGTAATTACCCGCCAGGTTAATGTTCATGATGGGGAACTCGGAGAAGTTGATATCAAACACATTCGGGTCGGCCGGCAGATCTTGCGGCAACTTGGGCTTGGCACGGTCAACCGCATCCTTCACTTTCGTTAGCGCATCTTCCACCCTCACTTTGGGGTCAAACTCCACGATAATCGTAGAATAGTCCTGCACGGAGGTTGACTTGATGTTATCCACTTCCGAGATCGTATTAATTTCTTTCTCAATCGGGCGCGTAACGAGATTTTCCATATCCACTGGCGAGTTACCGGGGTACGGTGTACCGATGTACACGATCGACTGCTTGATCTCCGGGTAGCTGTCCTTGGGTAGCGTCACATACGTAATTACGCCCACCACTACAATGAGGAAGGTGAGAAACATCACCATGGTGCCGTTCTTTAATGAGAACGTGGTGAGGCCAAATTCCTTGTCGACCTTCTGTTGTTGTTCGTTATTGGTTTGCTGGCTCATAGTCGTTATCAATTAACCTTTTGCAACTGGCGAGGCCGCGGTTTCCGTCACTTCGATTTCCATGCCATCGGCCACCTCGCGAAAACCGGCACCCACTACCCATTGGCCGTTGTTCAAGCCGGAAACCACTTCGGTGTTGCCGTTGTAGGAGACACCCGTCTGGATGTACGCTTTGCGGGCCACAGTTTCCTGCTCGCCCTTTTGCACCACAAACACAAACTGCCCCTGACTATCGCGTTGAATCAACCGCGTTGGCACCGCAATCGTCTTGGGGTTCACATAGTCGCGAAACGTAACAGCCGCAATTTGATTGGGCTGTACTTTGGCTCCATCGGGTAGTTTTATTTCAACTTGAAACGTCCGGTTCTCCGGATTAATAACCTGACCCACGGAAGCCACATACGAGCTGACCTCGGTGTCGGGTCCGGGGAAAAATACTTTCACCTTGTCGCCTGCTTTTATCTTTCCGATGAAATCATCAGACACATCGGCCGTGATGTACAGATCGGAAGCACTCAACAGGCGCACCAGTGGGACGCCCGGAGATGCCATCTGGCCTTCCCGTGCATCTACCTGATCAACGGTGCCGGTGAACGGTGCGCGAAGGATCAGCTGATCGAGTTGTGCCTCGGTGGCTGCAATTCGCTTTTCAGTTGCTTCTTTTTGATTCTTAGCCTGCAGATACTGAATCTCGGTTCCAATCTTCTGATTCCACAGTCGCTCCTGGCGCTCATAGGTTGTCTTTGCCAACTCGTATGATGTCTTCAGCTCGGCCAGCGTGCTTTCCAACACATCCGCATTGAGGCTTACCAGAACCTGGCCTTTGGCCACCTGCTGACCCTCGCGCACATGCACGCGCCTTACTTCGCCACCCATCTGCGAACTGATCGCTACGTTTCTGCGCGACTCGGCTGAGCCCCGCACTTCCGTAAACCGTTCGAAGGCAGCCTCAGTCACCGGCATCACCTCCACCTTGATCGCGGCCGCCTTTCCAAACGAAGGATCTTCGGCCCTGATTTCCTTCTCCAGATCGCTGATTTTCTTTTTCAGGTCAGCCAATTCCGTTTTGGTTTTTTCCAGCTCCTGTTTTTTGGCGGTCAATGAATTTTTGTCTTCCGTCTGGCACGCGGCAAGCATTACCAGCGTAGCGATTGTAAATAGATATTTCATAATAGCGGTGTTTTTCAGGTTGATGTTATTTCGCTGATGGAATGAGTTTACCGTAGGCTTTGTCGAGATCCACTTTCGCAATCATGGCATCAAACAAGGCACTGTAGTAGTTGATCTGGGCTTCCTTCAGGGCATCCTCGGCCGTGACAACTTCCAGATTCGAGCCCACGCCTTGCTCATACTTGATTTTGGTGACACGCGCCACATTACTGGCAAGGTCCTGATTCTCCTGCTGGGCGGCCAACGCAATCAATGCATTCTGAAACTTAAGGGTAGATTGCTGCACTTCCAGGTCTACCGTGTTTTTCAGCGCTTTAAATCCGTTTTCAATTTTGCTTAACGTAAGCTTCTCCTGCTGGATTTTAAACGACCGGGATGTTCCCGTGAAAATCCGCCAGTTCAGGTTGACACCGAACAACGAATAGCCGTACCACTTATCGGGCCCCACCTGCGGGCCATCTTCAATTTGCGAATTGGTGGAAAACAAGCCACCCACGTTGGGCGACTGCGTGGCGTATCCCAGATTGGCAAACGCACTGATTGACGGAACCGCTCCGGCATACTGATTTTTGAGATTTAGCTGCTGCAAGCGATAATTGGATTGCAGCACCTGGTAATCAGGCCGGATTTTATAGTCCCAGTCGCGGATATAATCATCCAGATTAACATTCACCTGAACATCCTGAATATTCCCCATCACCTCCAGGGGCTGATCCATCGGATAATTCATCTGGAACTTGAGTAACAGTAACGCCACCAGGTTCAGGTTATTGAACTTCTCGCGCTCGGTTCTCAGATTATTCAGGGATACCCGAATGCGGTCTACATCGATGCTCTCACTGAACCCGGCCTGATTTAATGCACGTGTATTTTTGAGCAGTGAATCAACGCGGGCAATGTTGCTGTTGAATAAATCGATTCGCTCGCGGTTGATCAGCACGGCATAATAGGCCTTGGTTACATTTTCAATAATGGACTCGCGGGTTTGAATGGCTTGCTTAGTGGCCAACTCCTTATACGCGCCTGCAGCCTGAAGGCCCACCAGGTACGAGCCATCAAAAATCAACTGATCGATGTTGAGGCCAACATCACCCGAGCTTTTCAGCTGAAAGAAGTTTTCAGCGGAAACCACATCACCCACCTGAATGCCCGGCACTCCACTGAAATCGAAGAAACCACCGGGGCCGGTGTAGGTGGTAAAAAATCGCCTTAGCCGTTCGTTGTACTGCACCGAGGCCGAGGCACTAACCTGCGGAAGACCGATGCCTATCGTTTCTTTAACACGGGCAGTCGCAATGCGCTCGTCCAAAGTAGCGTTTTGAGAATTGATCGCGTTTTCGAGTGCGTATGTGATGCACTGGTCGAGGTTAAAAGCGGATGGGGTTGTTTGGGCGAATCCGCTTGTCGCAGCCAAACCAAAGAGGAACAACAGAAAACTTCGCTTCATAGTATAGGGGTTTCTTGAGTACGGGATTCTTTTGTTTTGTATCGGTCGTAGAGCTTTCTGCCTTTGTCGGTCAGCAGCCCTAAAATGAAATGCTCGAATACCTGCATTTGCACGTCAACCAAATCAAATCGATCGGGTGGGAACAGTTGGTCGCTGAAGCCCAACTCTACCGTGTTGATGCGGAGAATGGCCAGCACTTCGGTATTGACCTCCGGGCGGAAATAACCCTCGCTGATACCTTGCTTGAGATTGCGCACCACCGACTGGCGGATGTAGTCGTTCTTGTAGTCAAGCCACACATTCCACGCATTCGGGTGGAATTTCTGAAGATCGTACAGCAGGGCCGGGTTCATGTTTTTGAAATCGCGCGCCATGGCCTCCGATATCTTCACCAACTCGTCAATCGCGTTGGCCGCATCGGCATGGATTTTCTCAAACTCCACCTTGTCGCGCTCCATGTGGCTTTTCGAAACGCTGGTAATCAACTCATCTTTGTCCGCGAAATATTGGTAGATCGTTTTTTTCGAAACGGAGAGATGGCGGGCCACATCGTCCATGGATACGGAGCGCACGCCAAACTTCATGAATAGCTCCTCGGCTCCCCGCAAAATCTTGTTTTTGATGTCCTGGTCTTCCATAAGGGGCGCAAAACTGAGGAAACTATTCTTATAATCAAAGTTTCCACAGTTTCCTCCAACGGCCTTTTTTGGCTTAGGTTGGGGCTTTTTGAAAAAATATTTTTGTGCTTAGGGCAAAAACTGCCTTCAACCGTTTGCGGAGGTACCACCCGACTTCTCCTCCTCCCAGCGACACCACTTGTCTTTCATCTTTTGCTTGAACAATTCACGGTCTTCGGGGCTCATGGTGCTCAGTTTTTCCTTCCAATGCCCCCGGCCGCGGCTACCTTTTCCACCAAGCCCGGAGAAGAGAATTTTGCTCAGCAAAAGAAGACCCAGGGTTTGCCAGAAGTTGATAATGGGCCCCCCGAACAGGTCGGGTACCAGCCAGTTCCATAGTAACATGGTCGCGTAGCCAAAAGCAATCACGGCTACCACGCCAAAAACAATCACCAACGCAATTTTATATCCTCGCTTCATTCGTTTCATATCGTACAGAGTTTATTAGTCTAATTTAGTTATCGGCTATCGCCTACTACATCGTTGTAGAAGGCTTGTAGTTTTTTTCGCAGCGCCAGGATGGCGTACCGTTTGCGCGAAAGAAGGGTGTTGATCGACAGGCCGGTTTCGTCTGCGATCTCGCGGAAACTTCTTTCCTCCATCTCGTTTTGAATGAAGATCTCCCGCTGTTCGGCCGGCAGTTCCTCCAATGCCAGCATAATCTGATCCCAGATGGCATCGCGCAGCAGCGAAGCCTCGGGGCTATTGCCCAAATCGGGCAAGATATCCTGCAGCGTGAGAGGAGCATCCTCGTCACGGCCAGCCGCCAAATCGAAGTCAGCGCGCTTTGGCCGCACGGCATCGCGCCTGTACCGGTCAATTATTTTATTGCGGGCAACACTATACAGCCAGCTCGTAACCCGGTCAATGGATTCGATTGTATCGAAGCCGGTAACGAACTGCACAAAAACATCCTGCAGGATATCTTCCGCCTCCTCGGTGGAACCTACCCGGTTACGGATGAATCCAAGCAACTTGTCTTTTTCTTGCCGGAACGTCTTTTGTTTAATGGATTCCTGCATATCCAGTGTTAATGCTATGGCGCGCATATGACTGGTAAGACGCAATCATGCTCCGCTTTATTTTAGCACCTTCAAAAATACCGCTAAAACCGGTACACGTGCTTTGGCTACTTTTGCCAACGATGCAGATAACGGACGGTACCCTCCACTTCCGCGAGGCGGAACTTCATTATTCCAAGGCCGGCAACGGGCCGGTGCCGCTGCTGCTTTTCCATGGCTTTGGACAAAGCCGTGAAGTTTTTTTACAGCATGCCGAGCAACTTGGTGAGTTCTACACGCTGTTTGCTTTCGATCTGTTCTTCCACGGAACCAGTACATGGCCCATGCGCGAGGCTCTTGAGAAGCCCGACTGGCAGGAAATCATGTCGCGGTTTTTGCAACAGGAAAAGATCGATAAGTTTCATGTTGCCGGATTCAGCCTCGGAGGAAAGTTTGCGTTCGCCACGGTGGAATCTTTTGCGCCACGAATTGGCAGGGTCGTTCTACTCGCGCCAGATGGCATCAAGACCAGTTTCTGGTACAGCCTGGCCACCTACCCGATTGCCACACGGGCACTGTTTCGCAGCATGATCTTGAAACCTGGCCGGCTGCGCGCTTTGGTCGTCATCCTCCGCAAACTTCACCTGGTGGATAATGGCATACTTCGTTTTGCTGAACATCAAATGAATACCGAGGAAAAACGCAGGCGGGTGTATTACTCCTGGGTTTACTTCCGGCACCTGAAATTCAATTTGAACAAAATTGCCGCGCTGCTGAATGGTCAGAAAATACCCCTGCTGGTGATCACTGGCCATTACGATAAAATTATCACCACGGCCAATATGAGGGGCTTTGTCAAGAAGATAACCCAGGCACAATTGCTGGAGTTGCAGGCGGGGCATAATGACTTGATTGGAAAGGCTGTGGGGGCAATCCGCCAGTTAAGCGAGGGTAACCAGGCAACAAACTGATTTGATAAAAAACAGCCGGTTAAAACTGGTTATAGGGTCTCAAAATCCGCTCCCGAATAGCCCAAATCGTTGTATTTTTGCCGCTCAACCACTGTTCCCTCCATGATCCTATTTTTCCGTGCCAAGTCCAACCTGTTTTATGCAGTTGGGCATGCGCAGCCTTTTCCCGTTGCCGATCTGGAAAAACTCATTTGGCTTTTTGGTGGCGCAAAGCCCCTGGCCGAAAAAGAGTTGACCGGAAATTTCATTGGCCCACGCAAAGAAATGATCACCCCGTGGAGCACCAATGCCGTGGAAATCACCCAAACAATGGGCATTGCAGGCATTGAGCGCATCGAAGAATTCTTCAGCGTTGATGCCGACCACGCGGGTCATGACCGCATGCTGCAGCATCTGTACAGCCGCCTGGATCAGGATCTCTTTACAATCCACCATACCCCGGAACCAATACGGGAAATTGATGATCTGGCAGCCTACAGCGAACAGGAAGGTCTGGCCCTGAGCACGGAGGAAATCGAATACCTGAAGGAAGTGAGCTGGCAACTGGGTCGAAAATTAACCGACAGTGAAGTTTTTGGTTTTTCGCAGGTGAACAGTGAACACTGCCGCCACAAAATCTTCAACGGCACGTTCATCATTGATGGTGAAGAAAAACCATCCACTCTTTTTCAGCTGATTAAAAAAACATCGAGCGAGAATCCAAACTACATCGTATCGGCTTACAAGGACAACGTGGCCTTCATCAAAGGGCCTCGGGTTGAGCAGTTCGCTCCGGCCCGGCAGGATGTACCCGATTACTTCCGCATTGATGATTTTGATTCCGTGATTTCGCTGAAGGCCGAGACGCACAATTTTCCCACAACGGTTGAACCGTTTAACGGTGCGGCCACGGGCTCCGGAGGCGAAATTCGCGACCGCCTCGCGGGCGGCAAGGGATCGTTGCCCCTGGCGGGAACGGCCGTGTACATGACATCGTACCCGCGGTTGCCGGGCGCCCGCAATTGGGAGCAAAAAATCGGGCCGCGTAACTGGTTGTACCAAACTCCGGCAGAAATTCTGATCAAAGCTTCGGATGGCGCCAGTGACTTCGGCAATAAGTTTGGACAGCCGCTGATCTGCGGCAGTGTGCTCACATTCGAACATGAAGAGCATGCCCGGAAATTCGGATTCGACAAGGTCATCATGCTGGCCGGAGGCATCGGTTTTGGCAAGGAAAAAGACAGCAAGAAAGAAAAGCTGACACCAGGCGATAAGATTGTACTGATGGGCGGTGACAACTACCGCATCGGCATGGGCGGTGGCGCAGTTTCTTCCGTGGCAACAGGCGAATATGCCAATGCCATTGAACTCAATGCCATTCAGCGATCGAACCCCGAAATGCAAAAGCGCGTGATGAATGCCATACGCGCCATGGTGGAAGCTCCTGAAAACCCGATCGTATCGATACATGATCATGGCGCGGGCGGGCATCTCAACTGCTTCAGTGAACTACTGGAGGATACTGGCGGAAAGATTATCATCGACCAGCTGCCGGTAGGTGACCCCACCCTTTCAGACAAGGAAATCATCAGCAACGAGTCGCAGGAGCGCATGGGACTGGCCATTTCGGCCGCGCACACCGACATGCTGAAAAAAATTGCAGACCGCGAGCGTGCCCCCATGTATGTAGTGGGCGAATCAACAGGCGATCACCGGTTTGTTTTTGCGCACAAAAATAAAAGCCAGTCTCCCGTTGATCTGGAGGTGAAGCACTTATTTGGTTCTTCTCCAAAAACAATCCTGACTGACCGCACACCGGCTGCACGATTTGCCCCGGTAACCTACCGCATTGATCAACTTGACTACTACCTGCGCCAGGTGCTTCAATTGGAAGCCGTTGCCTGCAAAGACTGGCTCACCAACAAGGTTGATCGCTCGGTTACCGGCAAAGTAGCAACTCAGCAAACATGCGGGCCGCTGCAACTGCCGCTCAATAACGTGAGTGTGATGGCGATTGATTTCCTCAGCCACAAAGGCATTGCAACTTCAGTAGGGCACGCACCTGCCGCAGCATTGGTAAACGCAGCCCACGGCAGCCGGCTGGCTATTGCCGAAGCCCTTACTAACCTGGTGTGGGCACCGCTCACACACGGTCTTCGGGGAGTATCGCTGAGTGCCAACTGGATGTGGCCCGCGAAAACGGAGGGTGAAAACGCGCGGCTATATCAGGCTGTCGAAGCAGTAAGCATGTTTGCCCGCGAGCTGGGCATCAACATTCCTACCGGCAAGGATTCGCTCTCGATGACGCAGAAATATCCGAATGGAGAGGTTGTGTACGCCCCCGGAACGGTGATCATCTCGGCCGTGGGCGAAGTAAGCGATATCCGCGCAACGGTATCACCCGACCTGAAGCCAGTGGCGGGGGCTACCCTGCTGTTCCTGGATTTCTCAAAAGATGAAAAAAAATTGGGCGGCAGCAGCCTCGCACAGGTCGTCAATTGCCTGGGCCATGAAGCTCCAACCATTCGCGATGCCGGATACTTCAAGCAATGCTTTGATACCGTACAAGATCTGATAAAACAGAATTTGATCCTGGCCGGCCATGATGTTTCGTCAGGCGGGTTGATTACGACCCTGCTCGAGATGTGCTTTGCCTCACCCGGCATCGGTTTGCGAGCCCGGTTAACTGCCGGCAATGACGACCTCATTCACGCTCTCTTTGCAGAGAACCCCGGAGTTGTTATCCAGGTGGAACAAGGTCAACGCGTAAAAGAAGTATTGACTGCAGCGGGGCTTGACTTTCAGGAGATCGGCCAAACGGAACAAACAAACGAAGTGGTAATCGAAGGACTGTCGCAGCCCATACGATTGTCCGTGGACGATTGCCGCCAAACGTGGTTCAGCACGTCCCATCAATTCGACAAAATCCAGCGACCGAAAGGTCATGCTGACTTGCGCCAGCAGCAATTGGGACGTCAGCCGCTTCACTATTCCTTTCAACCGCGCTTTGACGGAACGTTCGCTGCCTATGGCATCGATGCGCGCAGGAGAACGCCAAGTGGGTTAAAGGCCGCCATCATCCGCGAGAAGGGCGTAAATGGTGATCGCGAAATGGCGTACTCGCTTTACCTGGCCGGGTTTGATGTGAAGGATGTACACATGACAGACTTGGTCAGCGGGCGCGAAAACCTGCAGGATGTCAACATGATTGTCTTCGTAGGTGGGTTCAGCAACTCCGATGTGTTGGGCTCGGCAAAAGGCTGGGCGGGGGCATTTCTGTACAATGCCAAAGCCAAGGCCGCGCTCTATCATTTTTATAGCCGCCCTGATACCTTGAGCCTGGGTGTTTGCAACGGCTGCCAGGTAATGATGGAACTGGGGCTGGTGTATCGCGAACTTGACATCCGCGAACATCCGAAAATGCATCACAACGGGTCAGGAAAATTTGAGTCAGCATTTGTCAATGTCACCATTCCAAAAAACCATTCCGTGATGTTGCAAAGCTATGCCGGGGCAAGGCTCGGAGTGTGGCTGGCGCATGGTGAGGGGCGCTTCCAATTGCCGCGCAACCTGGACGTCAACATTGGTGCGACATTTTCGTATGCAGAATATCCCGGCAATCCCAATGACTCAGATCAGGCGGTTGCTGCGGTGTATTCGCACGATGGCCGACATCTGGCGATCATGCCACACATTGAGCGATCACTGTTCGCGTGGAACTGGCCATACTACCCGCAGGGTAAATTGACGCATGAGGTATCGCCCTGGATGGAGGCATTTGTCAACGCACGCGACTGGGTGACTGCCCGGGTAAAATAAAATTATACCCCACTGAACTAATAGACTATCTTCCTGTGTTGGGCTGGTATTGTATTACTTAACCCAACATGTAACATGAAGTATGTCATTACAGGTTCACTTGGCCACATCAGCAAGCCGGTAGTCAGCAAACTCGTAGCCGCTGGCCATGCCGTAACCGTTATCACCAGCTCGCCCGATCGGGCAAAAGACATTACCGCCCTGGGCGCTACAGCCGCGGTGGGCTCCGTAGACGACCTCGCTTTTCTTAAGCAAGCGTTTGCCGGTGCCGATGCCGCCTATCTGATGATCCCGCCCAACTGGACACCCGAAGGCGGCTGGCTTCAGTACCAACAAAGAGTAACTCATCATTTTATTGAGGCTATCCAGGCGGCCCAGGTAAAAAACATCGTGCTCCTGAGCAGCGTGGGGGCACATATGGGCACGGGTGCCGGCCCGGTAGACGGCCTTAGTTACTGCGAGGAAAAACTGGCTTCACTTAAAGGTGTCAATGTGAAAGTGCTTCGCCCCTCCTACTTCTATTACAACCTGTTGGGGATGGTGCCGCTGGTGCGGAATATGAACATCATGGGCTCCAACTTTGGCAGCACCGATGAAAAACTTGTGCTAACCCACACAGACGATATTGCCGATGTGGTGGCTGATGCACTGCTGAAGCTGAACTTCACCAATTATTCTGTTCAATACATCGCCAGTGACGAGCGTCACCCCAATGAAATTGCCAGGGTACTCGGTGGCGCTGTGGGTAAGCCCGGCACTCCATGGGTAGAATTTAAAGACGCGGATGCACTGAACGGCATGTTGCAAAGCGGACTGCATCCGGCCGTTGCCAACGGCTATGTAGAACTCGGAGCAGGCATACGCAGCGGTGCCGTGCAGGCCGACTACTGGAAAAATCGTCCCGCGCTGGGCAAGAAAAAACTCGAAGATTTCGCTACCGAGTTCGCGGCTGTTTACCAGAATCAGTAACGCACGTTCTGCACACAAACAAAAGTCAGACGCGATTCAGCGCCTGACTTTTGCTTTGCCAATTATCGGTTGTCAGAATTTTCCAAACTTGAGCGTAAGGTTGTACGACCAATCGCTCAAATCATTGTCGGTAAGTCCACGGCCGTTGCTGTCATACGTTTTGCGATAGCTGATACCCGGGCTAAACCGCATCCAGCGGAAAAGATTCACTTCAAGCTGAACACCGGGCTCCGCCACGAAAAACCAGTTTTGGTCGTAAACCGGGTGCGATTCATTCCAGTCAAAGTTGTTGTTTGTCCAGCGCTCGTACTGCGTAGTGTAGCCAGCACCGGTGAACAAATGAAAAACAAGGTGGGCCGATTTGTTGGAACCCATCACCCACTCTGTCACCAGGCCAGCCTGACCGTAACCATAACTCAATTGATTAGCCGGAGCCTCGCTGAATTCGAGGGGAACCGGTATGTAGTTGGTGGTGGCGGCAACCCCAAGGCCTAACAAGAATCTGCGGTTGATAAAAACTCCGCCATATACCTCCGAGATGTTGGCAAACTCGCCCCGGATGGAAGTAAATTTGTTGGTAATGGCACCATAGCCACCCACCCGGCCATTGCGAAACACGGTTTGAATGTCATGTTTGCGGGAGATGTCCTCGTCCTGCGCCCAAGCAAACGTGGAAACCAGTGAAAGAAAACCAGCGATCAAAGACTTTTTCATAACTCTGTTGAATTTGGTGGTAGGACAATTCAAGGGGCCGATACCCCCAAGTGCATTTCAGATTTTCTTTGATTAGCCCCCGAAACATCATTATTTGCGCCTTTTCCTGAAAACATGAAGCTAACTGCCCGAAACACACACCGCGATCTGGCCTATTTTTACCTGGGATTGATTATCGCCTTCTCCCTGTCGGGGATATTTCTAAACCACCGGCAATCCTGGAATCCGAGGCGATACACCTACGATACACGCGAATTTCAGGGGGCAGTTATTGCCAAAGATTCCATAAATGAGGCATTCGCCCGCAAACTCGGCAGCAGCTTGGGCGTGGAAGATGATTTCCGCAGGTTCCAGATTGCGGAACAACAACTTCGCATCAACTACCTGAACCACGATGTAGAAGTCGACATGGCCACCGGTGCGGGCAAAGTGGTAACCTACCGCACAACACCCGTGCTGGGGCAGATGACCAAACTACACCTGGACACCAGCAAATGGTGGATCTATTACTCCGATGTTTTTGGCGCTGCAATGCTGACCATCGCCATTACGGGCATGTTCATTCAAACAGGCGACAACAGTTTTCGAAAGCGAGGGTGGAAACTGGCGCTGGCCGGCATTATTTTTCCTCTGATATTTCTGTTTCTGTTGTCGTAGGTGTGACCGGTAACGGTTTGGGCAATGACCCGAACAGAATGGCGGTGGGTTGCCAGTGCGGGTTCACCTCCAAAGCTATCTTCAGCACAGCGGTAATCGGAATAAAAAGAATCATACCCGAGATGCCCCAGATGGTGCCGCCAATCACCACCGACACAAATACGAAAAAGCCGTTCATGTCCATTTCTGATCCTACGATGAGCGGGCGACCAATGTTCTCCTGAAGCAGGTTCGCGACATACAAACAGCCCAACACACCCAATGAAATGCCAACGCTGTCTTTGGTAACAAAAACAACCAGAAAGACCACTGCGAAAGCAATCAGGTTACCGATGTACGGAATGATATTGAGCACGGCCACAAAAAAGGCCAGAAAAAAAGCATGTCGTATCCCAAAAATCCAGAATATGATCAGCGCAAGCACCGCCATCATCAGGGTGAGCACCATGGTGCCGCGGATGTAGCCACTGGCGATGTGTGACGACTTCAGTACAATGTCTTTCATGCGGGTCAGGCGATCGCCCGTGTAACTGGCCGTCATAAAATGGCGAAAAAGGCTTCGGTAGTACAGAAAGAAAAACAGGTACACCAACATCAAGGTGAGGCCGGTAATGGAAGTTCCTAAAACACTCAGCTCTTTCACCAACCAACCCCCAAGATTCTCCATCCCCGATTTAATGAGATTGTCGGTGCTGGCCACTTTCACCCCAACCATTTCCTCCACATTGATCAGCGTTTCGCGCGCAATACTCTCGATGCGATCTCCCGTGAGGGTTATGTCTGTCGAAAATCCGATGATTTCGGAGGAAAAAAACAAGACAATGATTACCAGCAGCAACACCAACGCGAAAACGATGAATAATGACGATATCACCCGATTCATCCGCCATCTCTCCAGCCGGTTGGCTATAGGGTACGTAACCAACGCCAGATAGATGGCCCAGGCCATCGGAACAAGAATTTGACGGGCGAGAATAAGAACCGCCACGGTGATGATCAGGAAGATCATAATCGAGTTATACTTGCGGATAAAGGCGTACTTCTGCATGTTCAATTATAACGAAAGTTAAGGTAACAACTGAAATTGTTATATCGCTGGTGTTTTGCTAATTTTTACCCATGAAATCGATTTACGTACTCGGCCTGGGATTGCTGCTGGCGGGTTGCCTGGGGTATAAGGAACTGCCGGTCGAGTACGATTACAGCTATCGGGGGAACTTTAAGCGATATCGGAGCTTCGAAATACTAAAGCCGATTGGGCTAACCGATTCAACTATGCACAACGAAGTGATTGAGCGGTCCATTCTCTCCCGGATGAAGTTTCTGGGCTATCGCCAAACCGAAAACCGACCTCACCTGCTCATCAGCTACAAAATGTTTGGTGACAGCCTACGATTCAATGGCTATGTTCAGCCCGACATTGAAGAATGGGTAAAAACACAAAAGGAGGACCTCCATTACGATGCACAGAAGTACAACCTGAAAACCGGCACCTTGCTCATCCAGTTTTACGATCGCAGGCAGAACCGATCTGTCTGGCAGGGCTACGCCACCACGGTTTACGGTGATATTGACTTTGGGAACGACCGGCACCTGCGAAATGCCGTGATTTCAATCCTGGACAAGTACCGTTTTTGGGCGGAAGGATTTGTGGAAGGCAACCTGGAGATACAGGAAAAAGTGCCCAACAATTAATGGGCAATTTGTGCCGCGCCCGGTTCCAACTTTCTAAAATAATCTTACCTTTGCAGTCCAAAATTGGCTTTTTAAGCTGAATTTGAAGGTTTTGCCCGATGGTGTAACTGGCAACACGCTTGATTTTGATTCAAGAAAGTCCAGGTTCGAGCCCTGGTCGGGCAACAGTAGTTAGAATCCCCGAGTTGATCGGGGATTTTACTTGAAAACTATGTCAGTCAAGATCTTTTCCGGACGAGCTACAACCTACCTGGCTGAGAAAATCGCGCATGCCTATGGCGAACCGCTGGGCAAAGTTGACTACCAGCAGTTTAGCGATGGCGAAATGTCGCCCTTCATTGGAGAGTCGGTACGCGGCCACGATGTTTTTATCGTGCAATCTACCTTTGCCCCGGCCGAGAATTTCATGGAGATGCTCCTGATGATCGATGCCGCCCGCAGGGCCAGTGCCGAGAACGTCAACGTCATCATTCCCTACTTCGGCTATGCCCGTCAGGACCGCAAAGACAAGCCGCGCGTAGCCATTGCCGCCAAGTTGATCGCCAATCTCATTTCAGCAGCCGGTGCTGACCGCATCATGACGTGCGATCTCCATGCCGATCAGATTCAGGGCTTTTTCGATATTCCGGTAGATCATCTGGACGGCAATTACATTTTCGTTCCCTACCTCAAGTCGTTGGGCTCGGAAAACATCATGTTTGCCACGCCAGACGTAGGCGGTATAAAGCGTGCCCGCAGCTTTGCCAAGTTTTTCAATGCCGACCTGGCCGTGTGCGATAAGTACCGGAAGGAGGCCAACAAGATTGAATCGATGCGCCTGATTGGCGAAGTGGAAGGTAAGGATGTGATTTTAGTCGATGACCTGGTGGATACCGGAGGTACCATTTGCAAAGCAGCCGCGTTGTTGAAGGAGAAAGGCGCACGGTCGGTACGTGCGGTGTGTACTCATCCGGTGCTGTCGGGCAATGCGTATGAAAACATTGCCAACTCGGCCCTGGAAGAGATGGTGGTGACCGATACCATACCTCTCAAACAATCGTTGAGCAAGATCAAAGTGCTTACCGTATCGGATTTGTTTGCAAAAGCCATCCGAAAGATTCACGATCACGAATCGATCAGTTCCTTATTCATTCGTTTGTAACTTTTAAACTAAACTATATTTATTATGAAAACCGTTGAGATTATAGGGTATCGAAGAGCAAATCTCGGCAAGACTGAGTCACAGCGCCTGCGCGAAGAAGGCAATGTGCCATGCGTGCTGTATGGAGGAAAAGAGCAGGTGCATTTTTATGCGCCCATGATTCTCTTCCGCGACCTCGTGTACACCAACGAGGCACACTTTGTACACCTGAACATTGAAGGTGACGAGTGCCAGGCGATTATGCAGGAAGTACAGTTCCATCCGGTAAGCGAAATTCTGCTTCATACCGACTTCCTGATGATCAGCGAAGACCGCAAGATCAAGATGGACATCCCTACCCGTTTGGTGGGCCAGGCCCCCGGTGTGGCCAAGGGTGGTGCACTGGTGCGCAAACGCGCTTCGCTGAAAGTGTATGGCTTCCCGAAGGACATGCCGGATCACATCGATGTGGATTGCTCCGAGCTGGACTTCCACCACGCCATCAAGGTAGGTGACATGAAAATGGCCAACCTGGAATTCCTTGATCCCAAGCAGGCTGCTATTGCTGCGGTAGAGGTACCGCGGGCCGCGAAGATGGCCGCAGAAGATGCTGCGAAGGCTACTAGCCCGGCCGAGGGTGCAGCTGCTCCGGCCGCAGGTGCTGCGCCTGCCGCAGGTGCCGCCCCGGCAGCCGATGCCAAGAAGGCAGAAGCCCCGAAGAAAGACGAGAAGAAGAAGTAATCGGAATCTCGCTGTTCATCACACATCCCGTCTGCTACCTTTGCAGACGGGATTTTTTTATGCCGTTGACTGAATGAAGTTCCTCATTATCGGATTGGGTAACATCGGCCCGGAGTACGAACTCACGCGCCATAACATTGGCTTTCTCGTGCTCGACCGGCTGGCGGAAAAACACGAGGCGAAGTTCTCGACCAGCCGCCTGGCCGATCATGCCGAATTCCGGCTGAAAGGAAAATCGATTCACCTGATTAAGCCGAACACCTACATGAACCTGAGCGGTAAGGCCATGGCCTATTGGATGAAAGAGCTGAATGTGCCGAAGGAACACACGCTGGTCGTGGTGGACGACATCGTCCTGCCGTTCGGAAAACTGCGCCTACGCCCCCAGGGCAGTTCGGCAGGCCACAACGGGCTGAAAAACATTGAGGAACTGACGGGCGGGCAAAATTACCCGCGTCTGCGCGTGGGCATTGGCAGCGACTTTGGCCGGGGCCAGCAGGTCGACTATGTGTTGAGCCGGTTTAGTGAGGAAGAATTCAAACAGATGCCCGAACTACTGGACCGCGCTGGCGATTCGATCACCACATTTTGCCTGGCGGGATTGGTGACTGCGATGAATACGTTTAACCGCTAGTTCAATTCACCGTTGCCCCGGCATTCACGGGTTCATTCGGCTCCAACAAGCGCAGTTTGCCGTCCTGGTCTTCGGCCATTAAAATCATGCCCTGCGACTCGATGCCCATCATTTTGCGCGGGGCCAGGTTGGCGATAAAGGTCACCTGCTTACCCACCATTTGCTCGGGCGTGTAGTGTTTGGCGATACCACTGAGAATCGTGCGCTGATCAAGCCCGCTGTTGACGGTGAGTTTAAGTAGCTTGACCGACTTCTCCATTTTCTCGGCCGCCACTACGGTGCCGATGCGGATATCGAGCTTTGCAAAGTCATCGATAGTGACAGTGGGCTTCAGAGGCTTTACAGGAGATGAGGCAGCAGTTTCCACTTGGGCAGGTTTAGGTTTTTGCAGCCGATCCAGTTGCGGCTGGATGTCGGCATCTTCAATGTTTTTGTACAAGAGAACGGGCTGGCCGAGCCTGTGGCCGGCCGGGACAGGCTCCACCAATTTTTTGCCAGTCCAGAACTGGCGGCTGGCCTCCTTGAGGTTGATATCTAATTGCTGACGGATGGCCTCACTGCCATCAGGCAGGAAAGGTGCAGACGCAATGGCCAGGTTGCCTACTACCATCAACGCGTAGTTGAGAATGGCCTCCACCGCCTCCATGTCCTCCTTCGCCAGCTTCCACGGCTCGGTATCAGCCAAAAACTTGTTTCCGATGCGCGCCAGGTTGATCAACTGGAACTGGGCCTCCCGGAAACGGAAATGTTCAAGACTATCGATAAGAGCCGCCACACCCTGATCCAGCTCGCGGTGAGCTGTGTGGTAGGCATCGAGCACTTTTTTTCGCTTATCGGTAGTGCCCGTCAATTCTTCAGCCGAGGGCACCCGACCGTCAAAGTACTTGTGCGTGAGAACCATCACCCGGTTAACGAAGTTGCCCAGGATAGCCACGAGTTCACTGTTCACCTTCAGCTGGTAATCTTTCCAGGTGAAATCGGCATCCTTGGTTTCGGGCGAAATGGACGTTAACACATACCGCAGTTCATCCCTTCGGCCGGGGAAATCATTCAAGTATTCGTGCAGCCATACCGCATGATTGCGGGAAGTGGAGATTTTATCGCCTTCGAGGTTCAAAAATTCATTGGCCGGCACGTTGTCGGGCAGGATGAATGTTCCCTCAGCCTTGAGCATAGCAGGAAAGATGATACAATGGAAAACGATGTTGTCCTTACCGATAAAATGAATGAGCCGGGTCTCCGGATCTTTCCAGTATTTCTCCCAGTCTGCGCCCTTTAACTCCTTGGTAGCGCTGATGTAGCCGATGGGTGCATCGAACCAAACGTAAAGCACTTTTCCTTTGGCATCCTCGCGGGGTACGGGTATGCCCCAGTCCAGATCGCGCGTGATGGAACGCGGTTGGAGGCCCTGCTCCAGCCACGACTTGCATTGCCCGTAAACGTTTATTTTCCAGTCGTGCCGATGCCCCTCCAGCAGCCATTCTTTCAGCCAATTCTCATACCGATCGAGCGGAAAGTACCAGTGCTTGGTAGGCCGGAGCACAGGCGGTTGGCCGGAGACAGCCGAACGCGGGTTGATGAGTTGCCGCGGACTTAAGCTGGTGCCGCATTTCTCGCATTGATCGCCATAGGCACGGTCGTGCCCGCAATTGGGGCAGGTGCCAATAATGTAACGGTCGGCCAGAAAGATACCCTCCTGTTCATCGTAAAACTGGTCGGACGTGTCCTCGACAAAAATCTTCTGGGCATCGATAGTGCGGAAAAACTCTTGCGAAGTTTCGCGATGCACGGCCGAAGAGGTGCGCGAGTAGATGTCGAACGAGATACCAAAATCAGCAAAAGCCTGCTTCATCAGCGCGTGGTATTTGTCGACAAACGCCTGGGGCGTTACTCCTTCCTTTTTAGCACCCAGCGTAATCGCCACTCCGTGTTCATCCGATCCGCAAACGAAGGCCACATCGTCACCCTTCAGCCGAAGGTAGCGGACGTAGGTATCGGCCGGCAGGTACGCCCCCGCAATATGCCCGATGTGCAACGGGCCGTTGGCGTACGGCAAAGCCGCGGTTACGGTAGTACGTTTGAATTTATTTCTGGTCATGCTCGGGGCCCGGAGAATCGGGCGCAAAGATGGCAAAACAGCCTCAATTATGAAGCCTTGCGGCTGGCGTCTGGCAGATTTTTACCAGCTTCAGCAGGTACAGCGCCCTCCTGGGTTTGGGCTTGCCGCAGATCGATCACTTTTTGAAAGTCGGCCGGAATAACCGCAGTGAACTTGGTGTATTTCTCGGGCGTGGTCTCGAACGAAATGTTGCCGCCCAGCTTTTCGGCTGCCTGCTGAGAAAGGTACAGGCCAACCCCTCCGGTTTCGGATCGCTCGGAGGCGCGGGTGAACATCTTGAACACTTCGCTTCTCATATCCTCGCTGATGCCAATTCCATTATCCACCACCTCTACCAGCAACTGCTTGTTGATGACAACTGCCGTTATCCTGACAAAAGGATCAACCCGCTCGCTCTGGTTGTAGTACTTGATGGCATTGTCGATCAGGTTCTCAAGCACAATGCGCAACAATTGGGGTTCAGAATTAACCTCCATGTCGGGCGGTATGAAGGTGGAGACATTCATGCGCACGGGAATACCCTTTTTTCGTTCGAGCAGAAGAATACTCTCGATAACCTGAGAGACATTTACTTTGACCGGAACCAGCGGAGCGTTGTTGATCTGGTTAACGATCATCAGTCGCGTGAGCACGGAGTTAAGTTTTTCAGCCGTGATATCCAGTTTCTCGAAGTAATCGCGCGCAAGCGGATCTTTCACATCCATAAGCGCCACGTCTGTCATGCCTTTAAGCGTGGCTAGAGGCCCGCGGATATCGTGTGATGTTTTGTAAATAAAGTGGTCGAGTTCGGTCACGGCCTTTCGAAGCGAAGTGTTGCTTTGGTTGAGCTCCTTCGTCCGGGCTTCCACCAGTTGGTCGAGCTCCCTATTTTGAACTTGCAGTTGGTTCCGCGCTTCGCTGAGCGCCACGTTCACCCTCCGCACAATGCGTGTTGTGCGGAACATGACTACGGCCAGAGCACCCGCCAAAAGGAAGAGGCCCGCTATGGCAAAGTTGAGTTTACGCGACTGATCGAGCGCTAGTTCCTTGTCGCGTATGGTGCGGATGTTTTCACGTTGGTCGAAATCGGTTTCGATTTTGGAGACTGTCTCCAACAATTTCTCATTAAAAACCCGCTCAGTCATATCAATGTACTTTTTCTGATACACCGAAGCCTTTTCATGATTCTCAGTAAGCGTAAAGTAGGCGTAGTATGCTTTATATACATCTAGCTTAAGTTGCACAAAGTCGAGTTGCTCGGCCAACGGTTCCGCCTTTATCAACCATGCTTGTGCCTGATCAGGGTCTCTCAGTTCATTAGAAACCTTCGCCAGGTAGACTAGATTCTCGAGTTCAAACCGGGTATCTTTATTTGCTTGAGCCAGCCCCAATGACTTTTTAAAATATCTCTCTGCTATCGCAAAGTCCTGCATTTGAAAATAAGAAACGCCAAGGCCAAAGTTACCGGAGATATCAATCTCTGCTCCGCAGTTATCGCCACAAAACTTCAGCCCATCCTCAATGTAACTTCTTGCTAAATCGTATTTCTTGAGTTGATTGTGACACAAACCGATATTAATCAGTAATCGACCTTTGAAATCCTGAACATCCGACTTTTCCAGTTCTCGCAAAGCCCGCTCATAAAAATCAAGCGACTTTGGATAGCTCTTTAGTTTGAAATACAACAAACCAATATTATTGAGAGAGACCGCCATGTCGTACGGGTTGTTTGACTGCTCGTGGAGAACCAGACATTTGAAGTGTGCATCAAGCGCACTGTCATACTTAGCTAGAAAAGTGTAAGAAACCCCAAGGTTGTTGTATAGCTTCTTCAGGTCCTCATTAATATCCGGGTTCGAGGTATTTCGAACAGCAATTGGCAGAACACTCAACGAGTATTTTACAGCATTGGGCATGTCATTCTGATGAAAGTAGATCTGCCCCGCCAAACGACCAGCCTTTACCAAATAGAGGCTATCACCAAATGCAAGGGCGTTTCTGCTGGTTGTCTCCAATGTCTCGATTGCTTCATCTACTTTTCCTTCCAAATAAAACTCAAAGGCAAGATTGTAGTATAGCGGGACCAGCTTACCATCTCGTGCCTTAGCAATCTCCTTAGTGATTGAATCGACAGGGGATAGTTCCTGTGCCGTTGTCGGGATTGATACGGAAACAAAGCAGAGCAAAAAAAACAACTTATAGTACACGCGTAATTTTTAGTAAAAACTTACATGGCTAAGTTTTGGATGCAAACATGAACTTTGTATTCAACAACTGGTTAAACGTCAACTAGTAAACATAACAAAAAGCATTTAATAAATACCAAAAAAAACCAAAACGCTATGAAAAAGTTACTTTCAATTATCGCCATCGCCCTGATTTGTGCAACCACTTTTACTGCTTGCAGTGATGAAGATGTAAAACCCAACAACGGTGGCGGCACAGTTGAAAACAAGATTGTTCGATAAGTACGGAAACACCCCCACTTATGAAAAAGATATTTATAGGATTATTGGTTTTCGGAGCGCTGTCAACCATCTCGTTTACCTTCTCCGCACAGCAAAAGCAAACCACCAAATCAACCGTTGAGGTTGTCACCAAGACAAATAGTTCACCGGTGGGCGGTCTCGCTGTTAACAAAGTCACCCGCTAAAAATTCAAGAATTTTTGTGCCCGATGGTGGATAAACGTATCCATCGTCTGGCATTTTTTACTTTTTTCAGGTAAATATTACATCACCCTTAAGGTAAACGGCAACCTCGCCTGGTTACCCTTCAGTTGCTCCAGCCGCTGCCACTCCAGATACAACGGGTAGGCGGCTCCCAGCTTCTCGCGCATGGCCTTTTCCGAGGTGTTCTCCTCCAGATTCGAGAACCAGATCTCCAAAATTGTCTTTGGCTTTGGGTAATACCGCACTTTGTAGTCCGAACCCACCCCTACCTGGTCGGCTGCCAGCTCGATGGCCCGGGCTAAACCGCCCTCTACGTCAGCCAGTCCGTTGGCCAGGGCCTGTTCTCCCGACCACACCCGGCCGGAAGCAATCTTTTTGATTTCCTCCACCGTCATACCGCGGCCTTGCGCGGCCTTGCCGGTGAACGTATCGTAAATTTCATTTGTCCGGCTTTGCCAGATCGTTCTCTCCTGCTGGCTCAGCGGCCGTGTAAAGGTGATCAGGTCGCCCGTCTGCCCGGTGCGCACCTCATCGAATGTGATGCCTAGTTTATTTTCGAGAAAATCGCTGGCATCGTACAAAATGCTAAACACGCCAATCGATCCGGTAATGGTGTTGGGCTGGGTTACAATCGTATCGCACCCCATGGCCAGATAATATCCGCCACTGGCCGCATAATCGCCCATGGACGCGATGATGAGCTTTGCTTCCGAGGCCAGGACCACCTCCCGCCACATCACATCGCTGGCTAAAGAACTGCCACCGGGTGAATTGATACGCAATACAATGGCCTTCACATTTTTGTTTTTCCGCGCCTTGCGCAATTGCTCAGCAAACGTGTCGGACCCGATGACACCGGGCTGTGCCTCACCGGGAAGAATATCACCATCGGCCACCACCACAGCAATTTCATTTTTTGAGGTGGAGGCTGAGGAGTAACTCTTGCGGTATTTGCCGTACTTGACGTACGTAATCTTTTTGTCTTGGTCTAACCCCAGCTTTTCTCTGAGAAAATCCTCCACCTGATCGTAATACACAAGCGAATCGACCAGGCCATGCTGCCGGGCCAGCCGGGAATTTGTAACGAGTGCCTGATCGGCTATCGCACGCAGGTCTGAAACTTCGCGCTGGCGGGATTCGGCAATGTCGCTCAACATCGTGCGGTACATCGAACCGATTAGTTCATTCAACTGCATACGATTCTCATCGCTCATCTTATCCAGCAGGAACGGCTCGACTGCGCTCTTGAAGTCACCAACCCGGAATACTTCCGGCTTGATCTCAAGTTTGTCAAAAAGTTGCTTGAAGAACCCGATTTCAACCGATAAGCCATTGAACTCCAGGTCGCCTTCCGGATTAAGAAAAACATGATCGGCAGCCGAGGCAATGTAATACGAGGACTCGGACATCATCTCGCTGTAGGCCACTACCCATTTTCCGGTGGCTTTAAACTCCTCGAGCGATTGACGGATTTCCCGGGCCGTAGCATAGCCGCCCATGAAAAAGCTAACGTCCAGGTAAATGCCTTTGACTTTAGGATCAGTAGCCGCATGTTCGATTGCCTGCTTCAATTGAATCAGCCCGATGGAGCCCGACTGAATGCCCGGCAGCGGCAGCCCTTCAAACGGATTTTCCACTTCCAGCTCCGTGATGGGCACGTTCAACTCCAACCGCAAAACCGAGTTGTCTCCAATCGTGGTCACTGGCTCATCTCCACCCGACATGGCCGCCCCGATCACCCCGGCAACCAGAAGGATGCCGATGACAAAAAAAAGGATGAGGGCGAGCAGGGAGCCCAAACACGAAGCAAAAAAGGTCTTTAAGAAGTTCATTGTGTTGTATACTTGCTTTCCAAACGCGGCCAGGGGCTCGCGAGTTTACTATGGGGCGCAAAAATATCTATTTACTGCTGGGAAGCAATCTGGGCGACAGGGCCGCCAACCTAAGCCAGGCGCGCGAAGCGCTAGGCGAAGCAGTAGGGCCGGTATTGCAATCATCGGCCATTTACCGAACGCAGCCGTGGGGTAAAACCGACCAGCCGGAATTTCTGAACCAGGTGGTGGAGGTGGATACGGATTTTGGTCCGGAGGAGCTGCTGGATGCCTTGATGGCGATTGAGCGCCAAATGGGCCGCGAGCGAAGCGAGCGGTGGGCCCCCCGACCGATTGACCTGGATATTCTCTACTACGGCCAGGAAGTAATTCAAACGGCCCGCCTCATGCTGCCACACCCCGGCATACCCGACAGACGGTTCACCCTGGTGCCACTGGCTGAAATTGCGCCCGATTTTGTGCACCCGGAGTACAGAAAAACCAATCAGCAATTGCTGAAGGAGTGTTACGACCTTCTGGTCGTGAAAGAATTTTACTAAACACTCCCCGCCTCTACGGCCGGAGCAATCTTCTTCACCAAGCCCTGTAGAACTTTGCCGGGCCCGCACTCAATGAAGTGGGTGGCGCCAGCGGCCACCATGCGCTGCACGGACTGCGTCCAGCGGACGGGTGCTGTTAACTGGGCGATCAGGTTTTGCTTGATCACGGCTACCTCGGTTGCCGGCTGTGCATTTACATTCTGATACACGGGACAAACGGGAGCAGAAAAATGCGTGCGCTCAATCGCGGCTGCCAACTCCTCACGGGCAGGCTCCATTAACGGAGAATGGAATGCGCCCCCGACCTGAAGCGGTAATGCCCGCTTGGCACCGGCTGCTTTCATTTTTTCACAGGCGATTTCAATCCCCTTCAGGCTACCGCTGATCACCAACTGGCCCGGGCAGTTGTAGTTGGCGGCAACTACAATTTCATCCGTTATGGAGGCGCAAATCTCTTCTACTTTCGCATCGTCCAGCCCCAGAATGGCGGCCATGGTAGACGGGTTTTGCTCACAGGCTTTCTGCATGGCTTGTGCGCGCTGCGACACCAATCGAAGTCCGTCCTCAAAACTCAATGCCCCGTTGGCTACCAGCGAAGAGAACTCGCCCAGCGAGTGGCCGGCAACCATATCGGGCTTGAAATCCGGATTTGCCCTGGCCACTGCCACCGAGTGAATAAAGATGGCAGGCTGGGTTACCTTCGTTTGCTTGAGATCATCGGCCGAGCCGGTGAACATGACGGACAAAATATCGAACCCAAGAATCCGATTGGCTTCGTCCATCAAACTGCGGGCAGCAGGGCTGCTCTCATAAACATCTTTACCCATTCCGGTAAACTGGGCACCCTGGCCCGGGAAGACATACGCTCTCTTCATAATGGAATCAATTCAGCACGGCAAAATAAACCAAAAATCAATTGATAAAGCGTGCCCTCAGTTCTGGCGTAGGCAACATACATTCCTGCTGACGGCCGAAGAGGCGATAGCGGTGGCGGGCAATCAGGTTGTACACGGCATCACGCAGGAAACGCGGCACCCAACGAAACGCGTAGAGCCAACTCCAGCCCCTCAGGTGACGGGATACCCGGAGGGCTGCAGTGCTTCGCGTATACAAAACCCCGTCTTCGATCAGCACAATGGAGTCGAGTCCATCGGCCACCTGAAATTTTTTCAGTTGGTCGCGGGCAAAATCACTTTGAAGTGCGGCAAAACGGAAATGTCCGGAAGGATCGTTGCGGATAACAAACTGCACCGAACTGTTGCAAAGGTTACAAACACCATCGAACAGGATAACCGGGTGGCTCATCGCACAATCTGCACCCAGCCCTTAATGGTTTGATTCTGACGAGCCGGATCGACCACATCAAACACGACATTGGCTGTGTAGAAATAAACTCCATCGGCCAGGTCGCGCCCATTGTTGTCCTTTCCATTCCAATCAATGAATATGTTGTTCTCCCCTCCGGAGTCATATTTGTACACTTCCTTGCCCCAACGGTTGTACACCGAGAAGCTTACGCTCCGAACAAAACGTGGGCAGGACGTTCGGATTTCGCTCTCGTTGATAAGACCGCAGGGCGTGGCCGGAGGTTCGGAGCCAGGGATCTTGAAACGCTCGCTGTAGGCACTGAAGAAATCATTACAACCATCGCCATTCGGGGTGAACACATTGGGCAATTTGTACTGCGGGCAGTTTTCAAAGCAAAACTCCTCGCTCCGTTCGCTTTCATTGCCGGCCCGGTCAACAGCCGTCACTTTATAACAGCGGGCGAATGAAGGCAGGTTCAAATCAATAAAGAAGGTATCCTGTACGTTTTCGCGGTAAAGAATGAAATCACCTCCCTTAACGGGAGACATATAGATGTTATAGCCCCGCACATCGGTGAAGCAATTCGCTTCCAGCGGCCGCTTCCAACTCAGAACATTCGAGTACGGGAACGAACTGCCATCTCCGGTTTCGCAGGGAACCGCGCTGATAAACTCCTCGCACTTCGTTCCTGTAGCCGTGATCTCCACTGTACAGGGCGGCACGTCATCGCTGGGTTGTCCGCAAATGATCTGCGAAAAGTTCTTTAACGGCTTGGGCAGGGCCGGGTTATCGCCATACGACCCGCGGGTTTGCACGCGGTAACAATACTCCTGGTCTTCGCGCAGGGGTTGCGAATTGTACTGGCCCGAATCAATGTACTGATACCGCTGGTTAACGTTCACGCTGTCGATGAGCACCATTTGGGCTTCGGTGGCTCCAGCAGGGCCGCGGTAAATGAGGTGACGTTGGAATTGCAAGTCATTCGCCCGGTTACTCCACGGCACAAAAGCATTCCAATTCAATTCAATGCGCTTGAATCCGGTTTTTAACTCCAGTCGAACAGTTGAAGCCGTGGCGGAGGTATCCATCAACTGGCCATTATTGTCGAAGGCAATAACGCGGTAGTTGTACACATTATCGCGGGTGTTCAATGCCTGCTCGGTAAACGTGGTATCACTCAGGAAGCCCGGGTGGGCATCCGCCAACCCTACATTGCCCGAAAATCCATTAGCGCGAAGCACCCGGTACCGGTACGGCTTAACGAAGGTGACGGGCGCATCCAGAGGATTGGCCCACTTTACAGTCACTTGCCCGTTGGTGTTGTTGGTCCGGTCGACCGTCACATTGGTGATAATCGGAGCAACTGATTCGATCGGGGGCGTGCAAACTTCATCGGATACATAACTGAAACCACCGGCCGGCTGCGGAAACACGGCCACGAGGCGATAACAATACGAGGCTCCAGGCGCCAATCCTTGTCCGCCATTGCGGTCGAGGAATGTGGTGTTGCTGCGGGGCACCGTGGCGATCAACTCAAAACCAAAACCCGGTGGCATGCCTGTAATGCAAGCGCTAAACGGTATGGTAGATGTATCAATCTTGCGCCAGATCTGGATGCTCACTGCATTCGTACACGTGTACGGCTTCCACGTGAGTGTGGCAAACCGTGTAGAGGGAGCAACTGACGGAGGTGCTTGCCATTCCGGTGCCGGCCCCACCACTTTGATCCGCCAGGTCTTAAACTGCGCCAGCGAGGGTCCGCGCGATGACTTGTCAGTTACTTTGAACACCACCTGATAGGGTTGTTCTTTCACATCGGCACACTCGGTTTGCCAGCTGAACGTGGAGCGAACTTTACCATCGGCTGCGGGCCAGCGGAATTTTGCTGGTGTTGGCGCAAACACTGCTCCGCGGGCGAAAACATCGGAGAAAGCCTCAATCTTCAAGCTGTCGCGCGTGAGTGGAACGTTATCGGGGTCGGTGCCATAGATATCGTTATTGTTGACCAGTGTAGATCCCGCCACCACACACGTATCGATCGGCACATTGATCTCAGGGCGTTGATTGAGGCAATCCTCTACCTCAATCTGCATGTCGCGCGTTACATAGCCAATGAGCACCCAAACACCCTGGATTTTTCTCCACTCTTTAACGAGGAAGGCAATGTTGTATTCACCTTGTTGACCAGGCGAATCCCAAATGATCGTGCCGGTGATCGGGTTGATCGTAAACGTGGGGGGGCCGTTCTGATTTTCGTTTGCCTGATTAAATGGAGGCGGATCATAAAAATCGCGTGAGTTAGGATCGCGATAGCCGTTCACAAAAATGCCACGCGCCTGCTTGGGAGTAATAAACTCGTAGGAAAGGCTGTCGCCATCCAGGTCAAAGGCACCGGGGTTGTGATACCATGCCCCGCCCGTGCACGCTCTGTCTACCGGAGGCACCAGCAAGTCGGGGGTCGATTGGTTGCAACCCAGAAAAGGATCGATGTTGATAGCGGTCTCAATGTAAAACCGGGTGTCAACCGAGTTGGTCATGTTGAGAATGCCGGCATTCCGGTTGGGTTCGAGGTAACTCACCACATAGCGACCCGGCCCGGGAAATGTGTGGGTGGTGGAATACTCAACATATCCGATGCCATCGCCCAGATCGGGCCGTGAAATGCTGCTTAGCTCGGGGACAATGATCGACTCACCATCCCCAAAATCGAGAATACCGTCTCCTCCGAAATTGATAGGCGACCCTGTGTTGACATACACCCGAATGGTAATCGTGAACAAAAGCCCCGTACAATTCTGCCGCCTGACAATAATCTCGCCCGCCCGCAGGTGGGTGGCCCGGGCCTCATGAAACCCGGTGAGCAAAGCGATGAATACGGCTCCGTAAAAAAAACGCTTCAGCATCCCCATTCGAATCAAAAATACAACAATAAATTTGCAGACAAGTTCATGCTCATAACGAGCCAGCCGCAGCGATAGTACAAACGGGCGGTTGTTTCCGGTATCAGCCACTAATCCCCCAAAACATGCGCGTTGTCGGCCAAATAAACCATCCCCAGTGCACGATCAATTTGTTCTACTGGAATAACAAATACCTGATTAAGCTGGAAGCGGGGCCACTGGAGCAAACATTCAAAATCAGTGAGTGGGACATTGCGGGTGAAGAAGCATTGCGCCAGATGGTGACGGAGGATTTTGTTCAGGCTGCCCTGGCCCGCTTCGAAAGCATGGCCGGCAGCCTTCACCGGGCGATGAACCCGAAATGATGCCGCTGTAAACCCCATTTGCGTTTGCCCCTCAAGGGGTTAACTTTGACGCCCTTAGTGTGCCCCATGGAAGTTCTGGAGGAAAAGAGAAACAAAAACAAAAAGTACAAGCCGATCCTGGATGGCATACCGGATTGGCCCGTGTACCAGCTCAGCCGCAACCGAAAGGAATTCATTGACGAAGTTACGCGGTACGCCATTGAGCGCCTGCACGCCATGCGCCCCGAGACGCGGGCCCTGGCCGATGAGCTGGAAGCCACCATCTACCGCGAACAAAACCGACTGAAACGCAACCGCTGGCGGGTGGACCCAAAAGATGAGCCTCGGTTTTGGGCCAATCTGAAAAACGAGCTGGTCGAACTCACGAATCAGCCCGAAGATAAACGCGCCAAAGCGGAAGAAGAACTATTGCACCGCATTGTCCACCGCTATGCCAATGAAATCGCGGGGAACTTCAAGGCTACCTCGTATAAATTCACGCGCGAACTCGTCAAGTTCTGGTTTGCACGGCTGCTGAACGGGGCCCGCATAAAAAAATTTGGCGGATTCTTCCGCAACCAATACACGCTGCGCGACAAGATCCAGATTGTGGGTAAGGTTAAATCATTGCGCAACCTGGCTACGAAAGGAACGGTAGTGATGGTACCCACCCACTTCAGCAACCTCGATTCCATCCTCATCGGGTGGGTGATTCACTCGCTGGGATTGCCGGCTTTCATCTACGGGGCAGGGCTGAACCTGTTCAACATCAAAATCTTCGCCTACTTCATGAACAGCCTGGGAGCTTATAAAGTAGACCGAAGAAAGAAAAATCTGATTTACCTCGAAACCCTCAAGACCTACTCTACGCTGGCCATTCAAAAGGGAGCGCATAGCTTGTTCTTCCCGGGTGGCACACGGTCGCGATCGGGCATGCTCGAGAAACAACTTAAGCTGGGCCTGCTCAGCACGGCCATCGAAGCCCAACGAAACCTCTACGCGCAGGCTAAACCAGGTGAGCCCGTGCGCAAAATTTTTATTGTTCCGGTTACCCTCAACTACCACTTTGTGCTTGAGGCCCCGGAACTGATCGAAGAATACCTTCATGCAAAGGGTGCAGACCGGTATTTCCCCGAGCAAGACAAATACGGAAGCTGGCAACTCGTGCGCTTCCTTTTCAAATTCTTTACAAAAGGGTCAAGCATTTCCGTTTCCATCGGCCCCGGCCTGGATGTGATGGGCAATTATGTAGACGAAGAAGGCCATAGCCTGGATGCCCGCGGGCAACGCATTCACACCCGCGATTACTTTGTTTCCTCAGGCCAGGTGGTGGAAGATAAGCAGCGTGAGGATGAATACACACGTATGCTGGGGCAGAAAATTACAAGCGAGTACCACCGTATCAACCGGGTGTTTGCAAGCCACCTGGTAGCGTTTGTGGCCTTTGAGATGTGGCAGAAAAAACACCCCAAACTTGATTTATTTGGTTTGCTGCGCCTGCCGGAAGAAGAACTGGAACTGCTGTACGATGAGTTCCGAGAGACGTGTAAACGCGTGCGCAAAGAACTCTACCACCTGCGCAAGGAGGGTAAGGTATACCGGGCTACCCACCTGAAGGGCGATATTGACCTTGTCATTCGGAGAGGATTGGAAAATGTCGGCATCTTCCATTTGAATCGTCCGCTCATCCGCAATCGGAAAGGGAACATCATCACCCAGGATTTAACGTTACTCTACTATTACCACAACCGGCTGGCGGGTTATGGCCTTGAGCAATTTATCTGACAAGCCGGTAGGTGTTCTTGGAGCCGGCAATTTCGGAACGGTAATCGCCAACATATTGGCGCAGAACCGCCCCGTGCTGCTCTATGCACGCAACCCGGATGTCGTGCGCCAAATCAACGAGCAACGGGTAAACCGCGGCCACAGCATGGAACCGAACGTCACGGCCGTGAACGACCTGGGTGAGGTAGCCCGTTCATGTGATGTCATTTTTCCGATGGTGCCTTCCTCGCACTTTCGCGATCTGATGCGGCAACTGGCCGATCACCTGCGTCCGTATCACATCCTCATTCACGGTACCAAGGGCTTCGACCTCACACTTCCGGAGGGCGAGTCGATTGAAACCGTAGCTACGCTCGACCGTTCGCGCGTGAAAACAATGAGCGAAGTTATTCGCGAGGAGACTTCGGTAGTGCGGGTGGGTTGCCTGGCAGGGCCTAACCTGGCACGCGAACTGGCACAAAAACAACCGGGGGCCACCGTGGTCGCCAGCCAATTCAAGGAAGTAATCCAGGTCGGCAAGCTGTTGCTGCGCAACAACCGGTTTCAGGTGTATGAAAACAGTGACTTAATCGGTGTGGAGATAGCGGGCGTGCTAAAAAATATCATTGCGATTGCCAGTGGTGCCCTCAGCGGACTGGGCTATGGCGAAAATGCCAAGGGGCTGCTCATCAGCCGGGGTGCGGTGGAAATGGTATACCTCGGCCGCGCGCTCGGGGGCGATACCAAGGCCTTTCTCGGAGTGGCGGGTATTGGTGACCTCGTTACCACGTGCAACAGCCCGATGAGCCGGAATTTTACCGTGGGGTATCGGCTGGCAAAGGGAGAATCGCTGCCGGAAATCCTCAGCAGCATGACCGAAGTGGCCGAGGGTGTTAACACGGTACGGATTGCCAAGAAATGCGCAGACCATTACAAAGTACGGGCGCTGGTCACCGACCGTCTGTACAAGGTCCTGTTCGAAGGCATGACGGTTGAAGAAGCGTTGGACTTTCTAATGCGCTTTCCGCTCAGCGCGGATATTGATTTTATCTAAAAGCCATCTCAAAAATCGAAAATTACCGAGTCTGTCATGCCGGTTCCGATTGCTATCGAAACGTTCCGGCATCCCATTAGGTGTGGAAAAAAGGGGATCCCTCCCGATTACGATCGGGAATAGTGGCCATGACGACAGCACCATTTTTGAGATGGTGTAAAGTTTTCTTGCAGTCGCCCGGATATAAGCGTACCTTCACTGAAAGAAAATCGAATCACAATGAAAAACGCAATAGTGCTTTTCCTGATCGCTGCACTCGGCATCGTTCAGGTATTCGGTCAAGACAATTCTGAATCAGAAACGCCCTCTAAAGGAGATTTCGGCTTTGGTATCGGTGTGGATTATGGAGGCTTTGGCGGGCGGGTTAATGTGCAGGCTACCCCTGTTCTCGGTATTATGCTGGGGGGTGGTTACAATCTCGCTGGCTTCGGCTACAACGTGGGTTTGAATGCACGATTAAGTCCGCAAAAACGAGTGGTGCCGGTGTTATTGGCCATGTACGGCTACAATGCCGTGATACGGATAACGGGTTCACTGGACGTGCGCGATATTTATTATGGCCCTTCGTTTGGTGGCGGGTTGCAGTTTAAGTCCAGAAAAAATCCCAGAAATTTTTTCAATGTTGAATTACTGGTACCTGTGCGGCCCAGCGAGTACGAGCGCGATCTGAACAACTGGAAAAGCATCGGCATCGAATTCACCGAACCGCTTCCGGTGTCTTTCAGTTTTGGATATCACATCGGATTCTGAATCCAAAAAAATACCCGGCCTACACCGGGTATTTTTTTTCAGGGCTTGGCATGTTGAGGCCAGCACGCGTTTGTCAGTTTCCTTCTTCTTCGATATCGAGCAACTTAGGCTGTTTGTCTTTGGTCAGTTCAGCTCCGGTTTGATCCAGAAACACCGTCAGCTTTTTTGCTCCCTGGCGAAAACGCACCCGGTAAAATGTGCCTTTGTCGGTTACGGATTCCTCACCGCTTACTAATGCGTAGCCGGTGTATCGAGCAGCAGCCGACTTCACCACCTCAGGCGCATTGGCGGCCTGAAAAAGTTTGGTTAATGCCACCGATTTTCCATCGGCATCGTAACGGGCGCGGGTAGTGCGCACGTCTTGCTTAAACACGGCAACATAATGCGTGAAACTGCGCTGATCATTTTTTCCTGAACGCTGCTCCCACCGCGTTACCGCCAGCCCAGGGAACGTTTGCTCCTGCGCCTGCTTCACAGCTTCAGGGACTTGCGCTGCATCAATCACTTTCTGGCCGGTTTCACGCAGGGCACCACCTTTGCCGCGGCCACCGCGCGGTTGCGCAACGGCTGCCGTTAGTGTAATGAACAACACGAGGAGAAATAAAAATGTACGTTTCATGGTAGGTTATTTCGATCTTAGACAACATCAGCCTGCACAAGTTTAGCGGCCTCGCAAAATTAATCTGTCTTTCCGTTTTGTCGTTTTAAAAAAAAGGTAGCTTTAGCCCCAAAACAACGCGTAACAGCATGAAAATCACCAAACACACGGTCGCTTCCATTCATTACACACTAACGGACCCGCAGGGGCAGGTACTTGACTCAAGCAGTGGCCGCGATCCACTCACCTACCTACACGGTGAAGGCAATCTGATCATCGGCATGGAGGAAGGGCTGGAAGGCAAAGTGAAGGGTGATAAGTTCAGCCTGCAGATTACTCCGGAGCGTGGCTACGGTGTAAAAGATGATCGCATGGTGCAAAAGGTGCCGCGGTCGGCCTTCGGACAACAGCCGGTTGAAAAAGGTATGCAGTTTTCGACCAACCAGGGTACCGTAGTAACCGTAACGGATGTTGGGCTTAGCGAGGTAACTGTAGACGGAAACCATCCGCTGGCTGGCGTAGAACTACACTTTGCTGTGGAGGTGATGGACGTACGCACGGCCACGGCCGAAGAAATCAGTCATGGACACGTGCACGGGCCCGGTGGGCACCATCATTGATCAGAGTTTTACCACACGGCCGGTTGCCGAACTGAATTCATCACCGACCCGGAAACTGAGCCGGTACAAATAAACACCTGCCGGTAAACCCTCGGGTTGCCAGATTAGTCGATTGGTACCGATGAAAAAGTCGGAAACATCAGCCTCGCCAAAGGCTTGCACTTTTCGTCCGTCCGGTGAAAAAATTTCCAGTGAAAATTCATCGGGTACCTGCTGGCCGTTCAGCAAGAATTCAAACATGACATCCGTGGCGGTTGGATTAGGTGACACCGACTGAAGCTGAAACACGGAGCCCTCTTCTACGACAAACGTGATTTCATAAGGCTCGGCACCGCTGGCATTTCCGCTGGCATCGCGGGCGATCACCTGAAGCGTATACGAGCCCGGTGCCAACACCGGCCGAAGCGAAACCCGGAAGGGGCTCGAAGCCGAACCTGCCTGCCAGCTTACGTCCGGTTGCGAAAAATAAACCGAACGTACACATATTCCCGTAGCACATGGCGAACTCAGCCACATCTGAAAACCCAACGTATCCTGTTTGAACAGAAAAGGATTCTCGTCAATCAATACCATCACCACTTCGGGTTTCGAACTCACGATGTCGCCATTGCGCAGGTATCGACCATCAAACGTAACATCCAGCACCGGTGGTAACCCATCACGCTCCACCATCAGGAAGCTTTGCCGGTCGATGATGTTATTGTCAAAAGCTAACTCAGGCAATACACGGTTATTCACCCAGGCCCACACATCATTTTCGCCAGCCTGCCCGATCGTTGACCAACTGACGGAAAAAGATGACGTATCGCGTGGAGCCGGAGGTTTAATTCTAAATGTCTTACCAGGATTCGCACCAGGTGCTGGATTGCGTAGCCCGGCATTCACCGTAAGTGAATCGGGAAACGTGTGCGTAGATACATTAACAAAGCGATAATCAAATGCCACCGTTTGGCCCTCAGCAACGCCTTGGGGCGAAGTAGCCGAATCGCGGCCCGGGAGCAACACACCCTCGGGCACGGGCGTGAATGTCACCATCCACCTAACCTGCGCAGGCGTAAGATTTACCTGATCGGTGGCTTCGTAGGTGACGCGCAGGTACGGGTAATCAGTCGCGGACAGGAATGACATATCTCTTCGGCCCGAAACGCCATTCAAAAACGGGAACTCCTCCCCGGCCAGTGAAACAATTGAAATTGAAAAACTAACCTGATCAAACGGCTCGCGCTCGTTAACGAATGGAACAAATTCCTGCCATGCGGAGGCGGGGCCGACCAAAACCGACTTCATGGTGCCGGTGGTGACGCGGCCAGTTATTTCCTCCGATACCAGCACCTCTCCCGCTGTTGCCGGGGCACCTGCGCGGAAGATTCGGGCGGTTCCGGCTGGAGCACCTTTCTTTCCGAAAATCACGATGGGTTCACCATCCACCAGCGAGGCAAGCTGCGCAGCAGCCAACCCAATTTCATGCAGCTTGAACTTGAGAGCGGCTGTCCAACTGCTGTAGGAAGCATCACCAATCGAAAACAGGATCACCGAATCGCTGAACTGGGTATTGGTTACGGCTTGAAACAGATCATCAACTCCCGACTCGCGCTCGCTTGCCGTGAAGCTGTTGATCACCTGGGGCTCGCGCCCGCACGTACGCGGGTCCTGAAAGTTTAGCGGCACGGGTGCATAAGGTACCAGCGCAGATTTGTTAAACGCTACAAGATTTATGGTGTTGTTTCGGCAGGGCTGGCCCTGCGTTGACAGGTTATACTCACTTCCGTTGATTTTGAATGAAACATCGGTAGGCGGTGCCGCGAATGCATTGCCAAATGTGCGCACAAAAACAGACGCTGTCGACTCCTCAAATCGAAGTCCTCGCAATGCCGGATCTTTCACCAGCCCGGCAGTCGGATTTTCCAGCAATTGATCAAACTCCAGTTGCGCCCAGCCGGGCGCGCTTCCGGAAATAAAAACAAATGAGGACACGGCCCAATCGGCACTTTCGGCCTGAAGAGGTTGATCAAACCGCGTACGCCAATAATAGACCACCGAGTCGTCACTCAACACGTTGAACGTGTGCGCCACCAATGCCGAGCCCTGAAGCACGAGCTGCTTTTTGAAAGGACTGTCAAAGGTGGCTACGGTATCCAGTTCCCACCGGTATGCCCGCGGTTGCGCAGTGGTGTTACCGTTTTGAAAAACAAACTCCACGTTGGTCTGATTGACGATGCCATACAAAGCCGGCAACAGGTTGCGGGTGGAGCTAAGCGGGATCACCGCTTCAAAAATGGCCGTATTGTTGTTCTCTTCGATTTCACTGATTTGCTGATCGGGGTCGAGAACGATCGTGAACCGGTTTGTTCCAAATCCCTGGGCTTCGCGCGGTAAAATGAACACCAGCGTATCCTGAAACGATACACCGGCAAACAGGGAATCGTAAACGCGGGCAGAGTTGTCGGGCAACTGACGGGTGAGTCGAACCGGCAACGCGCCTGCCACAGCCGCTCCCCGGTTTCGCACCACGAAACGAATGCCAAATTCATTACTTAATGCCGTCACCGGGTTACCATCGCGCGACACGAGGCCAACACCTGCATTCGACACATCATAGTCGGGCTGTGCGGTGCCAAAGAGCTTCACGGCCGGATCGCCCAGGAGCACCATCTGCTGTACCTGGGTTACGGCCTGAATATCCTGCGAGGATTGCGCCAGGAATTGGCGCGATACTTCGCGTTGCACATCGCCAATTCCGCGGGTGAGAAAGTTTTTATCGGCAAAACCGATGTTGTAGAAAGAATTTGAGTATTGCTGAAGAGCCGCTACATACCCAAATGCACTGTGGGCAATAAACGCGCGGGCTCCCTTGTTGGCGGTTAGTATCCAGTCTTCTCCAAACGCCTCGGAGTCCGAGAAAAAAGCTCCTGCATTGCAACCGTTGACCAGGAAGGCCGGGTACTTGCCGGCATTGTTGTATCCCAATACCGGACTGGAGACAAATCCAATGTCAATATCAATTGTTCCGGGGGAAGAATGACCAAAGAAGGTAATCAGGTTAACACCTTCGTTTACTTTGTCGGATATGTTGATAACCTCCACAGGCGAAGGATCGCGCTTAGCGATGGTGGTGACGCGCCCTCCCAGCCATAGCCCCTCGGCTGTCTGTTTAAATCCATCCAGAAACTGGCGAAAAGCTACCAACTCGTTAGGCTGAATGCCGCCACTCAAGTGCAACAACTCTTTACGCCAGGGCTCGGTCACGGGCTGGCTCTCCATTTCTTTCACTTTGTTGAGATAGGCTGATACTTCGGCAGCAGAAGAAGCCGTGATACGGCCGGTGGCTACCGCGGGTTCAAACGGACCGGCCGATCCAAGGCCGGCCGAAAACGCACCATCCGAGCCGGGTATGCCAGCCGATGGCACCAGATCGCGAAACGTGGTTGCGCGGCCCCGGTGAAACCCGGTAGACACATCTAATCCTTTGCCGATCAAAAAAAGATAGTGTGGGTTGCCCTGCTGCACCAGAAACCTGACAAACTCGTAAATCGCCACTGCGCTTGTTTCGCCATAGTTAAACTGATCGTACAACAGAGGAGTAGTTACAACCAGGGTGTCGTAGTTGCCCCCGACAGGTGATGCGCGGTAGGCAGCGTAGGCACGAACCGGATCAGCATAGCTCCCGCCCGGCTTCATCAAGGCAGGGTGCGAGACAATGATATAGTTGTGAGCGGAAGCCTGAATGGGACGAAACCGAACGGCCTGCACGCGTGGTGTGGCAAACGAGTTGGTCACCAGAATTTTTCTTGATGAGCTGGTATTCGGCACTACCGCGGTTAGCAGCCCACCGCCCGATTGGGTGCCCACACGTAAAACATCACTCGGGTCTGTAATGTCGAATAGCCGTGAGCCCGGCAATGCGTTTTGCAACTCAACATAGGCCTTGCCCACCGCACGCACCGCCAATTGAAGCAGCCGGTTATTTTGATTTTGAAGATTAAAATTTTGCGGATGTTGCACCTGCACGTAGGAAACACTTAATCGATCGCGCGGAGTATTGATGGCTCGCACGCGCACCGTCAACCGGCCGTCTGCGCCAATATCGCTCCAGGCAAGCGGAGCCTGCACCAGTGCCGTTTGAAAGTTGAAGAAACTGGTGGTGGTCAGCAGGCGAAGTGACGCGCTGTTGGGCCCGACCAGAATTTCGGCCTGATGTGGGATGGCATCGCGCCCCACCAGCAGCAGCGAAAGCTGGGGCAAGCCACCCGGCACTACCCCTTGCGCAAGGTTTTCAAGCACATAATCCAACTGACTGGTGCAACCGGAGTTGCCCGAACAAATTGTCTGGCCCGTCCAACCTTCGCCCTGATCAAAATGCGTGTATTGGAGATAGATGCTGATGGTATTGCCTGTGGAATATTCAGTAGCATTGACCAGCCGCACCTCATTGGTGTGAAATGTTTCTATCTGTAGCCCTACGTTTACTTCCGAAAAATCCGGCATCCGCTTGCCGAGGGTGGCCAGCTTCCAGGTAAGGAAGTAGGCGGAGGAATCAGAATACAGATTTTGAAAGGCGTGGGGTTGCATGGAGGAAGGCTTGTAAAGCGCAGCATCGCGCGCACCGTCATTCCGCCTTCCAAAAAACTCGATGTAGTCGCCCGGGTTGAACTGGGCATCCTCCTGCCCCTGCACCAGAATTGCCTGCTCCACGCCCCGATGAAAAAGTTGCAACGTGCGCGGGTCCACGGTGCTCACGGGGAAGCCTGCATTTTGCAGGTCGGCAAAGGTCAACCGGTAGAGACCGTCCTGGGTAAGGGTAACCTTATAATACGTCTGGCTAAAGTCGATCCAGGACTGGGGCGACTGGGCATCGCTCGAAAACCAGACGGCCAGGGCAAAAAGCGATAAAAGGACCGGGCGCACCCGTGGGGTAATCCAGCTCACAACTCGTTCTATGCTCAATTTGCCCACCCGGTAAGTGCTTTTCTGACAAATTTAGCCCGATTTGAAAGATTTTTGTAAAATTTTCATCCAGTACTTGGCCATGCATAGTACTTTTGCCGTATAGTACAGCAGATTGACATCGATATGAATCTGGAAAACGCTCAAATACAAATGCGAAAAGGGATACTGGAATACTGTGTGCTGCGCATCATTTCGCGGGGCGAGGTATACGCATCTGACTTGCTGGACGAACTGACGGCCGCCCGGCTGATTGTAGTAGAAGGAACCTTGTACCCCCTGCTTACCCGTCTTAAGAATGCCGGGCTCCTGGAGTACAAATGGGTAGAATCGAAATCGGGCCCTCCCCGCAAGTATTACAAACTGACCGAAACGGGTGATACGTTCCTTCGCGGCCTCTCCGAAACCTGGGACGAACTCGTGCGCTCCACCGAAATGATTAACACCAAAACAACCACTCAAGCCTAATCTGACTTTTATCGCGCTATGAAAAAGAATATCTCCATCAACATCAGTGGCATCATCTTTCACATTGAGGAAGACGGGTATGAAACGCTTCGTCAATACCTGGATTCGGTTAACCGCTACTTCGCTTCGTTCGAAGACAGCAGCGAAATTCTGGCCGACATCGAAAGCCGGATTGCCGAACTCTTCCTGGCTAAACTTAACGAAGGCAAGCAGGTAATCACTGCGGAAGATGTGCAGGCTCTGATGGCCACCATGGGTAATGTGAGTGATTTCAAAGCAGCGGCAGAGCAAGAGTCTGCCGAACCCCCGGCAACGTCATCTTCCTCTGGCCGTTCGTCTTCGTCCGGTCAATCGTCATCCCGCTTCGAACGCGACACTAAGCGCAAGGTGCTGGGCGGTGTGTGTGCCGGTATTGCTCACTACTTCAATATTGATCCGGTGTGGCCACGCCTGTTTTTTGCTCTGCTGGTGTTAGGAAGTTATGGCAGCCTGATCCTGCTGTACATCATTCTCTGGATCGTGTTGCCGGGCAACGACAAACTGGATGAACAGCCTAGCGTTAAAAAAATGTACCGCGACCCCGAGCAACGTGTGATTGGCGGTGTGGCAGCCGGTGTTGCCGCCTTCTTTGGCATGGACCTGGCCATCGTGCGCATCTTGTTTGTTGTATTCGGTATTTTCGGTGTGGGCATCCTGACGTACATCATACTATGGATTGCCCTGCCGGAGGCACGCACCATCACCGAACGCATGCAGATGCAGGGCGAACCGGTGACGCTCTCCAACATCGAATCCACCGTAAAAAAAAATTTAAATGATAAAGAGGAGGAAGAAAGCACGTTCACGCGCATAATCCTCTTCCCTTTCCGCCTGCTGGCCACGATTCTGAGCGGGCTCGGTCGCATTATCGGGCCAATATTCAACGTGGCGCTGGAGGCTGCCCGGATTTTCATCGGGCTGGTGCTGGTTATGCTGGGGCTCGGCCTTACCCTCTCCGTTTTGTTCGGCTTTGCCATTATGCTTGGATTCATCTCAGCCTCCGCGTTTCCCTCCTTTTGGGGGCTCGAGCCCTACACCAGTCTTCCGATTGAAGCAATCCGCGAAGCGTTCTCCGGCTGGATTCTGCTTTTCGGATTCCTGGCGGCTATCATCCCCACGGCCTTCTTGTTGATTCTTGGCATCTCGGTGATCGTGCGTAAGCTCATCATCAACTCGGTAGTCGGCTGGACAATGTTTGTATTGTTTTTCGTGAGCGTAGCCGTGTTGAGCGCCATGGTGCCGGCCCTGATACTCGGCTACAAGGAACAAGGTGAAGTGCGGGAGGAAAAAATATTTACCATTGCCGGCACACCCGTGTTGCGCCTGAATGAAGTGGGCATGAACGACTACCGGGTAACGGATCTGGATTTGCGCGGCTATGACGGCAACGATCTCAAACTGGTCATGCGCTTCGAAGCGCAGGGCAACGACATCAAAAAAGCGCAGGAGAACGCTCGCCTGGTTGATTACTCCGTGCTGCAGCAGGACAGCGTGCTCATCTTCGATTCAAACATCGGCTTCCGGAAGGATACCCGTTTCAGTTTCCAGCGCCTGGACCTTGACTTGTTTGTGCCCTATAACCGGCCGTTTGCCATTGAGCCTGAGGTGTGGCGCCTCATCCGCAATTATTACGATGTGGATGACATGACGCAAACGTTCATCATCGACAAAAACGGAGGCCTGCAATGCCTCACGTGCCCAAACGCCACGCCTGACCGGACGAATACTCCGCAAGATCAATTCGGCCTGCGCGACTTCAACGAGATCCGCGCCACGGCTTATGCCGATGTCAACCTGATCCGGGGCGATGAGTTTAGCATCAGCCTGGAAGGAAATGAACGCGAAAAGAAACGATACACGTTTTCAGTTGTGGGCACTACCCTGCACATCGACTACACCACACGCAAGAACCGCTTCTGGGAAGGCGCGCTGCTGGATGACAATAAAATGAAGATTACGATCACCTTGCCCGAAATCGAAAAGATACGGTTTACCGGAGCCGGTGAGCTAAACCTCCGGGGATTTCGGCAAGATCGCCTCGAACTGGACTTGCTGGGCGTGCTCACCTGCGATGCGCGCGTAGACGCGAACAACCTGTTTGTTACAGCCCGGGGCCCGATTGAAGTAGAACTGGATGGAGAAGGTGACTACCTCGAAGCAAGTTTTGAAAAACTGGGCAGCTTGAAAGCCAACGGCTACCAGGTGAACCGCGCGTTGGTGGAAGTGAAAGAGGGTGCAAATGCACGCGTCAACGTACGCCAGACGCTGGAGATTGACAAAGATGTGATGAGCAGCGTAAAGTACTCTGGTCAGCCGGAGGTTGTGAAGAATTAAACTATGCGAATTGTACTGTTAATTCTGGCAGCTGCTCTAGACTTACAAGCTCAAGTCATTAGCGGCTCCGTCCGCGACCGCCAATCTGGCGAGTTGCTGCCGTACGCCACGATAGGGATAAAAGGAAAATCGATTGGCGTCATCGCAGACCGAAATGCAAAATTTCAGTTGGATTTGCAGGGTGCTGTCGCTAAAGACTCTTTGGTAATTCGGTATCTCGGTTATCAACACCTTTCGTTTTGTGTGGGAGACTTGAAAGACGGAGTTAGTCTTAACGTGAAGTTGTTACCCGATAACAAGATGTTGAGGGAAGTAGTCGTATATGATCGCAAGCAACTGACCGCACTCGGCAACGATGAAAAGAGTTTTTACCATACCGGGTGGGGCTTTAATGAAAGTGAAAGAGGGCGAACCCGAGGCTTGCGGGTGGAGCGACCCGAATTTCCTCTCTTTCTGGTTTCATTTCACATGCACCTGCACGAAAACACGTTTGACAGCGTGCGTTTCCGCTTACATCTATTGCACGCCACCGAGGCCTTCGAGCCACTCGTTAACGAAAACATATTCCTCACCACCTCAAAAAAAAGAGGTTGGATTGAATTTGACCTAAAGCCGTACCAAATTGTGGTGAGTCAACCCTTCGTATTAGCCGTTGAGTGGGTGGATGCATGGGGCCGCGTCAAGGGCCCTGAAGAAGAAAGCCACATCATTACCATTTCCGAGGGCAGGGGCAGTGGCCAGAAGTTTTACCGCGAAAAACCCGAAGAACCGGTAACCTTGCAGTCTGGCAAAAGGATACCCTCATTGTACGTCAAAGGCTACGCAGCTAAATGATGAGCTGAAACTCGTTTCGATTTATGCGGTATCTTGCCGGTAAAAACTGGCATGGACGTATCGCTGAAATTTCTTGGCGCAGCCAAAAGTGTTACGGGCTCAAAGTACCTGTTAACGATTGATGGAGCCAACCTCCTGGTGGATGGCGGGCTGTTTCAAGGCCTTAAACAATTGCGGGAGCGCAACTGGCACCCGCTGCCCGTAGATGTTGCGCAGATTGACATGATCGTGGTTACCCACGCCCATATCGATCACATCGGCTATCTGCCACGTCTGGTGCGCGATGGTTTTGCCGGTACCATTCTATGCACGCACGCTACGGCCGATCTCATGAGCATCATGCTGAAGGATGCCGCCAAGTTGCAGGAGGAAGAAGCACTCTTTGCCTTCAAACGCGGTTACAGCAAGCACGCAAAACCGGAGCCCCTGTTTACCGAGGCCGATGCTTTAAAAGTGCTGGCCATGGTACGCAGCTACCCGATGAACAAATCCATCGAGTTGCTGGAGCACGTCTCCGTTATGTTTCGCAACTCCGGCCACCTGCTGGGGGCAGCCTTTCTCACGTTCACGCTCGAAGGTGACACGCAAACCAAAACAATTGTATTCTCGGGAGACGTGGGCCGCTATGGCGACCCCATCATGCGCGAACCGGAACCCCTCACCGAAGCTGATGTGCTGATTGTGGAATCCACCTATGGCGACCGCACTAATCCCATGGGCGATGTAAAAAGCCGGCTGGCCGAAGTGATCAACGAAGCCGTGCAACACGAAGGCTGCATTCTCATTCCCGCCTTTGCGGTGGGGCGCACGCAGACCCTCACGTATTACCTGCATCACCTGATGGCCGAACGCAGGATACCTACGCTACCCATTTTCATCGATAGCCCAATGGCCATCAATGCAACGGACTTGTATGAGCGTCACGCCAGCGATCACAAGATTGATGTGCGCAAGGAACGGGGCGAACTCATCAGCCTGTTCGATTCACCCAACATTCACTTTTGCAATACGCGCGATCAGAGCAAGGCATTGAATGAGCGAAGGGCTCCCGCCATCATTATTTCCGCCAGCGGCATGTGCACGGGTGGCCGCATTCTGCATCATCTCCACCACCGCCTGCCCCGGGAGAGTGATACGGTTTTGTTTGTTGGCTACCAGGGTGAAGGCACGCGCGGCCGCGACATGCTGGAGGGCGCGCCTACCATCCGCATTTTTGGTGACGATGTGCCCGTGAAATGCCGCATCCGGGAAGTGCACGGCCTCTCCGCCCATGGCGATCAGCCCGAGCTGCTGCGCTGGCTGGGCACCTTAACCCAGGCTCCAAAAGTTACGTTTATAACCCACGGTGAAGAAAAAGCCGCCACTGCCATGGCCAAAACCATAACCGAAAAACTCGGGTGGAATACCGTGGTGCCGGAATACCTGGAGTCGGTGAAACTCTTTACCGGAATTTGAAGTAGTACAATCATGCGGGTTCTTTTTGTTGTTTTGCTGGCAATGCTGCCATCGCTGTTGCTGGCTCAGCGTCAGGGCGTAAAGGGTCAACTCTATTGGGTAACCGGCAACCAAATGCCCGGGCCGGACCGGAATCAGGTGCCGCGCCAGGGCATCGCCCGCGAGATCTACGTGTTTGAACTTACCCACCGCAGCCAAACCGAAGAGCAGGACGGCTTTTACAAAGTGCATAGCCGGCTGGTAAAAAGGGCCTTTTCCAAAGCCGATGGCACGTTCACCATTCGGCTGGAGCCTGGCCGGTACTCGGTCTTTGTAAAAGAAAACAAAGGCCTGTGGGCTAATTTGTCTGATGCCGAGAACAACATAAGCCCCATTACGGTGACCCGCGGCAAATACGTGTGGATTACCATCACCATCGACTATTCTGCGGCCTATTGAAAAAATTTTAATCAGCCGTGCAACCCCGGCCGTACGTTCGGCATCTTCGATACGAACGGCTTTTGAATGAGCTTGACTATTTACCGGGCAACAGACACAGAATGGGTAGAACGATGCAGGCGCCACGACCGGCAGGCGCAGCGGCACGTCTATGAGTTTTTTGCCTCGCGCATGTACGCGCTGTGTTGCCGGTACATCGCCAGCCGCATGGAAGCCGAGGATGTGATGGTGACTGCTTTTACCAAAGTGTTTGAGCGCATCGATCAGTTCAAAGGCGAAGGAAGTTTTGAGGGGTGGATCCGCAGGATTATGGTGAATGAATGCCTCACCTTTCTGCGCAGAAACAAATCACTGTACCTGGAAGTGGACGTAGAGATGGCCGACCGCGAGCCCGACTACCAGGCACTCGAAAGCCACCTGCAAGCCGAAGACCTGATGAACCTGATTGCTGCGTTGCCCCCCGGCTATCGAATGGTGTTCAACCTCTACGCCATTGAGGGGTATTCGCATCAGGAGATTGCCGGGCAACTGGGCATCACCGAAAACACATCGAAGTCGCAGTTGAGCAGGGCCCGGGCGCTGCTTCAAAAGCGACTCGCAGAACTGGACGTAACAACAACAAAATCAAAGAACCATGGACCACAACACGGATAAGTTCTTCGAGCGACTGGGCGAGCATCGCCTGGAGCCCGGTGCACAGGCCTGGGAAAAGATTGAAGCGAACCTGTCAAAAAAAAATATGGTCGTAATCTGGTGGCGGGTGGCGGCCGTAGTGGCTGTGGCCGCGGTGGCGGTGTGGTGGTTGGCCAGGCCGGTAGTAACTGCGCCCGTGCTCTCCAAAACGGCAGAGGCGCCCGCGGTGCAGCCGCAGGTGCAGCAGCACGTACCTCCGGCAGCCGATGAGCCCGTGCAAGCAACTGCACCCTCAACTTTGAAAGCGACAAATGAAGAGGTGGCTCAACTGCCGATGGTGGCCCATGCCCCGAACGGGAAAGAAGAAGAGGACGGGACATTGCTTACAAAAGAGGTCGAAGCAGCAGCGATCCGGGAAACCGGAATCGCAGAGATTCAAGCCACGGCAGCCCTGACAGAGAGTGAAGTGAAGCCCATGGTGCTGGTGTATGAATTGCCGGCCATCGAAACCACTGCCCGGGACGTAGCACAGGTAGAACCGCCTGCCGAGGAGAAAGTGAGCCCGCTGGCCAAAGCGTGGGCGGTGGCCAAAGAGACGAAAAATGGCGAAGGCTTGTTTGCAGAGCTGGACAAAGTGAAGCACAACCTGTTTGCCCGAAATCAAAAAACAACGAAACAAGACATTTTGAACTAAGCATTATGAAAAAGCAATTGATCGTGATCCTCCTTCTGGCAGCCGGCTTCTCAGCCCCGGCTCAAACCAAACCGGATTCGGTGGTGGTGAAGGTGGGCAAAGCCAGCAAAGTAGTGGTAACCGTGGGCGACAAGGCCGACCTGGAAACGTTTCGCAAGTACAACTTCCAACAGTTGATGGACGACATCATTCAGAAGCTGGATGTGCGCGACACGAGCCAGGCAAAACCCGCCAGTGAGTACGAACGCCCGACCGAAGCAATTACCTCATCGCCTGAAAAAGAGATTGAAGTTGAAAAGGAAGAACAGTGGGAAACGGTGCGCCCCTACAAATCCCGCAGGAGAACCACCCATAACTTCGTGTTCGACCTGGGCATCAACAATCTATTAGATGCCGATGGCTTCCCTTCCTCGGGCGATCCTTATGCCGTGCACCCGTGGGGTTCGTGGTATGTGGGCCTCAACTCCATCCAACGCACCCGGATCGCCAACAAGTTTTTTCTGGAGTGGGGCGGTGGCGTAAGCTGGTACAACTTCAAGTTTGAAAACGAGCGCACCATTCTCTCCAAAGATGAAAACGGCATCATATTCGGAGAAGATCTGTCGGATGTTGACTACCGTAAAAGTAAATTGACGGTTACCCACCTCAACCTCTCGCTGGTACCGGTACTCGATTTTGGCAACAGTCGCCATAAGCCCACGTTCTTCAACGATACGGACTCGCGCAGCTTCCGGATTGGTGTGGGTGGCTACCTCGGCTACCGCATCGACAGCTACTCCAAGCAAACCTACTTTGAAAATGGCGATCGCAGGAGAAACCATGACCACGACAGCTACTACCTCAACCCGCTTCGGTATGGCGTGCGATTGCAAATGGGTTTTGGCGATACAGAGTTATTTGTAGACTACGATCTCAACGAGTTGTTCGAAGAGAACAAAGGGCCGAAGTTGAACGCCCTCACATTTGGCGTAAGTTTCTAAGCCGCCTCACTCAGCAGGTTGAACTCCCGGTTGTAGGATACGATCGGGAGTTTTCTTTTTGGAAGATTCAAAGCACTTGCAGGTTGCCACAAAGTCAGCGCATATCCAGATCATGCAAAACCATTTGTCGCTGGTCCGGCTTCAGTTGAAGTTCCCGACAGGCGCGTTGGCGCGTTGGCCAAAACATCAGCATCACGGCCAGAACCGCTGCGGCCACGATGAGAAAGGCTGTGTGGCCGGTAAGAAAATACCCCACCGACTGCATCACGATAGCGCTGACAAAAAAAATCAGGCGGAAAAGAACGGGGCCTGCATAGCGTTCCAGCTTTACGCCCAGACTGAATTCCTGCCGTATCGCGCGAATGCGCTCCGGCACAAACCACCAGTTAACGATCGTTAGTTCAACAACGGTAAGCAGCGAAACCACCGCCAGCACCACCAAAGCCGATTCATCCTCTATCCACGCGTGTAAGCCTCTCGAAAACTCGGCAACACCCACGCTCATCAGCGCAATCGTCACCATCACGATCGCCTGGTTGCTTAATCGGTAGAAGTACTCGCGAATAGACAGGAATTTCATAAGGTGTGTTCCGGGTTTATCAAAATTAATTGTTTACTTTGAAGTCGGAGAAGTGTAATGAATGGAAACGGTGGTTAATCTTTCGCGCAAGGAACAGGTAATCCGAAAGGCAGCAGAGCTTTTCCGCGAAAAAGGATATGCGGCTTCTTCCATGCGCGACCTGGCCCAGGTGCTGGGTATTGAAGCAGCCAGCCTCTACTCGCATATCAAATCCAAAGAAGAGATTCTGCAAAGCCTGTGTTTCGATATGGCGGCCGAATTCCGAAAATCGCTGCTGGAGGTGGAGAAGATGAAGGTGACAGCCGGTGAAAAACTGCGGCTGGGCATCATCGGGCACATTAAAGTGATGGCGAAAGACCTGGTTGCCGCAGCTGTATTTATGAACGAACACCGCCACCTCAGCCAGCCTCACCTGCGGGAGTTCCTGCTGCTGCGCATCAACTACATCAACCGGTTCAAGTCGATCATCGAAGACGGTATTTCCAACGGAGAATTCAAGGAAAACATCGACACCAAGCTGGCCGTTATGACCCTGTTCTCCTCGCTGAACTGGATGCCAATGTGGTACGACCCGGACGGCAGTATCGTGCCTACCGACCTTGGTGAGCAACTGGCCGACATGCTGGTTAACGGCCTGCGCAAACAAAAATCTTAAGCTGTTTTTCGGCATTTTAAAATCCCCTAACAGTAGTTAGTTTTGGGGACTAAATCCTATTGCTATGTACGGGGGTGGAAATACGTTTGAGGGAATCAAGACTGATAGTCTGGCTCAGGAAGATCCGGTGAAGCTGGCCGAGTTTGAGGCGCGGATTACGCGCGGTGAAAAAATTGAACCCACCGACTGGATGCCGCAGCTCTACCGCAAGCAGCTCATTCGCATGATTGAGCAGCATGCCCACAGCGAGATCATCGGGGCATTGCCCGAAGGCACGTGGATAACCCGGGCGCCCGGCTTCAGGCGCAAGATGGCGCTGATGGCCAAGGTTCAGGATGAGGTGGGCCACGCCCAATTGCTCTATAGCGCAGCCGAAACACTGGGCAAGAGCCGCGAAAAAATGATTGAGGATTTGCTCAGTGGCAAGTCCAAGTACTCCAACATCTTCAACTACCCCACCTTTACGTGGGCCGACTGCTGCTTCATCTCCTGGCTGGTGGATGCAGGCGCCATTGTAAACCAGTTGGCGAATGCCAAAGGAAGCTACGGCCCCTACTGCCGCGCGCTCGACCGCATTTGTGCTGAGGAATCATTTCACCTGAAATACGGGCATCACTGTGTGATTTATCTGGCTTCGGGTACCGCCAAACAGCGCGCCATGTTTCAGGAGGCACTCAACCGCTGGTGGCCGCCCATGATGCACTTCTTCGGGCCCTCGGATAAAATATCAGCCCATACCGAAGTGCTGATGCGGTGGAAAGTGAAAATGGCCACCAACGATGATATGCGCAATCAGTTCCTTGACATGTACGTGCCCAAGATCTGGGAACTCGGCTTCACCATTCCCGATCCGAAGCTGAAGAAGAACACCGAAACCGGTAAGTGGGAATACACCGAACCGGATTGGGAAGAATTTAAGCGCGTGATTAATGGCGATGGCCCCTGCAACAAAGAACGCCTGGAAGTAAGGCGCATTGCCGAAGAGCGCGGCAAATGGGTGCGCGAAGCTCTAAAGTCGCCCAAGGCTGCGTACGTAACACCACTAGCGTAATTCAGCCTTTGCCGCTATGGTTTCGTGTATGGCGGGGGAAACCAAAGTTTAGCCATTCGCGTTGATCTCCGTGGTATTCTCAATTAAAATCCTGTACTTTCACAGCATCAAGGCTCAAACACTTTCATCAGATGGGTAAAAAGCTTAGTCATACCTCCCAGTATCGCGATGATCACAAGCGGATTAATGTGAAACTGAGCCTCATTGAATTCGAGGAAGACGGTCTCCATTTCATCTATTCGCCTGCTTTAGACTTAACAGGGTATGGCAAAACGGAAGAGGAGGCAAAAGAATCATACAATCTGGCTATGGAGGAATTTCTCAGATATACCTCAAACAAAGAGACCATTTTTCATGAGTTGCAGAGGCTGGGCTGGTCAGTATCAAAGAAAAAAGTCGCTGCCCCATCTCTTTCTTCATTGTTAAAAAGCCGGGCATATCTGGAGGAAATCTTTACCGAAAAGAATTTTCGCAAAACTGATGAAACGATAGCCATTCCTGCTTAGTCTTTTTCAAAATGTCCACCCAGCATCTCAGGAATATTGGGCTTGACGATTACAGGAGATACCTCGAACATATTGGATGTCGTTGCACGCGCACGAAGGGCGGACATGAGCACTATACAAGAAACGATTTGCTACGTCCGCTTACGCTGCAAAGTCATATTACCCCGGTTCCTGAGTTCATCATTAAAAATCATCTGCGAATTCTGTCTATTTCAAAAAAGCAGTTTTTAGATGAGTTTTACGCCATGTGACTGAAGTGTCAGTTGGACATTAAGAAACATGTTTAATTCAAACGATTGCAAACTGTATATTTGCCAACGTGAATTCACTTGATCCGCGCGTAAAACGCTTGCCAATTCCAGGTGAGCCTGGTGGAGTAGTATCCAAAGCTCCGCTCGATCAGCTCGGTACATTCGAGGTGTTTGTGCAACCCAAAGAAGGTAAACCTTTTCAACACGAAGGCATCGTGCACGCGCCTGATCGCGAACTTGCTTTTGTTCTGGCCAAGGAAGCATTCACCCGCAGATTTCTGTGCGTATCACTTTTTGTAGCTGACACACGCCACGTGTACGTTTCTCCAACCACAGAAGGCGACAGCAGCGCGCTCGACCGGATTGCGGAAGTGACCGACCAGCCGGGTACAACCGAGTCGTACGAAATTTTTGTATTGCCCAAACGCGGCAAGCAGCATGTGCATGTGGGGCAGGTGAAGGCCGCGCTGCCACAAGAGGCCATGTGGAAAGCAAAACAGGAAAATCTGCACCAGGGCAAAGTGGTCTACAACGTGTGGGCCATCCGCACGGCCGACATCCGTTTTACCACGCCCGAAGAAAAAGACCTGTGGCTGACGCTGCCGGAGAAAAAATTCCGCGATGCCTCCGACTACAAAGGAGGCGACAAACTCAAGGAGTTTTTGGAACGAACCAAAACCGCGTGAACTGGAAAGGACAGCAACGGGTGCTGGAGCTGCTGGCCGTAGCCGCCATGGTAGCGGGCATCATCCAGATGTACCGCGGGCACGATCCGCAGCGCTACTGGATTTATGGAGGATTTGCGCTGGTCGGTGTTGCCAAACTGTGGGAAGCCGTGAATGTGCACGACCCCTCTTTCAAAATTCTGAAAATAGTCTTGTGCGCTTTGATTCCGCTCTTGTGTGCGCTCCACCTGGCCACGGGTGCCAAAACGCTGAACTATATTCTGGTGCCGCTGTTGATCTATTACGTGCTGCACTACCGTTTACGATTTAAACAGACTGGCTCATGAACAACCTGCCGCTAAAAGAACTGCTGTACAAAATGGCCGATGACCTGCTGGTGTTTGGTCACCGCAACTCCGAGTGGACCGGCTTTGGGCCTCTGCTGGAGGAAGATATTGCTTTCTCCTCCATGGCGCAGGACAAGATCGGCCAAAGCCTGGCCCTGTATCAACTACTGCATCAACTGGGCGAGCAGGAACCCGACATCGTGGCCTTTACACGCAACGCCAACCAGTTTCACAACTGCACGCTGGTAGAACTACCCAACCGCGAGTATGACTTCAGCCTGGTGCGGCATTTCTTGTTCGACACAGCCGATGCTTTGCGGTGGCAAATGCTGATGCAATCTTCGTATACCCCGCTGGCCCAGTTGGCTGCGAAAGTGCGGGGCGAATTGCGTTATCATACGCTGCATGCCAATACGTGGATCAAACAACTCGGCAGCGCCACAGACGAAAGCATTGGCCGGCTGCAGAATTCGCTCAACGAGTTGATGCCGTATGCCCTCGGCATGTTCGAACCCTCAGCTTACGAAGATCAGGTAGTAGCGGAGAAGATTTTCGCAGGCGAGAAGGCCCTGCAGATACGCTGGCAGGAAGCCATTGAAAAAATTATTGGCCAAACCCAGTTAACATTACCCGATGCAAAACTTCAAACCCCGCACGTGGGCGGACGAAGGGGTCAGCATACGGAGTATTTGCAGCCGCTGCTGGATGAAATGAGTGAAGTCTTCCGCACCGACCCGGGCGCAGAGTGGTGAGTCTGGATGCTCGATGCATGATACTGGATACTGGATACTGGATATTGGTGTGAACTTAAAATCTCAAATCTCAAATCTCAAGTCTCAAATCTCAAGTCTCAAATCTCAAATCTCAAGTCCCAAATCTTAATTCTTAATTCTTGAACTCCGAACTACTTGTGTGGCTGGAAGAAGTGAAAGACCCGGAGATACCGGTGCTATCGCTAGTGGACATGGGCGTGATTACCCGTGCCGAAGTAGAAGGCACAACTGCGCACGTAGAGATGACGCCCACGTTTGTCGGTTGCCCCGCATTGGAAATCATGAAGCAGGAAGTGGAGCACGTAATCCGCCAGCACGGACTCACCCCGGAGGTTACCGTATCCTTCCGCGAGCCCTGGAGCAGCGACAAGATGACCGAAAAGGGCAAGGCTGCGTTGAAGCAATTTGGGTTGGCCCCGCCCCCCGCGTCTGCCCAGTTGTTTCACGACCTGGAGATACTGGAAAACGCCACCTGCCCGCGGTGCAACAGCACCAATACGGAACTAAAAAATCCTTTTGGCCCCACATTATGCCGCGCCATTTACTATTGCAATGAATGCCATGAGGCCTTTGAGCAATTTAAGCCTGTCTAAATCTTGCCAGAGACTCCTCCTTCGCCAAGGCTTCGGGGGGCAAGCATTTGAGCGGTTTAAGCTGGTTTGACGCCTGACTCTCTGGGGTGCTGTTCAACTTCAGCATGATCTCCAAAATTTTTTCGCAACCATGTCGTTCGGTAACAGATGTAAACGACTATATTCGCTTGATCAACGAATATGTTGGGGAGTTACAGGTAATGCCGCATCTACACTTATGACGCAAACTTCTTATATGTTTGAATTTACTCCTATAAATGAATCTAAGAAATGATTAAGAAACGGTCATTAAGAATTATCAGTTCGACCAAAGATTTGCGAACAAATACAACCGTCCTCTATGCTCAAATAGACTTGGAAGATTATCTAAACCTAGTCGGAGAGAATTTTGACCGCTTCGAAATTCAAAGAACACGACAGAAGTATAAAGCATATAATCGAATGCAAGGTGATATCCTTAAAGGAGCACTTCTCCCTACAATAACTTTGGCAATAAACCCACAGGTAGTAAATAACTATATCAAGCTTTGGGATAGTGACAATCATGATGGCTTAGTCAGAAAGCTTTATGACTCGAAAAATATTTATATTTTAGACGGACTTCAGCGAACGTATATTATCAATGATTTGATTGAAGCTAAGGAACGACTGAAAAAAGGTCAGAAACTATTACTAGAGATATGGTTAGAGAAAGAAATTAAGCACCTAATATACCGACTAATTGTTCTTAACGCAGGCCAAAAACCGATGTCAATGAGACATCAGGTTGAGCTCTTGTTTATGACAATGCAAGGTAAGCTTGAGGAGGAGATTAAGGACTTAGAACTTTTTAAAGAAAAAGAAGAAACTAGAAGAAACAAAGCGAAAAAACTTCCTTTCGATAGAATTGTTACAGCTTACTATTGCTTTCTCACAAAATCGCCTGAAGAAAAAAGGGAAAATATCGTAGTAAAACAGATGGATGAATTTGAAATATTCAATTCAGACGAAGACCTTTTATCCAAAATATTCTTTGAGTTCACAAAATACCTCAAAGAATACGTTCTGCTGGATGAACAGGTGTTCAGGGTTTATGAAAATTCTGTTGAGCCAGAAATCAAGAGTCCAAAAAATTGGTTAGCCGAAGACAACGTTATCAACTCTTTCTTCTCTGCGGTTGCGCAATTTAAAGACGATGAGATATTTGTAAGACGGATTGATAAAGCAGTCAAAACACTGCTGACTTCTTTAAAAAAGTCAAAAATTGGTGCTGACCCCCTCGCTTTAAAGACTTTCTCTGAAATCAGAAAGGGAATTAATCCGAAGAGGGTGAATGTAGGTTTTGAGACCAGAAGAATCTTGAATAGTGGTTGGAAGGAATTTTTCAGGGAGGAAGGAGCGATTTCATTTTCTGACGCCTGGAAACGTGCCGCAGTATAAACATGAATTTAGCTGAGATCAAAGAGCTTCAAAGAAAACAAAGGAGCCATGAAGTGACTAATCTACCCTTTCGCATTTCCAAGCGCAGGATGGTGATGGGCTATTTGTCAATAAATGGTTATGTTGTAATACAAGTAGAGAACTGCGCTAGCTTACTTGATAGGACTTCAGATATCCCCATCCATGAGGGCGCAACTGAGATTGGTTATCTGTGTTTTACTAAGGGTAAAATTGTAGACAACCCAAACACCCTCACCGAGCTTCACTTCTCTTGCTACTTAAATGAGATACCATCTGAAGCGGAGTTGAGCACCTCATTTAAACTAAGTAATGACTACGTAGTTATATATATCGCCTATGTTAAGACATATGTCAATTCTTATCTAGCTTCGGCTCCATTATGGGGTTACTTTAATCACCAATATGCCGGTTTAAATATTAATCCACCATTAACGAAAGCATTTATCCAACTCACCGTCAGTGCATTTCCAAAATTTACTGAAAGCCATTATTACGAAGCCAGCGTACGGGGTATTAAACAGAACCTAGCTTTTGAGCGCTTTCTTAAATACTATCATCTGCTTGAACTAAATTTTGATTACGATGTAATAAGAAGGATTAAGGCACTTAACGTACCTGCTGACTCAAAGGAAATTGGAAGCATTCTAAATGAATATAGGAGAGAAGATCTGGAAAGATTAAGATATCTTTTTTCTACATACTGCACGGATGTTAGTAGTATTGTTGCTCGGCTAAATGAAATACAAAACCACCTGCCAATTGCGGATGACATTTTCTACGAGTTTGGCAAAAAGGACGGAAATCCACTTAAAGATAAGCTACAAATGCACATCTTGGCAGGACATGCAGATGGTTTTGTTCTCAAAAGATGTATGGCTGTCAAAGTACCGAGCGTAAGCAATGTTGACAATCACAAGTCGTTTATTGGAAGTCTCTGTACCTACTGGATCTACCGAATCCGCTGCAGTATAGCACACAACAAAGTTGGAGAATACTTAATGTCGCACGCTGATGAAAAGTTTGTCGTTGAATTTGGAGAACCGCTTTTATTGGAATTTCTGCAGCAAGTTTTTAGACGATAATCAATCTGTAAATGATGTAATCGATGTCATTTGATAATTTGACACGGAATACTTGTAACAGCGGTTGGCGTTGTGCGGGCGTATGGCCCCTCTCTTTCCCGAGTTGTTGCGGGTCGCCTGACCGGTAACGTAATATAGACAAACATTATCTCATGTCGTCAGGTCTGACGACTAAGGCCGGAGGAGATTGTTAACGTTGCCGCATAGTCCTTCTCTTTCCAAAATTGCCAGGTCGAAACGTAAGCTTCCCCTGAGTAGCTACACTCAAATTTAGTAATTGTCATCGTAAACCCCTTGTTGGAATGTGGGAAACTCGGTGTCGGCTTGTGCGGCTGGGAGTTTTCCACATTTCAACAGGAACGCCCGTGGCGTGATGTTCTCTAGACTGTCATGAGGACGAATGTTGTTGTACTTCCAGATGAACTTCTCTGTTTCACATCTCACTTGGTGCA